>JBGAPZ010000001.1:0-229800 GCA_044220975.1 Micropepsaceae bacterium | reverse complement strand
CCGGGCTATCAATACGGGCTGCGGCATCGAAAAGGAGCGTGTCGCCGACGCGGATGCGTCCGCGGTCCGGTTTCACCAAGCCAGCGATAGCCTTCACGATCGTGCTTTTGCCGGCGCCCGAGCGGCCGAAGAGCGCGGTGACGCCGCCGCCTGCTTCGAACGCGACGTCGAGTGCGAAGTTACCTTGACGTTTGGTGATCGCGACGTCGATCACGTGGCCCCCGTCATCGCCTTGATGCGGCGTGCGAAGTACTCGGACAATATCAAGCCGCTGAATGCCAGGATGATCGAGAGCAGAGCTAGGCGGGCCGCCATCGCATCGCCGTCGGGGGTTTGGATCGCTTGATAGATGGCAAGCGGCAGCGTCTGCGTTTCGCCGGGGATGTTGGAGGCGAACGTGATGACGGCGCCGAACTCACCGAGGCTTGCCGCAAACGCCACGACGCCGCCTGCCAGGATACCCGGCAGCATCAGCGGCAAGGTGATCGTGCGGAAGCGGTCGAATGCGCCGGCGCCCAACGTACGCGCCGCGTCTTCTAGCCCGCGGTCCACTGCGTCGAGTGCGAGGCGCATTGCGCGCACCATGAGCGGAAATGCCATCACGGCGGTTGCAAGGGAGGCGCCTTCGCTGGTGAAGGCGAGGCGAATGCCGAACGTGTCGAGCAACCAGTGGCCTATGGGTCCGCGCGTACCGAACCCGATAAGGAGGAGGTAGCCGACCACGACTGGCGGAAGCACGAGTGGCAGGTGCACGAGGCCATCGATCAACGTCTTCCCGGGAAAGCGTGCGCGCGACAGAAACCACGCGACCGCGACGGCGAAGGGCAAACTGAACGCGACCGAGCGCAGCGCGACGGTCAGGCTCAGCCAGAGCGCCTGTTGTTCGGCAGGTGTCAGCAGTAAAGCGTTGGCTGAGTCCATGGGCGGTTAGTGTAATACGCTGAATGCATACTTGCGAAAAACGTCGGCTGCCTTCGCGCTCTTCGTGTAATCGAGAAACGCCTTGGCTTGCACGCTCGTGCCGGTTTTCGTCAGCGCGAACGGATAGACGATCGGCAGGTGGCTATCGGCCGGAAAGACGTCGACGACTCTCACCTTCGGTTCGGCTTTCGCGTCGGTTTCGTAGACGATGCCGAGCGGTGCTTCGCCGCGTGCAACGTAAGTCAGCGCCACGCGCACGTTTTCGGCGCGCACCAGACGCTCTGCCACGTTGCCCCAAACACCGAGCGAGGTGAGGGCGCTGCGCGCATAGCGGCCGGCCGGAACGCTGTCGGGATCGGCAACGGCGAGCCTGCCGTCACCGAGCGCTTGGAGAAGGGGGAAGTTCGGCGCGATCTTCAGGGCGATCGGATTGTCTTTGGCCGAGATCAGCACCAAGCGGTTCGAGAGGATGTCTTTGCGTGAGGCCGGTTGGATGAGGTTTCTGTCGGCCAGATAGTTCATCCACTCGCTGTCGGCGGAGGCGAAAACATCGGCGTCGGCACCCGCCTCGATCTGGCGTGCGATCAACGAGGAGGCGGCGAAGGAGAATTTCACTTTCGCGCCGCCCGCAGCCGTGAAGTTGTCGCCCACTTCTTGAAGGGCTCCGGTCAAAGAGGCGGCGGCGAATACTGTGACTTCGCGGTCGGCGGCCGACGCGGCGTGAACGACAAGCGCAAAAAGGCATGCAAAGAGCGTGCGGAGCACAGGACCACCTTATCGTTATCTTCGCTCAAGGATAACGGGTGCGCCGATTGGTGGCAAACCGGCCCGGCTTGCAATCGACTGCGGCGTCGGGCCACTGTTGCGGGCATGGCACGGATCACGTTGCGGATCGATATCGAAGGCAAAGGCTCAATCGGGCCTGGAAAAGTGCGCTTGCTGGAGTTGATCGAGGAACACGGATCGATCCGGCAAGCGGGGGTTGCGCTCAAGATGAGCTATGGCCGCGCTTGGGGTTTGGTGCAGGAGTTGAATGCCACATTCGGCCGGCCTGTCGTGCGCGCGGCACCGGGCGGCGCGAGCGGCGGCGGGGCGCGTCTCACGCCCCTAGGGCGCGAGGTGGTCACATCCTATCGTGCCGCCGAAACGGCGAGCGCGCGGGCCGCGCGATCGTCGATTGGGAAGATGCAGGCGCTCGCGCGTAACGCTTGAGCCCCGCATTGTGCCGTTTGGCGACAGCGGCTTTAGGAAAGCATTTCAGATGTCACGCGTATGTTTAGGCTCGGTTTCGTGGGAGCGAAGTCATGCGTGGACGTTTGATCGTGCAGACGGCGGCGGTTGCCCTGGGCGGCGTCATGCTTGCGGCGATGCTTGCAGGCTCGGCGTCAAGCACTTTGCCGGCGGTTGCCATGATGCCAGCCAAGGAAGATATCTTGGGTGCCTATGAGAAGAACGGGATCGACACGAAGGCGTGCCGAGACCGGAAGCCGACATGGAAAGATCCGAACGCCGGGTATCCTGCTTGCCTTGAGCCCAGCATGCGCGACATCGCGCGCAAGCTCCAAGAGGGCAGTACACCGCGAGACTAAAGCGTGAAATCTATCCGAGTTCGGGGAACAGGTTGCGCATGTCGTTAAGCCAGCCTGAGTGGCGGCCGATGCGGTCGTGGCCGTCGCGTTCCTGCAAATCTTTTAGCGACCGCGCAGCTTCAAGTTGGCCTTGCTTGTTCGCGTCGAGTTGCGCGAGGCGGAATGTGGGCCAGAGGATGTTCCAAGCCAGCCAATGGTCGTTCGTTTGCGCCTCGGCGATCGCGCGGTACGAGGCGAGGGCGGTGACGAAGAGGGGTTTGGCACTTTTCTTGTCGCCGGCGAGAAAGCGGCATTCGGCGATGCAGGCCTCGCTACCGGCGATGCGTTCGCGCAGGTCTTCGTTCGATTTGTCGCGGCTGAGCAGCGTGCGGCGCGCGGCGAGATCGGTCTTGTAGGCCTTCTCCGCCTCGGCGTAACGGCCGAGCGTGAGCAGCAAGTCGCCTTTTTGGTGATGGACGGCCGCGAGTAGCGTCTGCACGGTCGCGACGTCCGGGAGTTTGCGCGCAAGATCTTCGGCGATCGCAAAGGCAGCGGTGACGTGGGTAAGACCTTCGGCGGCTTTCTTCGGTTCGTCCAGTGCGGATGCGAGCGCCAGATGACTACGCACCAGTTCGAGACGATCTTCCCAGCGCTTGAACTTCTCGACAATCGTCTTGCGCAATTGGAGCGAAGTCGTGAGGCTTTTCAGGGCTTCGGGCACGCGGCCCACGATGGAGAGCGCTTGGCCCAGCACCAGATGGCTCGCCGCGAGGTTGCGCTGGGTGTCCGCGCCGGCACCCGTGCGCTTGGCGAGGTCCGAGTTCACTTTCAGCATGCGCTCGAACGCGCGCACTTGTTCTTGCAAGCGCCCGCGCGCGCCATGCATGTAGCCTTCCGTTTCAACGGCACTGGCGAGCAGCGCTTGGGTGTTCGTGTTCAACGGATCGGCGAGGGTGAGTTGTTCGGCCGTTGCGAGCGCGGCTGCGGCTGACGTTTCGGCTTCGTCGAACATCCCGGTCGCGGTCAGCGCGTGGGCGAGAGAGATGTTGGACCAGGCGACCATCGTTCGATCGCCGGCGTCGGCGTCGTCCTTGCCGGCGAGGGCTTGGTAGCGGTTGCGGGTGTCGCGGAGCGCTTTTACGGCGCCGTTCGCGTCACCGCCGCTGCGCATACGTTGACCCAGCCGGTAGCGCACCCAGGCAGCGATGCGCTTCGTCTCGATGGCGTGCGGGTGTTGGGCGACGAGCGCGTCGGCCGCCGCTACGCAACCATCCAAGATCGCGTCGGCGTCGCCGACTTCGCCGACTTGCGCTTTCAGTTCGGCATGTTCGATCCGGCAGTTCAGCAACTGCTGTGTGATGGCGGTAGCATCCGGCTGGCTGATGTGCAGCGCTTCGTAGATTTCGATCGCCTCTGCGTAGTCGGTCGATGCGGCGTGGATGTCGCCTGTTTGCGCGCGGATGGCGGCGCGGACCTGGTAGAGCACAGCGTATCGTGCGGCGCGCGTGCGCGCGATTTCTCGGCGATCTCGACCGCACGGCGTGCATCCATGAGGGCGGTGTCCAGGTCGCCGGCGCGTTCGCGGCTTTCGCTCAGCAGCAGGTAGGCGTTCTTCAAGTCGATTTGGGGCTGAAGGACGTCGGCTTGGCGTTCGGCGAGCTTTCGAAACTCCGCCATCGAGTTTTCGTAACGTTGAAGCGCGCCGCGCAGGTCGCCGGATTGCTGGAGCAGGCGGCCGTGTTCCGTCCGGCAGATCGAGGCCTCGCGCACGACGTCGTCACGCGCCGGATTTGCGGTGGCGAGTGCGGCAGATAGTTCTTCGGCATAAGCGGCATAGGTAAGGGCGGTCGCAATGTCGCCCCAGCCGGCGAGGGTGGAGGCCATGCCCATCGCTGCGTGAAAGTGCTCGCGTTGAATATCGCCGCTGTCGGGGCGTTTTTGCGCAAGTTCGGCGCGAAGGTTGTAAGCCTGCTGATAGCTGTTTCGTGCGCCGGCGAGGTCGCCCAGCGTCGCCTGCACATCGCCCAGCTGTTGCAGCCCTTCACCCAGGCTGCGATTCGCGAGTTCGTCATCGGGCTTCGCATCGCGGCGCGCACGAAGCAGTTTCACGTTGTCGCGGACAAGATCGAGCGCGCGTTGGCCTTGCCCGTGGCGCAAGCTGACCATGACGAGGGCTGAGCGCGCGGCCGACGCTTCGATGTCGGTCGCTGCGTATTTTTGCGCGCTCTCGGCGTGTGCTGCAGCCTTGGCGCCGTTTCCGATCGCGAGGTTGTAGTAGGTGAGACCGAGATGAGCGATGTGAGAATCCGGCTTGAGTGCGAGAACTTGTTCGTACGCTTCGGCTGCTTTCTTTGGGTTGGAGATTGAGACGAACGCCGCCGCACGAAGGAGTTCTGCGACGGCCGCATCGGGATCGTTGGCGGCGCGGCGTTCGTTCGCGACTTTCGTCAGCGTTGCATAAGCGTCGTCGGCTTTGTTTTCGCTTAGTTGAACCACCGCCTTTTGCACATCTGGCGAACTGCTTCTGCCCGCACTTTCGATCTGTTGGACGCGCTCGGCGGTTTGGGCGGCTGGCGCTTGGCTGTTCTGAGCGCTCGCCAAGAGCAATTTCACTGCCTTCTCAAGGTCGGCTTGACTGTTTTTCGCCGTCCGCGACGCTCGGAAAGAATATGCGGAGAAAGATGTTTCTGAGACGGCTCCACCAGCCGAAGATCGCGCTCGCGGCGCCGGCAATGGCGGTCGCGGCGGCAACGGCTGCGGAAACCTCGGGTGGTAACTGGTGATAGAGATCGGCGGCTTGCTGCGCGATACCGCGCGCGGTCTCGTCCGCTTGTTTGAAAAGGTCGCCCAGGTCTGCCATTTGCGGCTCCCAGCCGGTCCGGTTCTCGAGTGAGGTATAGAAGAAACGGCGCCGCCTGTCGCACACACCGGCCGGCCATTCGTGACTCCGGTCCGTGTTTGACGTCCCCAGTGTCTCGGGCGTCCCTCGCGTCCCCGGTGTACCCTTGTCCCAAGCGTCCGGAACGTCCGGTTCGTCCGGCGTCCCATCATTCCCGGCGTTCCCAACGTTCCCTTTGTTTCCCGTCGTACTCTAACTTTGTCCCCTTCGATTTAGACGTGGCTGGACGCCCAATCCCTATGTCCTTATGAGGGGACACAGAGATGAAAGGACTAACGGGAACGTTGGGAATGCCGGAAGCGTAGGGAACGTTTGTTGGCGGGTGCGCGCTGCCTTTTTGGTGGGGTGAACCAATATGGCGGCGCGGGTCGGGCGGATAAATGGCCCACTGTGTCACCCACAAACTGTCGCACTGCGCTCCCGGACAACCGGACGTTCCGGACGCTTGGGACATGGGTACACCGGGGACGTGAGGGACGCCGGGGACGCGTCTGCTATAAGGGGTTCTATCGAGTCAGAGAGGCGTTCCACCAATGTCGCGCATTGCATACGTCAACGGGCGCTATGTGCCGTTCGCGCAAGCGTCCGTGGCGGTCGAGGATCGCGGGTTTCAGTTCGCGGATGGCGTCTATGAAGTGTGCGCGATCCGCGAAGGCGCGTTGATCGACGAGGCACCGCATTTGGCGCGGCTCGAGCGTTCGCTTGGCGAGCTGAAGATGCGCGCGCCAGTTGGCTCGCGTCAACTCGGTCACATCATGCGCGAGACGGTCAGGCTCAATCGGGTTCGAGAAGGTTTGGTCTATGTGCAGGTGTCTCGGGGCGTCGCACGGCGTGATCATGGGTTTCCGGCGGCGTCCGTGAAGCCGACGCTTGTGGTGACGGCACGCACGCTCGACTTCACGCGCTATGCGGCCTTGGCAGAGAAGGGTATTGCGGTCGTGACGCGGCCTGAGGCGCGCTGGGCGCGCTGCGATATCAAGTCGACGGGGTTGCTCGCCAACGTGCTTGCCAAGCAGAGCGCGCGCGAAGCCGGCGCGTTCGAGGCTTGGTTCGTCGATCGCGACGGTTTCGTCACGGAAGGCTCGTCGACGACGGCGTGGATCGTGGATGAGAAGGGCGTGCTGCGAACACGCGCGCTCGACCACGCGATCTTGCCCGGTGTGACGCGCGGAGAAATCATTCCCTTTTGCCGACAGATGGGTGTGGAATTTTCGGAGCGCGCGTTCAGCGTGGACGAGGCGCGAAATGCGCGCGAGGCGTTCATATCCGCAGCTTCGTTCGGGGTTCTTCCTGTCACCCGAATCGATGGGAACCCGGTCGGTGACGGAAAACCTGGGCTTATTACTGCCAAAATCGGCAAAATGTACTGGGCGTCTCGATAGTTAACCGTTCCCCTCGCGTCCTTCACACTTGCCCCACCGCGACGGCTCGTCCATTTTCTCCAAAGACGAGTGGCGAACCGCTTGAGTCGCGTGGTCGTACACCTGTCGCAGAAGCCGGATAGCTGTATCGCCAACCCCGTGTGTTTCGGGCGGAGCAAGTGAAAAATGGGGCCAACCCATGAGTGATCGACAAGCAAACCTTCAAGACACGTTTCTGAATGCCTGTCGCAAGAACAAAGCGCCTCTGACCATTTTTCTGGTCAACGGGGTGAAGCTCCAGGGGATCATCACCTGGTTCGATAATTTCTGCGTTCTTCTGCGCCGCGATGGGCACTCGCAGCTGGTCTACAAGCACGCTATATCGACGGTGATGCCGTCGGTTGCCGTTCCGTTGTTTGAGCAAGAAACACCAGAAGCGGCCGACGCTTAGCCAGACTTTAGAAGCGGCCTTGATTTGATCGAACCTTCTCGTGGGCGTTCGTTCGGCGATTGGACCCCAGGGTCGCGCCGGGCGATCATCGTTCATCCTTACATGAAGCGGTCCGATGAACCGCGCACGCTTGAGGCGCGCCTCGAAGAGGCGACCGGCCTTGCGCGCGCGATCGATCTCGACGTCGTTGCAACCCTGCCCGATCGGGAAGGGGAAGGTCGAGGAGCTGCACGGCTTGTGCGAGGCGGAGACGCCGGAGCTCGTCATCGTCGATGGACAGCTCTCGCCGGTGCAGCAGCGTAACCTGGAAAAGGCGTGGAATGTGAAGGTGCTGGATCGCACCGGGCTCATTCTCGAGATCTTCGGCGAGCGTGCGCGAACGGCAGAAGGCCGGCTGCAGGTCGAGCTTGCGCATCTTTCGTATCAAAAGGGCCGCCTCGTTCGTTCGTGGACCCACTTGGAGCGGCAACGCGGCGGCTTCGGCTTCTTGGGCGGTCCGGGTGAAACACAGATCGAAGCCGACCGGCGCGCGATCGGCGATCGTATCGCGCGGTTGAAGCGCGAATTGGAAGACGTGAAGCGGACGCGCCAGCTGCATCGCGAGGCGCGCAAGCGCGTGCCGTTTCCGGTGGTAGCGCTCGTCGGTTACACGAACGCCGGCAAGAGCACGCTGTTCAACCGGCTGACAAGTTCCGACGTCGTCGCCAAGGATCAGCTGTTCGCGACGCTCGATCCCACAATGCGGGGGCTCGTGCTGCCGTCGAAACGGCGCGTCATTCTCTCTGACACGGTAGGTTTCATCTCCGATCTGCCCACGCAGCTTGTGGCCGCGTTTCGCGCCACGCTGGAAGAGGTGCTGGAAGCGGATCTGCTGCTGCACGTGCGCGACATCAGTCATCCGGACGCGCAGGCGCAGAAAGACGACGTGCTGGGCGTGCTCAGCGAGCTTGGCGTTTCCGACGCGACGCAGAACGGCATGATCGAGGTTTGGAACAAGATCGATTTGATCCCGGAAGCCGAGCGGCCGACCGCGGTGAACGGCAAACGCGAGCCGCGCAGCGTGTCGCTCTCGGCGCTGACGGGTGAGGGCTTCGATAGACTGCTCGGCATGGTCGATGCGACGCTGGCGGCGAGTGCTATCGAGGCGGAGCTTCGGCTGGAACCTGACGCGGGCGCGGATCTCGCGTGGGCTTACGAGAACGGTGACGTGCTCAAGCGTACGAACGATGCGAAGGGCCGGGTGAAACTCCGCGTGGCGATTGTCGCGGGCGCGTTGCCCAAATTCGAGCGGCGGTTCGGCACGCGGCTGGTGCGGCAGTAATCAGTACACTCGTCATGGCCGGGCTTGGCCCGGCCACCCAGTGTTACGCGCTCAGCCTGTGACCCTGGGTGGCCGGGTCGCGCTTCGCTTGCCCGGCCATGACGAGCTATTTTGATTGGCTGCGCTCCAGACGCTTTGCGTCGTCCCAGAGGGCGTCCATGGCTTCGAGGGTGACTTCGCCGAGCTTTTCGCCGCGGGCTTTGATCGATTGTTCGACGTGTTTGAAGCGGCGGACGACCTTGGCGTTCGTGCCGCGCAGTGCGTCCTCGGGATCGACGTCCAGATGACGCGCCAGGTTCACGCAGACGAACAGGATGTCGCCGAGTTCGTCGGCGAGCTTTGCCTTCGGTGCGCCGGCGTCGATTTCGGCGGTCAGTTCGCCGATCTCTTCCTTCAACTTGTCGAGGATCGGTGCGCGCTCGCGCCAGTCGAAGCCGACGGATGCCATTCGTTTCTGGAGTTTTAAAGCGCGACTGAGGGCAGGGGAGGGCAGTGGTACGTCGTCGAGTATACTGGCGCCTTTGTCGCCACGCGCGGCGCGTTCACGCTTTTTATGCTCTTCCCATGCGATGGTTTGGGCCTCGGCCGTTTTCACGTCCGCGTTCCCGAATACGTGCGGGTGGCGGCGCAGCATCTTTTGTGAGATCGCTTCCACGACGTCGGCGAACGTGAAGGCCCGCGCTTCCGATGCCATCTGGGCGTGGAAGACGACTTGGAACAACAAGTCGCCGAGTTCGTCCTTCAGCGCGGCCATGTCGTTTCGCTCGATCGCGTCGGCGACCTCGTAGGCCTCTTCGATGGTGTAGGGGGCGATGGTCGCGAACGTCTGCTCCACGTCCCACGGGCACCCACCCTGCGGCGCGCGCAGCCTCTTCATAATGGCGAGCAACGCGTCGATCGATTTCAGATCCTCAGGCGTGTCCATGGGCGGCTCGCGAGCTCTCAAGTGATATCAGCGGTCAGTAGCGAAGCCAGCGATCTGGGAACAGCACGGAGCGGGGCGCGGCTCTGGTTTTCGGCAGATATCCGCCATTCCGTGCATATCTTTATCGCATAATATGTATTATGGGCAATGAAAAGGCGCGAAGGTCAGATATCTGCGGTTTCCGCATGACCTCCGGTTCTCACGCATCATCCACTGCTGAAGCTTCGAGTTCGGCTTGGACCGGCGTTTCATTGCGGCGTGCGATCGTGGCCAGCCATTCCTTGCTCCACTTGTTGTGCGTGATCTCGCGCAGCTGACGTTGTGCACTGTCGACGGTTGGCGGCTTGCCAGACCCTACTCTGGCGGCCAGCGCGGCCGTGCCGACCGAAAGCCCCTTGAAGGCTTGGTACTCGCGGTGTTCGGATGAGCTCCAGCCCAGTATGCGCTGCTTGACGATCGATTGACGCAGCAGCTGCACGCCTTGGCGAAACAGACCTAGCGTGCGGATGTCGGCGTCTGTGAGCTTCAGTTCGGTCGCGATGCGCAGCAGGATCGCTTCGACGTTCGCCTCGAGCGCCGCGGCACGGCGCATGAGGTCCCAGAGCGTGCTGTCCTCGGTTTCATGGTCGGCGTCCCGGAAGGCGTAGTTGCAGAGCTTCCAGAGCGCGAAGAACTCGCCGTAGAGACGGTAGAACTCCGCGACACTGGCCAGGCTGTTTTCGCGCCTGCGTTGGCGCAGTGCCCATTCAGAGCTCAGGCGATTGCCGACGAGCCAGGCCAAGCCCACGGCCACTACCGGGCCAATGAGCGCTTTGACGATCTCGAATCCGATGGCGTCGAACACAGGCGCACTCCGGGCAGAATCGCTTCTGCAGCAGCCTAGTGCTCTGATCTGAGAATGCCACCAACGGCGGGGTTTGAACCCACATCCCTCGTACCGCTCGACCGGCTAGCCAAGTGTCTTACCTGCACGCAGCTGTCGAGGCTGCGCTTTGAGACGACGCTGATGACGTTTCGAGAGTAGACGACGTGGCGTCCGGCTACAACAGATCGCCCCCGCACGCGCTGGCCGTCGTACCGTGGGCCTTGTAGGCCTTGATGACATTGCGACCAGTGGTCCAGCGATGCACTTCGTCGGGGCCGTCGACCAGGCGTTGGCTTCTGATGTGCGTATACCAGGCGGCCAGCGGCAGATCACGGCTGTAGCCGAGCGCGCCGTGGAGTTGGATCGCGGTGTCGACGACTTTGTGGACCATGTTCGCGAGGTAGACCTTCGCGATGCCGTTTTCTTGGCGCAGGTCCATCTTGTGCTCAGCCTTGTACGCGATGTGCATCAGCATCAGGCGCGCGATGTAGAGCTCGCTGGCGCAGTCGGCGAGCATGAACTGCACCGCTTGGCGTTCGTCGAGTTTCTTGCCGAAGGTGGAACGCGTGGTGACGTGCTCTGTTGCCATGTCGAGTGCGCGTTGGGCCATCGAGACGTTGTGCATGCCGTGGCGCAGACGTCCGTACGCCAGACGGTGCTGGCCCATGGCGAAGCCTTTGCCTTCGCCGCCGAGGAGGTTTTCGGCCGGCACTTCGAGGTCCGTGATTTCGATCTCAGCGTGGCCGCCACCCAGGATGTGGGACAGCGGGCCTTCGATCGCCATCGTCTGGATGTTGCGTTTGATTTTGTAGCCCGGGTTCGGGAGTTCGACGAGGAAGGTCGAGTATTGCTGATGGCGCGGTGCGTCCGGATCGGTCTTGGCCATCACCAGCGCGATGTCGGCGACGCTGGCTGCGCTTGAGAACCACTTCTCGCCATTGAGGACATAGCGGTCGTTGCCTTTCTTTTCGGCGCGCGTCTGCATACCGGTGGCGTCGGCGCCTGCGGCTTTCTCCGTCATCGAGTAGCAGATGCGCTTTTCGCCGTTGAGCAACGGCTTCAAGAACTTCTCCTTCTGATGCGGCGTACCGTGCTCGAGCAGTGTGAGCATGGTGGCGTCGTCGGGGCCTTGCGTGTTCATCGACAAGGCGCCGAGATAGCTTTCGCCCAACTCCATCTGCACCAGCGCGTTCGCGAGCGGTCCAAGCCCCATGCCGCCGTGTTCCTTCGGAATGAATGGACACCAGAGTCCTTGTGCGCGGGCTTTCTTGCGCAGTTCACCCAACACCGATTTGTAGTCCTCGCCGGCGATCAAACGCTTCTCGGCCGGTACGCATTCGTCGTGGACCCACTTGCGGATGCGTTCGCGCAGCGCCTTGGCTTCAGCCGGAATTTGGAAGTCGATCGCCATTTTGGTTCCTCCATATGAATAACGGTGATCGAGCCTAGCACGGGGTTTCGGAAATGCGCCCTCCCCTGCCCCGATGGCCCGCGTTTACCGCGCGTCAACGCATGGCGACGCGGCGGCGGACGCGTTAGAGTTGCCGCGTATGTCCGGCACCTCCTCACGTCCTATGACTGTCGGCGCGCTCGTCGAGCGTGCGCGCGGCGTCAATATCGTATGCAAGTGCGGGCACAAGACGGCTCTACTGCCGGATCAGCTTGCGAAGCTGGCGCATCCCGCGACTCGGTTGCTCGATTTCAAACGGCGCTTTCGCTGTTCGATGTGCGGACGTCGTGGCGCGTCGGATGAAATCCGGATGACGACGCGGATGAAATCCGGATGACGACGTTCGCGCTGACGCCAGCGCTCGGTCAGCGCGCGGTGTCCCGACCGCGCGCGCGGCACTAGGCCGTGCCGATCCCCAATCGCTCGCGCCAGAGGCGCACTTCGGCTGCAAGTTCCGGCGGTGGGTTGGCCGGGCTGACGATTGCTTTGTAGAGCACTGGATATGGGTGCAACAGACGCCGTTCTTGTTGGAAGCTCAGCCATACGGGCAGATCGCCGCGATCGATGAACGTCTGTAGCGCGGCGCGGGCGCCGGGACTGTCCAAGTCGGCGAGCGAGTTGATGGCGCGGGCGATGACGAACTGGCGCTCGAACGGATTTTGCGGCGGATTCACGGATTCGATCGAGAACATGACGCCGATCCGATCCGGCCGTAGTTCGTCCGGCATGGTCGCAACAAGCCGCCACAGGCAATAGAAGGTGCGGCATGGAGCGGGTCGCGTTTCATAGATCGCGCAGTTCGATCCGGTGCAATTCGGGCACATGACGCCGGCCGGCTTGCGCAGTGACGGCGTGTCGATGGCTGGAATTTTACAGCACGCGGTGCAGCTGCCGCATTCGCGTCCTGGCGCCAAGTCCGCCGTCATCGAGCCTCATCTCCCCTTTGCGTTGGCCTCACAGTATCGGCCACAGCGGGGAGCTTTCAACGGGGAAGACGGGGTTGGTGTATCGACGCGGGCGGGCTTGGCGTGCTGACATTGGGCGCGTTCGAGCAAAGGAGAGTGTTGTGGCCTTTTATGTCGACGGATTTGTCATTCCGGTGCCAACCAAGAACCTTGCCGCCTATCGCAAGATGGCGGCGCTTGGGGCGAAGGTTTGGATGGATCACGGCGCTGTGTCGTATGTCGAGTGCGTGGCGGACGATGTGAAGCCCGGCAAGGTGACGTCGTTTCCGCAAGCCGTGAAGCTGAAGGCCGGCGAGACCGTCGTCTTCTCTTGGATCACGTTCAAGTCACGCAAAGACCGCGACCGCGTCAACGCGAAGGTGATGAAGGATCCGCGCATGAAGATGCCGCCGAACGGTATGCCCTTCGACGGCATGCGCATGTTCTACGGCGGCTTTAAGACCATGGTGACGCGCTGAGACGGTGCTGGAGTCTGTTGCGCCGTTACTGACGCCGACGACGGCGATCGCGGTTGCGCTGGTGGCGTTCGCCGGCGTGCTGCGCGGCTTCTCGGGGTTTGGGTCGGCGATGGTGTTGGCACCGACGCTGGCCGCTCTCTACCCGGTGACCGAGGCGGTACCTCTCGTCATCCTGCTCGAGGTGGCGCTGTCGTTTCAGTTGCTGCCGGGCGCTATGCGGCTTGTCGCGTGGCGCGAGATCGGCGTGATGTCGGTGGCGGCGCTGCCGGGGCTGGCGCTCGGTGCCTGGTTGCTCGCCGTCGTGTCGGGGTATGCGTTGCGGCTCAGCATTTCCGCGTTGATCATCGTGTTCCTTGTGCTGATCGCGTTGCGGGTTCGGCGGCACGGCGCCAAGACGACGACGGGCCTTGCGGGCGCGGGATTGTTGTCGGGGGTCGCGAACGGCGCGTCGGGCATCGGCGGGCCGCCGATCGTGCTCTACTACCTCACAGGCGACGACAGTTCGGCTGCGCTGCGAGCCGCGGTCATCTGTTACTTCTTCATCATCGACGTCGCATCCGCTGCGATCTATGGCGCGCAAGGGCTGCTCACGCGGGATGTGTTGATGCTGGCGTTGCTCTGCCTGCCTGCGTCGATCGCGGGCGTTTGGTTGGGCAGCCGTTGGTTTGACGGTGCGTCCGAGGAGCTCTACCGCCGCGTGGCCTACGGCATCATCGCGGCGGTCGCTCTGCTTGGTCCGTTCGTGTGATTCAGTTCAGCACGAAGTCGATATCGACGACGACGTTCGTCCGAATGACACCGGACGGCCGATAGCGCCACTGTTGTACGGCGCGAACCGCGTCAGCCTCGAAGTAACCGGTTGGCCTCGCATCAAGGATGCGCACATCCCGCACGCTTCCGTCGGGCATGATGGTCACCGAAAGACGCACGCGGCCTTCGATCTGCCTCGTCTCCGCATTTCGGGGATAGCGCGGGAGAAGCCTCGAAACCGGTTCCTCCGATATGGGTGCCTGGATGTCGATCGTGGGCTGTCCCGTCGTAATGGCTGTGACGGTCGGCGGGAACGGCGTCGGCTGAACCACCGGTTGGACCGGCGGCACTTGCGGTTGACGCTGCTGAAAGCGTGGCCGCTTTTTAATTTCGTCCGGAACGATCTTTGGCGGCGGCGGCTGGAACATGACGGTCGGGATTGTCCGCGGCTCATCGATCGGACCAATGAGCGGGGGCACGACGTTGAACGCCACCGCGACGTAGTACAGCACCACCGCGTGCACGATGATCGAGAACAGAATGATTTGCGGCGTCCAACTACGCGGGCGCCCTTGAGCAATATTCATATGGAGCTCTCCGGCTATGAGACATTTCCGTACGCCAGGATAGCCACCAGTGTTCGATTCGTTCAATAGTCGCCGAGTTGCGTCATTTCGACTACCAAAACGAAAGAGGCCGGAAATCCGGCCTCTGGAAACGCGCTGAGATGAGCGGATTGCGCTAGTCGACGACGTCTTCGGCGACGAGGGCTTTATTCTTGTAGCCGTCGTGGTCGATCGCATCCATGAGGCGCATTACGTCGTTGTAGATCACCTTTTGGTCGGCGCGGATGAATATCTTCCGCTCTTTGTCGCCGCCGGTCTTTTCTTTGATGGCGTCAGACAGCGTTGCGAACGTGGCTTGAATTTCGCCGGTGCTTTGCGTGCCGACGTTGATCGTGCCGGTGTCTTGCAAGCTTACGAAGATCGGCTCGACGGGATCGGGTTGCGAGTTGTCCGACGGCGGCGGCAAATCGAGCGGGATGCTGATCGTCGCGAGCGGCGCCGACACCATGAAGATGATGAGCAGCACCAACATGACGTCCACGAACGGCGTCACGTTGATTTCGGCGTTATCGCCATAGCGGCCTCTTTTTCCGCCTGCGCTTTCGCCAGTTCCGACTGTTCCAGCCATAGGCCCTCAGAGCTCCCGCTTATTCCAAGCGCCAGGTGATTTCGATCGGCGCCTTGATCGCGCGGCCGGCCGCTTTGTACCGGTATCGCTTCACGCACTGCTCGCTGGCCTGTTCGAACCAGCCTGGCGGCGAGGCCGACGTAACTTGCACTTCCCCGACGCTACCATCGGGATTGATGGTGATCGACAAAAGCACCTTGCCTTCTTTCTCAGCCTCTTCAGCGCGCTTCGGATAGCGGCATGGCGGCTTCGATACGGGGCTGTCGATGACTTGCTTGTCAGAGAGGATGGTGGTCGCGTCCGACGTGCTTTCGGCCGGCGGTTGCGGCTTGAGCGGTACCGGCGGGACGCGCACGGGTGCGGGCGGCGGCGGAACCGGACGCGGACGGAAACGTGGCTTTTCTTGCACGACTTCTTCGGGCGGCGGTGGTGGCGGTGGCGGTGGCGGTGGCGGTGGCGCGACCGCCAAGACCTGCTCTTCCGGCTCTTCGATGATGCTCGGAATGATGCCCCACGTCACGGCGACGTAATACAGCAGCCCCAAATGGAACAGCACGGAGACGATAATCGTGATGTAAACCGTGCGCCTATCCATGGCGGTCCATTACCCGATCTCTTGCACTACTTTACGGCGGTGACAGGACGATCTTCGGCAACCAGGGCAATTTGATAGAACCCGGTGTCCTGAATAACGTTCATCACCCGCATGACTTCTTTGTATTGCACCGTCTTGTCAGCGCGGATGAAGACGCGCCGGTTGTAGTTGTTGCCGGAGGCGGAAACGAGGCGCGCCGAGAACTCGCTGTACTTAACCTCGATGTCGCCGATGTAAACCTTGCCGCTTGCCTGCAACGAAACGTAGACCGGGTCCTTCACTTTGGCGGGCCGCGCCGTCGACGGCGGCAATTCGACCTTCACGTTCACACTGGCGAGCGGTGCTGCCACCATGAAGATGATCAACAAAACCAACATGACGTCCACGAAGGGCGTCACGTTGATTTGGCTGTTGTCGTCGTATCGCTTACCGCGAGCCGCCATGTTCGCTTACTCGGTCTCGCGCGCGACGCGCACGGATACTTCATTGGCGAAGTTGTCCATCCGCGTTTGATACGCGCCGATACGGCGAGCAAACATGTTGTAGAAGATAACCGCGGGAACGGCCGCGAAGAGACCGAAGGCGGTTGCGAACAAGGCTTCGGCAATACCAGGTGCAACGACCGCAAGGTTCGTCGTCTGGGTTTGGGCGATACCGATGAACGAGTTCATGATGCCCCAAACCGTTCCGAACAGACCGACAAAGGCGCCGATCGAACCGACGGTGGCGAAGATGCCCATACCACTCGACAGTTCTTCGCCGACCTCGGCTTGAACGATTGCCATACGCTGAGCGACGCGGCCGCCGGCGCTGCCCTTCTTGCCGGCGCCCAGCTCTTCAGCTGCTGCGATGGCCATTTTCCCGAGCGGGTTGTTCTTAAAGTTGCGCGCTGCGGCCTTGCCGGCGTCTTGGACCGAACCTGCGCTGCGGAACGCGTTCAACAGGCGGTTCGACGTTCCGTTCAGACCGGAGAAGTACGAGAGCTTTGAAATCATGATCGCCCAGGTGACGACAGACCAGAGCACGAGGAGCACAATCACCACCTGCACGACGATCGTCGCGCCGATGAACATGCTGACGGGCGTGATGTCGACCTTCGGTTCTTCCGGTGCTGCCGCTTCGGCTGGCGGCGTCGCGGGTGCCGTGCCGTCTGTCGGAGCAATAGGAAGGCCGTCCGGGCCGATCGCGGGCGGTGCGGGTTCACCGGCAGGTGCCGCCGCCGGATCCGTCGCCGGAGCAGCGCCCGGCTGAGCCGGTGTCGCGCCAGACGCTGGTTGAGTTGCGGGAGCCGGTGCCGGCTGTGCCATTGCCACGGACACCATCAAGGTGAGCCCCAGCATCAATCCTGCCGCGGCAGCAACGCGCGCGATCGTCATCCGATTACCCCTGTTGACTGTTACACGTCCCATAACCACTTGCCTTCCGTCGACAAAATTCACTGCCGTTCGACTCATACCACAACGCACAGCAAACACAGCGGCTGCACACCGCTTCATGCTTAACACCAAGATTTCGACCGAGACAGTTTCTCGAGCCCTAACCATTTGCGATGTTGTTGGAGATAATAAGCCGCGCCTGAACTGCACTTAGCCTGTTATCTCGAACAGGTCGCGCCCAACGGCCCGACTGCCCGATGATCCCCCGCCCGAAACCCAAAAAGAACTTTCGCGCCGGAAAACCGGCGCAACCCCGAGTTGGGTTATCTCAAAGAATCAGAGCACAGGCAAACTGAAAAACAGACACAGTGTCCCCAAGGTAAAGTCGCGCAATGGACGGCTTTCCCCTTGAGATTGCAGGGGCCCTGGTTCGGTAAACGCGCGGCGTGTCAGAGGTTGATCGTCATACCGTCGAACGCAGGTTCTACGCCGTTCGGCAATGAGCGACGCAAGGTCTGGTAGTCCAAGTCGGTGTGGAGGTTCGTCAGGATGGCGCGCTTCGGCCGCACGCGCTCAATCCAGCTCAGGGTCTTTTCGACATGCGCGTGTGTCGGATGTGCACGGTAGCGTAGCGCATCGACGATCCAGCACTCGATGCCGGCAAGCGTGTCGAACGCGTCGTCGGCTAGGCCCACGACATCCGACGAATAGGCGATTGGTCCGAAGCGGAAGCCTTGGCTGATCATCGTACCATGATCTTGGTCGAACGTTCGGACTGAGATCTGTCCAGCGTTCCCTCCGATCGCGAACTCGCGGAAGGGCCGCTGGATCGTGTGGTCTTCGATGATTGCCGGATAACCGCCGCGTTCGCCGTCTTTGAAGCAGTAGTCGAAGCGCTGCTTCATCGCGCGCATCGTTTCCGGTGCAGCATAGACGTCGACGCGGCGCATCATGTTCTGCGCGACCATGCGCAGATCGTCGAAGCCGTGAAGTTGATCGGCGTGATCGTGCGTGATGAGGACGGCGTCGAGTTTGCTCACGCGCGCGCCCAACAACTGCTCGCGCATATCTGGACTGGTATCGACCAAGACGCGCGTTGGGCCGCGTTCGACAAGAATGGAGCAGCGGCGGCGGCGGTTCTTCGGTTCGTTGGGATCGCAAGCGCCCCACTCCCCTGCCCCGTCGTTTCCGCCAAGACGTGGCACGCCGCCGGATGAACCGCTTCCTAAGATCGTGACTTTGAGGCCCGCGGTCATGCGGGACGCCGGCACTTCGTGAACAGGCGGAAGAAGTTGTCGGTTGTCACTTGCTCAACAAGCGCGACGTCGATGCCCTTCAAGCGGGCCACAACTTCCGCAGTGTTCTTCACGAAGGCGGGTTCGTTACGTTTGCCGCGATGAGGCATCGGTGCGAGGTACGGCGCGTCGGTTTCGACGAGGAGCCGCTCCAGCGGCACTGTCGCCACGATGGTGCGCAGCTCGTCCGCCTTCTTGAAGGTTACGATGCCGGAGATAGAGATGTAGAAGCCGATGTCCAGTGCAGTTTGTGCCAGCTTCGCTGTCGACGAAAAGCAATGGATCAGCCCCGGGAATGCACCGCGCGCCATTTCTTCGCGCAGTATTTGGCAAAGATCGTCGTCCGCATCGCGTGCGTGGACGATGAGCGGCAGTTGCAGTTCGCGCGAGGCCGCGATGTGTGCCCGGAAATTGCGAATCTGATCGTCACGCGGGCTGTGCTCATAGAAATAGTCGAGGCCCGCTTCACCGATGCCAACCACGCGCGGGTGCACCGCGTGTTCGACCAAGGCTTGCTTCGTTCAGAGGTTCGACGGCCGCCTCATGCGGGTGAACGCCGACGGAGCACCAAATGTCGTCGTAGCGTTCTGCGATGGCGCGGACGCCGTCAAACGCGCTGAGGCGTGTACCGATCGTCAGCATTGTTCCCACGCCCGCTTCGCGCGCGCGGCGCACGACGGCGTCGAGCTCAGGCCCAAAATCGGGGAAATCGAGGTGGCAATGGCTATCGACGAACATGGTTTGGCGTCAGCGCTGGGACGCCGCCTCAATAGCAAAAAACGTGTTGAGGACCAGTTGTTTCTTGTCAAGGTTCAATTCGTCGGCACGCAAGGCATCGGTCTTGAGTGTCTCCCAAAGCCCGGACCAGCGTTCCAACGGCATGGCCGCGCGCAGGTGTCGCAGCAAGGCGTCCTCACCTGGAACGGGTTCCAGCGCGGCGTAGGCTCCGCGGAGGGCGCGTTCTTCGATTTGCGAGAGCAACGTCACGAATAGACCCAGACCGCGATCGGCTGGTGCGCGTGCGACCTTTTCAGCAAACCCGAAGAGCTTGGCGCCGTTCAACCGCGGCAGCGAAAGCAACAATTCCGCGATGTCGCGGTAGGTGGCGGTGGCGTCGCTTTCGGCAAGTTCCAAGGCGCGGCCTGGCGCACCATCCGCCAGTGCGGAGACCAGTGCGCGTGATTTTTGGTCGATGGCCGGCGCGAGTTCGGCGACCGCGTCCTCCATCGGTTCGGCGGCAAGTTTGCGCAACGTCAGTAAACGGCACCGCGAACGCGTTGTCGGGAGGAGCCCGCCAGGCGCATGTGAAATCAGGAGCAAGATTGCATTGGCCGGCGGCTCCTCCAGGATCTTGAGCAGCGCATTTTGCGAGGCGCGGTTCATGTCGTCGGCTGTATCGATGATGGCGATGCGTGCGCCGCCTTCGGACGCGTGGCGCGAGAAGAAGCCGTGCAGGCGGCGGACCTCGTCCACGGGAAGTTCGGTCTTGAATCGCTTTTTTTCATGATCCCACGGACGGCGAATGACGATGAGGTCCGGGTGCGCGAGCGCTGCGACTTGGCGCGCCACCAAATTTCCCTCTGGCACGGCAAGGTCGTCCGGACAATTGGCGGCGCCGTGCGCCAACACGGCGCGGGCGAACCGCCAGGCCAACGTGGCCTTCCCCACACCCTTTGGACCGGCGAGGATCCAGGCGTGGTGCAGGCGTCCAGAGCGCGCCGCTGTCGCTAGCGTGCGCGCGGCGGCTTCATGACCGAAGAGGTTGGAGCGCTCTCGCGGATGCAGCAGATCGCCGATGCGATCGCTTTCGGGCGTAGGCTCGGCGTCCGCGGTGCGGGCTCGCGGTGCCATCAGCCGAGGCCCAACCGTGTTGCCACCGCAGTCCGCACCGCCGCTTGCACCTGTTCCACACTCAGAGAAGCATCGATGACTGCGCACCGCTTCGTCGCGGCGCGCGCGATCTCTAGAAATCCGTTGCGCAGCCGTTCGTGAAACTCACGGCCTTTGCGTTCAAAGCGCGTTTCATCGTCGCGACGTGCGGCCGCCCGTTTCAATCCTTCGTCTATGGGCAAATCTAGGACGAGTGTCAGGTCAGGTTCGGCCTTGCCCATTGCCAGGCGATGAAGGTCAGTCACCACGCGCTTGTCCAGCCCGCCAGCGTAACACTGGTAGGCCATCGTGGAATCCGCGAAGCGGTCGCAGATGACGTGCGCACCGCGCGACAGGGCTGGATCAATGACTTGGCGCCAATGCTCAACACGCGCCGCATAAAACAACAGTGTCTCGGCGAGTGTCGACCAGCGGTCGGCAGCGCCTGTCACCAGGAGGGCACGGATTTCTTCTGCTGAAGGCGAGCCGCCGGGTTCGCGCGTCTGCACGATGTCTGCCCCAGCCTTCGACAAGTGTTGGGCAAGCAGTCGAACTTGCGTCGATTTTCCGGTTCCTTCCCCGCCCTCAAAGGTGATGAAGCGGCCGCGATTCATTGGGTCGCCGGTTGCGGCACGGCGCCGTCATCGTTCAATTTGACGACTTCGGATGCCGCTTGCGGCTCTGGTCCGCCCGACAGCAACTCTTTCACACCAACACGGACTTGCGTGAAGATGCCGCCAGCGTCGACTTCGGCGCCGGCGTAGACGGGTACGGTTTGGTCGGGCATCCCGGGTGCGGTGATCGTGAGCTTGCCCAATTCTTGACCGCGTTGAACCGGCGACATCACCGGTTCGTTGTAGCTCAGCACGACTTTCAAGCCGTCGCGCGACGCGCGGCGCATGATCAGCTTCACCGGCTGGCGCACGGCCAGCGGCACAGCCCGTTGTTCGCCGGCCCAGACTTCGGCTTCACCAACAGTGTCACCCGCTTTGAACAATGCGTAGCTGCGGAACTCGCGAAAGCCGAGATCGAGCAAACGCTTTGCCTCGGTTGCACGTTCGATTTCGCTGGCAAGACCGTTGACGACGACGATCAACCTGCGCCCGTCTTGCACCGCTGACGCTACCATGCCGTACCCAGAGTCGGCGGTGTGGCCCGTCTTCAATCCATCTGCACCAGCATACGCGCCGAGCAGCAGATTACGGTTTCCCTGCTTAATGCCGTTCCAGGTGAATTCGCGTTCGCCAAAGATGCCGTAATACTCCGGAAATTCTCGAATGAGATAGTTGGCGAGGCGCGCGAGATCGTGCGCCGTAACGTGCATCTCAGGGTGTGGCAGACCGCTTGCGTTCTTGAAGACCGAGTTGACGAGGCCGATTTTCTTCGCTTCGGCATTCATCAGTTCGGAGAACGCTTCCTCCGAACCGGAGAAATGCTCGGCGACGACCGTGCAAGCATCGTTACCCGACTGGATGATGATGCCGCGCAGCAGGTCGCTGACTTTGATCTGCGAGCCGATGCTCACGAACATCTTCGAGGATTCGTTTTTGCCCGCGACCGACAGGCGCCACGCGCGTTCGCTGACCGTGAAAGTGTCTTCGAGGCGAAGGTCGCCGTGCTTCAATTTTTCGAACAATATGGCGACGGTCATCAACTTGGCCATTGAGGCGGGTGCCATGACTTGGTCGCCGTCCTTGGAAAACAGTACGGCACCTGTTTCGAAGTCGATCATCTCGGCGAAGCGCGCGTTCGTTTGCAGCTCAGTCGATGGATCGGCCACCGGCTGGGCGTTGGCGGTGGCTGCGAGAACGAGGACGCTGAGTACTGACAAAAATCGCATGGTTCTTCCTACTCGACGACGATTTGCGCGCCGTTGTGACCCTTTTCGATCACCGTGTTCAACATGGAATCTGCTTGTTCCACCGTTGCAAACGGTCCGAACCTGACGCGGTAGATCGGCTTGCCGTTTGCGGTAGATGGCGTCACGCGCGCGCCGCCCGCGTAGACGAGCCGTTGGGCCAGGCGATCGGCGTTGCCGCGCGTGAGGAACGCGCCAACTTGCACCCAGATTTGGGTGCTGGAAGGAATAGGCACGGTCGTGACCACGCCATCCACAGATTCATCGGCTACCGGCGCCATAGCGGCGCTGGAAGCCACGCGAACATCCGATGCGGGAGGCCGCGCAGTGGCGGACGCGGCGCCGGGCGGTGGCGCAAGTTCGCTGCTCGCCACCGAACTCAGCGGCGCTGCTTTGATGCTGGATGATGCGGCGGCAATTTCACTGTCGTCTTGTGGCGGAGCGGCGCCGACCTCTGCCCTGCCCTCGAACTGCACTCGGACGCGGGCGGTTCCGTTTCCGTGGAATCCGAGAAGTGTCGCGGCACGGCGCGAGACGTCGATAATGCGCCCGCGCGCGTAGGGTCCGCGGTCGTTGACGCGCAAGCGAACAGAGCGGCCATTCTCGAGGTTCGTGACACGCACGATCACCGGCATCGGCAATGTGCGGTGTGCAGCGGTCAGTGCTTCCATGTCGTAGCGTTCGCCGTTCGCGGTCGCCTTGCCGTGGAAATCTGGTCCGTACCAAGAGGCGATACCCGTCTCGTCGTAGAACGGGTCTTCCTTGGGGTAATACCAGACGCCGGCGATCTGATACGGGTTGCCGATCTTGTAGTTGCCGCCACCCACGGCACCTGGCGGCTTGTCGGACGCGCAGCCGAACAGTCCTGCAACCAACACTGCAACCAGAGTCGAGCGCACCAATCGTGCGAACCGCATGGCACTGTTCCGTAACGTGAGAGGCGATGACCCAGTCGTCGTGCCGCGACTCCCGTGCCGCGACCAGGTGCGCTAACCTGCGCGAGTGCCGCGACCGGCGCAAGACTACCCAAAGGATAAGCACCCCACACCACTCACCTCAGCGGTGTGGCCTCAGGCAAGGGAACTCAATGACGTACAAGCCATTCGATCTCACCGGAAAAGTGGCCCTCGTGACCGGCGGAAACGGCGGCATTGGGCTTGGGATGGCGGAGGCTCTGGCGCACGCCGGCGCGGATGTCGCGATCTGGGGCACGAACGAGGATAAGAATCGCGCGGCCGAGACCACCTTGAAGGCGGCGGGCCGGCGGGTGCTCGCGCAGACGATCGATGTCGCGAATGAAGCGCAGGTCGTTGAAGGCATGAAAGCGGTCGTCAGCAAGTTGGGGCGTGTCGATGCTGTTTTCGCGAACGCGGGCATCGGGCTTGCCTCGAAGTCATTCCTCGACATCACGATCGAACAGTATCGGAAGGTCGTGTCGGTCAATCAGGAGGGCGCCTTTTTCACCTTGCGCGAAGCGGCGCGCCATATGCGCGAGCGTTCCGGCAACGGCGATGCCGGCGGATCGCTGGCCGTTGTTGCAAGCCTGGCGGCTATCGAGGGTGCCGCACGCAACCAACACTACGCTGCCACGAAGGGTGCTGTGATCTCGATGATGCGTGGCATCGCGGTCGAGTTCGCGCGCGATGGCGTTCGCGCCAACGCAATTCTGCCGGGTTGGATTGCGACGGACATGACTGCGATGGCGCAGACGTCACCCGTCTTCACCGACAAGGTGATTGCGCGCGTCCCTTCCCGGCGATGGGGGCAGCCGGCGGACTTTGGCGGCATCGCGGTTTATTTGGCGAGCGACGCTTCGGCATATCACTCGGGCGATACATTCGTGATCGACGGCGGCTACGCGGTCTTCTAGGCGAGCTTGGCACCGTCGATGATCGCGAGGAAATCGGCGGCCTTTAGACTGGCGCCACCGACCAAGACGCCGTCGACCGCCTTGGCGTGCAGAATCTCTTTGGCGTTCGAGGGCTTGACCGATCCGCCGTAGAGCAAGCGGATGGCGCTGCCCGCCGCGCCAAGCTTGGCCGTCATGCGTTTGCGGATAAACGCATGCGCGTCTTCGATGTCGGCAAGCGACGCCGTTTTGCCAGTTCCGATTGCCCAAATCGGTTCGTAAGCGACAGACGTGTTCGCGGCGGTCGCGTCGCCTGGAACGCTGCAGTCGATTTGGGCGGCAAGGACGTCTTCCATTTTACCCGACGTCCGCTCAGCCTCGGTTTCGCCGATGCAGATGATTGCCGACAGTCCTGCGCGCCAAGCGGCCGCGGCTTGTGCCGCCACCTCAGCGCTGGTCTCTCTGTGATCGGTGCGGCGTTCGGAGTGGCCAACGATCACGCTGCTTGCGCCAGCGTCTTTCAACATCTCGGCGCTGATGTCGCCGGTATGCGCGCCGCTGGTCTTTGCGTGACACGTTTGACCGCCAAGCGCCACCGGGGTGCGATCGGTTGTTTCGATGAGCGCGCGCAACAATGTCGCGGGCGGGCAAACCAAGACTTCGGGGAGCTGTGGGCGGCCCTTCATGCCTTGCACCAGGGCTGCGACTTCGGCTTTTGCCGCGAGCAGCCCGTTCATTTTCCAGTTACCGGCGATCAGTTGCTTTGGAGCGGTCACGGTGGTCTTCCGCCTCGTTTGGGCTCTGGACGAAAGCCCTTGCCGGGGTTCGCGGTCAAGGTCCGACGCGGCTTGCCGCCCACAGGGTGGCCCCCTAATATCCCGCCCGCTTCGGTTCAGGTGCCGATTGGCGCCCCCGTTTCGGGCCGCCAACGCTCGCGCTCCTAACGATTAGCACAACGGCAACTTCGACACTCGGTAGCGATCCCCCATGCTGGAATATCTGCGCAACGCCTCCAAAGGGTGGCTCGCGGTCATTATGATCCTGGTCCTTGTCAGCAGCTTCGGCTTCTTGTGGGGCGTCCAGGGCTGGATGGATTTCACACCGTCGCCGCGCGTTGCGACCGTGGGAGGTGAGCCGGTTACGCCCGAGGTATTTCAACAGGAATTCTCACGCTATCTGAAGAAGATGTCGCGCGAAACCAAGGTCGAACTCTCGACCGCGGAGGCCAAGGCGAAAGACCTCGATCGCATTGCGCTCGACGACATGCTGACGCGTTTGGCTATCGTGGACAAAGCGAAGTCGCTTGGGCTCTCGGTCACGAACAACCAGGTCGCGGACATTTTGAAAGCGAATATTCCCGACGGCTCGGGTGGTGTGAATAGGAATGCGCTTGAGCAGCTATTGCAGGAGAATCAGGTCAGCGAGCCGGCGTTCTACGAACTTGTTCGCGCCGATCTTCTTCGAAGCCAACTCTACCGCACTATCGCCGGCGGCACGACGCTGCCCCCGGGCCTTGAGGCCGCGCTGCACAGATACCGACTCCAGCGCCTGACGGCCGAGTACGTGCTGATCGACCCGACGCGCGCCGGCGAGATCAAGGACCCCAGCGAAGCGGCGCTGAAAACTTACTATGACTCGAACGCCGATCTGCGTTACTCGACGCCTGAGTATCGCGCGTTGACGTTTGTGCCTGTGCGGATGGAAGACGTGACATCACGCGTGACCATCACGGACGACGAGATCAAGAAAGCGTACGACCGGGCGAAGAGTTACTTCGAGACGCCAGAGAAGCGTCGGATCGATCAGATTCGCTTTAAGACAGAAACAGCCGCGCGCGCCGCCAAGACGAAGCTGGATGCTGGGCAGACGTTCGAGGCGGTCGCGAAAGCCGAAGGTTACAAGCCAGAAGACATCAAACTCGGCGAAGTGTCGAAGAACGATACGACAATCCCAGCGGCGGCGTTCGACCTGCCAGTCGGCAAAATCAGCGATCCGATGAAAGGCGCGTTCGGCTGGGTGATTATGCGCGTGCTTTCGGTGACACCCGGGAGCGTCAAGACGCTGGAGCAAGCAGCGCCCGAAATTCGCGATCAGTTCGTGAAAGAGCGGTCGAAGGATCTGCTCGTGCAGCTGACGATCGATTTCGAAGATGCTTTGGGCGGCGGCGCTACAATCGAAGAGGCGGCGAAAAAGTTCAATTTGCCGGTCAAGACGGTCGCCTCCGTGGACGCGCGCGGCAATGATGCTGCAGGCGCTGCAGTCGAGGGTTTGCCCGGCGGCTCATTCTTGGAGCAGGTTTTCGCCGCGGAAGCCGGCGTCGATTCCGACATCGGCGAGACGAATGAAGGCGTTCGCTATGTCTTCCGCGTCGACAAGGTGACGCCGGTCGCGCGCAAGCCGCTGGCGCAAGTGCGCGAGGAGGTTTTGACCAACTGGCGCAACGAAGAGCTTACCAAGCGGCTGAGCGCGATTGCCGCCGACCTGGTCAAGAAGGGCAACGGCGGCCTCTCGATGGCTTCGATTGCCTCAACGCTTGGCGTGGCGCCCCTTCGCACTGACCCGATGGCTCGCTATGGGAAGCAAGGCGTATTCGGCCCAGATACCCTGGAGGCGGCTGGCGCGGCCAAGGTTGGGGAGTTCTTCACTGGATCTGTCGCAGACGGTAAGAGCCGCGTGGTCGCCCGGTTGGTCGAGATCACCTACCAAGACGAGGCGCCAACCGATCCCCAACGGGCCATGTACGGCGCCAATTTGCGGCAGGTGTTTACGGAAGACCTGATCGAGCAGTTCAGCAAGGCGGTGCGTGCGGATGTCGGTGCAAGTATCGACGAAGCGCAGTTCACCAAATTCCACACCGGCGAATGACGGAGCTTGTGCCCTCGTTCGACGCTTTCCGCGCCGCCTACGAAGCGGGAAAGCCGCAGATCGTTGCGCGCTCTCTCGTGGCCGACTTGGACACGCCTGTGTCGGCATGGATGAAGCTTGGTGCGCTGGATCCGTATTCTTTCTTGTTCGAGAGCGTTCAGGGCGGCGAGCTTCGGGGCCGCTACTCCATTATCGGACTGAAGCCAGACATCATCTGGCGTTGCCGCGGCGGGAAAGCCGAGTTGAATCTGCAAGCGCAGGAGGCGCCAAATACGTTCGCCGCCGAGGCGAAAGACCCGCTTGCGTCGCTGCGCGATCTTATTGCGCGGACGCGGATGGAGTTGCCCCCTGCCCTGCCACCGATGGCGTCGGGGCTGTTTGGGTATCTGGGACACGACATGGTGCGGCTAATGGAACGTCTGCCGGCGCAGCAGGCGGATCCTCTGGGCTTGCCTGACGCGGTTCTGGTGCGGCCGACGATTGTCGCTATCTTCGACGCTGTTAGAGCCGACGTGACGATCGCGACGCCGGTGTTTGCGCAAGCGAGCGTCGGAGCGCGGCATGCCTATGACTTGGCTGAAGATCGTTTGTCGGCCGTCGCTGTCGACTTTGCGCGCAATCGAATTCCGGAAGACGCTTACGCGGGCGATCCCTTGCAACTCGACGAGCCGCAGTCGAACACCTCGCGGGCGGAGTATCACGACATCGTGCGGCGCGCGAAGGAATACATCGCGGCGGGCGACATCTTTCAGGTGGTGCCAAGTCAGCGCTTTCGGCGGCCATTCAAGCTCCCGCCCTTGCAGCTTTATCGCGCCCTTCGCAGGCTTAACCCATCGCCCTATCTCTACTTTCTCAACTATCCCGGATTTTCGGTCGTGGGCTCGAGCCCGGAAATCCTGGTGCGTGTGCGCGATGGCATCGTGACTATCCGCCCCATCGCCGGAACAATCCGGCGCGGCGCGACGCCTAGCGAGGACAAAGCGCTTGCGGACAAGTTGCTTGCGGATCCGAAGGAGCGCGCCGAGCATCTGATGTTGCTGGACCTTGGGCGCAATGACGTTGGTCGCGTCGCCGTCACCGGCACCGTGAACGTGACCGAACAATTCGTCATCGAGAAGTACAGCCACGTCCAGCACATTGTGTCGAACGTCGAGGGCCGTCTGCGTGCAGACAAGGATGCAGTCGATGCGTTGATTGCTGGCTTCCCGGCGGGCACAACCAGCGGCGCGCCGAAGATCCGCGCGCTTGAGATCATCGACGAACTTGAAAAGGAAAAGCGCGGTATCTACGGCGGCACCGTCGGCTACTTCTCCGCCAACGGCACCATGGATACATGCATCGTACTTCGCACCGCGATCGTCAAAGACGGCACCATGTATGTGCAAGCTGGCGGCGGCGTTGTGGCCGACAGCGACCCTGAGTCCGAGTATATGGAAACGGTGTTCAAATCTGCAGCTTTGTTCCGCGCAGCAGAAGAAGCACAGCGCGCGGCCGGCAAGGTGAACCGCTAGGCAAAAAGAAACGGCCTGAGCCTTCGCTCAAGCCGTTGCATTGCTGGGCGTAAATCTTGCTTAGGCCGCCTGATAGCCCAACACGGCCTTCACTTCGAGAAACTCCTTGAAGCCGTGTTCACCCCATTCGCGACCAGTGCCGGACATCTTGTAGCCGCCAAACGGCGCGTTGAAGTCCGGACCTGCGCCGTTCAAGTGAACGTTGCCAGTCCGCAGCTTGGCCGCCACCTTGCGGGCGTGTTCGACGGAGCCCGACTGCACGTAGCCGGACAGGCCGTACGGCGTGTCGTTCGCCATGCTGATTGCTTGTTCTTCGGTGTCGTAGGGCAGGATCGACAGCACCGGGCCGAAGATTTCTTCCCGCGCAATCGTCATGTCGTTCGTCACATTCGCAAAGACCGTCGGGCGCACGAAGTAGCCGCGGTTCAGACCGTCCGGACGGCCGAGACCGCCGGTGACGAGCGTTGCGCCTTCGTCGATGCCTTTCTTGATGAGGCCCTGGATCTTGTTGAACTGGGTCTCACTGACGACAGGCCCCATCACCATGCCTTCAGAGAACGGATCTGCGACCTTCACCGATTCCGCTGTCGCCTTGGCGATAGCGATGGCTTCGTCCTGCTTTCCGCGCGGCACAAACATCCGCGTCGGGGCGTTGCAGGATTGGCCTGAGTTGCCGAAGCAACCGATCACGCCACCCGACACGGCCTTCTTCAGGTCCGCGTCTTCGAGAATGATGTTGGCCGACTTGCCGCCGAGTTCTTGCGTTACGCGCTTGACGGTATCGGCGGAGGCTTTCGCCACGGCGACGCCGGCGCGCGTCGAACCCGTGAACGACATCATGTCTATGCCCGGGTGCGAAGACATCGCCTCGCCGACCGTGGGGCCGTCGCCGTTGACGAGGTTGAATACGCCTGCGGGCACGCCCGCTTCATGGAACACATCGGCGATCAGCATGGCGTTCAGCGGGGCGACTTCGGACGGCTTTAGTACCATCGTGCAGCCGGCCGCGATTGCGGGGGCTGCTTTGCACATGATCTGGTTGACCGGCCAATTCCAAGGCGTGATCATTCCCACGACGCCAACAGGCTCGTAAACGATGCCGGTTGTTCCCTGCACTTTCGTGAATTCAAAGTTTTTCAGGATGCCGATGGTTTGATTCAAGTGCGCCACGCCGGTCGCGGCTTGCGCAGCCTTCGAAAGCCACATCGGGGCGCCCATCTCGAGCGAAATCGTTTCGACAAACTCACCGTAACGGCGCTGATAGACTTCCAGGATCTTCTGCAGAAGTGCGAGACGTTCTTCCTTCGTCGTCTGCGAGAATGTCTCGAACGCCTTGCGTGCAGCCTTTACGGCCTTGTCGACATCGGCTTTCGAACCCAAGCTGATTTGCCCGATCGGCTCTTCGGTTGCCGGATTGATGACGTCGAGCGTCTTCGACGTTGCGGGGTCGACCCACTTGCCGTCGATGTAGAACTGCAGCCGTTTATGCATGGGATGCTCCTTCGTGGATTTATCGAGATCGTGGTGAATGTTGATGGGCCCTCATATAGGCCGTTGCGTTCGGTAAAGCGAGCGCTGCACCGGTAAAAAGCGCCAGAAAGCAGCCTTACCATCCCCTGCGGGTTGTGATTATCTGCCGCCCAGAGTTTTGTAACTGAGCCGCTGAAATCTATGATCCTGCTGATCGACAACTACGACAGCTTTACGTGGAACCTGGTCCACTACCTGGGCCAGCTCGGCGCGACGGTTGAAGTCCATCGTAACGATCAACTGACGGTCGATGAAGCGATGGCGAAGCGGCCGAAGGCAATTGTTCTGTCGCCGGGGCCGTGCGACCCCGACAAGGCCGGGATCTGCCTCTCTTTGATCGAGCGGGCGCGGGAGACGACGCCGATTTTGGGCGTTTGCCTGGGGCATCAGGCCATCGGCCAGATTTACGGCGGCAAGGTGGTTCGAGCGCCGTCGCCGATGCACGGGAAGGTGAGCGAGATACGGCATACGGGGGTCGGCGTGTTCAAGGCCCTCCCCTCTCCTTTCAAGGCTACGCGCTATCACTCGCTGACTGTCGATCGGGCGAGTTTGCCGAACACGCTGACCATCACGGCTGAGACCGATGACGGCGTGATCATGGGTTTGCAACATCGCGAGCACCCCGTGCACGGCGTGCAGTTCCATCCGGAGAGCATTGCAACCGAACACGGGCATGCGCTGTTACGTAATTTCCTCGAACTTGCACACGCGGCATGAGCACGGATCGTTTTAAGGCGCTGGTCGGCAAGGTTTCGGCGGGTGAAACGTTGACCGCGCCGGAAGCCGCCGACGCCTTCGACACCATCATGGATGGCAAGGTCGGCGAGGTTCAGCTGGCAGCGTTTTTGACTGCGCTTCATATGCGTGGCGAAACGGTGGAAGAGATCGCGGCGGCTGCGGAGGCGCTGCGGGCGCGCGCGCTCACCGTCGACGCACCACCGGACGCTATCGATACCTGCGGAACCGGCGGCGATGGGTTGGGAACGCTCAATATTTCGACCGCTGCCGCGATCGTGACTGCCGCTTGCGGCGCCAAGATCGCCAAGCACGGCAACCGTGCGCAATCGTCGAAGAGCGGCTCTGCCGATGTGCTTGCAGCGCTTGGCGTCAAGATCGACCTCACGCCGCAACAGGTTTCGCGCTGCATCAACGAGGCTGGTCTCGGATTTCTGTTTGCGCCTGCACATCACAACGCGATGCGGCATGTCGGCCCGGTGCGCCAGCAGCTTGGGTTTCGCACCGTGTTCAACCTGCTCGGCCCGCTTTGCAATCCGGCGCGGGTGAGACGGCAACTTGTCGGCGTCTTTGCGGAACAATGGATTGAGCCGCTAGCGCGGGTGCTGCACGCTTTGGGCACGGAACGGGCGTGGGTCGTGCACGGAAGTGACGGTCTCGACGAATTGACCGTGACGGGACCCAGCCACATCGTCGAACTCGATCGCGGCCAGGTGCGGCGCCTTACAGTTTCGCCGGCGGATGTCGGATTGGCGACCCATCGGCTCGACAGCCTGTTCGGCGGCGACGCGGCGACGAACGCAGCTGCGATCCGGCGCTTGCTGGACGGTGAAGCCTGTGCCTATCGCGACATCGTGTGCTTGAATGCTGGCGCTGCGTTGTTTGTTGCGGAGAAGGTTTCGTCGTTGAAGGATGGCGTGGCGTCGGCACAGCGTGCTATCGATAATTGGTCGGCGCGTGCCACGCTTGCGAAGCTCGTGGCCGTGTCAAACGCGGAAGCCGCAGGCGTGCTCGACAAGATCGCCGTTTACAAGCGCGGTGAGATCGCCAACTCTCAACGTGCTGTGCCACTGCCTGAGATGGAAACGCGCGCAAAGCAAGCGCCTTCAGTGCGTCCGTTTGCGGCGGCGTTGCGGGCCGCCGCCGATCAGGGTGGGTATGCACTCATTGCCGAGATCAAGAAAGCGAGCCCGTCGAAAGGGATCATTCGACAGAATTTCGATCCGCCGGCGCTTGGCCGCGCTTACGAGGCGGGCGGTGCCACGTGTCTTTCGGTTCTGACCGATGGTCCGTCATTTCAAGGTTCGAACGAGTTTCTGACGCAAGCGCGTAGCGCGACGGGGCTGCCTGCCCTGCGCAAGGATTTTTTGTTCGATCCCTATCAAGTGGTCGAGGCGCGTGCGCTCGGCGCGGACTGTATTTTGATCATCATGGCCGCGGTAACGGACCAAGAGGCGCAACACCTGAATGCTGCGGCTTTGCAGTGGGGTATGGATGTGTTGGTCGAGGTGCACGATCGGGCAGAGCTAGAACGGGCTCTAAAGCTCGACCCGAAATTGATCGGCATCAACAACCGCAATTTGAAGACGTTCGAGACGTCGCTCAGCGTTACTGAGGAACTTGCGCCGCTGGTACCAAAGGCGGCGACAGTCGTGTCGGAAAGCGGCATCAATACGCATGACGACCTGGTGCGCCTCGCGCGCGCCGGGGTTCGAGCGTTTCTTGTCGGCGAAAGTTTGATGCGTCAGGGCGATGTGAGCGCAGCGACGCGCGCGCTCCTAAGGGGAGCGGCATGAGCAAGCTCACACACTTGGACGAACACGGTAAGGCGAAGATGGTCGACGTCTCGGGCAAGGATTCGACCACGCGCACGGCGATGGCCGAGGCGATCGTGCGGATGAAGCCCGACACACTGGCGCTCGTGCTCGAGGGAACGGCGCCCAAGGGTGACGTACTTGCTGCGGCGCGCATCGCTGGGATTATGGCTGCGAAGAAGACGTCGGATCTCATTCCGCTCTGCCATCCGTTGCCGATTTCGGGCGTGACGATTGCCTGCGAACCGGATGAGGAGGGCTCACTCATTCGAGTTTTGGCGAGCGTCAAGGTTTCGGGGCAAACGGGCGTCGAGATGGAGGCGATGACGGCAGCTGCGGTCGCGGCGCTCACCATCTACGACATGTTGAAAGCAGCGGAGCGCGGTATTGTCATCGAGGCCGTGCGCCTGATGTCGAAGGAAGGCGGCAAGTCGGGAACATATCGAGCAGAGCCCGAGAAGGGCCAGGCGCGTGGACGATTGGTTCGCCGTCCCTCGTCCGCGGCCGCAGCACGACTGGTCAGGCATCGCTCGCCCCCTGTCGAGGGTGAAGCGCCCCCGCGGAAGTCGGGAGGGGATCAGGCCGCGCGTCGCGATGCGTTGCGCCGGTTTATGGCAGCGCGCGGGTTAACGGCGCATGCTTGGGCGAAAGATGCGGGTGTTCCGGTCGGCGTCATCTACAGCTTCTTGCACGGGCGGACGCCTACGCTAACAAAAGCCGAAGAAGAGAAACTTGCGACCGCTGCTGAGGTCGCACCTGAAGACCTCTATCGCGGCTAGACATGTTATCGGTCGCAGATGCGCAAGCGAAGGTTCTCGAAGGTCTCAAGCGTTTGGGACAGGAGCAGGTGTCACTCGCGGCCGCTACAGGACGCGTGCTCGCGAGTGATGTTGCCGCAAATCGTACGCAGCCGCCCTTCGACGTAAGCGCCATGGATGGATATGCCGTGCGCGCGCAAGACGTGGTCACGTTACCAACGGCGTTGAAGGTCGTTGGGACGGTGGCGGCCGGGTCGATGTTCGATCGATCTCTGGCTAAGGGCGAGGCCGTGCGCATCTTCACTGGTGCTCCTGTCCCGAAGGGCGCGAGCACGATCGTCATTCAAGAGAACACCAAGACCGAGGGAGACAGCGTTCACGTCGTGAATGGCGCCGCACCAGCTGGCCGCCACATCCGGCGGGCAGGTCTCGACTTCAAAAAGGGCGACAAGCTTCTCAACGCGGGGCACGTGTTGACTGCTCGCGACGTGTCGCTGGCGGCGGCGATGAATCATGCGGCTTTGCCGTGCGTACGCCAGCCCCGGATCGCAATTCTGGCAACGGGTGACGAGTTGGTGGTGCCTGGTGGTGAACCCGGGCCAGCGCAGATCATTGCATCCTCATCGGCTGGCCTTGGCGCCAATGCGTTGGCGTGGGGCGCCACGATCCGCGATCTCGGTATTGCCCGCGATCGGATCGACGACATTCGCTTCAAGGCGGCCGCAAGCGATGGCGCCGATTTGTTTGTGACGCTGGGCGGCGCGTCTGTCGGCGATCACGATCTGGTGCAAAAAGCACTGGCGCCGGAGCTCAAGGTCTCGTTTTGGAAAATTGCGATGCGGCCGGGCAAGCCGCTCATCTTCGGCAAATACCGTTCCATCCCGTTCTTGGGGCTGCCAGGCAATCCAGTTTCTGCGTTCGTGTGCGCGCAGCTTTTTCTCAAACCGATGATCTCAAAGCTCTTGGGACGCAACGATGTTGCGCCGACTTTAACCGCGCGGCTTGCGGGTACGCTTACGCCGAATGACGAGCGACAGGAATATGTCCGCTGCGGGTTACGGATGGAGAGCGACGGCGCGCTCTCGGCGCAGCCTTTTCCCGTCCAAGATTCGAGCATGCTTCGCCTTCTAGCCCATGCTGACGGGTTGATCGTTCGGCCCGCCGGGGATCCGGCGCGTGTGGTCGGCGACACCGTGACGGTAATGCGGCTGGACTAGGCAGTATCGGCCGGCCTCAATTTTCCCTGTTGACGATGGGCTGGAACAACACTAGAACAAACGGTGATTGTTCCGACTCTGTTCCCAGATATAGGGCTTCCCCCATGCTCACCCGCAAGCAGTACGAACTTCTGATGTTCATTCACGAGCGTCTGCGTGAAACCGGCGTGGCGCCTTCGTTTGACGAAATGAAGGAGGCGCTCGATCTGCGGTCGAAGTCAGGTATCCATCGTCTGATCACGGCGCTTGAGGAGCGTGGGTTTCTGCGCCGCCTTGCGCACCGCGCGCGCGCGCTGGAGGTGATCAAGCTCCCTGAGAACTCGAACATGCCAAAGCCACGCGCGCGGACGGTCTCTGCGGCCGGCCACAAGCCTAGTCTTGGGGTGGTCGATGGCGGCGGGATACGGCCGCCGCAACCGAAGGCTGTTGGTTCGGGCAGTAAGCGGATCATTGAGGTCCCGATTATGGGACGGATCGCTGCCGGTACGCCAATTGAGGCGCTGCAGAATGCGACGGATAATGTGCCTGTTGCCGAAGCGATGCTGGGATCGGGCGAACATTTTGCGCTCGAGGTGACGGGCGACTCGATGATCAACGCGGGCATCCTCAACGGCGATACCGTGCTGATCCACCGGACAGACGACGCCCAGTCGGGCGACATCGTCGTGGCGTTGGTGGACGCCAGCGAAGCGACGTTGAAGCGGTTGCGCAAGCGCGGCTCGCAGATTGCGCTTGAGGCCGCCAATCCCGCCTATGAGACGCGCATCTTTGGGCCGGATCGGGTCAAAGTGCAGGGTCGCTTGGTTGGGCTCGTACGGCGCTACTAGTCCCTTTTTCTTGGACTCCAAGGTCTGTCGCCGCGTTCGCGCGCGACAGAGGTCCACGTCACGTTGTGGTCGACAACGTGTGCAGCGATGGCGCCTTCGGACCGAAGCAGGCGGTGCGTTACTGTGAGCATTGCCGCTTCGCATGGCGGCTGCCATCCCCGCGTTAGGTCGACAACGATCGCAGCCTTCGGACAATCGTCGAGTATCGCTTCGCGACTCCAGGCGACCGCGACAATACGCTGCTTTTGACCGAGCACCTGAGCTAAGCAGCCAGCCGCATCGCATTTGAACCCGAGGCGGTCATCTGCCTCGATGTCGGCGATTTCGCGCGCATCTCCGTCGCGGCGTAGCCAGATCTCTGCGTCGAATCGGCCGCGGCGCGACGAGAGTAAATGGAGCTGGCCGTCAGCACCTCTTACGCCGACGTTGTCGCCATCGGAGGCGATGATGACATCGGGTTGTGCGCTCCAGATCGCCAGCGCCAGGCCAGCCACAATCGGTGCTGCGCCGAGCCAACGCCAAGACGCTTGCCATATCGAGGTCCACAGGCCGCCGATGACAATAAGCGTGAGACTTTCGACTGGCCACGCGCCAACAGCTTGGGTCGCGCCCGGCCAAGATGCGACCCAATGCGCAACAGTCAGCATTGCGTCGATGCCCTCGCCCATAACTGCCAAGGGCAACGCTTCCAGACCGAATGGCATCAATAGAAGCGCCAGAACACCGGCGGGCATGATGACGAAGCTTACGATGGGCATCACGATCACGTTCGCCGCGACGCCGTAGTCGGCGAACCGATTGAAGTGATAGGCGGCAAACGGTGCTGTCGCGATGCCGGCAACCATGCTTGTGGCAGCAGCAGTCACGACCATGCCGACCGCACGGCGAAGCGCTCCTGGCGGTTCGGCATCCGGTATGCGGCGGGAAGTCCACCACTCGAACGCGGCGATCAAAGCAACAACAGCGGCGAACGACATTTGAAAGCTAGGGTCCATCCAGGCTTCGGGCGTGAAGAGAAGAACAGCGGCCGCGGCGATAGCGACCGTGCGCATGCTGAGCGCTGTTCGATCAAACACGATGGCGACGAGGGCGACCGCAATCATCACAAACGAGCGCTGCGTCGGTACGGACGCGCCGCTAAGGAGAAGGTAGGCCGCTGACGCGACAAGCGCCGCCGAGGCAGCCCACTTTTTCACGGGGTAGTTGAGAGCGATCCGCGGCAGTAGCGCAAAGGTCAACCGGAGTGTCGCAAAGAACCCGAATCCGGCGAGCGCCATGTGCAAGCCAGAGATCGACAGCAGATGCGCGAGACTGGAGTCGCGCATCGCCTGGTTATCCTCGTCCGAGATTAGGCCGCGTTCGCCGGTCAAGAACGCGGCGGCGATCGGTCCTGCGCGCGGCGACATGCCGGACATGATGCGCGCGCTGACTGTTCTGCGGAAATGACTGATGGTGTCAGAAAACGATTCGAGGGTCGTGAGTTCGCGCGGTGGCGCGATGCGCCTTACGGGTGCAATGGAGAACCCGACTGCGCCGAGACCCTCGAACCAAAGTTTGCGGCCGAAGTCGTAGGCGCCTGGTGCTACTGGCTCGGGCAACGGGCGAAGGCGTGCCCGCAATTCGATCCAGTCGCCCGGTGTGATCGGCTCTTCCATTCTGGTTATGGAGACGCGAACCCGTTGTGGCGTTTTTGGTAAAGAGGGCGTGGTCGTGAAGATGTTCAACCACAAGCGTAGTCGACCTTTGTCGGCCGGTTCAGAACGCTCGACGCGCGCGGCGATCGTGAGCAAGCGCGTTTCTTCAGAGAGCTGTACGGTATCAAGCATGTGCGATCGCACGATCGCGAGGGCCATTCCGCCGGCCGCTGCCGCGATGCATGCAAACGTTACGCGCAGCGCTTCGTTTCCGAGTACGCCTGCCAGCAGCCACGCGGCAATTGCAACCGGGGCCGAGAGCGCGACGACGAGCGGCGGCTCAAATGGCAGTGCAAAGTAGACACCCACTCCCGCCCCAAACAGGGCCGGCACAAACAGCCCGCGACGCAATGCGTCCGTGCGCCATCCGGTCACGATCAGTTCCGGAAGCGAACGAACGACTTGGCGGGCGCACAAAACGGCGTCGCGCCAATGGAATCGACGCAGCGTTTCGCCCTGGTTCACGGCCTCGCCCAAAGGCGTTTCCCCGTGCTAGAGGGACGCTTTGAGTTGTAGGTCCGCCCAGATGTTAGAGCCAAATTTGAACCTGAACCCGACTGTATCATGACCATTGTCACGCGCTTTGCGCCCTCCCCTACCGGCTATCTTCATATCGGCGGTGCCCGAACCGCCCTGTTCAACTGGCTCTACACGCGCCACACGGGCGGCACCTTTCGCCTTCGCATTGAGGACACCGACCGGGAGCGTTCGACCCCAGCCGCAATCGACGCCATTATCGAGGGTATGGGGTGGTTGGGGCTAAATTGGGACGGCGACGTCGTCCATCAGTTTGCCCGCGCGGCCCGGCATGCCGAGATCGCCAAGCAATTGATCGCACATGGGCACGCGTATCATTGTTACGCGTCGCCTGAGGAACTGGAGGAGATGCGGTCGGCGCAGCGGGCAGCGGGTCTTCCGATCCGCTATGACGGCCGCTGGCGCGACAGGCCGGTCTCCGATGCCAAACCCAACGTGCCGCCGGTTGTGCGCATTAGGGCGCCGCAGTCGGGCGAGACCGTCATCCCGGACAAGGTTCAGGGCGAGGTTCGGTTCTCGAATGATGTTCTGGACGACTTCATCTTGCTGCGCTCGGACGGCACCCCGACCTACATGCTTTCGGTCGTCGTCGATGATTTCGACATGGGTGTTACTCACGTCATCCGCGGTGACGATCACCTGACGAACGCCGCGCGGCAACGGCAAATCATCGATGCCATGGGCTGGCCGGTGCCGGTTTATGCACATCTTCCGCTGTTGCACGGCGAAGACGGACAAAAGCTCTCCAAGCGGCACGGAGCGCTTGGCATCCACGAATACAAGAATTTGGGCTACCTGCCGGAAGCGGTGCGCAACTACCTGCTGCGGCTTGGCTGGAGCCATGGCGACGACGAGATAATTTCGACCGAGCAAGCGATCCAGTGGTTCAATCTCGACAACATCGGCCGTAGCCCGGCGCGCGTCGACTTCAAGAAGCTCGACAATATGAACGGGCACTACATGCGCAACGCAAGCGATGCAATGCTTGCGGAAGGCACGCTTGCACTCCTGAAGTCCAAAGGTGCGGCGGTATCGCCGGACCTTGCCGCGAAGCTCATCGTTGCGATGCCGGGATTGAAGGAGCGTGCGAAGACGTTGGTCGAACTTGCGGAGGGTGCGTACTATTTGGTGGCGGAGCGGCCGCTCGTGCTCGACGACAAGGCCGCTAAGATTCTAACGCCCGAGGCGCGCGATTTTGGTCGGTCTGGGACAGGCGTTGGGGGCGACCGCGGATTGGACTGCGAGCGCCCTCGACGCAGCCACGCGTGGCTACGCAGAGCAGAACGCACTCAAGCTGGGCGCCGTCGCGCAGCCGCTACGGGCGGCTCTCACAGGTCGTAGCACCTCACCCGGTATCTTCGACGTTCTGGCGGTGCTGGGACGGGCGGAATCCTTAGCTCGTATCGGCGATCAAGCGCGGGGCTAATCGGCGGAGTTGACGCTCGGCAATTGGCTTTTTCCGCCATTTTCTGCTTAAACTTGCGGGAAAATATTGCGGCGCACAATGGAAGGGAGTACCCCCGGGTCCATCGCGCATTGCTACTTAGGAGGTCATCATGCCCAAGCCCCCCTTCGCCTCGAAGTCCGGCGGCTCGGCCACCGTCATCGTTGGCAACAAGAGCATCCAACTTCCGATTTCGCACGGGACGATTGGGCCCGATGTCGTCGACATTCGTAAGCTCTACGGCGAAGGCGATGTCTTCACTTACGATCCCGGCTTCACGTCAACGGCGAGCTGCGAAAGCGCGATCACCTACATCGATGGCGATGAAGGCGTGTTGCTCTATCGTGGCTACCCGATCGAGCAACTGGCGGAGCACAGCGACTTCATCGAAGTCTGTTACCTGCTGCTGCACGGTGAATTGCCGACCGGCGATCAGCTGAAGACGTTTCGGAATGCGATTACGCGCCACACGATGGTGCACGAACAGATCAGCATGTTCTTCCGCGGGTTTCGGCGCGACGCGCATCCGATGGCGGTTATGTGCGGTGTGGTTGGGGCGCTGTCGGCGTTCTATCACGACTCGACCGATATCAACGATCCGATGCAACGCACGATCGCCAGCCATCGCATGATCGCCAAGATGCCGACAATTGCCGCGATGGCCTATAAATACACGATCGGTCAGCCGTTCATCTATCCGCGCAACGACTTGAATTACTCCGAGAACTTCCTGCGCATGTGCTTTGCGGTGCCAGCGGAAGACTACAAGTCGAACCCCGTGCTCGCGCGGGCGCTCGATCGTATCTTCATTCTCCATGCCGATCACGAGCAGAACGCCTCGACGTCGACTGTGCGGTTGGCAGGCTCGTCTGGCGCTAACCCGTTTGCGTGCATTGCGGCGGGCATTGCTTGCCTATGGGGACCTGCGCACGGCGGTGCGAACGAAGCTGCGCTCAAGATGCTCGAGGAAATCGGAAGCGTGAGCCGTATTCCCGAATATGTGGCGCGCGCCAAAGACAAGAACTCTGGCTTCCGTCTGATGGGCTTTGGACATCGGGTATATAAGAACTACGATCCGCGCGCGAAAGTGATGCAGCACACGTGCCATGAAGTTCTCGACGAACTCGGCATACGAAACGATCCGCTGCTACAGGTCGCGATGGAACTTGAGAAGAGCGCGCTCAACGACGAGTATTTTGTCGAGAAGAAGCTCTACCCGAATATCGATTTCTATTCGGGCATCACGCTGAAGGCGCTCGGCTTCCCGACCTCAATGTTTACGGCGCTGTTCGCGTTGGCGCGGACGGTTGGTTGGATTGCGCAGTGGGCCGAGATGATTGAGGATCCCAGTCAGAAGATCGGAAGGCCACGGCAGCTCTATATCGGCGCGCCGAAGCGCGACTACGTTGCGGTCCACAAACGGTAGCAATTAGGCGGCGCCAGTTGGCGCCGCTTTCTTTTTAGGTTCGTCGAGTAGTCTGAGTATGGCGCGCGCCGCACGGACGCTCGGCTTCTCATCGCCGAACCCGAGCGCTTTGACGGCCTCTGCTGACGCCGTGACTTGCGCGATACGGGCGGATGGGTTTGTGAGAAGTTTGATAAGTTCGGCCGACAGGTTCTCGGCCGTGCATTCTTCCTGGACGAATTCCGGGATGGCCTCGCGCTTCAGAATCAAGTTTACCAACGTGATGTAGGGAACCTTGATGTAGCGCCGCGCAATGGCCGCTGTGACCTGCCCAACCCTGTAGCCAATGACCATCGGTGTCGCCGCAAGGGCGAGTTCGGTCGACACCGTGCCAGATGCCGCGAGTGCCGCGTCCGCAGCTTCGAACGCGCCGAACTTGTCCTGCTGATCCTCCGTGACCAGGACACCCTTGCTCCACTCCGCCGCAAGTTGGCGGACGCGCACAGCCACGGTCGGAACAGTGGGTATGACAATTTTCAAGGCACCGGCGGTTGCGTCTTGTGCGCGCTCGACGGCCGCGCGAAAGACGGGCCACAGGAAGCGGATCTCGCTCAGGCGGCTTCCTGGGAGCAGAACTACTAGTCTCTCGTCCGGCTTGATGCCATGACGCGCGCGAAACGCCGCGCCAACGCCTGGGTCAGGGGCGCGTTCGATTACCGGATGGCCGACGAATGTCGCGGGCAATCCGACGTTCTGAAAGAACGGGACCTCGAATGGAAGCAGGCAGAGCACGTGGTCAAAGTATTCGGCCATCTGGGCCGCTCGCTTCGGGCGCGACGCCCAGACTTGCGGTGCCACGTAGTCGATCAGCTTCAAGTCCGGCGCGCGTTTGCGGATGCGCTTTGCCACGTTGTGCGTGAAGTCGGGGCTGTCGATCAGCACGACGATGTCGGGTTGCTGTTCGATCGCGAAATTCGCGGCCTGTCCCATGCGCATGAGAATGCGGGGGAGGCGCGGCACCACTTCGCGCAAGCCCATGACTGACGTATCGTCCAGCGAGAACAAGCTCTGGAGCCCTGCGGCCCGCATGCGCGCACCGCCGACGCCCACGATGCGCAAGCCCGATGGTGCGAGTGTCTTGAGACCATCTATCAGCTGTCCGCCAAGGGCATCACCCGATGGCTCGCCCGCGATAAGCATGATTGTTCGCGTTTTCATGGTGTGCGCACGCTGGCGGCACAGACAAAGACGCCGAGTGCGTCGGCTCGCGCGCGGACAGCGACTTCGTCCACGATGACGCTCCGGTTCGCCTCAACCAAGATGCCGGCGAGGCCTGCCTGAGCGGCGTTGACGACGGTGCTTTCGCCGATGGCCGGCGGGTCGATAGTTGGGAGTTGGGTTGGGGTCATCGCTTTAACGAGGATCGCCTTCGGGCGCTTGCCTTCACCCATCGCCTGCAGCATTGCGTCCGTACCAGCGCGCGTCTCCCGAGCGATGACGGTGCCGTTCTCGACCACGACGGCTTGGCCTTGCCGGGTTGCGCCGTGCTGCTTTGCTAGCTCCAGACCTGTGACGAACGCGCTTTTGATGTCTGCGCTTGGCTCGGCCTTTGTGAGGCAGCCTTCGCGCGCCGCCAACGCAGGTGCTGCCTCCAGGGGCGAGACGACCCGAAAGCCACGCGCGACAAACATGCTGGCGATTGCGCGGTGCAGCGCGTCGTCGCTGCGGCCGAACTGGCCGAGGATGCGGGCAATGAATTCTAAACCGCCGAGGTCGGGACGTATCTTCATGTTTTTGCCGTTCGGGCGCTCGAACTTGCCGGCGAACGTGATATCCGCGCAACCTTGCCGCCGGAGCTCGGCGATGATGGCGCCAATCTTGCTAATGGCGAAGCGCGTATGAGTGATCGAGGCGGGCATGGGGCCTGCGAACTCATCGATGGCGATCACATGACATTGACGGCCGGAGGCGTTGCTGGCGCGCACGATCTCGAGTGGCAATGCGCCGGCACCCGCAATTATTCCCAGCTTCCGCACTCGCGGCGTCACGCGTTTTCGGAGCGGTTCTCGCGTTCGGGCATGCAGAGCGGCCGGTTGCCGCCCGCACGAACGAAGTTCACGATGTCCATGACTTCTTGCCGGTCGGCGAATAGTTCCGCGACGTCGGCCAGGCGCTCCTGGAACGTGCCTTCTTGCGCAAACAGAAGGCGGTAGGCGTTACGCAGTTCGTGGATCTGTTCGCGGTTGAAGCCGCGCCGTTTTAGACCAACCAAATTCAGTCCTGCAAGGTGAGCGCGGTTGCCCATAACGGAGCCGTAGGGGATCAGGTCGCCTTCTAAGCCCGCCATGCCGCCAACAAAGGCGTGCTTTCCGATACGGCTGAACTGGTGCACCGCGGCACCGCCGCCAAGCCAGACGAAGTCGTCGACGACGACGTGCCCGCCGATCATTGCGTTGTTCGCGAAGACGCAGTTGCTGCCCACTTGGCAATCGTGAGCGACATGGCTGTCGGCCATAAACATGCAGTTGTCACCAACGCGCGTAACGCCGGTTCCCTTGGCGGTGCCCGGGTTCATGGTCATGTGTTCGCGGATAATGTTGTTGGCGCCGATCACGAGGTCGGTCTCTTCGCCGTGATAGGCAAGGCTCTGCGGCGGCTGGCCCAGCGAGGCAAAAGGATAGACGACGGTCGCCTTGCCGATCGTAGTTCGCCCGTCGACGCAGACATGATTGATGAGACGCACGTTCTCATGCAGCGTGACTTTCGGGCCCACGACGCAGAACGGACCAATCTCGACCGTTTCGTGAACTTTTGCGGTCGGCGCGATAACGGCAGTCGGATGAACTTTAGTCATTGGTTGTTGCGGGCCTTCCTGCCTTGTCCATGATCATCGCGCTGTATTCTGCTTCCGCACATAATTTTCCGTCGACATAGGCTTCGCCGCTGAACCGCCAGACCGGCGCGCGGGCGCGCTGGAGCTTCACCGGAATGCGCAACATGTCGCCCGGCACGACGGGATGGCGGAACCGTGCTTTGTCGATCGACATAAAATAAACGAGCTTGTCGTCGGCGTTGGCGTTCATCGAGTACATGACGAGCGCGCCAGCGGTCTGCGCCATCGCTTCCACGATCATCACGCCGGGCATCACCGGGTGCCCTGGGAAGTGACCCAAGAACGTCGGGTCGTTGATCGAGACGGCACGAATGCCGGTCGCGCTTACGTTCGGCACGATGTCGACCATCTTGTCGATCAACAGCATCGGCGGACGATGCGGCAGAAGACCCATGAGCCGCTTGGTGTCGACGGAGGGGAGATCAGTCTTTTCCGGCATCGCGCTCATTCTTGCTCCGTGATGCTTTGGTCATGCGCGCCAAGGTTCCGACCTCGCGACGCCACTGCTCGATAGGATGGGCCGGATAGCCAGCGTAGACTTTTCCCCCCTCGAGGCTGCGCGTCACACCGGATTTGCCCGCGACGAATGTTCCTGCGCCGATTTTCAGATGATCGCCGATCCCCACCTGGCCGCCCAAGACGACGAAATCGCCAATCTCGGTGCTGCCGGCGATTCCGACTTGAGCGACGATGATGCAGCGTCGCCCGATGCGGTTGTTGTGGCCAATGTGGACGGAGTTGTCGAACTTGGTGCCTTCGCCGATCACCGTGTCGGCCAATGCACCACGATCGATCGTCGTATTCGCGCCTATTTCGACGTCATCTTGAATGATTACACGACCGAGTTGGGGGACCTTGAAGTGCCCGGATGGTCCGCTCACGTAACTGAAGCCATCCTGACCGATACGTGCGCCAGCGTGAACGATGCAACGATCACCCATCAATGTGTGGGTTATTGTGACCTGCGAGCCAAGTTGGGCTTTGTGTCCTATTTGAACGCCGCGTCCGATCACAGTTCCCGGGCCGATGACGCAGTCGTTGCCGACTTCCACGCCTTCGCCGATAAAGACATCGGGCGCGATTACCGTACCCTCCCCGACGCGCGCCGAGGCTGCAATGTTACGAACCGGCGGTTTTGATGCTGGCCACAACAGGCCGGCGTTGGGGTAAAGGGCGACTGCGACTTTGGCGAACGCCATTGCCGGCTGCGGGCACACGATAGCGATGGCGGTTGCGGGAACAGATGCTACGAAAGCCTCGCCGACAAGGACGGCGCCAGCCTTCGTTCGTTCGAGAGCGCCCTGAAACTTGGGCCCTTCGCAGTAGGAAATGTGAGAGGGGCCGGCACTATCGAGGGCACCCAGGTCGGCAATCGAATAGCTTGTGTCGCGCACGACGGTTCCACCCGTCAGCTCGGCGATGCGAGCGAGCGTGAACGGGCCTTCGTTGTCGTAGAAGCGCGGGTCAGCCATCGGTCAAAAGCATGAGGCCGGACTCTGGTTGAGCCCGGCCCTCTATCCGACTTCGGTTCGGGAATATCAAGGGCCGACGCGCCCCTGCCGTCGTGACGTTAGCCTGGCGGCTTTGCGGCGCCCGCGGGCTTCGCGACCGCCTTCGGAGCCACCGGCGTGACGGTAACCTTTGGAAGCGCCGTATTCAGTCGCTGAATGACCACTGTCGTCACGTCGAGGCTGGTTGCGCCCAGCACGACCAGGCCCCGATCGAGCAATAGGTTCGATCCGCGTTCGACCATGATCTTTTCGAGAATCGGGCCCAACGCCTTTTCCACCTGCGTGCGCGCGGTGCCGAGGCCGTTTTGGATGGCGGCTTGACGGTCCTGAACTTTCTTTTGGAACCCTGCACGACGAGCTTCCAGTTCCTTGATCTTTGCGGCGCGGATTTCAGGCTTCATCATTTGCGCGGTCTTTTGGAATTCCGCGACATCGGTCTGAAGCTTCTTATTCTCGGGCGAGAACTCAGCTTCCATCTTTTTCGCGAGCCCTTCGACTTGGGCGTACATGTCTTTGCCGACCGACGACTGGCGAAGAACCGTGCCCCGATCGAGGAACAGAATGACGGCGGGCGGAGCTTTGCCTGTTGTGGCGGGCTTGGCCGCAGCAACCGCCGCGGGCTTCGCCGGAACCGGTTGGGCAGTGGCGCTCAACGCGCCAAATGCGAGCGCAACCACCGCAAGCGCGGCACCGGCCCAGAGCTTCTTCGTCAACATAACTCTTCCTCCTAGCCGTTCGGCTTCGCGCCTGCGGGCTTCGCCGGCGCTTTGGGGGCTACCGGGGTCACCACGACCTTGGGCAGCGATGTGTTTAAGCGCTGAATAACTGACGCGGTCACGTCGAGGTCCGTTGCTCCCAGTACGACAAGGCCGCGATCGAGCAAGAGGTTTGCTCCGCGCTCAACCATGATCTTTTCAAGAATGGGCCCCAGCGCCATTTCCACTTGCGTGCGTGCCGTGCCGAGGCCGTTTTGGATCGCTGCCTGACGATCTTGGACCTTCTTTTGGAAGGCTGCGCGGCGGGCTTCCAGATCCTTCACTTTCTGCTGGCGGACTTCCGGCGAGAGGACCGCGGCCTGGGCCTGAAGGGCCTGGACGTCTGCCTGCAGCTTTTTGTTCTCGGGCGAGAATTCCGTTTCCATCTTTTTCGCGAGGCCTTCGACCTGCGCGTACATGTCTTTGCCAACCGACGACTGGCGAAGGACCGTTCCGCGATCGAGGAACAGGATGACGGCCGTCGGAGCCCTGCCCGTTGCGGCGACGGGCTTTGCGCCAGCGACCGGAGGTTTGGCGGGAACGGGCTGCGCCGATGACGCAACAGTCCCAAGCATTAGCGTTACTGCCGCGAATGCGGCGACGGCCCACAGGGCCTTAGGCGTCTTCATATGATTGCAACTCCTGGAGCGGACCTAAAACTTCGTACCAGCGCTGAAGCGGAAGGACTCGGTTTGGTCGTACTGTTCTTTGTTCAAAATTTGGGAGAAATCAAGGCGCACCGGACCGAAAGGCGAATTCCAGTACACACTCACACCTGCCGAAGCCCGCAGTGACATATCGTCCACGATGCAAATGTCGTTCCCGCCAACGCCGTCGTTGTCGCAAACGGGCTTGTCTTGGACCATGCCGACCGTACCGAAATCGGTGAACAACGCGGTCTTGATGCCAAGTTCCTCAGGTAAGAAATTCGGGAAACGGAGTTCGACGGTACCGATCGCGTACATCTCACCACCGACCGACGGCGGCGTTCCAGTATCGGGCGCGATGTCGCGCGGACCAATGCCCGAGGTCTTGAAGCCGCGGAACGAGCCGCCACCCTTGAAGAAGCGATCGTTCAACTCCAACGTTTCGTCGCCATAGGCCACGATGTAGCCCGCTGTCGCCGCCACGTTGAGGATGAGGTCGTCAAACCAAAGGCGCTTGTACCAATTCGAGCTCAGTTCGGTCTTGATGTACTTTTTGTCGCCACCAAGGCCCGAAACGTCGCCGCTCCACGTCAAATCGAAGCCATTTTTCGGTTCGATCGGATCGTCTTTTTCGTCGTAGGCGTAGGTAAAGCCGACCAACGACAGCGTGGTCACGCCGGGCGACTGGTACAGATTGTTCGTCGACTGAATGTCGTCTTGGCGCAGCGTGTAGCGCAGACCCAATCGACCGTACTCTGAAAGCGGGAACCCGAGGCGCAAGCCGATACCGCGGATATCAGCCTCGTAGTCCGATTCACTGTAGACAGAGTGCGTGTTGTAGAGGTCGAAGCCGGCCGACATGTTGCGATCGAGGAAGTACGGCTCGGTGAAGCGCAGATCAACCTGTTGACGGATGCTCGACACGGAAACCTGCAGGCGCAGGAACTGACCGCGGCCTAGCAAGTTCTTTTCCGTTAGGCTCACGGCGCCGACGACGTTGTCGGCGGACGAGAAGCCAGCGCTGATCGAAAATTCGCCCGTCGATTGTTCTTCGACTTCGACGTTCAGCACCGTGCGGTCGCCGGAAGAGCCGGGCTCTTCGTTGATTTCGACTTTCTTGAAGAAGCCGAGGCCGCGGATGCGCGAACGCGAGCGGTTGATGAGCACGCGGTTGAAGGCGTCGCCTTCGACCAACCGGATTTCACGGCGGATGACTTTGTCGAGCGTGCGGGTGTTGCCGACGATGTTGATGCGCTCGATGTAGACGCGCGGGCCCTCTTCGATCTTGAAGACGACGTCGACGGTCTTGGTTTCCTTGTTGCGGCGTACACGCGGGCGAATATCGACGAACGCGTAGCCCTTTGTGCCCGCAGCCAGCGTGAGCGCGTCAACGCTCTTGTCGATCAGTTCGGCATTGTACTGGTCACCGCCCTCAAAGCGGATCAACTGGCGGAGGTCGCCGACGGGCACGTCTTTCAGCTTCGTGTCGATTTCGACCTTGCCGAAGTCGTACTTGTCACCCTCTTCGATCGTGAATGTGATGTAGAACCCGCTGCGGTCCGGCGCGAGCTCGGCAACCGCCGAGATCACGCGAAAGTCGGCGTAACCCTGGCTCAAGTAGTAACGGCGCAGCTGTTCGCGGTCGAAGGTCAGACGATCAGGATCGTAGTTGTCGTTCGTCTGCAAAAAATTCCACCAAATGGACTCGCCGGTGGCAATCTTGTCGCGGAGGGTGCCGTCGCTGAACGCCTTGTTGCCTATGAATATGATGCGGCTGACGCCGGTCGTCGGACCCTCGTTAATTTCGAACACAAGATCGACGCGGTTTTGCGCCAATTGCACGGTCTTCGGCTCAACCTGGGCGGCAAAGCGGCCAGAGCGGCGATAAATTTCGATGATGCGCTGAACGTCGGACTGAACCTTCGAGCGCGTGAAGACCATGCGTGGCTTCAGCTGAACTTCGTCGCGTCAGCGTCTTGTCGGAGGTCTTGGAGTTACCCTCAAACGCGATGCGATTGATGATCGGATTTTCGACCACCTTCACCGTCACGACACCGTTCGACTGCTGGATTTGAACGTCGGCGAAGAGGCCGGTCGCGTAGAGCGTCTTTAGGGATTGATCAACTTGTTGCTGCGAGTATGCGAGGCCTTCGCGAACGACCATGTACGACAGAACGGTCGATTCTTCGATGCGCTGGTTGCCTTCGACGTTGATGCGCGTGACAACCGGACCATCCGCTTGCTCAGCGACGGCTGGCGCTACGGCGAACAATAGGGCGACCAAGAGCGCCAACGCCGTTCCGAGTACTCTTTTCATTCTTGTACGCCCCGCGGCCCAAACTTAGGTAACTGGCAAGCACTTCAGAACATCTTGAACTTCGTAATGTCGTTCCAAGTCGCAAAAAGCATCAAACCGACAACGAGTGCGAAGCCGATCCGAAACCCAAGCTCTTGCGCGCGTTCCCCCAAAGGACGCCCACGTACAGCTTCTATGCCATAGTATAGGAGATGTCCCCCGTCGAGCATCGGGATGGGAAAAAGATTAAGTAAACCGATGCTCACGGACAACACCGCCGCCAGGTTGATGAGGGCGACCACACCAAAAAACACTAGAACTTGGCCGGAAACCTGGGCGATTCCGATTGGGCCAGACAACTGCTGATAGTCTCCGGTGCCGGTCAAGAGTTGGCCGATAAATGACAACGTCTTAACTACGATGAACCAGACGGTGCTGGCGGCTCTAGATGCGGCCTCAAGTGGGCCGAATCTTACAATGGTTTCAGACTCAGGGGCACCTGGAACGGTCGCTGTGAGGCCCACAGATTCGTCGACGAAGCGGTCCGAGTCGGTCGCTGACGACAGCGGGCCCGTCGGCGCGAGCGTCACGACTTTTTTGTTCAGTTTGCTGCGTTGCAGTTTCGGATCGAGTTCGTCGCGGAAGAAGGTGACCTCAACAGGCCGACCGTTTGCTGCACGAAGACCCGTCGCGAGATCCTTCCATGTGACGACGGGGGTTTTGTCGATTTGCACGACAATATCATCGGCTTTGAGCCCTGCCCGTTCGGCCGCAGACCCCGGCGCAACGCGATCGATCTTTCCTGGTGTGACGGGCCGAACGCCGATGCCAGCGTCCATCACCTTGTTGCCGAACGGATCTTCTTTCTCAATTTGCTGCGGCGTGACCGGAATATTCAGCTCCTGGCCATTGCGCCGTAGGCGAAACACCAGCTGGCGTCCTTGGGCCACGCCGACAGTCGTAATGATGTCCTGAAATTCGGTGACCGGCTTGCCGTCGATGGCGATCACCGTGTCACCGATCTTGAAACCGGCGAGTTCCGCCGGCGCCCCTTTGCTCAGCGCTCCGATTTGCGCCGTTACGACTGAGGTCCCGTTGATCGCGAACAGGGCCGTCAGAATGACCAAGGCCAGAATGAAGTTCGCGACGGGCCCCCCCAAAGCGATGATCGCTTTCTGCCAAAGCGGTTTGTGGTGGAATGAGCCCGCGCGTTCGGCGGCCGATGCATGATCGATTTTTTCGTGGTCGGGGGTGCTCGACACGCCTTCGTCGCCCCAAAATTTCACATACCCGCCGAGCGGAAGCCAACCCACCTTCCAGTAGGTGCCGTAGCGGTCCGTGAATCCTGCTAGCGCCCTGCCAAAGCCGATCGAAAAGCTTTCTACTTTCACGCCGAAGTATCTGGCCGCGAGGAAGTGGCCGAGTTCATGAACGAAAACGACAAGCGTGATGGTGAAGACGAATCCAAGTCCGCCGAAGCCGACGAGGCCTGCCCATCCCAGAATTGTCGTTGGATATTCCATCGTTTCCGTCCCTTCGTTTTTTCCTCACGGTTCAGTTCGGCAGAAGCCGTGCCGCCGTGGTTCGCGCGAGATGATCGAGTTCAAGTGCGTCACCGACGGATGCAGGGGTTCGGCCACCCGCATCACATTGCCGTAACACCGATTCCACGAGGTGTGGGATGCCTGAAAAGGCCAATTTCCGCGCCAAAAATGCCTCTACAGCGACTTCGTTGGCCGCATTTAGGATGGTAGGTGCGCCCCCCTGCCGCTGCAAGGCGTCCTGTGCCAGAGCGAGACAGGGAAATCTGACAGTGTCTGGTGCTTCAAACGAAAGCTGTCCAAAGTCCGCCAGGTTCAGTCGTCGGGTTGGTGCTTCAATTCTATCCGGATAGCCCAGCGTATAGGCGATCGGCGTGCGCATATCGGGGCTGCCGAGTTGCGCGAGCACTGAACCGTCTACGTAGGAAACGAGGCTATGCACAATCGATTGCGGGTGGACAATCACCGATAATCGTTCGGGTGCAATCGCGAAAAGGTGGTGCGCCTCGATGAGTTCGAGACCTTTGTTCATGAGCGTGGCGGAATCGACCGATATCTTCGCGCCCATATCCCAGTTCGGGTGCTTGCAGGCTTGCTCCGGCGTGGCGGAATCCATTTGCGCGGCAGTCCACGTACGGAAGGGCCCTCCGGATGCCGTCAACGTAATCTGTTCGATGGCAGTTGCGTGGTGAGCTTCGAAGCATTGGAAGACAGCGTTGTGTTCGGAATCGACCGGCAGAAGCGTTGCTTTGGCGCGGCGGACTTCGGACATGAATAGATCGCCGGCGCAAACCAGGCACTCTTTGTTGGCCAGGGCCACGGTGGCGCCGCGTCGCACTGCCGCAAGCGTTGGACGCAGTCCAGCCGCGCCCACAATGCTCGCCATAACCCAGTCGGCATCGCGTGCGGCGGCCTCCTCAAGGGCGCCAGTTCCCGCACCGACTTCAATGGCTGTATCTGACAGCGCATCTTTGAGGTCCGCGTAACGCCTCTCATCGGCAATAGCGACAAATTCCGGCCGCAGCTTGCGCGCCTGTACTGCCAATTCGTGAGCGTTTGTGTTGGCGGTGAGGGCCATTACGCGATAGCTGCCAGGCGTCTTAGCGTTGTGGTGTTCGATCAAGTCAACGGTGTTGACCCCGACTGAGCCCGTCGAGCCCAAAATCGTAACTTTACGACCGTGACCTTTGTTCACGACACCATCCAAACGAGCGGCGACATGTTCGCTGCAGCAACATAGGCCGCAAGTCCCAAAGTCGCGAAGATCATTCCATCCAGCCTGTCCAAAGCGCCGCCGTGCCCTGGAATCAAATCAGACGCATCCTTCACACCAAATGTGCGCTTCAGCGAGGATTCTGCGAGGTCGCCGCACTGCGTCAAAAGCGAGAGCAGAGCGCCCGCTGCAACAAGCCTGGCGTCAGCCGTGCCGCCAAAAAATTGGGCGAACGCAATGGTTGCAACAATTCCCGCTGCCAAGCCGGCGACTGCGCCTGCCCATGTCTTGCTCGGTGAAATGGCGGGCGCGAGTTTCGGGCCTCCGACGGCGGAACCGGCCACGTAGGCGGCACTGTCCGTTGCCCACACTACGAGGAAAAGCCAAATCACCATGCTCATGCCATAAGGCGCCTGATCGCGCAGCCAGACGAGCGCTAGGCAAGGAACGGCGATGTACAGAACGCCAAGCACGACCCAGAGGCCTCGCTCTTCGCGGCTCTGCGCCAAGGCGTTGCCGACGAGGGCCACGAACAAGATACTTGCGAGCGCCCAATCGGCGTGACCGAGCGCAACAAGGGCTTGAGATGCCGCTAGGGCGGCGACGTGGAAACCGAGCCTCCAGCCGATTCTTTCGCGGTGCACGATGGCGTTCCACTCCACAGCCATTGCAACGCCTGCTGCGACGACCCACACGGCAAGCACCCAACCACCGATATAAACGGCGCCGAGTGCCGCGGGAACCAAGACAACGGCGGCGAGGATGCGTGGCCACAGACTTGAGCGCTTCGCGTCAGCCGTCACGTGTGCCCGTCCGCTGCGGCTGTTAGGCCGCCAAAGCGACGATCGCGGGCCTGATACTCGCGAACGGCAGCGACGAGATCCGCTTTGCCGAAATCGGGCCAGAGCGTATTCGTGAACACGAACTCCGAGTACGCGGTTTGCCAGATCAGGAAGTTGCTCAAGCGTTGCTCGCCCGATGTGCGGATGACGAGATCCGGATCGGGAATGCCAGCAGTTGCGAGATAAGACGTGAATAATTCGCGGGTCACTGACGCCGACGTTATCTTGCCTGCCACCACGTCATCGGCAATGCGCCGCGTAGCCTCGATGATCTCGTCCTGGCCACCGTAATTGAAGGCGATGATCAACTTCAGCTTGGTGTTCTCGCGCGTGCGCTGGTGCGCGTGCTCGATGAGGTCAACGATGTCGCCGTCGAGTTGCTGCTTAGCGCCAATGACACGGACCTGGACGCCGTTTCGGTGCAGTTCTTCGAGGTCGTCGCGCAGGTAGAAGCGCAACAAGCCCATCAGATCGCTGATTTCAGCTTTCGGGCGCTTCCAGTTTTCTGAAGAGAAGCTGTAGAGCGTTAGATACTCGAGCCCAATTTCGGGCGCGGCGCGCACAATGTTACGAACGGCTGCGACCCCTGCCCTGTGGCCCATGACGCGTGGCAGGTGACGCGCCGACGCCCAACGCCCGTTGCCGTCCATGATGATCGCAACGTGGCGCGGGCTCGGGCGATCTTGTTCTGCGGGCGGGGACGACATCGGATCGGGAATCAGCGGGCGGTTAGACCTGCATGATTTCCTTTTCTTTGGCGCCAAGCGCGTCGTCGATTTCCTTGATGTGCTGGTCGGTCGCCTTTTGCACCAGGTCGTGCTGCTTCTTGTGCTCGTCTTCGCTGATCTGATGCTCCTTCTCGAGCTTCTTCAAATGCTCCATCCCGTCGCGGCGAATGTTGCGTACCGCAACGCGCGCGGCCTCAGCGTATTTGGCGCCGACCTTTGAGAGTTCTTTGCGGCGCTCCTCGGTCAGTGGTGGAATTGGGATACGAAGCAGCTGGCCGTCGACTTGCGGGTTCAAGCCGAGGCTGGCGCTACGAATTGCCTTGTCGACAGCGATTGCCAGACCGCGGTCCCACACTTGGACTGTTAGCAGGCGCGGTTCCGGCGCGTTGATTGTGGCCACCTGATTCAGCGGCATCGGGCTTCCGTAAGCGTCGACGTGTACAGGATCAAGCAATGATACCGACGCACGGCCCGTGCGAAGGCCTGCGAATTCGTGTTTCAGCGTCGAGACCGCGCCTTTCATACGCTTGGTCAAGTCGTCGAGATCAAACGGTTTCATTTGCGCCATGCGATCCTCCCGGCGAAGTTTTTGCCTTCGCGCGCTTTAGTTCGAAATCACCGTGCTGAGGCCTTTGCCCTGCAGCACGCGGACAAAGTTCATTTTTTCGTGGATATTGAACACGACGATCGGGATCCCGCTTTCGCGCGCGAGCGATACCGCCGAGGCATCCATCACCTTCAGGTCACGCGACAGCACGTCCATGTAGGACAGCTTGTTGTAGCGTTCGGCCTTCGCATCCTTCCTCGGATCGGCCGAATAGACGCCGTCAACTTGCGTACCCTTCATCAGGGCATTGACGCCCATCTCGGCTGCGCGCAGTGCCGCGGCCGTGTCGGTCGTGAAGAACGGGTTGCCGGTGCCGGCGGCGAAGATCACCACCCTGCCCTTTTCCATGTGGCGGATAGCGCGGCGGCGGATGTAGGGCTCGCAAACCGTCGTCATGGGAATGGCTGAGAGCACGCGGGTGTCGACGCCGATGCGTTCCAGTGCGTTTTGCATCGCGAGCGCGTTCATCACGGTCGCGAGCATGCCCATATAGTCGGCGCTCGCGCGTTCCATGCCGGCGGCGGCTGCCTGCAAACCCCGGAAGATGTTGCCGCCGCCGATGACGGCGCACACTTCGGTGCCGATTGCCTTGGCTTCTTTGATTTCGCCAGCGACGCGGTCGACGGTGGTGAGGTCGAGGCCGTAGTTGCCCGTGCCCATCAACGCCTCGCCGGAGATCTTGAGCAGAACCCGGCGGTAGATCGGCGCTGATGTCATGGTCACGGTTCCTATGGGGTTAGCCTTTCGCTGCGGCGGCGACTTCGGCTGCGAAGTCACTTTCCACCTTCTGGATGCCTTCGCCAAGGGCGTAGCGCACGAAGCCTTCCAGGGACACTGGCGCACCGACGTCTTTTTCCGCGTCTTTCACGACGGTTCCGACGGTCCGATCCGGGTCCAAGATGAAGGGCTGCATCGGCAGCACGACTTCCTCGTAGAACTTGCGCATGCGGCCTTCGACCATCTTTGCGATGATGTTCTCAGGCTTGCCCGACTGACGCGCTTGGTCGGCGAAAATCGACTTCTCGCGTTCCACGACGGCCGAATCGAGTTGCTCCGGCTTCATGGCGAGCGGCGGGAACGGCGTACCGGCGACGTGCATCGCGAGCTGACGGCCGAGGGCCGCGAGCTTCGTTTGGTCGCCCGAAGACTTCAGCGCGACGAGCACGCCGATCTTGCCGAGGCCGGGTGCGACCTGGTTGTGCACGTAAGTGGCAACGACGCCCGGAGACGCGGCAAGCGTCGCTGTGCGGCGTAGATCCATTTTCTCGCCGATCTTGCCGGAGAGCGCGGAAACTTGACCGGCGACCGTGTTGCCCCCGCCGAACGCCATGCCGCCCAGCTTGTCGGTGCTGCTGCCGGCTTCGAGTGCGAGGTGCGCGATCTTTGCGACCATCGCTTGGAATTCTTCGTTGCGCGCGACGAAGTCGGTTTGCGAATTCACTTCGACGACGGCACCCACGCCACCGTTCGTCGCGACCCCGACGAGGCCTTCAGCGGCGACGTTGCCCGCTTTCTTGGCGGCCTTGGAGAGGCCCTTTTTGCGCAAAACGTCGATGGCTGCTTCAATATCGCCATTCGTTTCGTTCAGCGCGTTTCTGCAGTCCATCATGCCGGCGCCGGTTTTCTCGCGCAGGTCTTTGACCATCGTGGCTGTAATTTCAGCCATGGGGGAACTCCTAATCGTTCGAGTGGGTCCGCGCGCGACCTGGAGCCGCGCGCGATTCGTTTCTAGTTCGGCAGATCTTGTGCCGGGACTTCACTCGACGCACCGATGTCGACGCCGGCCGTGCCTTGCGCGGCCGAGATGCCGTCGATGACCGCGCGCGCTACCAGATCGCAATAGAGCGCGATCGCGCGCGAGGCGTCGTCGTTACCCGGGATCGGGAAGGCGATGCCTTCCGGGTTCGAGTTCGAGTCGACGACCGCCACAACCGGGATGCCGAGTTTGTTCGCTTCTTGGATGGCTATCGCTTCCTTGTTCGTGTCGATCACGAACAGGAGGTCGGGGACGCCGCCCATATCTTTGATGCCGCCGAGTGCGCGTTCGAGCTTTTCCTGCTCGCGCGTGAGGTTCAGCGCTTCTTTCTTCGTGAGACCTTGAGCGCCGGCGTTCAGGATCTCTTCAATCGCGCGCAGGCGCTTGATCGAGTTCGAGATCGTCTGCCAGTTCGTCAACGTGCCGCCGAGCCAGCGGTGGTTCACGTAGTATTGCGCGCAGCGCTTTGCGGCGTCAGCAATACCTTCAGACGCTTGGCGCTTTGTGCCAACAAACAGTACGCGGCCGCCCTGCGAGACGACATCGCGGACGGTCTTCAGCGCTTGGTGCAACAACGGCACCGTTTGCGTCAGATCGATGATGTGGATCTTGTTGCGCGAGCCGTAGAGGTATTGCTGCATGCGCGGGTTCCAGCGATGTGTCTGGTGCCCGAAATGCACGCCAGCTTCCAAAAGCTGACGCATGGAATAGTCAGGTAAAGCCATCTGGCTTTGTCTCCTTAACCGGTTGAACCTCCGCGGACTATCACCAAGCCTAAGCTCAGCACCGGAGGGCGGCCCGCCATATGACGGTCAGGCAACCCAAGCCCGCGTGTGGAATGGGCGCGGTTTTAGGGGGTTGCGCTGGAGGGTGCAAGGGCGGCAGCTTGGGGCAAACGCGACAAATCAGCCGAAAATCGGGGGCTTATGACCGCTATTCGATCGAACATCCTGGGCCTTGAGCGCAACGGCATTGGTGAGGTGTCGTTTTTGGGGCTTGGTCGCCCGGATATCATACCGCTCTGGTTCGGCGAGGGCGACGTGGTCACCCCGCCCTTCATCCGAGATGCCGCCAAGCGCGCCTTAGACGAGGGTAAGACTTTCTATACGTTTACGCGCGGTATCGGCGAGCTGCGCGAAGCGATCACCAAATGGGCCTCGCGTCAATCTGGACGCGACATCGAGGTCGGCCGAGTCACCGTTCCCGGGGCCGCGATGATGGGCGTGCAGATCGCGCTCCAATGTGTGTGCGAGCCGGGCGACAACGTTCTTATCATCTCGCCAATGTGGCCGAACATATTTCAGGCTGTGCTGGGCTCAGGCGCGACACCACGCTTCGTCCGTTTGAACGGCGGCGCAAACGGCGAACCTTGGTCTCTCGACCTGCAGCGGCTGTTCGATAGTGCGGACGCGCGCACAAAGGCGATCTTTTTTGCCTCCCCATCGAATCCCACCGGTTGGATCATGAGCGAGGCCGAGCAGCGTGCGATTCTGGAGTTCACGCGTAAACGCGGCATCGCCATCATTTCGGACGAGGTGTACACGCCGATCGTGTACGACAAGCCGGCGCCGAGTTTCGCCGCCATCGCCGAACCCGAGGACGATGTCTTCGTCGTGAATAGCTTCTCCAAAGCGTGGGCGATGACGGGTTGGCGCGTCGGCTGGCTGATTCACCCACGGCGACTCGCTTCGCAGATGGCGGAGCTTTCTGCCTACAACAACACAGGCGCGACCGTGTTCGCGCAGTACGGCGCGCTGGAAGCGATCACAAAGGGCGACGACTTCATTACGTGGCAGGTTGAGCGCTGCCGGGCGGGGCTTGAGATCGTCGAGAAAGCTATCGCGGGCCACAACCGCATGAGTTGGTCGAAGCCCGAAGGCGCGTTCTATGCCTTCATCGCGGTCGAAGGCATGACGGACTCCATTGCCTTCGCCAAGCGGCTTCTCGAAGAAGCAAAGGTGGGCGTCGCGCCCGGCATTGCGTTCGGGCCGAAGACCGACAAACAGAACGACCGCTTCATTCGCCTTTGCTTCTTCCAAGCGCCCGAGCGGCTCCAGGAAGCGATGGACCGTATCGCGAAGGCAATTTGAACGATGGCAAGCAACAGTTCGTGGACGACACTCCCCCTTGAGATTGCCAAGCGGCATGCGCTCTTTGGTGTTGCCGGCTGGCTCTATCTGGTCGCTATAGGATGCATTGTAACACCTTTGCGGGCCGGCGCTTCACTTGGTCCGATCTACGCGGGCATCGATTACGCGGCGCTGCATCCCACATTGTCTGCGTTCATCATGATCGAGATTTTCGTCAACGTTGTCGTCATCCTTTGGGCGATCGCGAACCTGTTCCTCCTTTTTGGAAAGCATCGTTTTTTCCCGCGAAGCTATGCGGGCATGCTTGGCTTTTCGACTGTGGTTGTCGTCGGCGACACGGTGGTCACGAAGTACGTCATGGATGCGATTGGACAGCCGTCGGAGTGGAGCACAATCTTCGACACAGAGACGGTTCGCGAGATCGGTCGCTCGATCGTGGCGGCCTCGGTCTGGATACCCTACACGTTCGTCTCGCGGCGCGTGAACGTCACGTTCTTGAACCGGGTCCGAAGCGATGATCCCCTGCTGCGAGAGAACGTAGCTGAGGTGTTTTAGACCTCTTCAACTTCGCGCACGCCACCCACGACGCGGATCGCACCTTTGAGTGCTGGGGTGACGGCGTAGCGGCCGGGCAGTTCCAGTTCGACTTCGCGCTCGCCCGTCTCGACCGGAAAAATGAGCGAGACGAGGCCTTTGCCTTGTTGGTTCTTGAGGCGCTCGGAGATGCTTGCGAGCGGCTTTGGGTCATCGATGAAGATACGCAGACCTGCACCGGTTTGTGCCGCGGCTTCGTTCAAACCCTGCACGCGCAGGATTTGGAGTTTCAGGTCGTCGCCGTCCCAACGCGTGGCAACGTCGAGAACAACGGACTTGCCGGGCTCTAGGTGCTGGCCGCCTTGTGCCAGAGTTTCGGCGAAAGCGACGGCTTCGAACATCCCCGACGCATCGGAGAACCCAATGTGAGCCATACGCTTGTCGTCGCGCGTACGGCGTTCTTGGCGGCGGATGACGCTGCCGGCTAGCGTGACAGCGCGATCTTCGTGGCGCTTGTCGGCGGCGAGTTCGGCATACGGTACAACGCGCAGACGCGCGAGCGTTTGCGCGAATTCGTCAAGCGGATGCGCGGACATGTAGAACCCGATAGCGCCGAATTCGCGGGATAAACGGTCGGGCATCGCCCATTGGTTGACCTGCGGCAAGGCGCGGTCACGCGTCGTCTCGACCTCGCCGAACAGATTCACTTGCGAGCTTTCGCGTTCGCGGGTGGTGATCGATGCTTCGCCCAGCATCATGTCGATCGAGGCGTGCACCTGAGCGCGATTCGAGTTTAGGCTGTCGAACGCGCCTGCCGCGACCAAGTTCTCGAGGATGCGTTTGTTCACGTACTTCGCGTCCACGCGACGAGCGAAATCGAACAGGCTGGTGAATTTGCCGCCGGTGCTCCTGACGTCGATCACATGGTCCATTGCTGCGCGGCCAACATTGCGGATCGCGGCCAACGCATAATGCACGACGTCGCTGCCATCGGCGCGCCTGCTTGCAGTGAACAGCGCAGCCGAGGCGTTGATGTCGGGCGGCAGCACGGTGATGCCCATGCGCTCCGCTTCTTGACGGAATATCGAGAGGCGCTCAGGTGAACCAATATCGAGGATCATTGAGGCGCAGAAAAATTCGACCGCATAGTTCGCCTTTAGCCACGCGGTTTGATAGGCGATCTGCGCGTACGCTGCGGCGTGCGCCTTGTTGAAACCGTATCCCGCGAATTTTTCAGCCTGGAGAAAGATTTGTTCGGCGATGTCGGCCGGGATGTTTTTCTGTTTGGCCGCGCCTTCGATGAACTTGACACGGTGCGCCGCCATTTGTTCCTTGATCTTCTTGCCCATCGCTCGGCGCAACTCGTCGGCTTGGCCCAGCGAATAGCCGGCAAGCTCGCGCGCGATCAGCATCACGTCTTCTTGGTACGTCATCACGCCATGCGTGTCCGACAGGATCGGCTCCAACGCAGGGTGCAGGTAGAACGGTTTCTCGCGACCGTGCTTCACGGCGATGTAGACAGGAATTTGGTCCATCGGGCCCGGGCGATAGAGGGCCACGAGTGCGATCAGGTCTTCGACGCGGTCGGGCTTCATCTTGCGCAACAGGTCGCGCATACCGGTTGATTCTAGCTGGAAGATGCCGGTCGACGCGCCCTTACCCAGCGCTTCGAATGCCTTCTTATCGTCGAACGCGACGTCTTCGGCTTTCACTTTGATCCCGTGACGTTCGAGGATCATTTTCTCGGTTTCGGCGATGACGGTCAGCGTTTTGAGACCCAAGAAGTCGAATTTGACGAGGCCCGCTTTCTCGTCCTGCTCGTAGTCGAACTGGGTAACTGGCATGTCGGAACTTGGGTCGCGATAAAGCGGCACGAGTTCATCGAGCGGGCGATCGCCAATAACGACGCCCGCGGCATGTGTGGAGGCGTGTCGGTAGAGGCCTTCGAGCTGTCCGGCGATTTGAAAGAGGCGCGCGACAGACTCTTCGTCATTCTCCATTTGCTGAAGACGCGGTTCTTGCTGAATTGCTTGACGCAGCGTGACCGACTGACCGGGTTGGATCTTGATCATCTTAGCGATGCGGTCGACCTGACCTTGCGGCATTTGCAGTACGCGGCCCACGTCCCGGAGTGCTGCGCGCGCTTGCAGAGTTCCCAGCGTGATGATCTGCGCCACACGGTCGTGGCCGTATTTGTCTTGAACATAGCGGATGACTTCGCCGCGCCGGTCTTGGCAAAAGTCGATATCGAAATCCGGCATTGAGATACGTTCGGGGTTCAAAAAACGTTCGAACACAAGTCCGAAGCGCAGTGGGTCCAGCGCGGTGATCTGCAAACTCCACGCAACGACGGAGGCTGCACCGGAACCGCGGACGCCAACGGGGATTCCCTGCCCGCGCGTCCATTTCATGAAATCGGACACGATTAAGAAATAACCTGGGAACTTCATCCGAATGATGACGTCGAGTTCGAATTTTAGGCGATCCCAGTAGGCTTTCTCTTCCGCGAACAAGCCGCTTGCGGCGAGGCGCGCTTTCAGGCCGAGTTCAGCTTGCGAGCGCAGTTCGTCTTCCGGGGATAGACCCGACGCGGGTACGAAGTCCGGGAGAATGGGGCTGCGTTTCTTTGGAATGAAGCCGCAGCGCTTGGCGATCTCTATCGTGTTAGCAATGGCTTCAGGCGCATCGGCGAAGAGTGTCGTCATTTCCTCTGCCGATTTGAAGTAGTGCTGCCTGCTTTCCTTTCGGCGGTCATCTTGGCTGACGTAGGAGCCTGCCGCGATGCAGAGCAACGCGTCGTGCGCTTCGAACAGATCTTTCTTCCCGAAGAATGGTTCGTTCGTGGCGACCAGCGGAAGGTTGAGCGCATAGGCGAGTTGCACCAAATGCGGCTCTGCGACGGCTTCTTCCGAGAGCCCGTGGCGTTGCAGTTCAACGTAGAGGCGCCCTGCGAATACAGACGCAAGTCGCTCCGTCCATGTCTTCGCAGCTTCGATTTGGCCGTCGACAATGAGCTTGTTGATTAAACCCCTGGGCCCGCCCGTGAGCAGGATCAATCCTTCATGATAGAGCTCGAGCATCTCCCAGGTGATGTGCGGTGGCTCGCCGACACTACCGTCGAGGTGAGCCTTGCTCGCGAGCTTCATAAGGTTCGCGTAGCCCTTCTCCGACTGCACCAGGACCGCGACTACGCCGTCGTGACCTGTGCGGGCGTGCGTACCGTTGCGTTTCGTGCCGTCGCCTTCGAGGTGCAGCTCAAGCTGACATCCCACGATCGGCTGAACGCCGACCTTGGTCAGCGCTTCGGTAAGGTCATAGAGGCCGAAGAGATTGTTCGTGTCCGTGACAGCGACAGCCGGCATGCGATGCCGCTCGCACAGCCGCGCGATCTCGTCCGGCTGCATCGCGCCTTCAAGCAAAGAGAAAGCGGAGTGAACCCGCAAGTGAACGAAATTTGCGTGACCGGACATGACGCCTCGTTGGGACCTTAGCCGGATGTAAGGCCGCCCGGCGGGCCATGCGCAACCAGGTGGATGGGTGTCACTTGGGGAAACTCTCGCTTGGTCCTACAACAGCCGCAAATGCACCCACGACAATGCCCAGACAAGCACCATTAGGCCGTATGTGATGCGGTCCATCAGGCGTTGCGTGGGATGCACTTTCAAGTAACGCTCGACGACGGTCACGAGGAAGCTGCCTTCTTCGGCATTGTTCGGATTGCGCCACGTTCCGGTCGCCATCCACGTTTCGATGTTGTTTAGCGGACAGGCCCCCTTGTTTGTGAGCCAAACCGCGATCAGCGCCGGAATGAAAACCAGGTGCGCAAGCAGCCATGGTGTGCTCGGGATCAACCACCCAAACAATGCGTAGAATACCAGCGCCATATGCACGCCGTGACAGAAGATGCGCAGTGCAGTTGCCGCCTCGCCGGTTACCAACGGCCTTGGTTCACGCCGCGCGCCCATGGATTAAGGTTTCAGTTTGCCGGCGTCGATCAGCTTGCCGTCGTGCAGCAGCCAGGTGCGGTCCATCTTGACCGCCATTTGAAGATTGTGGGTCGCAATCAAGGCAGAAACACCACGCGCGCGGCAAATATCGACCAGGACGGCGAACACCATGTCAGCTGTGCGCGGGTCAAGGTTGCCGGTGGGTTCGTCCGCCAGAATGAGCCGCGGTTGGTTGGCGAGTGCGCGAGCGATCGCAACACGCTGCTGCTCGCCGCCGGAGAGTTTGCCGGGCCGGTGTGTGAGACGATGCTGCAAGCCCACCATCGAGAGGAGACGCGTGGCGACGACTTCAGCTTCGCGACTGCGACGGCCTCCGATCATTTGCGGCATCGCGACGTTTTCGACGGCGTTGAACTCAGGCAGCAGATGGTGGAACTGATAGACAAAGCCAAGCTGGTTGCGCCGGATAGCGGTGCGTTCTTCGTCGCCGAGCTTCGAGCAGTCGCGCCCGTTGATAATGACGACACCGCTTGTCGGCGGTTCCAGCAAACCGGCGATGTGCAGCAACGACGACTTACCGGACCCCGAGGGCCCGACGAGCGCCACGATCTCGCCCGGTACGATTTGCCCGGTGATGTTGCGGAAGATTTCGATCCGCTCTTCGCCCTCGCCGAATGAGCGCGTTACGCCGTGCAGTGCAAGCGTCGGCATGGTTTGCGCCGCCGTGCGTGTCATGGTGGGTTCGGTCGAGGTGTATACGTCACTCATAGCGCAGCGCATCCACCGGATCGAGCTTTGCGGCGCGCCAGGCTGGATAGACGGTCGCAAGGATCGAGAGCACAAGGGAGGTCACGACAACCAGAATGACTTCGTCGACCTCCATCTTCGCGGGTAGCTTACTTAAGAAATAGAGCGTGTCGGGGAACAGGTTCATGCCCGTCACCCAAATCAGGAACTGACGTATTTCTTCGATGTAGGTGCAGAACAAGAAGCCCAACACGAAGCCGACAAGCGTGCCCACCACGCCGATCGCTGAGCCTGACATTAAGAACACGCGCAGGATCGTACCGGAGGTGGCGCCCATCGTGCGCAAAATCGCGATATCGCGCGTCTTATCCTTAACCATCATGATCATGCCGGATATGATGTTGAAGCCCGCGACGATGATGATGAGCGAGAGGATCAGGAACATCACAGTTCGTTCGACCTGAAGTGCATCGAAGAACGTCTTGTTCACTTGCTGCCAATCGACTAAGCGCGCAGTTTCTCCCACCGCCGTCATGATCTTCGGCCGGAGTTCGTTGACCCGGTCGGGATCGTCGAGCATCACCTCGATGCCGGTGACGCCGTTGCCTCGGTTGAAATAAGTTTGCGCCTCGGCCAGGGGCATGAATATCACGGATTGGTCGTACTCCGACATGCCGACCTTGAAGGTTCCCGCGACCGTGTATTGCTTTTGGCGCGGCGTCACGCCGAATGGGGTCACGTTGCCGCGTGGTGCGGTCAAGGTGATGTTCATGCCCGGCAGAAGCCCCATCTGATCGGCCAGGCGTTCGCCGATGAGGACGCTGGACTCGTTCGCTTGGAAGCGTCGCATCGCGCCCTCGCTCAGCGAGTCGGCCACCAATTTCATGTTCATGACGTCTTCGCTGCGAATGCCGCGCACGAGAACGCCAGGCGACGCCCCTGCCGCCGTCGCGAGTGCTTGGCCCTCAACCAGCGGGGTCACACGTACGACGCCGGGGATATGGCGCAAGCGGTTGGCGAGGTTGTCCCAGCCCTGCACGGTGGGGCCCAAACCCTGCACAACGAAGTGACCGTTGAAGCCGAGGATCTTGCCCATCAACTCTTCGCGGAAGCCGTTCATTACCGCCATAACGATGATGAGTGTGGCTACGCCCAGCGCGATGCCCGCCAGCGAGAAGCTCGCGATGACGGAGATCCAACCTTCTTTGCGGCGTGCGCGCAGGTAGCGGCCGGCAAGCATGAATTCGAAAGCAGAGAACGGCGACGTTCCGCTTCGACGCTGCCGCGGTGGGGCTACGCGCACTTGCTGCTGCTGCGAAACGTCGACGACGCGGTTCATCAAGTCCTTCGGGTGAACAAATTCAACGCAGCCTCAGGCGCAAGAGTTTGGCGTTCGCCGGTCTTGCGGTTCTTGATTTCGACTTGATTGGTCGCGAGGCCCCGAGGGCCCACGATCACCTGCCACGGCAGCCCGATCAGGTCGAACGTCGAGAACTTCGCCCCTGCCCGTTCATCGCTGTCATCATATAGGACTTCGACCCCGGCCGCGCCGAGTTTTTGGTAAAGATCCTCGCAAACCTGCCGGGTTTTCGGGTCGTCGGGCTTCAAACTGATAAGCCCAACCCGATACGGGGCGACGCTCTCCGGCCAAATTATGCCTGCGTCGTCGTGGCTTGCTTCGATGATGGCGCCGAGTAGGCGCGACACGCCGATGCCGTAGGAGCCCATTTCGACCAGCACGTCTTCGCCATTTGGCCCCGCGACCTTCGCATTCATCGGTTTCGAGTATTTGGTGCCGAAATAAAAGATGTGACCGACCTCGATGCCGCGCGCGGCGAGTTGTTTGTCGGCTGGTATTTTCGCGAAGGCTTCGGCGTCGTGCTTCTCATCTGTCGCAGCGTAGAGCGACGTGCGCTCTTTGATGTAAGGATCCAGATCGCCGTCAAAGTCGACGTTCTCGGGCACTGCCATATCGACGAGGTCTTTGTGGCAATAGACCTGGCTTTCGCCAGTGTCGGCCAGAACGATGAACTCGTGGCTGAGGTCACCGCCGATTGGGCCGGTGTCGGCCTTCATGGGTACCGACTTCAGGCCCAGCCGCGCGAACGTGCGCAAATAGGCCACGAACATCTTGTTGTAGGCGCGGCGTGCTCCGGCTGCGTCGATGTCGAAGGAGTAGCTGTCCTTCATCAGAAACTCGCGCCCACGCATCACGCCGAAGCGCGGGCGGATCTCGTCACGAAACTTCCATTGGATGTGATAGAGGATGCGCGGCATATCTTTGTACGACCGGACGGCCGAACGGAATATGTCGGTGACCATTTCCTCGTTCGTCGGGCCGTAGAGCAAATCGCGCTCATGGCGGTCCTTGATGCGGAGCATTTCCTTGCCGTAGGCGTCGTAGCGTGCGCTTTCACGCCACAGGTCTGCCGGCTGCAGCGTCGGCATTAGAAGTTCGATCGCCCCTGCCCTGTTTTGCTCCTCGCGCACGATCTGTTCGATTTTGCGAAGGACGCGGTGCCCGAGTGGTAGCCACGAATAGATGCCGGCCGCTTGCTGGCGGATCATTCCCGCGCGCAGCATGTAGCGATGGGAGACGATTTGGGCCTCGGCCGGCGTCTCGCGCAGCAGAGGCATGAAGGAGCGGGATACGCGCATCGGGGCTGTGTGATTCTCTGGTTTTCCGGAAAAGACAGTTCTACCGACCTCGAAAGGCCCACGCAAATCCGGGATTTTAGGCTCAGCCGCAGCCGATTGGTTGGGCCAGCTTATTGCTTGCCACCATCTCGTGCGGTTGGACGACGCGCAAGAAGCGGACGGTATAGACCGGGGAGTCGCAAACGGCCGTTGCTTCGAACCGGTCGACAATGACGGTGAGCTTGCCGGTTACCGATTTGATCTTGAGCGCGTCCACCTTTGCGATCGTCGATGACGAGAGGACAGTTTTCAGGAACGACCGTCCATTTGAAAAGTAGACGCCGCGCACTGGGCCATATTCTTTCAGATAGGGAAGCAGCGCACGCGATGCGGGATCGGGAATGAAATGAAGGTCGGGTTTGGTGGTGTAGCCGTCCGAGACGTATGAGCTGTTGCGCCCGTATACGTACGTGCCGGAGAGCTTGATGCGTCCGGCAAAATGCGCTCCGTCCATGTCCAACTTGCGCAGCTTCAACGGGCCGCGCTTCGGTACCGCGAACACCATCTGCGTGGTCGGGTTGGTGATCAACTGGACCGTGGTGGCAGATCGCGGCGCGCCAGCGTGCGCCGTTGCATGAGACGCGACGATGACGATGGCGATCGACAATGTGCGGAATGCGGACACGAGAAAGACTCCCAGGGTGTGCCTTGAGAGTCTCCTTGCTTGACGGCATTTCTGTGGCGGCGCTGGCCTATTGCAGGGTGGCGCTGTCCAGATTCAGCTTATCGACTGGGATGCGGACCACATCGGGCCGTTTCTTCTTCAGTGCGTTGAAGAAGACGGCGCCGTCGCCGACGATAACAATCGAGGCGTTCTTCGGGTTGTACAGTTTGGCCGCGACTTCTTTGGCGGATACCGGTGTCACAGCCGAAACGTCAGCGACGTAGGTCGTGAGCTTTTCGAGCGGGATACCGAAAGTTGCGAGTGTCGCCAGTTGATCGGCGAGGCCGGACGCCGTTTCGACGTCGCGGCCAAAGGAGCCGATCAAGTTCGCCTGGCGTGCGCCGAGTTCGGCTACGGGCACGTCGGTGCTCATGATCTTCGTTAGTTCTTGGCTCATGAGATCGACGACCTGGACCGCGGACTCGTTCTTCGTTTGCGCTAGCACGATGATTGGGCCCAGACCCTCGCGCGCCGGGAAGCCGGAGCTGACGCCGTACGAGAGTCCGCGTTTGATGCGGATCTCTTGGTTCAGCCTCGCCGAGTAGCCGCCGCCGAGAACGGAGTTCGCGACCAGCGCCGGAAAGTACTCTTCCGCCGTACGTGGCACGCCCAACATGCCGAAGCTCACGGCTGCCTGGCCCGACTTCGGCAGGTCGATTGCGATGGTGCGGGTGCCACTTGCCGCCATCTTCGCATCCGGTTCGGTGCCTGCGGGGTTTGGTGGTTGCTTCCAGTCGCCGAAATATTTCTCGGCGAGCTTTACGCCGTCCTCAAGCGACACGTCGCCCGAGATCACGAGCAGCGCGTTGTCGGGACGCCAGTCGCGTTGGTGAAAGGCGGTCAGATCGGCGGACTTGATCGCGGCGACGCTTTTCGGCGATGCGACGCTACCGTAGGGACCAGTGCCGAACAGCACGCGCGTCATCGCGAAGCGTGCGATTTGGCCGGGCTGGCGCAGGGCGACCTGAAGGCCGTCGAGCGTCTGTTGGCGCTGACGTTCGACTTCTTCGGCGGCGAAGGCGGGGTTGCGCGTGACGTCGGCCATGACCGCCATGGCCTCGCCGACGCGGTCGGCGCGGGTTTCCAGTGAGACGCCTGAGCTGTCTGCGCCGGCGCTTGCGGTCAGCGAGGCGCCCAGAGCTTCGATCTGGCGCGCAATGTCCGTGGCACTCCGGGTCTTCGTGCCTTTCGTCATGACGTCGGCCGTAAGGGCGGCAATGCCCCCGCGTGTTGCCGGATCGCTGCTTGAGCCCGAGAGCACGCGCAGTTCGGCGCTGATGATCGGTACGTCGCGCTTAGCGGCGACGATGACGCGCATGCCATTCGCGAGGCGCTGTTCGCCAGGGATCGGCAACTTCGCCGAGACGGGCGCTTGCGGTGCTGGCGGTTTGGCGCGCTCAGCTTCGGGGGCGAGCGTGAACGTCGGGATTTCGTTTGCGGGGATGTCGAGCTTTTGCGCCTGGACGGTCGTCGCCGTCGCGATCACGTCGCCCTTCGCGTCCTTGGGTTTTCCTTCCTCGGAGAGGTAGCGGATCGTCACTCGTTTGGTGTCGTCGAGGATCGCTTTGGCGACCCGTTGCACGTCGGCTGCGGTAACCGCCTGAACATCTGCAAGCAGTTTGTCGGCGTATTTTCCGTCGCGGAAGCGGATGACGGCATTCGCCAGTTCGTTCGCCTTGCCGAACGCGGTCTCGCGGCCTTCCAGAGTTTCAGAGACGAGTTCGTTCTTGGCTTCGGCAAGTTCGGCGGTGGTCACCTGGGTGTCGCGCATCTTCGCGATTTCGGCCATCAGGCTCTTGACGCCGTCTTCGGCGGATTTGCCTTCGCTCAACACTGCAGCGACCGTATAGGCGCCTGGATCGCGAGTCGCCTCCAGGTTCGTGAACACTTGAGCGGCGATTTGTTGCGTATAGACCAGCGACTGATAGAGGCGTGAGCTTTCGCCCTTCGCCAGGATCGCGTCGAGCACGGTGAGCGCTGCGAGATCGGGGCTCAACGAATTCGGCTGCGGGAACGAGATCGCCACCGCCGGCAATGGCGTGTTCGGCTCGTAGACCGTGAAATCTTTCGGCGCGGAACGCGCAGGTTCAACGGCGGTCACGCGCGGGATTGGACGCTTCGGTGTCGCAATCGGGCCGAAGTACTGATCGACCCATTTGTCGAATTGCGCCTGATCGAAATTACTGGCGACGACGAGGATGGCGTTGTCAGGGCGGTAGTACGTCGCGTGGAACGCGCGCACGTCGGCAACAGTCGACGCGTCGAGGTTTTCGATCGAGCCGATGCCAGGGCGGCCATACGGGTGCACGCCGAAGTTCGCTTGGTTGAGATATAGGCCGAAGAGTTTGCCGTAGGGCGAGGCCAGGATGCGTTGACGGTATTCCTCTTTCACCACGTCACGCTCGGACTTGAAGATCTTGTCGTCGACGACGAGCGTGCCCATGCGGTCGGCTTCCGCCCAGAGTACACGCTCCAAATGGTTCGCGGGCACGACTTCGTAGTAGTTTGTAAAATCGTCGTAGGTGGACGCATTGTTGAAGCCGCCAACATCTTCGGTCAGCCGGTCGAGCGTTTCGGGCGGCATGTTGCGCGAGGCCTTGAACATGATGTGTTCGAAGAGATGCGCGAAGCCTGAACGGCCGACGGGATCGTCCTTGGAGCCGACGTCGTACCAAACCTGCACGGAGACGTTCGCGGTGTTCGGATCCGGCATCGCGTAAACCTTGAGGCCATTCGCGAGCGTGCGTTCTGTGAACTTTAAGGGTTCGACCTTTAGCGCTGTCGGTGCCTCAGGCGCCTTTGTTGTCGTTGAAGATTCGGAGCAGGCAGCGGCGAACAACGCGAGCGCTGATATGGCTGCGGCGGACGTGAGTTTCATGCGACTCCCCAGGGCTTGCGGCGCGCGACCCTAGGCGAGGCCTCCCCTGCCCCGCAACTCACCGGTTCGTGTAGGGGGCCAGTTGCGAGAGGCTGATTTCCGCGATGGGGACGCCATGGTCCGAAGCCCCCGGGGGACAAACGTCGCCGGGACTGTCGCTCAGGTGGTCGTTGATGACCTCATGACGCACGACGTCGCCGATGCGGGACCGGTTGCGACTGTAGAATTCCTCGGAGACCAAAATGTGGTCGAGGATGTCGCGCTCGCCGTCGTGGATGTGTGTGTGGATCGATGGACTCCGCTCAAGAGCAATGCGGAAGGTCGAGTAGAGGGTAACGTCCCAAAAGGCTCTCTTTTCTTCGCCATCCATATGCTTGTGCGGCGTCGGACCGCGCACGATCTGGGTGCTGGCCGCGTCGGGCGTATCGTTCAGGTCGCCAAGAACGATGACAGGCTTCTTCGTTTCTTTCAGGTCGGCCAGGATCAGGTGACGTAGTGCAGCCGCCTCGGCCGCACGCACGATCGTGGCGCGGGCTTGGCCGAGTGAGACAGCAAACGGATCGTCGCCGTTCTCACCTTCGCGGATCAGGGGGCCCTTGGACTTCAAATGCGTAACATAGACGATCAGGTCGAGCCCGTTAACGTCGACTACGGCGCGCAGGACAGGCCGCTGAAACTGCGGCACGACGACAGGCACTTGGTTGATCGCGCCACCGTCGACGCGAAGAGGGATCGTCAAGTCGACGGTCGGCGGAAACGCGATCGTGCTCGACACCGTCTTGATCGGGAAGCGCGACAGCAAAGCCACGCGCGGGCGCTTTGCTACGTGACCGATGAGGTTGTCCGTGCGGTTCGCGCTGGGAGCGGCGATATTCACGCCGCGTGCAAAGTGGACGCTTCGTTTAGCTGCATCAACGAGAGCTTCGTCGAACCACACTTCTTGGACGCCGACGATGTCCGGCTTGGCGCGATTGAAGATGGAAGCAATCCAGTTGACCTTCGTATCGTATTGTTCGCGTGTGTCCATGAGCCGGTCGTAATAACGGACGTCCGGCAAGGTCAGATTTTCGACGTTGAATGAGGCGATGCGGAATCGCATGGGGACCGACAATACATGACTTCGAACTATCTAGGGTGCCGCCGCGCGACGGAACGGGCGTGCAAGTACATGCAGAACTGCCCAATGCCAAGAACAGCGGGAATAATGATCCAAAGCACGCCTCGATCGAGAAGAATCCCCGCGGGTATCACCAAAAGCGCGCTCAGGACGAACATCCTTGTCGTCCATCGACCGATTGCGTCGTACCGCGCGCGATCTTCTGCGGTCATATCGCGCAGGTATTCATAGAACCACTTGGGACCAAATAGTTCGGCATGGCGTAGCTGGTTCGCCTCTTGCTGCTCGGCGGTGTGCGAACGCCCCCAGACAATCACTCTTGCAACAAACGAAGCGACTACGAGGGTCCCCGCAAACATCGCGATCGCCAGCACATAGAAGTGCTCCCGTACAGGGAGCAGGTTTTCCCTTGCGACCCACAGCAGCGTGGGCATCACGGCCAAGAACACAATGGCGACCATGAGCCCAAAGGACAGCAAGACCGCAACAACACCCAACCACAATCTCGGTTTCGGGCGCGTGTTCGAGTCGCTCATGGGGCGCTACTCTCATCGGTGGCTTCTACCTTACGCAAGTTAGCCACGGTTGCGAAGGGCTCTGGCTTCGCTCTGCATCGCGAATAGGCCCGCTACCACGATGAGTGCGGTGCCGACGATGGCGAGGTCGTTTGGGCGTTCGTTCCAAAGCAGATAGCCGTAGAGTGTTGCCCACACGACCGCTGAGTAGCGGAACGGCGACACGACCGACACTTCGACGTCCCGAAAGGCGATTACCACGAAAACGATTCCGAGTGTGACCAATACCGCGGAGGCGGCGAGAAGCGTGGCACTGTTCGTCGCTAGATGCCCCCACGGTTGGGTTTCGAGGCCGGCGAAACCCATGAGGCAAACGACGACGGTGCTTGAAAAAGTCACAACTCCGGTCGGTACGTCCGCTCCGATGTAACGGGTGACGAGGTCGCGTGCGACCACGAGGAGTGCCATGATCAGCGCGCCGACGACGTGAATGCTGACGCCTTGCGTCGTCGGCTGCGCAACAAGAACCACGCCAAGAAATCCGATCGCGACGGCGGTCCAGCGCGCACGGCCGACGCTTTCACCGAGCAGTACGGCCGACATCACGGTGAGGATCAACGGCGTTACTTGCGAGATGACCGTGATTTGGCCGAGCTGGAGATGCGGCAGCGAAATGAGAAAGAACACTGCGACCGCGCCTTCAATAATCGCGCGAACGATCACGAGTGGACGCAGCACCATGTACCATTTTCGCCAACTGACCGTTGCGGCGAGGATCGCGCCGACGAGGTAGACTGCCATCATCCCACGCACGGCCATGATTTGACTGGGCGCCAGCGTTTCGCCTGCAAGCTTCACAATGCTGTCGCTCATCAAGAACAGCGCCTGCGAAACCAACATGGCAAAGATGCCGCGCAAATTGGCGGCGCTAGACGGCCGATCCCCCACGACGTCTTCCCCCTTGCGGGGAATGTTGCATGAAGCTTTGCGCCACGCGATACCCAGCGAAGATTACAGGTGAGCCGCGTTTACTATGCTGTCAGTAGCCCGGCGGCGCCATTGTCGTTATCGGCGTGCGATACCCCATATTGTCGATCGTGCGTTTCAGATCGACATCGGGTGCGGTGTCTGCTCCCGACCCAGGTACTCGCAATTCCAAGTCCTTCGCGGTGAAATCCATGCGCGCGTCGTAGGTGCGATCGATTTGATTGCGTAGCCGTTGCATCGCTTCGTACCAGCGGTTCTTTGCGGGCGGGTTATGGCACGAAGCGAGTTCTTCGGGCGCAACTGCACCCCAGCGACGTTCGACGCAATCGTAAGGGTCGAACGACAGGCGGAACAGACGCTCGACGACGTCGCCATAGTGAAGAGTTACGCGGTTGCCGGCGGAGTTCGTGTAGACGACGGTGCAGATGTCCGAGCTGTACTGGTAAGCGCGCTGTAGGTCTTCCTTTAAATTCAGGCCGTCGTAAGAAATGCGTTCGTCCCGCTTCATCCACATGCCGATCAAGCGATCCATATCTTCGCGGAATGCACGGAACGCGGTCTTGAGGCGAGCGTCGCGCGAGGGCGTGGAGTAGATTTCCCACTCCATATTGTCGGTGCCGTAAATGTTCGGCGGCAGGCGTTCGGGATGCGGCTTGCGATCGATACGCGCTTCAATCGCCATTTCGACGAAACGTTGGCGGTCGTAAAGATCGTTACACATCGTCTTCATCGTCGCCTTGAGTTCGGCGACCGGATTGAAGCTCGTCTTGCCGCCAGCCATGGCGATGCGAACGTATTCGTAGAAGCCCACTTCGAGCCCGTTGTAGGCGAACTTGCCGGCGCGCCAGTCGTCGCGCGGGCTTGGGTTTACGTTGCCGTAGAATTGTTCGGTCGAATAGTCGGCGATCTGGTTGTTTTTGGCGATTGTGATGCGGCCGCGGTCAAAGCGGATCGGTCGAAAATTCTTGAAGCCAGCACCCATCGCCGGCGAATCGCGCCCGAACTGCGCACCGAACACGCTGCGCGTCAGCGTGTAGTCGGGATGGGCGTCCATGTAGAAGACGCGGCCATCTTCGCCGACTTTGTACACGAGCGCGACATGCCCATTGACGTCGTAAATTGCAGTGCCGGGGCGAATGGACCCCGGCTGGACCTTCACCGGGTAGAGATCGGTGATTGGGTTTTCGTCGATGTCGGGGCCGATGCGATAGGTCGCCGAAGAGACGGCGTCCTTAATCCAGTTGATGACAGCGCGGCCGCTCTCGCCGCCAGTCACATTCGAACGGCCGCCGACGCGATTGCCTTTCGGCGAAAATCGCACGTCGCCACCGCCGCGCGGCGAAACGCCATTCACGAACGTGAAGGGCAGACCGTTCTTCCACGCATAGTAAGCGCGTAACATGTAGACGAGGTCCGCGCAGTCAGCGTTGAAGCTAATGCCGCGGCCATCGGTGCCGCGATAGGGATTGGCATCCGAATTGATGCAGTCGTCCGGCGTTTCGCAGTTGCTCTCGCCGATGCGCTGGACGAATGCCGAGTAGCCGCGCTCGTCGTCGGCCGTCCATTCCGGCTTGGTCACACGCCAAGTCTGGTCCGCCCACGCAGGGCTCACCCAAAGCACGACAACCAGAGCAAGAATTAGACGCCAAAACATACCGGTTCCCGGGCCGCAACAGGCTCATAACGACTGTCGCGAAATTTCGTTCCGTGCGCAATTCCCCCTCTCGGTTCGAACATGGGGGAATGCATGGAAAAGCGGAGAGTGGTGAGCAGAAAGCGCACTTGCGATGGTCAATGCGGCGGGCGCTTAGCCGAAAAGGCGAAGTGTCATACGCAAATTCGCGCGCTCGGTTAATTCCAACTTAGGCCAGAGGGCACTGGAATGTCCTCGATCGAGATGCCGGACATTTCTATGAGCCAATAGAGCGCGCCCCAAAACGCCAGCGCGATCACAACCGCCCAGAAAGCCTTCAACCACAGCCTTGGTGCGGTTGGCGCGGAAGGCTCGCTGCCCGGCAGCACGTCTCCCTCTTCAATTTGCGAGCGCACGCCGACCGGCAGCAGCAGGAAGAATGCGAGCCACCAAGCAATCGCGATCACCATCAAAGATCCGGCAATACCCATGGCTTCAGGTCAAACTTGCTCGAGTTCGATCAGAGTTCCGTTGAAATTCTTGGGGTGCATAAACACCACCGGCTTTCCATGTGCACCGATTTTTGGTTCGCCGGTGCCCGTGATCGTCGCCCCTTTCGCGATCATTTGGTCGCGCGCGGCGTAGATGTCCCCGACCTCGTAACAGACGTGGTGGATGCCGCCCGACGGGTTCTTCTTCAGGAAATTCGCGATCGGGGAATTGTCGCCGAGGGGCTCAAGCAACTCGATCTTTGTGTTCGGTAACTCTACGAAGACCGTGGTGACGCCGTGGTCGGGTTGCGGCACCGGCTTCGATACCTTGGCGCCCATCGCAAATGTGGAGCGGTAAATCTCCGCGGCCGCTGCAATGTCGGGGACGGCGATGGCGACGTGGTTCAGGCGGCCAAGCATCTGCTGATCCTATTTGTGCAATTGCGAACAGTCGAAACCTAGTTGGAAGGCAAGGTTCCGGCAAGCGGCGTGCGCTGCTTGGCGCTTCGGCCGCGATCCCCTATCAAGCCTCGATGTTTCGCTTGTTGCAGATTCTGGGCACGCTTGCCGTTAACTCCATCCCGCTGGTCGGCGTGCTCTGGTTTGGCTGGAGTGTATTCGAGGTCCTCCTCCTCTATTGGCTCGAGAATGTGGCGGTCGGGGTCGCCCATGCGGTGCGCCTCGCCATTGCAACGCGCACGAACAAGGTGCCTGACGGCCGGTCCAGCACCATCTTTTTCATCTTGCACTACGGCATGTTCACGTTCGTGCACGGCATTTTTGTCGTCATCTATTTCGGGATCGTTTCGGGTGGATTGGCAAAAGCGCTCGCCGGCGGTCACCTGATTTTGCCGGCCCTTTCGATTGCTTTGTGGCAGGCGGTGCAGCTTGTGCTCGATGCCACTTACAGTGAGGGGTTCAAGGGGCGCGTTCCGAGCGAAATGATGATGGAGCCCTACCCGCGCGTTTTTGCGCTGCACATCGCCGTGATCTTGGGTGGGTTTTTGATCGATGAGATGGGATCGCCGGTTTGGGCCTTGGCCGCGCTCGTGGCTGTGAAAACGCTCAGCGATTTGTTCATCGGCCTGCTTTTTTTGCGCCAGACGGGCGAACTCCCGCGGAAGCCTTCGCCGCGTTAAGGAAGTCCTGGGACTGACGGCAACACCTCGCAGTCAGTTTGTTGCGCTGCGCTTGTGAAATCGTGGGCCCCATGGTCTTTTCCCGGCCTAACCGGGATCGGTTCAAGGGAAACACTGCTGATGGACATGACTCTCTTTTACGTTGGTGCCGTCGTCACGGTCCTGAGCGGCATACCGGTGCTGTGGCAGCTCTCCCGTGGACACCCAAAAGGCTTGTTCATTTTGTTCTTCGCTGAGATGTGGGAGCGGTTCTCCTACTACGGCATGCGCGGCATCCTCGTTTTCTACATGACGCAGCAGTTCTTGTTTAAGGACACGGTCGCGCAAGGGCAGTACGGCGCTTACACATCGCTGGTCTATCTGGTGCCGTTGCTTGGCGGGCTGCTCGCCGACTACTTCCTGGGAACCCGCAAGGCGATCATGTTCGGTGCGCTGCTATTGGTGGCCGGACACGGCATGATGGCGTTCGAAGGTGCGCCCGCGCAGCAGACGAGAGAAGCAGGCCCGCATCATCGTGGGCGGCCAACCCTACGAATTCGGCGCGAGCGCCGATGGTGGATTTCAGATCAAAGGCCTTCCAGGAGGGGCGCCCCTTCCCGCGATCCTGCCCAAGGGTGGATACGAGATCGGCGTGATCGACGGTCCGTCACTCTATAAGGATGTTTTCTACCTCGCTCTCGCACTCATCATTATGGGCGTCGGTTTCTTGAAGGCGAACATCTCAACGATCGTAGGTCAGCTCTACACAGAGTCAGACCCGCGACGCGATGCGGGCTTCACGCTCTACTACTACGGCATCAACCTTGGCGCGTTCTGGGCCTCGCTGCTGTGTAGCTACCTTGGAACGAAATACGGTTGGAGCTACGGCTTCGGCTTGGCCGGCATCGGCATGCTCGCTGGATTCCTTGTCTTTTGGCTTGGCAAACCGTGGCTCGAAGGCAAGGGGGAACCGCCGAACCCAGAGTTGCTCAAGCGCCCAGCTTTGGGGCCCATCAACACAGAGTGGTCGCTCTACCTCCTGGGGTTCATTGGCGTCGGTCTTGTCTGGCTGGTCGTTCAACAACCGCCCTGGGTCGAGACCTTGCTCGCGATCGCATCAGTGCTCGTGCTGCTCTACCTGCTTGTTTTTATGGTGACGCAGTGCACGTTCGTCGAAGCGCAACGGATCATACTCGCGCTAATCTTGGTCGCGGCGTCGACAGTGTTTTGGACTTTGTTTGAGCAAGCAGGGTCGTCGCTCAACCAATTCGCCGAGCGCAACACGCAGCTGACGTTCTTCGGCGTCCAGATGACAGCAGCACAGACGCAATCGTTCAACGCAGGCATGATCCTGATTTTGGCGCCGATCTTCTCCGCGCTGTGGGCGGGTCTTGGGCGTATCAATCTCGATCCGAATCCAGTGCTGAAGTTCGGCCTGGCGCTCATCCAAGTCGGGGCCGGCTTCTATGTTCTGGTCTGGGGCACTCAATTCGCGGACGCGAGCTTTAAAGTGCCGATGATATTCTTGTTCCTCACCTACCTGTTGCACACGACCGGCGAACTCTTCATCTCGCCCGTCGGCTTGTCGCAGATGACGCGACTCGCTCCGGCGGGAATCGCATCGACGATCATGGCGACGTGGTTCCTCGCGTCGTCGTGGGCACAGACAATCGGCGCGTGGATTGCGCAACTGACGGCGACCGAAACGGTCGCCGGCCAAGTGCTCGATCCGGGGAAAGCGTTGCAGACCTATGTAGAGGTGTTTCAGCAAATCGGCATGTATGGCGCCGCGATCGGTGCGGGCCTCATTGTGCTGTCGCCGATCTTGAGATTGCTCGCGCGTGACGACAAGCGGCCTAAGGCTGTGATGCAGCCTGCCGAGTAACGCCGGTCACGTCGTTCATCTTGTGCGACCGAATACGAACGCCGCGGAACCCTAGGTTTTCGCGGCGTTTTTCGTTTGATGAATGAACCTCGCCTGAACGACAGGTTCGCGTTCCTTTCAGGATCGGAACGGCAAACTCCTCAACGCTGAAGATGACATTCAACGCAATGCCATCCGGTCTTGGAAAACTCAGGAGGTTGTCATGAAACTTAAACTTGCACTTGCCAGCGTTTTGTTTGCGGCCGGCTTGGCTGCTCCGGCATCGGCCGCTCCGCCCCCCTGGTCGCCCGCGTGGGACCTGCTCGGTTCGCGCGCCGTAAGCCAGCGTGCTGAGCGCGATGTCGTTCCCGCGTATGGCCACCGTCATTATGCGCAGATTAAGATTTGCGCTTATCAGCGCGCCATCCGCTTTTATGACCTCGATGTCGCGTTCCACAACGGCGGTCAACAGGATCTGGCGGTGCGAGCTGTGCTGCCCCCGGGTCAATGCACGCGCGCCATTGATCTGCGCGGCAACCGTCGCGACATTCGCGCGGTGAGCATGGCTTACGAAACGCTCGGTTGGTTCCGCGGATCTCGCGCATTCGTCCGCGTCTACGCCCGCTAGCCGAGATGGGCGCCGCAGTTCCCTCCTGCGGCGCCCCTCCCTTTTTGTTAGAGACGATTCGTGAAGCGAACCTCTTTCGATCCCACCGGCATGGTGACGAAGTCGCCGTCATGGCCGAGATAGAGCGGGCCCGTAAAGATCTCTCGCGAGCGTCCTAAGAATGGTCCCTCCAGCGCCGAGAGCGGCAGCGGTGGGACGATGTGATAGAGCAGCAGCGCCTTCACCTTTGCACGTGACGCGATGCCGGAGGCCTCTTCCGGGGTCGTGTGGTAGTCAAGAATGTCGTGCATAATTTTGGCGATGTTCGGTTGACCGCGAGCCTTGGCAGCGTCGCCGATCATACCCACGAGTTTTGGCGACAGAGCTTCGTGCACGAGCAGGTCGGCGCCGTTCGCTTGAGCCTCGACCGCGCCTGACGCTTTCGTGTCACCGCTGATAACGGCAACGCGGCCCTTGTAGGTGATGCGGTAGCCGACCGCAGGTTCGATCGGCGCGTGGTCCACCTTAAACGCCACGATTTTTAGGCCGCCGTCGTCAAGCACGAGGGCTTCGCCGTTGTCACCGAGCACGAACGGCACTGCTACGCCGCCGAAGCCTGAGGGTGGGACGTATTGTGGGCCGTGGTGAGCGACGCGATAGCCCTTATCGAGCGTGTAGGCCGTGTTGAAACCGTCGACCACAGTTTCGACGCCCGTCGGACCATGGATCGGTAGTGGTGCGGTGTTCGAGGCGCCGACCCAGCGCTGCAGCATCATTTCGCCCAGGCCGTCGATGTGGTCGGAGTGGAAGTGCGTGAGCAGCACGCGCTCGATCTTACCGGGCGGCAGTCTCATGCGGGCCAACGTGCGGACCCCACCAGTGCCGGCGTCGATAATCAGCAACCGCTTGCCCGCGATGATCGCCACGCAAGGTCCGCTTCGATCAGCCGATGGCATTGGGGCGCCTGCGCCGCAGAGACCGATGTGCAATCCGTCGGGCAGTTCGGCGAGCGCGTCGACCGCGAAATTCGTGTCGAGCGTGCGCTTCATCAACGCGACCGCGATGTCACCGCGGAATGCGTAAGCGACGCCGCCTGCGATCAGCGCAAGCGCCACCACGCCGAGCAAGAAATGCTTCATGTTCTGACCCCTTGACCTCTTCGGGAGATAGTGACACTTCTAATGTCACTAATTCAAGCCCCGTTGGAGTTCGCCTATGAAGGCCTTGCGCACACCGGACAGCCGATTTGCCGATTTGCCGGAATACCCGTTTGCACCGCACTATTTGACGATCCGCGACTTGGACGGGACCGAGTTGCGCCTCCATTATGTGGACGAAGGGCCGCGCGACGCGGCGCCGGTTCTGATGCTGCACGGCGAACCTTCCTGGTCGTTTCTCTATCGCAAGATGATCACAGGGCTCGTCGCCAAGGGTCACCGCGCCGTTGCGCCGGATCTGATTGGCTTCGGCAAATCCGATAAGCCGACAGAGCAAAGCGACTACACGTTCGAACGCCACGTAAAATGGATGAGCGATTGGTTGATCGCCACAAAGCTCCAGAACATCACACTATTCTGCCAGGATTGGGGCGGCCTAATCGGGTTGCGCCTGGTTGCGGCGTTTCCTGAACGTTTCGCGCGTGTCGTCGTGGGCAACACGGGTCTTCCGGTCGGCACAGGCATGACGGACGGGTTCAAACAGTGGCTAAACTTTAGCCAATCTGTCCCTGAGCTTCCGATCGGGGAAATTCTAGCGATGGGTACCAAGAACGGGCTTAGTGATGCTGTGAAGGCCGCCTACGTAGCGCCGTTTCCCGACGAGACGTATAAGGCGGGCGCACGCCGCTTCCCCGCTCTCGTGCCGGTAACGCCTGAACATGCGTCGGTTATCGAGAACAAGGCTGCGTGGGAAGTCCTTGGCCGCTTCGATAAACCCTTTCTCACTGCGTTCAGCGATTCCGACCCCGTGACAAAAGGGGGCGAACGCATTTTCCAAGATCGCGTCCCCGGCACGAAGGGGCAGCCGCACACGATCGTCAAAGACGCCGGTCACTTCTTGCAAGAGGACGCGTCCGGCGACCTTGTGGACATCGTTCATCGTTTCATCACCAGCACGAACTGAGGCGCGCTATGAAGGTTGAAAACGCAGTATATCCGTCCGGCGAGCAGTTGACCGAGACCGTTTCTAAGGGCTCGAACACGCCGATCGTGATGCTGAACCTGCTCAAGTTCAAAGATCAGGCGAAATACAAAGACGGCACGGTGGACGGTAGCGACGGCCGCACGGCTTACAATCGTTACGGCATGGAAATGCTGCAGTTCGTGATCGAGAACGGCGGCAAGGTGCTCTTCATGGGCGACATCAAATCGATGGTCATCGGCCAAGTCGACGAGATGTGGGACGCGGTCGCGCTGGTCGAATACCCGTCATCGGAAGCCTTCGTGAAAATCGCAATGTCGCCGCACGTTGCAAAAATCGGCGTGCATCGGGAAGCCGGTCTCGCTGGCCAACTTCTGATACAAGTCGCCCAGCGCGGTACAGGGCCGCTGTAATGGCACCGTCGCGTCTTTCGATCGCCATCATCGCGCTGCTCGGCGTCATCAATGTGGTGCGCGGCTCTATCCATATGTTCGCGCCCGACGGCGGCCTGATGCAAATCGCGGGTCTCGACATCTCGCAGGGGACGCCAATCGTGCTTTCGTTCATCGCCGCAGTCGGCGGTGAACAGTTGAGCTTTGCTTTGATAGACTTCGCGGCCGTCATCAAGTTTCGCACTTTCGTTCGCCCGCTCCTGCTCATTCACACCGTACAGACTGGGCTGGCCGTGTTCTTGCTCTTCGTCTGGCGCCCGCTGCCGCACGACGTGCCGGGTCAGTGGGGCGCGCTCGCTACTGTCGTCGTTCTCGCCTTCGTTGCCGCGCTGGAATATGGACGCAAGGCCGATGTTGCAGCGTGATCCGCAGACCGACGGCCGCAGGACGCGTGGGGTCGACAACCGGCGCAAGATCGTCACGGCTTTGCTCGCGCTCGTCGAAGCCGGGAATGTCGATCCCAGCGCAGAGCAGGTGGCGAAGGAAGCGGGCGTCGGTTTGCGCACGGTGTTCCGGCACTTCGCCGATATGGACAGTTTGCACGCGTCGATTTCCGAACTGATGACGGCGGAGATTCAGCCGATCGTCGAGCAGCCGTTCGCTGCAACGGATTGGCGGGGGCGGCTTAGCGAACTGATCGACCGGCGGGCGCAGATTTTCGAGCGGCTGTTGCCATTCAAGATCGCGGGCGATGCGCACCGGCATCGCTCGCCGTTTTTGACCTCGGAACACAAGGCGCTTGTGCGAATGCAGACGCAGGCCTTGCGCGGCGTGCTGCCGGCGAAGCTTGCGGACGACAAGTCATTGCTCGGGGCACTCGATCTCGTGCTCAGTTTCGACGCCTGGAAACGGCTTCGGCACGATCAGGGTGTGACAGCGCGCGATGCGCGTTCGGCACTGCGTTTTGCCGCCTCTGCGTTAACTTCCTCCGAGCCCGGCCGATAAAGCCTGCAACGCGCGGGCACCGGCGGCAACATGGCGTTCGGCAGTGCAGCGAAGAAGCCGCGCATGTCGCGGTCGCAAAGAATCGCGTCGTGACCTGCTTGGACCAGCGCGTCGACGTTCGAGTTTGCGATCGTCAGGCCGGTCGGAATAGCTGCCAATTGCTTGCGGCTTTCGTCGTCCGCCAGATCGGCTAATGAAACGTGGGCGAAGTGCGGTTCGACCTTGCGGCAGGCTTCGGGCTTGCCGTCCGCGCCGAGCGCGCATCCGCGGCGCGCGAAGGCTGCGGCGAGGCGGCCCGTCATTTCGCGGGCGTGGATCAACGTTTCGAAGCCATAACGATCAATCACGGTCGATGTCACCGCCCCCACCACGCGGAAGACGCTGTCGAGGTAAGGCACGTCGGATAGTTCGCGGTCGGGCTCGGCTTGGCCGTCGACGCTGACGATCAGTACGTGTTGGATGCGCTTCATGCGTTCGTCTTCCGCGGTGCCCTCACTGACCGGGGCCAGTAGCTGGATGAAACCGCGGAGCGCCAGGTTGTCGGAGACGCCACCGTCGAGCAGATGGACGTACGCGCTTTTGCGCTTGTCGAGGTAGGACGTCGCGAGATCTGCCAAGTGGCGCCTGCGCGAGAGTTCGTCGTCGATCCCCGCATAGGCCTCGATCCACTTCGGCCGGGTGCAGGACTGCGTGTCGTCGTAGGCGTAGTTGCGCAAGCTGATTGGCGAGAACAGCACTGGGAACCCGTTCGACGCGGCGACAGCGCGCGCCACCGGATACGTCGTAATGTCGGAGCAGATCCAGTCGAAGGTATCTTGGGTGAAGATGAAGGGGGCTTCGTTCGCGAAGTCGGTTGCTTGAACCCCTAGGAACGGCCGGCCGAGCCTTGCGAGTTCGCCGTAGTCAGTCCCTTTGAAAAGGAGATCGTCGTAGATGCGGGCCATCTCGTCGTTGGTGCCCCAGTTCGGATTGAACAACCAATCCCACCGCCATGGCAGCAGATAGAGCCCAAAGATGTCGCTGTTCAGGTCGTATTTCAGGAACTCGTCGACATAGGTCGTGAACAGCGCATCGCGTTTGAGCGCAAAGGCCGAGGCTGTGAAGCTGCCGCCGGAGACGCCGGTGACGACGTCGATTTCCTCGGTCAGCTTGCGGCGGCCTTGACCGAAGTCGACCGTGATTTCGCGCAAGGCCGTCAGCGCGCCGTAGCCGAACGCGGAGGAGCGCTTACCGCCGCCCGAAAACGAGAGCACGACGAAGAGTTCGGCCGATGTGTTGTCAGGGATCGCGTCGATGCGGTAGGCGGGGCCGTTGATCGCGGTCTCGAGCGGGCGGTTCGTCTGCGCGCTCAGCGAGGCGCAGGCGGCAAGCACCAGCAACGACACAGTGGCAACGCCAGCCCGAAGCGCTTTCATGGTCCCCTCCCCGGTCCCCGCCGGTCGAATCACCGGCTCGGGTTGGAGTCTGCACCTCAGCGCCGGTTCGCGCTTGCAACTACCACTTGTTAAAGACGAAGAACGCGCCGCCCGCGATCATCGCGAAACCGACGGCGTGATTCCATTTCAGCGCCTCGCCGAGGTAGAAGAACGAGAATCCTGCGAAAACGATAAGCGTGATGACTTCTTGCATCGTCTTCAGTTCGGCGGCCGAGTAAGTGGCGTGGCCCCAGCGGTTCGCGGGGACGGCGAAGCAGTACTCGATGAAGGCGATCCCCCAACTGGCCAGGATGACGAGCCAGAGCGCCTGATCTTTGTATTTCAGGTGCCCGTACCAGGCGAATGTCATGAATACGTTCGAGATCGCGAGCAATACAATAGGCGTGACAGTGGCGGGCATTTGTCTCTCAAGCGCTGGAATCGTATGACTCTACACCGGCAGCGCGTTCGCGCCGCATCGCTCTGCGCGTCTTGCAATGCCTACTGCCCCAGCCAACATGCCCACCGACCTACACCAGCCGCCGGTACGGTTCATTCTAGAATAGCGGCAGGCGGTCAGTGAGAGCTCGTGTTAGCGCACTTTGTCCAACGCTGCGCGGAAGGTCGCGCTTGTTCCGGCGCTGATGATGCCGGCGGCGGCCTTCGGATCGTTCCGCGTATCGTGGCGGCGCACTGAGCCGATGCGCATGAACTGGCCGGGCTTGGCTGCTTCGGTCGCCGCGATTACTTGGCATGCGCCGGTGAAGTTTACGTTTTCGCAGATCTCCCATGCGCCATAACCGACCACCGAGATACCAGCCGCGACGTCCTTTCCCGTCAGAGCCGGGATATTGGCCGTGTTCTGTGCGATCGCATGGGCGACGCCATCAAAGCCCGGGGCGGAGAACAGCGTCAGCACCGAGGGCGAACTGCGTGGGCCTTGGACCAGAAGTTCATTCACGCGCGGTTCGAACGATGCGAAGATTTTCTCGAAGGTTGGACTCATCACGGGATAGGCCGTCTTCGTTGCGCTACACTGCACGAAGTAAAGGCTTCCTGGAACGACGTGGACGACCTGCTTGCTGGTCGCTTCGAACACGCCTTCGGCGTCCTTCATGGTTGCGGTAGCGACGAAATAGTAAACCTTTCGGCCGCGCTGCACCTTTTGCCCGCTGTCTTGGACGATGACATCCTTTAGGCCGCCCGCCGCGAGCGATTGCTTCCAGAAATCCCCGGTCAAGATTTGAGCGAATGCCTCGTCAAGGTCGGCTTGCGCCATGTCTTTCGTTTGTGGCGTCGGATCGGCCATCACCATGCATACGCCCCCCACATCCTTGTTTGCCTCATCGCGGGGCGAGGCCATCAAGACGGCGAGCGAGCCCTTTTGTTCGGGCGTCGCAGTTTGCCAGCCAGTGGGAACGTTGACGGTGAAGCGGCCCTCGCTGTCGCGGAACTGGGAGCCATCGGCGAACGCCGGGGCGAGGCTCAGCGAGAATAAAACGGCGGCGGACAACGAGCGGCGCATCGGAGAGCTCCTACACGGGGGACAGAGCCGACAGCGTCTCGCGGGGGTGTGAAGGTTGTCAATTCGATACATCCCGCGGGTGTTCGGCTCGCGTGGGTGCACTTAGAGGTTCGTTAGACGAACCACGTCACCGCTACCAGAACGAGCAGTGCTATCCACAACGTCTCCATAACCATCAGGCCGACAGGGCGCCAACCGACCGCGAAGAGTTCCTTGAACGAGGTCTTCATCCCCAGCGATGCGATCGCCGCAACCAGGCACCAACGCGAGACGTTCGTGATCGCGTCTATAGCCGCTTTTGGCACGACGTCCGTCGAATTGACGGCAACAAGTACTGCGAACGCGATCAAAAACCAGGGGACAAGCGTTGCCGGCCGGCGATCGCCCGGTTGGCTGCGCGACAGAAGGAATGCAATCGCGAGCACGACAGGTAAGAGCATCGCGACGCGCAGCATTTTCACGTAAGTCGCGATGTCGCCGCTTTCCGGCGAGATCATGTAGCCGGCGCCAACCACTTGCGCGACGTCATGGATCGTCCCGCCAAGGAACACGCCGGCATGACGGTGGTCGAAACCGAGCGCGCCGACGAGGATCGGATAGATAATCATCGCAAGCGTGGAGAGCGCGGTCACGCTGACCGCCGTCAAGATCGTGTCGCGCTCGCTTTCCCTTGTTCGCGGCAGGACCGAGGCGATGGCGAGAGCGGCGGCGACGCCACAGATTGCGACCGCGCCGCCTGAGAGGACGCCGAACGTCCAGTTCAGTTTGAGCGCGCGCGCCAACGCCAGGCCGACGAACACCGTCGTCGTGACACCGACGACCACCATCGCCACGGGGACGACGCCCAGACTTGCAATTTGATCGAGCGTGATACGCGCACCCAGTAGTGCCACGCCGGTGCGCAGTATGTTTCGCGATGTGAATTCGATCCCGGCAACACAACGGCCGCTCTCATGCAGGAAATGGAACGCCATGCCGATCAACAGCGCGAACAACATGACCGGCGCACCGTAGTGGTCGGAGAGGAACGTGGCTGCGAGGCCTATCGTGGCGGCAACAAGCACGCCGGGATAGATTGCATGCAGCAGTGCGCCACGCGGAAGGTAGCGCAGGATCGATGGCGGGGCGGAGGGCTCAGCGCGCGTAATGCCTTCCATCGAGTCGAGTGAAGCCAGGCGAAGCAGTTCCGCGCCGGCGTCGAGGTTTGCGTTCGACACCTAGGGGTCCTTGAAGTTGGGTGCGCGCTTTTGCAGTTGGGCCATGACCGCCTCGACTTGGTTCGGTGATCCGCCCAATGCTGTCTGTTCGCGCGACTCTGCCATCAAGCCCTCCGCGTCGGTTGCGAGCGGTAGTGTGTTGAACATGCGCTTGGCTGCGCGGATCGCGTCGGGATTCTTGCCCGCAATGTCGCGCGCCGTTTCGAGTGCGGCCGCGCGCGGGTCGGCGGTGATACGGGTCACGAGGCCCAGACGTTCGGCCTCCGGCGCTTCAAAGATGCGCCCGGTGTAGGTGAGTTCGCGGATAACGTCGTCGCGGACCAGGCTTCGCATCAGGATCGTGCCTGCCATGTCGGGCACCAGGCCCCACTTAACCTCCATCACCGAGAAACGTGTGTCGGGTGCCGCGTAGCGGATGTCGGCGCCCAACATGACTTGGAAACCTCCGCCGAAGGCAACACCGTGGACGGCTGCGATGACCGGTACGGGCACTTCGCGCCACACCCAGGCCGCATATTGTGGGCGGTTCGCGATACCGTTCGTGCGGGCCATCAAGCGGCCTTCGGCGCGGACCTCGCGGCCGGCCGCGGCCGTGCGCTGAAAGTTACCCATGTCGAGGCCTGCGCAGAACGCTCGGCCCTCGCCCGAGATGACAACGGCGCGCACGCCGCTTTCGGTCTTAAGCCTGGTGCCGGTTTCGATGAGCGCTTCGAACATCGCGTCGTCCAGTGCGTTCATCTTGTCGGCACGTACCAGGCGCACGTCGGCAACGCCTTGGTCGATGGTTAGTGCTACGCGGTCAATCATGGGCCTTTTCCCGAAGTGTCGATCGAGCGCGACGGTAGTTTGAAACCTGGGGAACGCCAAGGCCCGGTTTAGGCTGGAAACTCGTGGCTTCGTGACTTATGTCGTTCGCACAACGAGAGGATCAGATCATGGCAACGGACACCCCCTTGGACATCGGCATTTCGACGTCGGATCGCAAGCAAATCGCGGACGGGCTCTCACGGGTCTTGGCTGACACCTACACGCTCTATCTGAAGACGCACAACTATCATTGGAATGTCACGGGACCGCAGTTCAACGATCTACACGCGATGTTCATGGTGCAATATACAGAGCTTTGGAATTCGGTCGACTTGATCGCGGAACGCATTCGATCGCTCGGTCATTTCGCACCGGGCGGATACAAGGCGTTTACGTCGCTGTCTGCGATCAAAGAAGACGAGAGCGTTCCTGCGGCGACGCAGATGATCGAGAACTTGCTGCGCGGGCACGAGACGGTGGCAAAAACGTGCCGCGACGCCTTTCCTGCAGCGGAACGCGCTAGCGATCAGCAGACAATGGATCTGCTAACGCAGCGCCTGCAGGTGCACGAGAAGACGGCATGGATGTTGCGCAGTCTGCTCGGCCGCTAGGTTACCACTCTTCGACGAGTTTGAACGTCGTTCCCGGCTCACCCCATACGCGCAGAGTACAGGGCCCGGAGAATTCCGGCGTGGACCATTGGTTCGCGAGCTTCACGTCGTCTTCGACCAGGTGAACGACACAGTTCACGCGAAACTTCGTCAACGTTCCCGTGATCGACGTGAACGAGAATTTTTTGCGTATCAGATCGTACTCCCAAACGCCGGGCTGGCCGTCCGATGCCGGTTCTGTAACGCGTGCCGCGCGGACATAGGGCGTGACGCTTTTTAGGAGCGAAACTGTGCTGCCGATAATACGAGTCAGGTCTTTGCGGTCGGTGCCGGTCGGGTCGAAGTCATCGGTCTCGGCCAGCGAAGGCGCGCAAGCGACGTAACGGGGGTTGCCGGCCACGGCCTCAAGCCGGATGCGTAGACGCTTGGCTGGGTTTGCGATCCGCTTTTCCAGATAGCGGCCGTCCTCGATCATCGCGTGACGGATGTACGGTAGCGCTTCGGAATATTTGCCCTTGTTCACGAGATCGCGGCCGGTCTCGTAGAGCTTGATGACGTTGTCATGGACGGCGCGGGTTTGACCGGTTTGCAGCTCGTAGAGAACTTCGGCTGTATTGTTGAACTGGTCGGCGGGCTGGCCGTTTAAGGTTGCAGGCTTGTAATCCCAATTCTTCACCGCGCTGATCGCCGCCGAGATCATGCGTTCGGACCCCATGCGATCAAGTACGACCACATTGCGGGTCGAGCCTTCCGAATCGATCGTGAAGCCGATTCGCACCCAGCCTTCGCTGTCGTGCGATGCGTCGAACTCAGGGAAAACCGGCGGGGGCTTATTTGTCGCCTTAGCGGGCACGAAGCCCCGGACGACGCCGCCGCCATCGCATAGGGACACTTCTTTCATCGCAGGAGGAGCCAATTGAGCCGGTTTCGCGACAACTGCTGTGGGCGCGGCGGCATGCACGGGCAACGCGCACTGTGCCGCTAGGGCTACAATTGCCGTTACGCCGACCCAGTGGTGCCGAACAGCCATTCCTTTGCTCACCTTCGGCGCGCAAGTGCTTTGCCTAGACACGATATACAAGCCGCTCCGATCCAATTCGACCACCTGGTAGTGGTGCCGATTCCCACTACACCTGCCCGATGTAGCAGGGACTATTCTGCCGCCAGCGGCCGCCCGGGGCGAACGGCGTAGTCGCCCCACTCCACCCGCTCCGTTGCTTTTGCATAGTCCCGCGTGTGCGAAGACCAATTCTGCGTGATATCGCCATGCTCGTTTTTGTACCAAGAGCGGCAGTGCGGATCGGCCCACGTCGTCTTCGCCAGATCCGCTTGCAGCGTTTTGTTAAAGCGCGACTGCGCCGCCTCCGTCACGTCCATCGCGACCGCGCCGCGCGCGTGCAGTTCGCTGAGTGCCTTCACCGTGTATTCGACCTGACGTTCGAGCATAAAGGTGATCGAATTGTGTCCTAGGTTCGTGTTCGGACCGTACAACACGAACATGTTAGGGAAGTTCGCAACCGTGATGCCGAGATAGGCCTGCGGGTGATCTTTCCATTGATCGTTTAGGCGCTTGCCGTTCTTGCCAACCACATCGGCCGACCAGTGCCAACCAGTGGTTTCGAAACCGGTGGCATAAACGATAACGTCGAAGTCGTGCTTCTCACCGTCCTTCGTCTCGATGCCGGTGGGCGTGATTTTGACGATCGCATCGGTGACCAGGGAGACATTGTCGCGCAACAGCGTCGGGTAATAGTCGTCCGCGAACAAGATGCGCTTGCAGCCGATCGGGTAGATCGGCGTCAATTTCTTGCGAAGCTCCGGATCGGGTACCTGTTCGGCCAGGTGATTGAGCGCGACGCGCGTGTATGCGGCACGGCCGACCTCAGTCCAACTGAACGCTTGCCAGAATAGATAGTCGGAATTTTGGTAGATGAGATCGCGGTTCATCATCGCGACGTGCGGCGCACTCATCATCAGCGCCTTTTCTTCTTCCGTGATCGGACGGTCGAGGCGCGGTACGAGCCAGTTCGCCGTGCGCTGGAAGACGCTGAGGTGGCCTGCGATCTTCGCGACCTCGGGAATGATTTGGACCGCGCTCGCTGCGGAGCCTATGATCGCCACGCGCTTACCCTTGAGATCGACCGAATGGTTCCAGCGCGCAGAATGAAACGCAGGACCATCAAAGCTTGCGCGGCCTTCGATGTTGGGTAGCGCCGGGCGGTTGAGCTGACCCAAGGCCGCGACAATCGCGTTCGCCTCGTAGGTCTTGCCGTTCGATGTGGTGAGCTTCCACACCGCACGAGTGTCGTCCCAGATTGCCGACTTCGTCTCCTCGTCAAGGTGGAGATTCGGACGCAAGCCGAAATTGTCGGCGAGGTCTTCGGTGTATTGCTGGACCTCGTTGTAGCGCGGGAATAGGTGGCTCCACTTCAGGCTCGGCGCGAAGGAATATTGGTAGAGCGCGACGGGCACGTCGCAGCAGCAGCCTGGATAGGAGTTGTCGCGCCAGGTGCCGCCGACCTTTGCGGCTTTCTCCAGGATCGTGACGTTGTCGAATCCGGCTTCCTTCAGTTTGATCCCGGCAGCGAGGCCGCCAAGGCCAGCGCCGATGACAGCCACTGCGGGCTTCCTCAACATTCATTTCCTCCAGAATTTTTTGTAGCTTGGTTGGGCGGATGTTGGTTGACGGCCAAGCGGAGCGCAACGGCCATTTTTGCGAGCGTTAACGCGCAGGTTGGTGGCTTATGCGGGACACCTTAAGGTTGGTGCCGAGGGACTCAATTCATGGCCGACTTTGACATCATTGTCGTTGGGCTTGGCGCTGTGGGCGGGGCGGCGCTGCTTGCCGCCGCACGCGCGGGTGCGAGGGTCGCGGGGTTAGACCGGTTTGCCCCGCCGCACACCTTTGGGTCGACGCACGGCGAGACGCGGATCGTGCGTGCGGCTATCGGCGAAGGGGCTGCGTATACGCCCTTTGCGCAGCGCTCGTTTGCGCTTTGGGAGCAATTAAGCGCAGAGACCGGCGACGCCCTTGTCACGCGGTGCGGCCTCTTGGTCTTGGGCGGCGTGTTACCGCACGCGACTCATGTTCCAGCAGGGTTCTTGGAAACGACGATCGCGGCGGCGCAGTCTTATGGGATCCCGCACGAGGTTTTGGGTGCTGGCGAGGTTCGGGCCCGGTTCCCCGCCTACGAGCGGTTCGATGGCGAGAGCGCCTATTTTGAGCCAGGTGCGGGCTTTGCCATGCCCGAGCGGGTGGTTGTGGCTCAGCTTCGCCGTGCACAGGCGCTTGGGGCGACCGTGCGGTTGGACACGCCTGTGCTCTCGATCGCTGCGGATAGTGGCGGGGTAGCGATTCGAACGGCTGGCGAGACCATCCGGGCGGCACGGCTCGTGCTGGCGGTCGGGGCCTGGATGCGAGGGTTCGTGCCGGACGCTTCGGCGCGGCGCCTGACGGTGACGCGGCAGACGCTGCACTGGTTCGCGCCGCCTCGGGATGCATCCACTTTTGCGCCGGAACGAATGCCGGTGTTTATTTGGAACGACCTCTACGGGTTTCCGACCGCCGAACCCGGCGGCGGCGTAAAGATTGCGACCGAATCGCTCGATGTCGCGGTCGATCCGGACACCGTTTCGCACGTCGTTACGTCGGCCGACATCGACCTCGTGACCCCGCGCGTTCGGTCGGCGTTTCCGGCTTTGGGTACGCATCTGCGCGCTGCGACGTGCCTTTACACGTCGACACCGGACTTCAACTTTTGGGTTGGCCCGCATCCCGAGATTGCGCACGTCACAGTCGTATCAGCATGCTGCGGGCACGGGTTCAAACATGCGGCGGCGTTGGGTGAAGCGGTGATCGCGAAGGCGTTGGATTTGCCTGGGGTCGCGATCCCGACGGCATGGAGCGACGTCAGCCGACACGCGTAATCTCGACTTTCACGACCGGCTTTTTGCCCCAGGCATCTTGGATTTCACGACGGACGGTCCGGCGGACCTCTTCGACCGCTCTCGGTGCGTCGTCAAAGCGGCGGCCAAGGCGATCTTGGGCGTCGGTTGCGGCTTGGCGTGCCGTTTCGACGATGTCGGTCGGCACACCCGCGCAAATGACGACGGGATCGGCGGCGGGCCGGTTGCGCGCGTCGAGCACAATGGTGACGGCGACATAACCCGCAAACGCCAGCGACCGGCGTTCCTTCAGTGCACTATCGTCGCCGCGCGCGATGATTGTGCCGTCGAGATGCAAGCGGCCATGCGGGGCTTCGTCGAATATCGTGGGATCGCCGGGGGCGAGGCGGACCATCGATCCATTCGGGGCGTGTATCGCAGTTGGCACCTGCAGACTTTTCGCGAAGCGGACGTGCTCCATCAAATGGCGTTCCTCGCCGTGGACGGGCACAGCGATGCGCGGTCGAAGCCAAGCGTACATGTCGGCGAGTTCGTCGCGCGCCGGGTGACCCGACACATGGACGTCATGATCCTCCGCTGAGATCACTTCGACCCCGCGCATCGCGAGGTCGTTTTGCAGCTGATGAATCAACCGCTCGTTCCCAGGGATGACGCGCGAAGAGAAAATCACGCTGTCGCCAGGACCCAGGTGAACATGCGGATGATCGCCGACGGCGATGCGCGAGAGTGCTGCGCGCGGTTCGCCTTGGCTGCCGGTGCAGAGGTAGAGGACTTTGTTTGCCGGCAAGTCCGACGCGGATTCTTCGTCGATCAGCGAGGGCATGTCTTTGAGGTAGCCGGTCTCGATCGCAGCGCTTGCGATCTTGTGCATCGATCGACCGACAAGAGCTACGTGACGGCCCACTTTTTGCGCCGCGCGGACGACCGATTGCATACGCGCGACATTCGAGGCGAACGCCGTGACCGCCACCCTGCCCTTGCACGACGCGATGACGGCTTCGAGTCGGGTTCCGACGTCGGCTTCCGAGCCAGAGCGTCCGGGAACGAACACGTTCGTCGAATCGCAGATCGCGGCGAGGACACCTTCGTCTCCCAGCTTGCGCAAGGCGTCGATGTCCGTCTTGCGGCCGACAACCGGTTTCGGATCGATCTTCCAGTCGCCGGTGTGCAGCACAGTGCCCAGGGGTGTTCGGATGGCAATGCAGTTCGGTTCGGGAATCGAGTGCGTGATGTCAATGAACTCGAGGTGGAAAGGCCCGAGCTTTAGTTCGCCACCGAGCGGCACGACGTGTAGCGGCACATCGTCGAGGATACCCTCTTCTTCGAGCTTGCCGCGGACGAGCGCGGCGGTGAACGGTGTGGCATATACGGGGACCTTCAGGCGCGGCCAAAGATGTCCGACGGCACCGATGTGGTCCTCGTGCGCGTGGGTAAGCACGATACCTATAAGATTGCGCCGGTGTTCTTCGATGAAGCCAGGGTTCGGCATGATAACGTCGACGCCCGGCGTGTCGTCGCCGCCGAACATCACGCCGAGATCGATCATGATCCACTGGCGTTTGTTCGGCGGTCCGTAACCGTAAAGATTCAGATTCATGCCGATCTCGCCCGCGCCGCCCAGCGGCACGAAAATCAGCTCGTCGTTTGCGCCAGGCTCGCGCTTGGTCATGCGAGCGGCTTGCGCGCGAGCACCGCGTTACGTTCGTAGATGAGGCGCAGACCGCGAATGGTGAGGTCGTGATCGACGTGTTCGATCGCGTTCGTGCTATGCCGGAACAAGTGCGCAAGGCCGCCTGTGCCGATCACTTTCATTGGGCGGCCGTATTCGGCCTTGATGCGCGCGACCATGCCTTCGATCATAGCGATGTAGCCCCAGAAGACGCCGGACTGCATCGCAGGGATCGTGTCCTTGCCGATGACGGCCTGCGGGCGCTCGACTGCGATTCGCGGCAGCTGCGCGGCGGCCATATGCAGCGCCTCGAGCGAGAGGTTCACGCCGGCAGCGATGATGCCGCCCTCATAACTGCCTTTGGGGCCGACGATGTCGAACGTCGTCGCGGTCCCAAAGTCGATGAGTATTAGGTCGCCGCCGTAGTCCTTGTAGCCTGCGATCGCGTTGACGATGCGGTCGGCGCCGACCGCACTCGGCCGGTCTACATTGATGTCGATGCCGAGGTCGACGGGAGCATCGCCTACGACAAGGGCTTCGCGGTTGAAATACTTCGCGCATAGGCGGCGTAGGGGGAAGAGGGCCTGCGGTACAACCGTTGCAATGATCGCTGCGTCGATTTCGGACGTCTTGATACCTTCGAGCTGAAGGAGTTGCATGAGCCAGACGTAGTATTCGTCGGCTGTGCGCGTGTCCTTCGTCGCGGCGCGGTATTGGGCGCGGATCGTTTTGCCGTCGTGCACTGCGAATACGACGTTTGTGTTTCCGGCGTCGATTGCGAGCAGCATTCCGTCTGACTTAGGCAAAGAACACCTCCCCCGCAGTGATCGCCCGCCGTGCGCCGGAGGGCAACAATAGGCTTAGAGCGCCGTCCGTCATCAGCGTTTCGAAGCGGCCGCTCAGCGTTTCGCCGGGTAAGCGTACTTCGATCGGCTGACCGAGGCCTGCAGCCACGCCGAGCCACGCGTCTCGGATCGCTGCAAAACCGCTCACGCGCCAGGTACGAAATCGTGTTTCCCAGGCTTCCGCAAGCTCAGCGAGCGCTTCGGCAGGGCTTGGTGCAGGGCCATGCGCTCCAACGAACGTTGCTGGGTATTGGGCATTTGTCGGCGCATGCATCAGGTTAACGCCGATGCCGACGGCGATCCAAGGCAGAACGTCCACGCCAACGTCGCTGGAGGACTCCAGCAGGATTCCCGCGACCTTCTTGCCATCGACGAGCACATCGTTCGGCCATTTGACCTTGACGGCGCTTCGCCGGGCGTAGGCCGTCACAAGGTCGTGGACGGCAAGTGCGGCGACGAACGACAATCGGGCAGCTTCCGGCGCCACAGCGCCCGGCGCAAGCAGAAGCGTCGCCATCAGATTGCCTTCGGGCGACTCCCACTCCCTGCCCCGTCGGCCGCGGCCGGCGGTTTGGCGCTTAGCCCAAATCCAAAGCGGCCCGCGTTCGCCAACAATGGCGCGGCGGCGCGCCTCCTCATTCGTCGAGTCGATCGCATCGAAACTGGCGACCGAGTAGCCCGCCGGGACGCGCGGGGCTTGCATGTCAGGGGAACAGGCTTTTGGCAGCGGCGGATGCGGCATCGATCAGCGGCGCCAAGACCACGACCGAGCCGATAACGAACGCCGCCGAAGCGCCAAGCAGTGCCGAGTTTACGAGGCCGAGTGGCTTCTCGAACTGCGCTGCCGGCTTATCGAAGAACATGATCCGGACGATGTTCAGGTAGTAATACGCGCCGATAACGCTGGTCACGAGACCCACGACGGCGACATAGTACATCCACGGATGCTCCGCGGCCGACTTGATGATCGCCACAAACACGTACCACTTGCCGAAGAATCCCGCGAGCGGCGGGATCCCGATCAAGCTGAACATCAGAATAGCCAGCAAGTAGGCCGTAGTCGGATCGCGGTCCGATAAGCCGCCGAGGTCAGAGACGTTTTCGACAGCCTCGCCGTTGCGGCGCATCAGCAGGATGCAAACGAACGTGCCGACCGTCATCGCCAAGTAGATGGCGAGGTAGACGAGTACGCCGTAGACGCCCTCTTGCGTGCCCGCGACAAACCCTATGAGCGCGTAGCCCATGTGGCTGATCGATGAGTAGGCCATTAGACGCTTGATGTTCGTCTGACCGATCGCGGCCAAAGCACCCCAAATCATCGAAGCAACGGAAACGGGAGCCAATATCTGGAGCCATACGCCCTCAGCGTGACCGAGCGCGCCAAAAATGAAGCGTGCGATGAGTGCCATCGCAGCGATCTTCGGCGCGGCCGCGAAGAACGCGGTGACGGGCGTCGGCGCGCCCTCATAGACGTCTGGCGTCCACATGTGGAACGGCACCGCAGAGATCTTGAATGCGAGACCCGCTAGCACAAACGCTGCGCCGATCTTTACGCCGAGGCCGACATCGCCATTCGGGATTGCGGCCGTGATACCTTCGAAGGTCGTGGAGCCGGTAAAGCCGTACAGCAGGCTTGCGCCGTAAAGCAACATGCCCGACGAGAGTGCGCCCAGGACGAAGTACTTGAGGCCGGCCTCGGTCGAGCGCGTGTTGTCGCGCGCGAATGACGCCAGTACGTACAGCGCGAGGCTTTGCAGCTCCAAGCCGACGTAAAGCACGATGAGGTCGTTCGCGGAGATCATCAGCAACATGCCGAGCGTCGAGAGGGCGACCAGCAGCGGATATTCGAAGCGCATCAGTTTTTCGTCGCGCAGGTAGTCGACCGACATCAGCATCGCAATGGCCGAGCCGGCGAGGACGAGCAGTTTGGCGAAGCGCGCAAACCCGTCGAGAACGACGGTCCCGCCGAACGCTGTGCTTCGTGCGTCCGGCATAGCCGCGACCAGCACGGCCGTGATCACGAGCAAGGCGACGCAACCGAGCGTCACCCAGGCTGCACGCTTGTCGCCCGCGAAAACGCCGATGAGCAGCAGCACCATCGAGCCGACGGCGAGCGTCACTTCCGGCGCCATGGCGGCGAAGTCGATGTTGAACTGCGCGATGTCGAACCCGGCGGCGGTCATGGCGTCGGCTCCGTCGTGGTTTCGGCGGTCTTGAGCTTGCCGTGGATGTTGTCGAGCGTCCCGTCGATAGCGGCGCTGGTCATGTCGAAGATGGGTTTTGGATAGAAACCAAAGAACAATGTCGCAGCGACGAGCGGCGCCAGCACGATGATCTCGCGGCCGTTCATGTCTTCGATGTCGGCCAGCGATTTCTTTTCAAGGTCTCCAAAGACGACGCGGCGATAGAGCCAGAGCGCGTAGCCGGCGCTGAGGATCACGCCTGTGGTGGCCCAGATCGCGACCGTCGAGTTGGCCTTGAATGCGCCCACCAGCGACAGGAATTCACCGACGAAACCGCTGGTGCCGGGGAGTCCGACATTGGCCATGGTGAAGACCATAAATACCGCGGCGTAGATCGGCATGCGGTTTACGAGGCCGCCATAGGCCTTGATCTCGCGCGTGTGCATGCGGTCGTAGACAACGCCGACGCACAAGAAGAGTGCGGCGGAGACGAAGCCGTGGCTGATCATCTGAATGACAGCACCGTCGACGCCTTGGCGGTTCAGCGCGAAGAGGCCCATGGTAACAAAGCCCATGTGCGCCACGGATGAGTAAGCGATCAACTTCTTGATGTCTTCTTGCATCAAGGCGACGAGCGACGTGTAGACGATCGCGATAACGGAGAGCGCGAACATCATCGGCGCGAAGTAGACTGAAGCGTCGGGGAACATCGGCAGCGAGAAGCGCAGGAAGCCGTAGCCCCCCATCTTCAGCAGGATACCGGCGAGGATGACGGAGCCTGCCGTCGGCGCTTCAACGTGCGCATCGGGTAGCCAAGTGTGGACCGGCCACATTGGCAGCTTCACCGCGAATGACGCCAGGAACGCCAAGAACAAATACATCTGCATGTTTTTGGGGAAGCCGTAGTCGAGCAGCGCCACGATGTCGGTCGTGCCCGAGGTCACGTACATCGCCATGATGGCGACGAGCATGAGTACGGAGCCTAAAAGCGTGTAGAGGAAGAATTTGAACGAAGCATAGACCCGCCGCTGCCCGCCCCAAACGCCGATGATCAAGAACATCGGAATCAGGCCGCCTTCGAAGAACAGGTAGAAGAGCACCAGATCGAGCGATACGAAAACGCCGATCATCAGCATTTCGAGCACGAGGAACGCGATCATGTATTCCTTGATGCGCGTCTCGATCGAGGTCCAGCTGGCCAAGATGCAGAGCGGCATTAGGAACGCGGTTAGGATTACGAACGGAAGCGATATCCCGTCCACACCCAGGTGGTAGCGGATCGTGCCACCGAGCCAGGCGTAGTTTTCCTCGAGCTGGAAAGACTTCAGCGACGGATCAAATTGGCTCCACGCGTAGAGCGAGACAAGGAACGTAACGACCGTCGTAAAGAGCGCGATCTGGCGAGTCAGCATCTCGCCTTGAGGCCCTCGCGCCATGAACAGGATCATGACCACACCGACGAGCGGCAAGAACGTTGTGAGCGACAGGAGCACGTTCGTCATTTCATGCCCCCCGCCATGAACCAGGTTGCGAGAAGCACCACGCCGATCAGCATCGCAAAGGCATAGTGATAAACGAAGCCGGTTTGCAGTCGGACGATCTGTTTGGTCCAGTCGGAGACAGCAGCTGCGACGCCGTCGGGGCCGAAACCGTCGATGACAGTGCCGTCGCCGAACTTCCAAAGGAACGTGCCGAGCCTTTTCGCGGGGCGCACGAACAGGAAGTCATAGAGCTCGTCGAAGTACCATTTGTTGTAGAGGAAAAGGTACAGCGGGCCCTGGCGTGCGGCCATGCGAGCGGGCAGCCCCGGGAACTCCATGTAGTAGATCCAAGCAATGATGAGGCCGAGCAACATCGCAACGGTCGGTGCGAAGGCGACCCATTCGGGCACGTGATGACGGGCTTCGAGCGCAGTATGCTCCTGCAGATTCACGATAGCGCCGTTCCAGAAGTGCGTCTGCTCGTGGCCGATGAACAGGCCTTCGAAGAACACACCGGCGAGGACTGCGCCCGCCGCCAATACGACCAGCGGGATTAGCATCACAGGCGGAGATTCGTGTGCGTGGTCGAGCACGTGGTGGTCGCCGCGGTGCTTGCCTTCGAAGGTCATGAAGATGAGGCGCCAGGAATAGAACGATGTCATCGCGGCGGCGAGAACGCCAATCGCGAACGCGTAACTGCCGACCCCGCTGTGCGCGGCGAAGGCGCTTTCGATGATTGCGTCCTTCGACCAGAAGCCAGCCAAGAATGGGAAGCCGGTGATCGCGAGCGTGCCGATGACCATGAGCGCGTATGTGTAGGGGATCTTTTTGCGGATGCCGCCCATGTTGCGCATGTCCTGCTCACCGTCGAGCGCGTGGATGACGGAGCCCGCGCCCAAGAACAGCAGCGCCTTGAAGAAGGCGTGCGTGAAGAGGTGGAACATGGCGGCTTGATAGGCGCCAACACCTGCCGCGAAGAACATGTAGCCGAGCTGCGAGCAGGTCGAGTATGCGATCACGCGTTTGATGTCGTTCTGGAAGAGGCCGACGGAGGCTGCGAAGAAGGCTGTCGTTGCGCCGACGACCGTCACGACCTGAAGCGCGACCGGCGACAGTTCGAAGAGCGGCGAGCAGCGGCACACAAGGAACACGCCTGCCGTGACCATGGTGGCGGCATGAATGAGAGCCGAAACGGGGGTCGGGCCTTCCATCGCGTCGGGCAGCCATGTGTGCAGCATGAACTGCGCCGACTTGCCCATCGCGCCCATGAACAAGAGTAGGCAAATCGTGGTCATAACGTCGACGTCGTAACCACCGAACACGAATGTCTTGCCCACCTGGTCTTTCGCAGCCTCGAAGACCGGCGTGAAGTCGAGCGTGCCAAAGACGAAGAAGATCGCCATTAAACCTAGCGCGAAGCCAAAGTCGCCGACGCGGTTGACGATGAACGCCTTGATGGCCGCGGCGTTCGCGGACGGCTTTTTGTACCAGAAGCCGATCAGCAGGTAGGACGCGAGTCCCACGCCTTCCCAGCCGAAGAACAGCTGGACGAAGTTGTCGGATGTGACCAACGCCAGCATCGCGAATGTGAACAGCGACAGGTAGGCGAAGAAACGCGGACGATGCCCGTCATGGCTCATGTAGCCGATGGAGTAGAGGTGCACGAGAGACGAGACGCCGGTCACCACGACCAGCATGACGGCGGTTAGCGTGTCGATGCGGATCGCCCAATCGACCTGAAGGGTGCCGGAGTCCAGGAACTGGAACAGGCGGACGGGACTTTCGACATGACCCTCGCCAAACACGAAAAAGGTCAAGAAGACAAAGATCGACAGTGCGGCCGAGACCATGAGAAGGCCGGTCGAAATGTACTCCGCGGCGTGCTCGCCGAAGCGCTTGCCCAAGAGGCCAGCGACAATTGCGCCGAAGAGGGGCAGGAGGAGGATGGCTTGGTAGATCACGCCCTCAGCCCTTCATGATGTTGACGTCCTCAACCGCGATCGTGCCGCGGTTGCGGAAGTAGACGACGAGAATGGCAAGCCCGATCGCGGCTTCTGCGGCGGCTACGGTGAGCACGAGCAGCGCGAAGACCTGCCCCGTCAGGTCGTTCAGGAATGCCGAGAACGCGACGAGGTTGATGTTGACCGAGAGCAGGATCAGCTCGATAGACATCAGAATGATGATCACGTTCTTGCGGTTCAAGAAGATGCCGAAGATGCCGATCGTGAAGAGCGCGGCGGCGACCGTCAGATAGTGTCCAAGCCCGATGGCCATGGGTTAGAGCCCCTCCCCCGGGCGGACTTTGCGCAGTTCAACGGCCTCGGCGCGGCGGCGCCCGACTTGAGAGAATGCGCTTTGGCGTTTGACGCCTTCGCGGTGGCGCAGCGTCAAGACAATCGCGCCGATCATGGCGACGAGCAGGATCATGCCGGCGGCTTGGAAGACGACCACATAGTTCGTGTAGAGGATGCGGCCTAGCGCTTCCGTATTCGTGACGCCCGTTGGTGTCGGGTGCGCGACTGCCGTGCTCAACGCAGGCGTTATTACCCATGCGCCGCCGATAATCACGAGCTCGGCGAAAAAAACGGCCGCGATCGCAAGGCCGATCGGTGCGTAATTCAGGAAGCCTTGCCGCAATTCCGTGAAGTCGATGTCGAGCATCATGACGACGAAGAGGAAGAGCACCGCGACGGCGCCGACGTAGACGACGATGAGAACCATCGCCAGGAACTCCGCCCCCAACAGCACGAACAGGGCGGCGGCATTGAAGAACGCCAGGATCAGGAACAGCACCGAGTGCACGGGGTTGCGCGCGCTCACCACCAGCAGGGCGGCGACGATCAGCACGGTTGCGAACAGATAGAAGGCGACAGTCGCCAAAATCACGTCAGATTCCTTTTGCGTCAGCGGTAGGGGGCGTCGAGCTCCAGGTTCTTGGCGATTTCGCGCTCCCACCTGTCGCCGTTCGCGAGCAGCTTTGCCTTATCGTAAAGGAGCTCTTCGCGGGTTTCGGTGGCGAACTCGAAGTTCGGCCCTTCAACGATCGCATCTACCGGGCACGCTTCTTGGCAGAAGCCGCAGTAGATGCATTTGACCATGTCGATGTCGTAGCGGGTGGTGCGGCGTGAACCGTCGTCGCGCGGCTCAGCCTCGATCGTGATCGCCTGCGCCGGGCAAATCGCCTCGCACAATTTGCAGGCGATGCAGCGTTCCTCGCCGTTCGCATAGCGGCGCAGTGCATGCTCGCCACGGAAACGGGGCGAGAGCGCGCCCTTCTCGAACGGGTAGTTCAGGGTCTTCTTCGGACTGAACAGATACTTCATCGCGAGCCAGAAGCCCTGGAGGAAGTCGACCATGAAGATCATTCGAAGGAACTGCATGGCCCTACCCCGGCAACTTGTCGAAGGCGATGAGATAGCCCGCAGTCAGCACGACCCAGAGCAGCGAGATGGGCAGGAAGAACTTCCAACCGATCCGCATTAGCTGATCGTAGCGGTAGCGCGGAACAATTGCCTTCACCATCGCGAACAGGAAGAAGATCGCCCAGATTTTGACGACGAACCAGATGATGCCGGGGATCCAGGTGAACGGCGCAATTTCAATCGGCGCGTGCCATCCCCCTAAGAACAGGATCGTCATCATGGCGCACATGAGGACGATCGAGACGTACTCAGAGAGCATGAAGAGCAGATACGGCGTCGAGGAGTATTCGACCATGAAGCCTGCGACGAGTTCGGACTCGGCTTCCGGCAAGTCGAAGGGTGGACGGTTCGTTTCCGCCAGTGCCGAGACAAAGAAGACGACCGCCATCGGCAGGAGGTGGCTAAACAGGTACCAGTGGTGGATGCCGCCGGCCTGCGCCTCGACGATTTTCGAGAGGTTCAGCGTGCCCGCGGTTAGCAGCACTGTGATGACGACGAAGCCGATTGAAACTTCGTACGAGACCATCTGTGCCGCCGAGCGGAGGGCGCCCAAGAACGGGTACTTAGAGTTCGACGCCCAGCCGCCCATGATGATGCCGTAAACGCCGAGCGAAGAGATCGCGAAGATGTAGAGGATGCCGACATTGATGTCGGCGAAGACCCAGCGGTCCGCGACCGGTACGACAGCCCAGGCGCCAAGTGCCAATGTCGTTGACACCAGGGGTGCCAGAAAGAAAACACCCTTGTTCGCGCCGGAGGGGACAATAATTTCCTTGAACACGAATTTGAAGAGGTCGGCAAACGACTGTAGCAGGCCGTAGGGACCCACAACGTTCGGTCCGCGCCGCATCTGCACCGCCGCCCAGACCTTGCGGTCGAACAGCAGGATGAACGCAATCATGACGAGCAACAGGACGATGAACAGCAACATCATCGCCGTCAGGCCCACGAGATCGAGCCAGAAGGCATTCGGCCAATAGAAGTCGAGCAGCGCTTCGTTCCAAGAGTTGAACCACGCGGTCATTGCTCTACTCCGCCGCTTGCGCGGTGCGCGGTTTGACGAACATCGTGCTGCATTCAGCCATCACGTGGCTAGCGCGAGCGATCGGGTTCGTGAGGTAGAAATCTTTGATCGGCATGTCGAACGGCGTTTTGGCGATCGTCCCAGTCGCGCCGATGTTCGTCCAGATGGACGCGTCCGCACCGGGGTTTGCAGGGGCACGGTCGGTTTCCGCGAAGTGCGGCGCGTCTTTCAGCATGGCTTGGCGGAGCGCGCCCATGTCGTCGTAGGGCAAGCGCTTGCCCAAAACATCGGACAACGCGCGCAGGATCGTCCAATCTTCGCGGGCGTCGCCTGGCGGGAATGTGGCGCGGCGCGCGAGCTGCACGCGGCCTTCGGTGTTGACGTAAGTGCCGTTCTGTTCGGTGTAGGCGGCGCCGGGAAGGATGACGTCCGCGCGGTGTGCGCCCGCATCGCCGTGAGTGCCTTGGTAGACCACGAACGCCTTACCCAGTTTCTTCGTATCGATCTCGTCGGCGCCAAGCAGGTAGACGAAATCGATGTCGCCGCGTGAAGCGGCTTCGAGGACGGCGATGGTATCCTTGCCGCTCTGCTGAGGCAGGAAGCCGAGGTCGAGCGCACCGACGCGTCCTGCCGCCGTGTGCAGCACGTTGAAGCCATTCCAACCACCCTCGCCTGCCGGTCCGATCATACCGGTGTTGCGGGCGATTTGAGCGGCGGCGTCGAGGATCGCAGCGCCGTCGGGGCGCGCGAGCGCACCCTGGCCTACGATCAGCATCGGATGCTTCGCGTTCTTCAGCACCTCGAACGCACGGTGTTTGCCCGACGCGATATCGGCGAGGTCGGCCGGGTTGTTGTCGAGATCCTGCACTTGGTAGGTCAGATCAAAGCGCGGACCGATGCGCATGACTTTCAAGTCGTTGCGCAGCCAGGCCTTTCGGATACGCGCGTTGACGATCGGCGCTTCCCAGCGCGGGTTCGTCCCGATGAGCAGCAATGCATCGGCATTCTCGATGCCTGCAATGGTGGTGTTGAAGAGGTAGCCTTGGCGCGATCCGTGACCGATCTTCGCGCCGTCTTGGCGGCAGTCGAGATTGAACACGCCGAGCGCCGTCATGAGGTCTTTCAGCGCCTTCACGGGCTCAGCACTCACCAGATCGCCCACGAGGGCGGCCATGCGCTCAGGCCGGGCGCCACGCACGCGATCGGCGATGGCGAATGCCTCTTGCCACGTGGCTGGTTGGAGTTTGCCGTTCTTGCGAACGTAGGGCGTGTCGAGCCGCTGGCGGCGTAAGCCGTCCCATACGAAGCGTGTCTTGTCGGAGATCCACTCTTCGTTGACGTCTTCGTTGACTCGAGGGAGGAAGCGCATCACTTCGGACCCACGCGCGTCCACGCGGATCGCGGAACCCACGGCATCCATCACATCGACAGATTCGGTTTTGGTGAGTTCCCAGGGACGGGCATTGAACTTGTAGGGCTTGGACGTCAGTGCCCCGACTGGGCAGAGATCGATCACATTGCCGGAGAGTTCAGACGACATCGCGTGTTCGAGGTAGGTCGTGATCTCCATATCCTCGCCGCGGCCGGTCGCGCCGATTTCGTCGACGCCCGCCACTTCGGCCGCGAAGCGGACACAGCGCGTGCAGTGGATGCAGCGCGTCATGATCGTGTTGACGAGCGGCCCCATGTTCTTGTCGGTCACGGCGCGCTTGTTTTCTTCAAAGCGGTTGAACTTCGCATGGCCGTAGGCGATCGCCTGATCCTGCAAGTCGCACTCGCCGCCTTGGTCGCAGATTGGGCAGTCGAGCGGATGATTGATGAGCAGGAACTCCATCACCCCTTCGCGCGCCTTCTTCACCATCGGGGACTTCGTGTTGACGACCGGCGGCTCGTTGTTCGGGCCGGGGCGGCAATCGCGTACGCCCCACGCGCACGAGGCAACCGGCTTCGGCGAACCTTTGAGTTCGACGAGGCACATGCGGCAGTTGCCAGCAATCGACAGACGCTCGTGGTAGCAAAAGCGCGGAATCTCGGCCCCAGCCGCCTCACAGGCTTGCAGCAGTGTGTAGTCCGCAGGGACGTCGATTTCCGTGCCATCGACAATGAGTTTGGTCATGACCTACTCCGCCGCCACAGCGGCAGGTTTCCCTGCGCGCTTGGCGTTGATGCGGCGTTCGATTTCGGTGCGGAAGTGTCGGATCAAGCCTTGGATCGGCCACGCCGCCGCGTCGCCGAGCGCGCAGATCGTATGGCCTTCGACTTGATAGGTCACTTCGAGAAGCAGATCGATTTCCTTTGGTTCGGCGTCGCCGGTGACCAGGCGTTCCATGACGCGCCACATCCAGCCGGTACCTTCGCGGCAAGGTGTGCACTGGCCGCACGACTCGTGCTTGTAAAAGCGCGCAAGGCGCGCGATCGCCTTCACAATATCCGTCGAGCGATCCATCACGATGACGGCTGCGGTGCCGAGGCCCGACTTCACGTCGCGCAAGCTGTCGAAATCCATCAGGACGGTGTCGCAAATCGACTTCGGGAGCAGCGGCACGGACGAACCGCCTGGGATCACAGCCAGCAAATTGTCCCAACCGCCGCGCACGCCGCCGCAATGCTTGTCGATGAGTTCGCGAAGCGGGATGCCCATTTCCTCTTCGACGTTGCAGGGTTTGTTCACGTGGCCGGAGATGCAGAACAGCTTCGTGCCAGTGTTGTTTGGGCGACCGAGGCCTGAGAACCAGGCGGCGCCGCGGCGTAAGATTTCCGGTGCAACAGCGATTGATTCAACATTGTTCACGGTTGTGGGGCAGCCGTAGAGACCGACGTTCGCGGGAAACGGCGGCTTGAGGCGCGGCATGCCTTTCTTGCCTTCGAGGCTTTCGAGCAGCGCAGTTTCTTCGCCGCAGATGTAGGCGCCGGCGCCGTGATGGACGTAGCAGTCGAAGTCCCAGCCGGAGCCCGCCGCGTTCTTGCCGAACAGGCCCGCCGCGTAACACTCCTCTATCGCTGCTTCGAGGCGTTTGTACTCGATCCGGAACTCGCCGCGCACGTAGATGTAACAAGCGTGCGCATTCATAGCGAAGCTTGCGATCAGGCAGCCTTCGAGCAACGTATGCGGGTCGTGCCGCATGATATCGCGGTCTTTGCACGTGCCCGGCTCGGACTCGTCCGCATTGACGACCAGATAAGCGGGGCGGCCGTCCGAGGCTTTCGGCATGAACGACCACTTCAGACCGGTCGGGAATCCTGCGCCGCCACGACCGCGCAAACCCGACTTCTTCATCTCGTCGATGATCCAGTCGCGGCCCTTTTCGATGAGTCCTTTGGTGTTGTCCCAATTGCCGCGTTTGCGCGCGGCGGGGAGGCGCCAATCGTGGACGCCGTAGAGGTTGGTGAAGATGCGGTCAGAATCGGAAAGCATCAGCCGCCCTTCGTGTAAAGAGATGCGTCGGTGAGCGTTTGCGGGCCACCTTCAGGCGCGGAGGTCTGACGGCCGATCTGCGATCCCGGCTTCGGCTTCCGGCCGGCGCGCAGGTCGTTGATGAGGCCCTCGGTGCGAGCGCCATCGAGGTCTTCATAGAAGTCGTCGGCGATCTGCACGACCGGCGCGTTTACGCACGCGCCGAGGCATTCGACTTCCATCCACGACAGCTTGCCGTCGGCGGAGACTGTTTCGGCGTGCGGGTGGATGTGTTTTTTGCAGGCTGCGACTACGGCGTCAGAGCCGCGCAGCCAGCAAGGCGTCGTGGTGCAGACCTGCAGCAAATGCTGACCGACCGGCTTCAGATTGAACATCGTGTAGAACGTCGCGATCTCCAACACGCGGATCGGCGACATGGCGAGCATCTCGCCAATGACGCGCATCATCGGCTCGGTAACGTGGCCGCCGTTTTGCTCCTGCGCGCGCCAGAGCAGCGGCACGACGGCGGAGGCTTGGCGGCCATCCGGATACTTCTTCACCTGCTTCTGGGCCCACGCGAGATTTTCGGCCGTGAACGCGAACGACGCGGGTTGATCGGGGGCGAGGCGGCGGAGGCTCATCGATCGATCTCCCCGAAGACGATGTCGAGGGAGCCGAGGATGGCCGCGACGTCGGCGATCATGTGGCCTTTGCAGAGGAAGTCCATCGCCTGCAAATGCGGGAAGCCCGGCGCGCGGATTTTGCAGCGGTACGGTTTGTTCGAACCGTCGCTGACGAGATAGACGCCGAACTCACCCTTCGGCGCTTCAACGCACGAATACACTTCGCCTTCAGGCACGTGATAACCTTCGGTGTAGAGCTTGAAGTGATGGATCAAAGCCTCCATCGATTGCTTCATCTCCGCGCGTTTCGGCGGGATCACTTTGCCGGAGGCTTCGTGCACAGGGCCTTTCGGCATTTTCTCGATGCACTGCTTCATGATCTTCGTCGACTCGCGCATCTCTTCCATTCGGCAGAGATAGCGGTCGTAGCAGTCGCCGTTCTTGCCAACCGGAATGTCGAACTCGAGGTCGGAGTAGCACTCGTACGGTTGCGCGCGACGCAAATCCCAAGCCATCCCGGAGCCGCGCACCATGACGCCGGAGAAACCCCAAGCGAGCGCTACTTCAGGCGTCACAACGCCGATGTCGACGTTGCGTTGCTTGAAGATGCGATTCTCGGTGAGCAGCGTTTCAAGGTCGTCGACGACCCGCGGGAACTTTTCGCACCATAGATGGATATCATCGAGCAATTTCTGCGGCAGGTCTTGGTGCACGCCGCCGGGTCTGACGAACGCCGCGTGCATCCGCGAACCGGACGCGCGCTCGTAGAAGATCATCAGCTTCTCGCGCTCTTCGAAGCCCCAAACCGGCGGGGTCAACGCGCCAACATCCATCGCCTGTGTGGTCGTGTTCAGAAGGTGCGAAAGTATGCGGCCGATTTCGCTGTAGAGTACGCGGATGTATTGCGCACGCGGCGGCACGGTGATGCCGCAGAGCTTTTCAACCGCCAGCGCGAAGGCGTGCTCTTGGTTCATCGGCGCGACGTAATCGAGCCGGTCGAAATACGGCACCGCCTGCAGATAGGTTTTGCTTTCGATCAGCTTCTCGGTGCCGCGATGGAGCAGACCGATATGCGGATCGACGCGTTCCACGATCTCGCCGTCGAGTTCGAGCACCAGGCGCAACACGCCGTGGGCAGCAGGATGCTGCGGCCCGAAATTCAGGTTCATATTGCGGATTTTAGGCTCGGTCGCGGTCGTCATTGTTTCGCGGCCTTTTCGTCGCCGGGCAGGATGTGCTTGGCGCCTTCCCATGGCGACATGAAGTCGAACTTGCGGAAGTCCTGAACGAGTTTCACGGGCTCGTACACGACGCGCTTCTGTTCGTCATCGTAACGCACTTCGACGAAGCCGGTCAGCGGGAAATCTTTGCGCAGCGGATAACCCGTAAAGCCGTAGTCTGTCAGGATGCGGCGAAGGTCCGGATGATCTGAGAATTGGATGCCGTACATGTCGAACGCCTCGCGCTCAAACCAGTTTGCTGCCGGCCAGATGGCGGCGGCGGACGGAACGGGCGTGGCTTCATCGATTTCTAGCTTGATCCGAACGCGCTGGTTCAGATGCAGGCTCAGTAGGTGGTAGACCACATCGAAGCGCTTCGGCCGATTGGGATAGTCGGCGCCGCATATGTCGATGACTTGCACAAAGCGACACGCCTGATCGTCACGCAGGAACGTGAGCAGGCCGATGATCGTGTCGGGTGCTGCGGTCAACGTTAGTTCGCCGTATGCGATCCGCGTGGTAATTCCGAAACCGCCTCGTTCTTTTTGGATGTGGTCTGCGAGGGCTTTGATCAGGTCTGCCATCGGGTCCTCAACGGATGATGTTGCCGGTACGACGGATCTTCTTTTGCAGAAGCATCACGCCGTAGACGAGCGCTTCGGCCGTCGGCGGGCAACCCGGCACATAGATGTCGACCGGCACAACGCGGTCGCAGCCGCGCACGACCGAATAGGAATAGTGGTAGTAGCCGCCACCGTTCGCGCAGGAGCCCATAGAAATGACGTAGCGTGGCTCCGGCATCTGATCGTAAACCTTGCGCATGGCTGGGGCCATTTTGTTCGTGAGCGTACCGGCGACGATCATGACGTCGGATTGGCGCGGCGAGCCACGGGGCGCAAACCCGAAGCGTTCAAGGTCATAACGCGGCATAGAAGCCTGCATCATTTCGACAGCGCAGCAGGCCAGCCCGAACGTCATCCACATCAACGAGCCCGTACGGGCCCAGGTGATGAGGTCGTCTGCGCGGGCGACGAGGAAACCCTTGTTGTCGAGTTCTTCGCGGGCGTTCAGGAAAAATGGATCGTTCGGATCGATGGGTCCTGCCCCTTCGACGCCTGCGCGGGCCGCGGCCATTGCTGGGGTCACTCCCATTCGAGGGCCCCCTTCTTCCATTCATAAACGAAGCCAACGGTGAGGATTCCCAAAAACGAAACCATCGACCAAAAACCGAAAATGCCGATTTGCTTCAGCACTATGGCCCAGGGAAAGAGGAAAGTGACCTCGAGGTCGAAGATGATGAACAGGATGGCCACCAGATAGAAGCGCACGTCGAACTTCATTCGCGCGTCGTCGAACGCGTTGAAGCCGCATTCGTAGGCGGAGAGTTTTTCGGGGTCAGGTTTCGAGGGTGCAATCACGAACGGCAGGACCATCAGGACGGTCGCAAGAACGCCGGACAATCCCAAAAAAATTAGGATCGGCAGATAGTCGACGAGGATGTCCGTCATTCGCGCCCAATCGGAGCTCGCACGGCCCTTGGCGTGCACGCCCTGCCCTTTTGTGTGCGCCTCACGGGCAGACTCGCCGCGGGGCACAAATCAGCCTAAATTCCGGCCCGAAACCTAAAGATTGTGCAACGCAAAGCAAGCGCTTTGGCGTGCGTTTCGTGCGACAGATATGGATCAATTTCGTTGGTGTGCCGCTCGCCTATACCCTTCGGGCTTCAGCGTGGCACATTCGCTTGCTTTGCAAGCAAATGTGGCGGGAGCGACGGGGCTCGAACCCGCGACCTCCGGCGTGACAGGCCGGCGCTCTAACCAACTGAGCTACGCCCCCGCAAAGGGCAAAAGGGCGGCCCAAGTGGCTGGCCGCCGAGAGGCGGTCGGTGTACTGAACGGACCCCTGAGTGTCAAGCAAACCCAAGGGAATCATGGCTGAGACGTTCAAAGAGCCGGACCGGCTGCAGAAATACTTCGCCTCGCTGGAGGCCAATATCGCGCAGGCCACGGGCAAGACCGTCGCCCAGTGGGTCAAAATCGCTAAGACCTGCCCCGAGACAAAACCGCGCGCACGGCTCGCTTGGTTCAAGGCGAAGCATGGCCTCGGCCAAAATCGCGCGAGCCTGATCCTGTGGCGCGCATTCGGTAGCAACGCCTTGGGCGAAGAGGATCCGAACAAGTTGATGGACACGCTGTTTGCGAAATTCGCCGAGCAACGGCCGCTCTACGATAAGGTCGCCGCGTTTGTGACCAAACTCGGCCCGGGCACGTTGAGCCCGCGTAAGAGCTATGTCGCGCTCTATCATTTGAAGCAGTACGGGGCGATCAAGCCAAACAAGCAGGGCCTGATGATCGGCCTTGCGATGCAAAAATATCCGAAGAGCGCGCGATTGGTCGACGTAAGAAACTTCGGCGGCGGCGAGCGAAACAAGAAAGCGATTTTGCTCGCTTCGGCGAAAGCGTTCGATGCCGAGGCGAAGACGTGGGTGAAGGCCGCGTACGACGAGAACTGACGCATGACGCTGTTCCACCCGGCGCTTTATGATTGGTCGAAGCCAGTCGACAGCATTTGGGAGGCGCAGCGCGCTGAGTACGGGGATATCGGCGCAACCGTCCTTGCGAGCGACGAGGTAGCTGATGTCGCGATCATTGGCGGCGGATATTGTGGCCTCTCGGCTGCCTACCATTTGGCGCGGTCGGGCACCGACGTGCGGGTTCTGGAAGCCGGCCCGATCGGCTGGGGCGCTTCCGGGCGGAACGGCGGGTTTTGCAGCGTGGGCGCATCTTTTCTTGGCGCTAGCGAACTCGCGGCAATCTATGGCGAAGAGGAGACGCTCGCGTTCTTTCGCACGCTGGTCGATGCGGTTCGCTTGGTCGAAACGCTAACGGCCGAGGAAAGTATCGACGTCAAGCGGCAGGACGGAGGCGTGTGGACGTTCGCGCATAAGCCGAGCCGCATGAGCGAGCTTCGGTCACATGCGGATGCGCTGTCGCGGATCAACGTACCCGCGCGGATCGTGCAGGCGGCAGGATTCAGCGACGAGGCGTTCGCTTGTACGGAGCAATATGGCGCGTTGCATGAGAGCGTCGGATTTGGCCTCAACCCCCTCGCCTATTGTTTCGGACTTGCCCGCGCAACGATCGCACGCGGCGCAAAGGTGCATGCTCAATCGCGTGTGGTCGATTGGCGGCGCGAAGGCGAGCGTCATCGGCTCGTCACCGCGGGCGGCAGTATTCGCGCAAATCGCGTAATCGTCGCTGCGAACGGCTGGCTTCCCGAGGAATTGATCCCGGCGCTGGCAGGGCGTGTGATGCCGATCCTCTCCAACATCGTCACGACGCGCCCATTGAGCGACGATGAATTTAGCCGCCAGAGTTGGCGCACCGCGGCGCCCGCGTCGAACACGCGCGCGCATCTTGCGTATCTGCGGATGCTGCCGGGCAATCGGCTTTTGTTTGGCGGTCGCGGCGACACGACGGGGAGCCCGGCTGGCGGAGCGGCTATGCGAGCGTTGCTCGAGCGGCGGATCGGTCAGATGTTTCCGGCGTTCGCGGGCGTCGAGACAACGCATTCTTGGCGCGGCTTCATCGCGGCGACCCGGCGGCTAACGCCGGCGATCGGCGAACTGCCGGATGATCCGAGCGTTTCATTCGCGTTCGGGTGCCATGGCAACGGCGTTGCTTTCATGACTTGGGCGGGGCGGGAGCTTGCGAAACGTATCGCGGGAACGGCTGGGCCTTTGCCTGCCCCTATCGACGGACTGCCGGCGCGCTTCCCGCTGCCGGCACTCAGGCTTTGGCAGCTGCGTTTTATTCTCGCGCGCGCTTGGGTCGAGGACGCGCTCGCCTAGCCTACGGCTTTCTGGTTGAGGTGAAGTTTGTGTAGCGCTTGAAGGCCTCGCCAAGGACCCCGTCGACGCCGTTGGCGATATCCTTGAAGTCCTTCGGGTCGTGACCACCGACTATGTAGGTCAGCTTGACGTGCGAGCCTGCGCCTTTGGCTTGAATGCTTACAATCATGTGCCCCGAGACACCCATGAACGCGAGCGGACCTAAGCCGCCACTGAAAACAAGCCGCGCGCCTGGATCGGCCTGCTCCACCGTCATATGGCGAACGAAGCCGCCATTCTTCAGCGTCTCGCACCAGCATCCGCCCGGTTTGACGTCGACCGTGATGTTCTTGCCGTCGCCGGAATAGGAATGCGACGCGGCGTTCCACCATGAGCCCACTTCGACGAAGTCGTCGTAAGCCGCTTTCGGCGCGACCGTGACGTCGGCTTCGTATGCGACCGTGAAACCGGTTGGGCTTTGGGAGGTGACGGTCGCGTGGGCGGAGGTGACGAGCGCGACCGTAGTGAAGAATGTGGCGATGATGCGCAGTTTCATTTCAGGCTCCCCTCGCAAATTCGCTCGTCTTCGCCCTTCGGGCTACGCGGAGTACTGCTTCGGTCTAACGCTCTTCTCATTGCTACGCCACGCAAAGCCCGTAAGGGCGAAGCGTGGTGGGCGATGACGGGCTCGAACCGCCGACATCATCGGTGTAAACGATGCGCTCTACCAACTGAGCTAATCGCCCATTCGCTTGCGGGCATAGCAGACGCCTTGCACAAAACGAAAGGCGCGGATTTTCATCCGCGCCCTCAGAAATCCGCCAATCAGCGGAAAAACTTAGTTCACCGCGTCTTTGAGCTGCTTGCCCGCGCGGAATTTTGGCTGCTTGGACGACGGAATCTTGATTTCCTCGCCTGTGCGCGGGTTGCGGCCCGTGCCGGCCTTGCGCGTCGTCACGACAAAGGTGCCGAAACCGACCAGGCGAACTTCTTCTCCGCCCTTCAGCGTGTTGGTGATGACTTCCAGCGCCGTGTCGATGATCTTCTCGGCTTCAGCTTTCGGCACGGTCGCCTTTTCAGCGACGGCCGCGACCAGATCGTTCTTGTTCATGAGTCCTCGCGGGTTTCTCGTGGGAGTGACAGAAATGGGCGGTTTTGCCCGGAACTTGGCGGCGGAATTTAGGGGTTCGCGGCTCGGTGTCAAAGAGAATCCGCAGAAATCCGGGCAAAATGCCGCTGGATAACAAGGAAAAGGCCGCCGGGTTTACCCTCGGCGGCCGATTTCTGCCTGTTTTTTGGGCGAGCCTAATGCGCGACCACACCTTCGTGATCTTCTGTCTCACCCTTACCCCGGGGGGGCGGTGCTTCGACCGGTTCTTCCCATTTGATCGGGACGGGCGGACGAACCAAGGCTTTTGCGAGCACATCGTCGACGGTTGCGACCGGAACGATGGTCAAGCCTTTCAGGACGTTGTCGGGGATGTCCGCTAGGTCCTTTTCGTTTTCAGACGGGATCAGCACGGTCTTGATGCCCGCGCGGAGTGCCGCCAGCAACTTCTCCTTTAGGCCGCCGATCGGCAATACGCGGCCGCGCAGGGTAACTTCGCCCGTCATCGCGACGTCACGCTTGATTGCGATACCCGTCAGGACCGACACGATTGCCGTCGTCATCGCGACACCGGCGGACGGACCGTCTTTCGGCGTTGCGCCTTCCGGTACGTGCACATGGATGTCGCGCTTGTCGAACGTCGGCGGCGTGATGCCGATGCTCGTCGCGCGCGAGCGAACGTACGACCGTGCTGCGTCAATCGATTCTTTCATGACGTCGCCGAGCTTGCCGGTCGCCTGCATCCTGCCCTTGCCGGGCAACATGACGGCTTCGATCGTAAGAGTTTCGCCGCCGACTTCGGTCCAGGCTAGACCAGTCACCACACCCACATTGTCTTCGCCTTCGACTTCGCCATAGCGGAACTTGCGGACGCCCGCATATTTCTCGAGGTTCTTCGGAGTGACTTGGACCGTTTTCGCCTTCTTCGAAACGATCTCTCGCACCGCCTTGCGGGCTAGGCCCGCAAGTTCGCGCTCGAGGTTACGGACGCCGGCTTCGCGCGTGTAGTAGCGCACCAAATCAAGTAAGCCCGCATCGGTGATCGACCACTCGCCCTCTTTCAAGGCGTGAGCCTCCAACTGCTTCGGCAGCAAGTGGCGCTTGGCGATTTCGACCTTCTCATCCTCGGTGTAGCCGGGGATGCGGATAATCTCCATACGATCCATCAACGGCTGCGGCATACGCAGGCTGTTGGCCGTCGTGATGAACATGACGTCGGACAAGTCGAAGTCGACTTCCAGGTAATGATCTTGGAACGTCGCGTTCTGCTCAGGATCCAAGACCTCAAGCAGCGCCGACGACGGGTCACCGCGCCAGTCGGCGCCGAGCTTGTCGATCTCGTCGAGCAAGAACAACGGGTTCGCCGACTTGGCCTTCTTCATGCCCTGAATGACTTTGCCGGGCATCGAGCCGATGTAGGTGCGCCGGTGACCGCGGATTTCGGCCTCATCACGCACGCCACCAAGCGACATGCGCACGAACTCGCGGCCAGTTGCCTTTGCGATCGATTTGCCAAGCGAGGTTTTGCCAACGCCGGGCGGGCCGACGAGGCAAAGGATGGGCCCGCGTAGCTTGCCTGCGCGCTGTTGCACCGCGAGGTATTCAAGGATGCGCTCCTTGACCTTCTCAAGCCCGAAGTGATCGTCGTCGAGGACCTTCTCGGCCTCGTCCATGTCCTTCTTGACCTTGCTCTTCTTGCCCCAGGGGAGCGAGAGGATCCAATCGAGATAGTTGCGAACAACGGTTGCCTCAGCCGACATCGGCGACATCTGGCGAAGCTTGCGCATTTCCGCCATGGCCTTGTCGTTGGCTTCCTTCGACAGCTTGGTCTTCTTGATGCGATCTTCGAGTTCGCCGAGTTCGTCGCGCTGTTCTTCGCCCTCGCCGAGCTCTTTCTGAATCGCCTTCAGCTGCTCGTTCAAATAATACTCGCGCTGCGTCTTTTCCATTTGACGTTTCACGCGCGTGCGGATTTTGCGTTCGACCTGAAGGACGCTCATCTCGCCCTCCATGAAGCCGAACACTTTTTCCAAACGCTCGGCGACGCTGGTCGTCTCGAGCAACGCCTGCTTGTCGGCAATCTTGACCGTGATGTGCGAGGCAATTACGTCCGCCAATTTCGACGGATCGGTTATCTGCTGCACTTCGGACTGCGACTCCGGCGGAATCTTGCGGTTGAGTTTGATGTAGGCTTCAAACTGCGACGAGGCCGAGCGCGCAATGCCCTCGACCTCACGGGGATCCTTCAGATCGTCCGGCAGCAATTCCGCTTCGACCTGGAAAAAGTTCGCATTCGGCACGAACTTGCGGATGCGCGCGCGCTGCTTGCCTTCGACGAGGACTCGGACGGTTTGGTCCGGAAGCTTCAGGAGTTGCACGACGGAGGCGAGGGTGCCGACCGTGTAAATATCGTCTTCAGTGGGCTCGTCCTGCGCCGGGTTCTTCTGTGTTACGAGCAGGATTTGCTTTTCCTCAAGACCGACGTCTTCGAGCGCACGGACCGACTTCTCGCGACCAACAAAGAGCGGAACGATCTTGTGCGGGAAGACGACGATGTCACGCAACGGCAGAACCGGGTACACGCCCACTGTCTTTGCGTTGTCGTCGTCTGCGGTTTTCATATCGACCAACCTTTCAGTAGCTCTGGCGTTGCTCTTAACGAGCGGTCTGACGGCTCGACTCTGCGAACGCCTCAATTCTTAACGAGGGAATGAAGTGGAGGCGAGATACCCTCCCTTCAAGGGGCCTGTGAAAATGCGCAGCAGAGCCCGGTCGCCCGCTACGGTTTACGATGCTGCGGACGCCGTCTCTGCACGCTTATCTGCGTAGATCAGGAGGGGGCGCGCGCGGCCTTCGGCCACTTCACCGTTGATCACCACCTCGGTGATACCCCGCATGCCGGGCAAATCGAACATCGTGTCGAGCAGGATGTTTTCCATGATGGAACGCAACCCACGAGCACCCGTCTTGCGGGCAATGGCCTTGCGCGAGATCGTCTTTAGCGCGTCGTCGGAGAACGTGAGGGAGAGCCCCTCCATCTCAAACAACCGCTGATACTGTTTTACGAGCGCATTCTTCGGCTTGGTGAGAATTGACATCAGTGCATCGATGTCCAAGTCCTCAAGTGTGGCCAGCACAGGCAAGCGGCCAACGAATTCCGGGATCAAACCGAACTTCAAAAGATCTTCCGGCTCGATCTCGCGCAAAATGGCGCCTGTGCCGCGGTCGTCCGCGGCTTGAACGTTCGCGCCGAAACCCATCGATGAGCCCTTGCCGCGAGCTGAGATGATACGCTCAAGGCCGGCGAACGCGCCGCCGCACACGAACAAAATATTCGTCGTGTCGACTTGCAGGAATTCCTGCTGCGGATGCTTGCGGCCGCCTTGCGGCGGAACACTAGCGACCGTGCCTTCCATGATCTTCAGCAGCGCTTGCTGTACGCCCTCACCCGATACGTCGCGCGTGATTGACGGGTTGTCGGACTTGCGGCTGATCTTGTCGACTTCGTCGATGTAGACGATGCCGCGCTGCGCACGCTCGACATTGTAATCGGCCGACTGCAGCAGTTTGAGAATGATGTTTTCGACGTCTTCGCCGACGTAGCCTGCTTCGGTGAGCGTCGTCGCGTCCGCCATCGTGAAGGGCACGTCGAGAATACGCGCGAGCGTCTGGGCGAGCAGCGTCTTGCCGCAGCCCGTCGGACCGATCAGTAGGATGTTCGACTTTGCGATTTCGACGTCGCCGTTCTTCGTCTGATGGTTCAGGCGCTTGTAGTGATTGTGGACCGCGACGGAGAGAACCTTCTTGGCGTGATCCTGACCGATCACATAGTCGTCGAGGACTTTGCGGATGTCAGACGGCGTGGGTACGCCATCTCGGGATTTTACCAGTGAGGTTTTATTCTCTTCACGGATGATATCCATGCAGAGTTCGACGCATTCATCGCAGATGAACACCGTCGGACCGGCAATAAGCTTTCGAACCTCGTGTTGGCTTTTGCCGCAGAATGAGCAGTAGAGAGTGTTCTTCGAGTCACTGCCGCTCTTGCTCATTCTCTTCTCCCTCTAGGAGCCCACAGAACCGTGCCGTTTCCGGCCAATTCCCGGGTATATTACCGACAAAGCTAAACGCGTGCCGAATCCCCTACGCGCCGCCCTCCAGCTCAATTCGAGCATGCTAGGCCGCCACGGATCAAGAATTCATTAATCGCGGGTGTATCGTAGAAACCGCGCAATCTGCCCGGGAACTAGTCAGTCTTCCCGATATCCGTGCCTGCTGGGCGTTTGGTGAATACCTGATCGATGAGGCCGAAGGTCTTTGCCTCCTCGGCGGTCAGGAAATAGTCGCGATCTAGGGCCTTTTCAATCGCCTCAACCGCCTGTCCAGTATGACGGGCATAGATCTCGTTCAGGCGCCTTTTAAGCTTCACTATTTCCTGGGCATGACGGGCGATATCCGTCGCCTGACCCTGCGCGCCGCCGGAAGGTTGATGCAGCATCACTCGCGAATTCGGCAGGGCAAAACGCTGTCCCTTTTCCCCAGCGCAGAGAAGTAGCGAGGCCGCCGAGGCTGCTTGGCCGATGCACAAGGTGGCAACCGGCGGCCGGATGTACTGCATGGTGTCGTAAATCGCGAGACCTGCGGTCACCAACCCGCCAGGCGAGTTAATGTACATCGATACTTCTTTTTTGGGATTTTCGGCTTCGAGGAACAGCAACTGTGCCGTCACGAGCGTCGCAATCGTGTCTTCGATCGGACCCGAGACGAAGACGATCCGTTCCTTCAAGAGCCTTGAATAGATGTCGTACGAGCGTTCGCCCCGTGCCGTCTGCTCGATGACGAAGGGCATGTAGTAGTTGGCGTAGGTCTCGTGGACGTCTTTCATGAAGCTGCCTCTGGAGCGACGCTGGTGTCGCCGACTTGTGACTTAGTTCGCCTTCAGGATTTTTGCCAGGTCATCGGGGTCCTTGAACAGGTCATCCCGACTCACTTGCTTGTCAGTGATCTTTACCTGACCGCATAGGAAGTCGACGACCTTGTCCTCAAAGAGCGGCGCGCGGAGTTGCGCCAGCGCATCCGGATTGTTGCGGTATATCTCCACAATTCGCTGTTCTTGGCCGGGGTATTGGCGCGCTTGCATCATTACCGCGCGGCTGAGCTCTTCCTGGGTCACCATAACATTGTTCACGCGGCCGAACTCCGACAGCACCAAGCCTAAGCGGACGCGACGCTCCGCAATCGAGCGGAACTCCTTCTTGAGGTCGTCCTCCGATTTGGTCTTGTCCTCATCCGCCAGGTTTCCGGCTTTTATGTCTTGCTCAACCTGCGTCCAGATTTGCTTGAACTCGGCTTCCACCATGCCGGTCGGCAAGTCGAAACTGTGCGAACCGTCGAGCGCGTCAAGCAAGGCGCGCTTCAGGTGCGCACGGCTAGCCTGGCCGAATTGATTGGTGAGCTGCATGCGCGCGGCTTCGCGCAGCTTGTCCAAACTGTCGAGACCGAGTTTCGTCGCGAGAGTTTCGTCCACCTCTGCTTCCACGCCGCGGCGCACTTCTTTCACGCTCACATCGAAGTCTGCGTATTTTCCGGCGAGGTTTGCGGACGGATAGTCGGCGGGAAACGTCACTGCGACAACTTTCGCGTCGCCTGCTTTCGAACCTTTGAGTTGCTCTTCGAAGCCCGGGATAAAGCTGCCCGAACCGATGACGAGTTCGGCGTTCTCCGCCGTGCCTCCATCGAATGGGATGCCGTCGATTTTACCGGTGAAGTCGATCAACAGCTGGTCACCGTCTTGTGCCTGCGCGTCGTCGCCCTTGGGTTCAAACGTGCGTTGTTGGGCCGCCAGCCGTTTCAGCGATTGCTCAATGTCCTCGTCTGCGACATCCGTGATCGGGCGCGTCAGCGCAATCGACGATGGGTCCACCAGCTTGAAATCGGGCATAAGGTCGACGCCCATCGTGAAGACCAGATCTTCGGCGCCAGCGATTACTTCTTCGACCTTGCTGACGAGCTGAATTTGCGGCGACATTGCCGGACGCAGCGAGCGATCGTCGACCGCCTTCTGGCTGAACTCCGCCACCGCCTCTTGGACGATCTCGCCCATCATCGATTTTCCGAACGTCTTGCGCAGGTGTGCGACTGGCACCTTTCCCGGGCGGAAGCCCTTGAGCTGCACTTGGTCCTTCATCCCCTCAAGCCGCGACAGCAGCTTCGCATCGAGGTCGCGCGCTTCCACCGTGATCCGGAATTCGCGGCGCAGGTGGTCGTTGACGGTTTCGGTAATCTGCATTTCGTTTTAGTCCTGCCTCATTCGATGGCGACGGCGTCGGCGACAAGGGAGCGCGATGGTGCGGGCGAAGGGATTTGAACCCCCACGACTTTCGTCACTGGAACCTAAATCCAGCGCGTCTACCAGTTCCGCCACGCCCGCCTGGTGCCAGCGTGCGTACCCAAATCTAACGCCGGCGTTCTGCCGGGTTCGTGATGGAAAACAAGGGGCTGGTCTATAGCAGGGGGGCTTGGAAACTCAAAGGCCGTAAAGCCCTGGTTTCTGCGCCATTTCGGCGGCGCGAGGAAGGTGGTCGGCCAGGTCTTCGGCGATGAGGCCGGGCCCCGCGATTCTGCCGCACAGCCCGTGGAGGAAAGCGCCGGTACGCGCGGCTTGGAATGGCGACATGCCCTGCGCGAGCAGTCCGCCAATAATCCCCGCAAGAACATCGCCCGATCCGGCGGTAGCGAGGTTGGCCGGCGCGTTCGTGTTCACGACGGTCGTGCCGTTCGGATCGGCGATAACCGTGTCCGCGCCTTTAAGGAGTATCACCGTCCCTGCCCTCTGCGCAGCCAAGCGCGCAGCCTCGATCTTGTTCGGGGATTGCTTGAGGAGGTTCGGGAAGATGCGTTCGAACTCGCCTTCATGTGGCGTGAGAACGCATCGCGGCGTGAGCAACTTGATCAAGCCCTCCGGCGCGCCGGCAAACGACGTCAATGCGTCCGCGTCCAATACGACGGAAGCAAGCGACGACAGCGCGACGGCGACGCGATCGCGCGTCGCTTGGCCGATGCCGTTCCCCGGGCCGATGACGACAGCGTTGAAGCGCTTGTCTTCGAGCAGCGTGTGCAGCGTTGCCGGCGCGCTGACTTCGCGCACCATGATCGACGTTAGTGCGGCGCTGAGGACTGGGATGTCTGCGGCTTCGCCCACCACCGTCACAAGCCCTGCGCCGACGCGAAGTGCGCTGCGTGCGGCGAGGCGTGCAGCGCCGGTGGCGCTTGCCGGTCCGCTGACGACGACGCAGTGACCGCGTTGATATTTGTGCATGGCCGGTGCGAGCGATGGCGCGCGCAACGGTGAGACGTTCTCAAAGCAATCGCCCTGTGGGTGGGTCGCGACTGTCGCAAGTGCTGTCAGCACGCCATCCGGGATGCCGATATCGACGCAGACGATCTCACCGCAGTGTTTTCTTGCCGGGTAGAGAACATGTGCGGGCTTCTTGCGAAAGAATGTGACCGTTAGTGCTGCGGTCCAAGGCTGGCCGTCGGCGAGGAATGTCGCGCGATCCCCGTGCACGCCACTGGGCACATCGACCGCAACGACAGGCACGTCGGCCATTTCGATGTCTTCGAACAGTTGGCTAAGGTCTGGTTCCAGGCCGCGGCTGAGGCCTGCTCCGAAGATGGCGTCGACCACGAGATCATGATGAACAGGCGCCTTCGGGTCGAAGCGATGCGTGGGGCCGATCCATTGCTTCGCCATTGCTGCGGCATCGGCTTTGAGCTTTGCGTGGTCACCGATTGTCACGACCTCGACCGCGTAACCGCGCGCCTGAAGGTGACGGGCAACGACGTAGCCGTCGCCGCCGTTGTTGCCGGGACCGCATAGCACCATTGTCTTACGTGGCGACCATCGCTTTGCAACTTCGTTCGCGACCTTGCGGCCTGCGTTCTCCATCAGTGTCAGCGTCGCGACACCTGACGACGCCGCGAGCCGGTCGACCTCGGTCATCTCGGCGACGGTGAGAATTTCGGGCCCAGGAGTCCACATGCGCGTTCAGATATCCGATGGGTGGCGGTCCGCCAAGTTCAGGAGCTTCTCAAGCGCGTGGGCCGCTTGTAGCACGCGCGCATCGTCGCCGTGGCGGCCAACAATTTGGAGGGCGATGGGCAGACCGCTCTCCGTGAAGCCGCAGGGGACGCTCGCGGCGGGTTGCTGGGTTAGGTTGAACGGATAGGTAAAAGGGGTCCATTCCATCCACATCGTGCCGCCAGGATCGTAGGGGGTTACGTGCGGCGTATCGAATGGTGGAACCGCAACCATCGGCGTAACCAAGAAATCGTAGTCCTGCATGAACGCCTTGAAGCCCGCGCCGTAGGTTGCTCGCTCTGCCGTGGCTTGTTGGAAATCTCTACGCGTGATCGCACGCGACTCTTCGACTAGTAGACGCAGGTTGGGGTCAAGCAACTCGAGCTTATCTGCCGCATAGTCGCCGAGGAGGAAACCCGCGCCCGACGCGTATAGAGTGCGGAAGAAAGTGGACGGGTCACCTCCGGGCGGGTCGGCGTCTGTCACTTGCGCGCCGAGATTGGTGAAGCGCTTAGCCACTGCGCCCACGGTTGCTTCCACTTCGGCGTCAACGCGCTCAATCCAGCCGAGGCGCGGACTGAAGGCAATCTTGGCACCGCGCAGACTTTTGTCGAGGTTCCACGAGAAGTCGACTTGTGCGAACGGTTGTTGGTACCAATCACGCGCATCTGGTTCAGCTATTACGTTCAGGAACAATGCGCTGTCGGCGACGGTGCGCGACATCGGACCGACGTGCGCGAGGTTCGTGAACGGGCTGGCGGGCCAAGCAGCGACGCGGCCGAAGGTGGGCTTCAAGCCAAACACGCCGCAGAAGCTTGCGGGGATACGGATCGAGCCGCCGGCATCTGTGCCAATCGCGAGCGGGCAGTAGCCTGCTGCGAGTGCGGCGCCAGCGCCACCGCTTGAGCCGCCAGGCGTCTTGACAAGATTCCAGGGGTTTCTCGTGATGCCGGTCAGAGGATTGTCGTTCGTTCCTTTCCAACCGAATTCGGGCGTCGTCGTCTTGCCGATGAAGACTGCACCGTGCTCGCGAAGGCGCGCGACGCTTGGAGCGTCGTGTACGCAGAGTTGGCTGCGGTCGACTGTCTTCGAGCCGCGCATCGTCGGCCAGCCCTTCGACACGACGAGATCCTTGATCGCGACGGGCACACCGTCGAGCAGGCCTTGCGGCTCACCCGACATCCAGCGTTCTTCGGACGCACGCGCCTGACTGAGCGTCGTCTCGGCGTCTATGAGGCACATCGCATTGATTTTTGCGTCAAGCGCTTCAATGCGGCCGAGCAAGTATTCGGCCACGTCGACCGGCGACAAGTCCTTCTCGCGATAGGCCGCTACGAGTTCGGTTGCCGTCATCCAGTGAATGTCGGTCATGCCGATTTCCTATCTGACCGCGGTATCTGCGGTTTCGCCAAGTTCGACGAGGGACAATGCACGCCCTTTTGCCTCGAGTACGGTGATAGATGCGTGCGCGGGCTTGAAGCAAACGACGCGATCGTCGCCGATCGCCGCGCCGAGCGCGACATTGATTGCGACGAAGTGCGAGAAGATGGCGGTGTCGTCCTGCAGGCCTGTGAGGTACGCGACGACGCTGTCCCGCCACGCCTGCAGCGACGGGTCGGCGGCACCCCATTCGCCCGTCATGAGGTTGCGAAGCCAGTCGGCGCGCTGGGCGAAAGCAACGGTCGCGGGCGTGGGAATCTCGGCGACAGCCTCGGCGATCTCCACGTTGATGTTCATAATGCGCGCTAAAGGGATCGCAGTTTCGCGCGCACGACGGAGCGGACTCGAGACGATGAGTTTTGGTGCGATCTTTGCGAGGCTTTCACCTGCGGCTTCCGCTTGCTTGCGGCCACGTTCGGTCAGGCCCGGATTGGGATCTGCCGATTGGCCCCAATTGCCGGACGGTTCGCCGTGGCGGATGAGATAGAGGCGCGCCATCGCTATTGCGGTACGAAAAGGTTGGTCTTTTCGCCAGACGTTACTGTGCCGCGGCGGCCCAAGGTCTCGCGGTCCATCAGATCGTTCAAGGTTGCGGTGTCGCTCGCCGTTTGGGCGACAAAGCGTTTCCCGTTGCCGAGGCGGCCAATGATAATGCCCATTTTCGGACCCGTCCGATCGTGCATGACGGTGTAGGTTTCGACGGACCCCTCCCCGACCGGCTTTGCTTCGACTTCGGGGCGCGCCATCGCGTCGAGGTCGCGCTGATAGGACTTCGGGTCTTCGCGCTTCCAACTACCTTTGACCGGGGTCGTAGAGTAGATGCCGAGCGAGTGTTTCGTGACGTACCAGCCGTTCGCTGTCACGAGGCCGAAGCTGCCGGGCTTGCCACGCACCTTGTCCATCATCGTCACAATCGAGTGCATAACGTAGTTGTTTCCGGCACCGCCGAAATACGGGAGCCCGCCCGTCACAGTGAGGCCTCGCGGATCGTCTTCGGCCAGACCCAATTCAGCGCAGCCGATCTCAACAGCTGAGGGGAAGCACGAATAGAGGTCGAGGAAGTTCATGTCCTTGGCCGTCTTCCCCGCCATCGCGAAAGCCTTCTGGCCCATCGTTCGAATCGCGGGCGAGGAATAGTAATTCACGCGTTCGCTGACATGCCAAATGTCGGTCGCGTCGGCACAACCATGCAGATACACCCACTTCGATTCCGGGACGCCCAGGTCGCGTGCGGTCTTCACGTTTGTCATGATAACGGCGGCCGCCATATCCACCTGGATAATCGCATTCATGTATTTCGTGTACGGGAAACCCACGTAGCGGTTGTTGTCGCTTTGCGTTGCGATTTCTTCGGGCGTGCGAAACTTCGGGAACCATGCGTGCGGATTTGCGGCTGCAACTTTCGAGAAAGGTGAGAAGAGTTTTCCAAGCGCCAGTTGATGCTCGCGCACCGTGCGCTTTTTGTGCCCGCGAATCCCGTTCTCGAACAGCGGATAGGTGTTCACCGGAAAGTAAAGCGCGTGCGCGCGCTCGATGTCGTTTGAGCCGCGGCGACTGTCACCGATATGGGTCGGCTCACCGCCCGCGTCTTCGCCCCATTTGAGTTGAATTCCTTTGTTGAGCGCGCCAATCATCGTAGCGAGATCTTCGGAGCCCGCGAGAAGTGCGATGGTCGTTTCGCCATTTGCGATTTCTTCCGCCGTGCGATTGACGAGCCATTGCGGGGTGTTGCCGCCGGCTGCCGTATAGTACTCGCGTTTGGCTTTCGCGCCGATGCGAAGCCCAAGCGAGCGTGGGGCATTCGTGTACTGACCGATTGGTAAGCGGCCAGCCTCTGACGAATCGGCGGTGAAGCGGACGACTGAGATGTTGTCGATTAGCGGCGTAAGTTTGTCGCCGGCTCCCGTGTCGGCGAGCGCGCGCCGTGCGGCCTCATGCAGCAACTGCATGGGATCGAGGCTTTCCTCGAACTTGTTATGCTGCGCAGTGCGTTGGGTAAGCTGTCCGCCGCCGATAAGGATCGGCATTCTGTCATCGATCATTGCGCTTCACTTTAGTTGCGTTTGAAATGCGTGCTCAGCCGACGAACCGCGTCTTCCAATACTGCACGTTGCTTGCAGAAGGCGAAGCGTACGAGGGTTTGGGGGGCGTTGCCGGTGAAGAAGACGGACAGCGGAATGGCTGCGACCCTCGCGTGCTCGGTCATGTGTTTGCAGAACTCGACGTCACTGCCGTTGAAGCGGAGCTTTGAGACGTCGGTCGTGAGGAAGTATGTGCCTTGCGCCTTCAGCGGTTCGAAACCGATCGACGCCAGCTCGCGCGCGAGATAGTCGCGGTTGCCTTCGAGTTCCTTCGCGAGGTTCAGGTAGTAGTCCTCAAGATTGTTCAGGCCGTGCGCGACGGCGATTTGCAATGCCGCCGGGGTCGTGAAAGTGATGAACTGGTGCGCTTTGGAGACCGCACCGGTCAGCGCGGCTGGGCCCGTAACCCACCCTACCTTCCATCCTGTGAGCGAAAAGATCTTTCCCGCGGAACCAACGCGCACGCAGCGTTCGTACATGCCGGGCAGTGTGGCCAGCGGCGTGTGCTTTAGGCCATCGAAGGTCAAGTGCTCGTAAACTTCGTCGCAGATCGCCAGCGCGTCAAAGCGCTTTAGGAACGAAGCAAGCAGTTCGAGTTCTGTGCGCGAGAAGACCTTCCCAGACGGATTCATTGGCGAGTTCAGGAGGATCGCCTTCGTCTTCGGCGAGAAGGCAGCGGCGAGAGCTTGCTCGGTGAGGGTCCAGTTCGGTGCCGACAAGCGGATTGGCTTTGCGACGCCACCGACGGCTTCCACGATCGGCCGATAAGAATCGTACGCCGGTTCGATCAGCACAATTTCGTCGCCGGGGTTGACCAGACCCATGATCGAGGCGGTGAGCGCCTCAGTGCCGCCGGAGGTGACGACGACCTCGGTGCGCCAGTCGTAATTCAGGTTGTAGAAGCGCTTCGCGTGAGCGGTCAGCGCCTGGCGCAGAGCCTCGATGCCCATCATCGGGGGATATTGGTTTGGGCCTTCAATTAGAGCTTGTGCGGCGTGCTCGCGCAACGCGAGGGGGCCGTCGGCGTCCGGAAATCCTTGGCCGAGGTTTATGGCGCCGTGCTGGTTCGCCAGGCCGGACATAACTGTGAATATCGTGGTTCCGATGCCGGCAAAGGTCGGATTCAGCGGCTTCATGCGGGGGCCTCATTCAGCGCGGCTGCACCTTGTCAAAGGGCGGAACTGCTCGCAAGGCGCAGAGGGTGTGCCCACACTTTGTGCACACCTGCCTAGCGGACCGGCAGAATCTGAGATGTTCCGGCCAAAACCCGCGCGCTAAGGTCCGCCGCGTTTCGAAGGTTTTCGGCCTTCGGCACACTCCAAATGGAACTCGCAATGAAGAAGATCGAAGCGATCATCAAGCCTTTCAAACTCGACGAAGTGAAAGAAGCGCTGCAGGAAGTGGGCGTCCAAGGCATTACGGTCACGGAGGCCAAAGGCTTCGGCCGGCAGAAGGGCCATACCGAACTCTACCGCGGTGCGGAATACGTCGTCGATTTTCTGCCCAAGGTGAAGATCGAGATCGTATTGCCGAACGATCTGGTCGACCGTGCGGTCGAGGCCATTCAAAAGGCTGCGCGCACAGGTCGGATCGGCGACGGGAAGATCTTTATCTCTTCGGTTGAGGAAGTCATTCGCATCCGGACCGGCGAAACCGGCCACGACGCTATTTAACATCCAATGCTCAACGCCCCCTTTTGGGGGGGCCACGTCAAGGAGAACACTATGTCTAACGCAGATACCGTCCTTAAGAAGATCAAGGACGAAGAGGTCAAATTCGTCGACCTGCGCTTCACTGATCCGCGCGGTAAATGGCAGCACGTGACCTTCGACCTGTCGCTGATCGACAAAGATCTGTTCGAGACCGGCACAATGTTCGACGGGTCGTCGATCGCAGGCTGGAAAGCGATCAACGAATCCGACATGACGCTGCTGCCCGATCCGACGACAGCGGTTATCGATCCGTTCTTCGCGCAAAAGACACTGATCCTGTTTTGCGACGTGCTCGAGCCGTCAACGCATCAGCCGTATGGGCGCTGCCCCCGTTCGATCGCAAAGGCGGCCGAGAACTACATGAAATCGGCCGGCGTGGGCGACACAGCGATGTTCGGCCCGGAAGCCGAGTTTTTCATCTTCGACGACGTCCGTCACTCGGTCTCGATGAACAAGGTCGGGTACGAGATCGATTCCGCCGAAGGGCCATACAATACGAGCCGCGAATACGAGCAGGGCAACCTCGGCCACCGTCCACCGGTCAAGGGCGGTTACTTCCCCGTCCCGCCCGTCGACAGCTCGCAGGACATTCGTTCCGAAATGCTCTCCATTATGGGCGACATGGGTATCGAGCCCGAGAAGCACCATCACGAAGTGGCGCCCTCGCAGCACGAACTCGGGTTCAAATACTCGACGCTGGTGAAGACCGGCGATCGGATGCAAATCTACAAGTACGTCGTGCACCAGGTTGCGGCCGCCTACGGCAAATCGGCAACGTTCATGCCGAAGCCGATCAAGGGCGACAACGGCTCTGGCATGCACGTGCACCAATCGATTTGGAAGGGCGGCCAACCGCTGTTCGCGGGCTCAGGCTATGCCGACCTGTCGGAGATGTGCCTCTACTACATCGGCGGCATCATCAAGCACGCGAAGGCGATCAACGCGCTGACCAATCCTCTGACGAACTCGTACAAGCGCCTGATCCCGGGCTTCGAAGCGCCAGTGTTGCTCGCTTACTCGTCGCGCAACCGTTCCGCTTCGATCCGCATTCCGTTCGGCGCCGGTCCCAAGGCGAAGCGCATCGAAGTCCGCTTCCCGGACCCGGGTGCCAACCCGTACCTCGCTTATGCCGCAATGCTGATGGCGGGGCTCGACGGCATCCAAAACAAGATTCATCCGGGCCAACCGATGGACAAGGACCTCTACGCGCTACCGCCGGAAGAACTGAAAGATGTGCCGCAAGTTTGCGGCAGCTTGCGCGAGTCGCTCGACAACCTCGACCGCAACCGCGCGTTCCTGAAGCGCGGTAACGTGTTTAGCGACGACTTCATCGACAGCTACATCGAGCTCAAAATGCAAGAAGTGCACGCGTACGAACACACGCCGCACCCGATCGAATTCCAGATGTATTACTCGGTGTAGTCACTACGTCGCTTATACAAACTGCGAGGGTCGGGAGAAATCCCGGCCCTTTCTTATGCTCCGACCACACCCTCGAATGTCGTAGTGAGGTAATCGTCCAACTCGCGCGTCCCGCGCGCTGATTGCAGGAAACGCACCCATGCCCTTTGTTCGTGGATCACGGGGCCCAACTCCCAAACGCATAGCGTGCCCCTGTGGTGCCCGCTTTGGATAAAGGGCGCGAAGTCACGCATCGTGGCGTCTTTGTAGTAGACGGATTCCCAGAGTTCGTTCGAATTGCACCAGGTGCAAAGCGGCAGGAAGTAGAAGTCGTTGCCCGTGCCGCAGCGATGTAGCACGGCAAAACCGATATCCCCCTTCAGCGTACGTTCTGCTTCCGAAGTAAGGCATGTGCGCGCCATGTTGCGAACGGGTGTCGGAACTGGGGAGTCGGCACGAGCAACGTCATACCATTTGATGCGCGTGGAACCTGCCGTCAGAAGTGCGCCCGGCGTGCAGGTTTTGGCAACGTGCCGGTAGGTGGAGTCGACTGCAACGAGATCGGTCATGGCTCAAATTATCATACGGAGCCGCGCGCAAAAAAAGAGGGCAACCTTGCGGCTGCCCCTCTTCGTTTGTCTCTAACCCGAAGCGTACGACTAGGCTGCGGCTTCTTCGTCGGCTTTCTTTTGCACGGGGCCGGAGTCTTTGCCCTTGGCCGTCACGTCCCGATCGACGAATTCGATGATCGCCATCGGTGCAGCGTCGCCGTGGCGGAAGCCCGCCTTCAGCACGCGCGTGTAGCCACCCTTGCGCGAGGCGTAGCGCGGGGCAAGGACGTCAAAGAGCTTCGCCACCATTTTCGTGTCGTTCTGAAGCTGCGAAAGCGCCTGTCGGCGGGCGTGCAGATCGGTCTTGCCGCGCTTGCCCAGCGTGATCAGCTTCTCCACCACCGGACGAAGGTCTTTGGCCTTCGGCAGGGTGGTCGTAATCTGCTCGTGCTTGATCAGCGCCGAGGCCATGTTGACCCACAACGCTTTGCGGTGGCTCGGGGTGCGGTTGAGCTTGCGGCCCGAATTGCCGTGGCGCATGACTTGAGTTCCTATTCCTTAAGCGAGCATGACGCTCAGTATTGGTCTTCGAATTTCCGCGCCAGGTCTTCGATGTTTTCAGGCGGCCAGCCCGGCACTTCCATGCCGAGGTGGAGACCCATCGAGGCCAGCACTTCTTTGATTTCGTTCAACGACTTGCGGCCGAAGTTCGGCGTGCGGAGCATCTCCGCCTCCGTCTTTTGGATCAGGTCGCCGATGTAGACGATGTTGTCGTTCTTCAAGCAGTTCGCCGAACGCACGGAGAGTTCGAGTTCGTCGACCTTCTTCAAGAGCGCTGGGTTGAACGGCAGATCGGTCTTTTGCTCTTCCGTCTTCTTCTCACGCGGCTCTTCAAAGTTGATGAAGATCGAGAGCTGATCCTGGAGAATGCGCGCCGCGTAGGCGACCGCGTTCTCCGGCGTGATGGCGCCGTTCGTTTCCAACGTCATCGTCAGCTTGTCGTAGTCGAGTATCTGACCTTCGCGGGTGTTCTCAACACGGTAGGAACACTTCTTCACCGGCGAGAACAGCGAGTCGACCGGGATGAGGCCGATCGGGGCGTCTTCCGGACGGTTGCGTTCGGCGGCGACATAGCCCTTACCGGTGTTGACCGTCAGTTCCATGCGCACGCGGGCGCCGTGATCCAAATTGCAGATCACCAGGTCCGGGTTCAGGATTTCGAGATCGCCGACCGTCGTGATTTGGCTGGCGCGAACTTCGCCCGGGCCCTCTGCCTTCAGAACAAGACGCTTCGGTCCGTCGCCATGCATGCGCAGCGCGAGCTGCTTGATGTTCAAGACAATGTCCGTGACATCTTCACGGACGCCGGGGATCGACGAGAATTCATGCAAGACGCCGTCGATCTGCAGCGACGTCACGGCGCCACCTTGCAGCGACGACAATAGCACGCGGCGCAGCGCGTTGCCGAGCGTTAGGCCGAAGCCGCGCTCCAATGGTTCGGCGGTGATCACAGCCTGCGTCCGCGCATTCGTGCCGGGCTCGACGTGCAGCTTCTGCGGCTTGATCAATTCCTGCCAGTTCTTCTCAATCACGGGCATATCCTTATGCGGCAAACGGGGGTGCGGATTCGTCTAGACGCGGCGACGCTTGGGCGGGCGACAGCCGTTGTGAGGTATCGGTGTGACGTCGCGGATCGTCGTGATGGTGAAGCCAGCTGCCTGCAAGGCGCGCAGCGCGCTCTCGCGGCCTGACCCCGGACCCTTCACTTCGACTTCCAGCGTGCGCACGCCGTGTTCCATCGCCTTCTTCGAGGCGTCTTCGGCGGCCACCTGAGCTGCATAAGGTGTCGACTTGCGCGAACCCTTGAAGCCCATCGTGCCCGATGACGACCAGGCAACCGTGTTGCCCTGCGCGTCGGTGATCGTGATCATCGTGTTGTTGAACGTCGCGTTCACGTGGGCCACGCCCGACGTGATGTTCTTGCGCTCTTTCTTGCGCACGCGCGCTTTCTTTTCGGTGGCCATAGCCGTGTCGTCCTAGGAAATTATTTGGTGACTTGTTTCTTGCCGGCGATCGCTTTGGCCGGGCCTTTGCGCGTGCGCGCGTTCGTGTGCGTGCGCTGACCGCGAACGGGCAGACCCTTGCGGTGACGAAGGCCACGGTAGCAACCGAGGTCCATCAAGCGCTTGATGTTCATTGCGACTTCGCGGCGGAGGTCGCCTTCGACGACAAACTCGCGATCAATGATTTCGCGGATCTGAATGACCTGCGCTTCCGACAGCTGATTGACGCGCTTCGATTCCTCGATGCCGAGCTTCTTGCAGATCTCGACAGCGTTCACCGGGCCGATGCCGTGGATATAGCGCAGCGAGATGTGCACGCGCTTGTTGGTGGGAATGTTCACGCCTGCGATGCGGGCCACGTCGTCTCTCCTAAAGCCTGTTCTTCAATGCCGAAATGCGCCACCCCCGGGGGTTCCCGGCGGCAGCGTCCGCGCCCGACTGATACGGAAGGCGGCGGAGTATAGGGCCATTTTTCAGCCGGTCAATCATGGGTGAGACCCCGATTTCCCGGACTTTTCGTCGCTGAGGACGGCGTCGATTTGGGCGGCCACGGCCTCGATCGAGCGCATTCCGTCTATCCGCCGGACTTTCCCCTGGGATTCGTAATAGGGGAGAATCGGGGCGGTTTGTTCTGTGTAGACGCCGAGGCGCTTTTTGAACGTCTCTGGGTCGTCGTCGGGGCGGACGGGCTCGCCCTTCGCTCTGGCTTCGGCTGCACGGTTCTCTACGCGCCGAACGAGGGCCGACTGGTCGACCTCCATCAGGATTACGTGACCGACGGCGAGCTTCTTGCCGATAAGCATGGCGTCCAGCGCCTTCGCCTGGGCAACCGTCCTTGGGAACCCGTCGAGGACAAACCCCTTGGCGCAGTCCTTGTGGTCGATTCGATCCGCGATGATGCCGACGACGACGTCATCCGGCACGAGTTTGCCCCCGTCGACGATCGCCTTGGCCTTCTTACCTACGTCGGTCCCGGCCGCGATGGCGGCGCGCAGCATGTCACCCGTCGAGAGATGGGCGACCCCATATTTCTCCTGGATGCGCTTGGCCTGTGTTCCTTTGCCTGCAGCGGGCGGACCGAAGAGGACGACGATCATTTCTTGAGACGCGCCTTCTTGATCAGGCCTTCATACTGGTGCGCGAGCAGGTGGCTGTTGACCTGGGCGACGGTGTCCATCGTGACCGACACGATGATCAGGAACGATGTGCCGCCGAGTTGCAGCAAGTTGCCGCCGTATTGCGCCAAGATAAACTCCGGGATGAGGCAGATCCCGACAAGGTAGGCCGCACCCAGCACGGTCAAGCGCGTGAGGACGTAATCGATGTATTCGGCCGTCTTCTTGCCCGGGCGAATGCCGGGAATGAAGCCGCCGTACTTTTTCAGATTGTCGGCGGTATCGGCCGGATTGAAGACGACTGCGGTGTAGAAGAAGGCGAAGAAGACGATCAGGAGCCCGTAGGCAAGCATGTAGAGCGGCTGGCCGTGGCTCAAAAGACGCACGACTTCCGTCAGCCATTCCGGCGCGTTCTGCGCATTGAACGATGCGATCGTGATCGGCAGCACCAGAAGCGACGATGCGAAAATCGGCGGGATCACGCCCGAGGTGTTGATCTTGAGCGGCAGATGCGAACTTTGCTGATCGACCAGACGGTTGCCGACCTGACGCTTGGGATAGCTGACCAATAGCCGCCGCTGCGCGCGCTCCATGTAAACGATGGCCATGATGACAGCCAGAACGAGCAGGTAGAGACCGATCGCAGAGATCCAAGAAATCGTCCCGACGTTCGCCATCTCCATCGTGCTGATGAAGCCTTGGAACAGGTTCGCGACGATGCCGGCAAAGATGATCAGCGAAACGCCGTTGCCGATACCGCGCGAGGTAATCTGTTCGCCCAGCCACATCAGGAACATGACGCCGCCCGTCAACGTGACGACAGTCGAGAGTTCGAACATTATTCCCGGGTTGATGACGAGACCTTGGGTTGCCTCCAGCCCACGCGCGATCGCGAACGACTGAACAGCAGCCAGCAACACCGTCAGATAACGGGTGTACTGGTTGATCATCTTGCGGCCGGATTCGCCCTCTTTCTTCATGCGCTCGAGTTGAGGGCTGACCGTGGTCATGACCTGCATGATGATCGAGGCAGAGATGTAGGGCATGACGTTCAAGGCGAAGATCGCCATGCGCTCGACGGCGCCGCCCGACAGAAGGTTGAACATTCCGAGCAGACCTTGGGTCTGCTGTTCCATGATGCGGGCGAGCTGAATGGGGTCGATGCCGGGCATCGGGATGAACGTGCCGAGCCGATAGACGACAAGCGCACCCAGTGTGAACCAGATGCGCCGTTGCAGTTCTTCGGCCTTCGAGAACGCCGACCAATTGACGTTGGAGGCGATTTGTTCGGCGGCGGACGCCATTAGCGATACTCCTCGATAACGGGCCTTTGGCCCGCGCTGCTCTTAGCTCCCGCGCGTTCTTCCGGTTACGCCTGCTTGGCGTGCCTCGCCTGCTGCGCTGCGGCTGCGCGTTCTTCGCGCTTCTTGGCGGAGGTCACGCGCCGCTCGGCGCGCTTGCCCGGGGCGCGGTCCTTGCGGGTAACGTGCTTGGCCTTGACGCCCAGCACTTTGACCGAACCGCCGGCTTCTTCACCGCTTCGATCGCAGACCCCGACGCGTGCGCGACTTCGAGGGTTAGTTGGGTCTTCAAAGTGCCTTTGCCAAGAAGGCGCACGCCGTCGCGTGCACGACGGGCCAGCCCTAGTGTCGCAAGAGTCTCAGCATTTAGGGTCGTCCCGGCCTTCAGCTTGCCGCTTTCAACGGCCTTTTGCAGATCGCCCAGGTTCACGATGGCAAATTCACGTGCGAAAATGTTGTTAAATCCGCGCTTCGGAATGCGCATATGCAACGGCATCTGGCCGCCTTCGAAGCCGAACATACCGTGGTGGCCGGTGCGCGCCTTCTGACCCTTCACGCCTTTACCGGACGTCTTGCCCTTACCTGAACCGCTGCCGCGGCCAAGGCGCTTGAAGCGGTTGTGTGCGCCTTCGTTGTCGCGGATTTCGTTGAGTTTCATTTTCGTTGCTTTCGTTTACGCGCCTTCGACGACGCGTACCATGTGTCTGACTTTGCAGATCGCGCCCCACACGGCATCCGTGTTTTGCAGCGTCTTGCGGCGGCGAAGTTTGTCCAGGCCGAGTCCGATCAACGTTTCGCGCTGGCCCTCTTCGCGGCGCGCGGGGCTCGCGACCTGTTCGATCGTGAGCGTCTTCGTTTTCGGCCGGCCTTCTTGCGTACGCAATGTCATGTTCGTTACTCCGGCGAAACTTCGGCTACGGCCGCACCGCCCTTGCGTGCGGTTAGGATTTCGGCGACCGACTTGCCGCGCTTGTTGGCGATCATCTTTGGGCTCGCCTGCTGCTTCAGCGCATCGAACGTCGCGCGCACCATGTTGTACGGGTTTGAGGTGCCGACCGATTTCGCGACGACATCGTGAACGCCGAGCGCATCGAACACCGCGCGCAACGGACCGCCCGCGATGATGCCAGTACCGACCGGCGCGGGGCGCAGGACAACCTTGCCCGCGCCATGACGGCCGTGGACGTCGTGATGCAACGTGCGACCTTCGCGGAGCGGAATGCGTACGAGCGACTTTTTGGCCGCTTCCGTTGCCTTGCGCACGGCTTCCGGCACCTCGCGTGCTTTGCCGTGACCGAAGCCAACTCGGCCCTTCTGATCTCCGACGACGACCAGCGCAGCAAAGCCAAAACGCTTGCCGCCCTTCACAACCTTTGCAACGCGATTGATGTGAACGAGCTTGTCCACGAGTTCGCTGCGCTCACGCTCTCCACCGCGGTCGCGATTGCGATCCCCGCCGCGATCACCACCTCCGCGGCGGCCGCGGCGTGGTTGGTCTGTTTGTTGCTCACCGGACATCGGTCAAAATCCCTTTAAAACTTCAGGCCGCTTTCGCGGGCCGCATCGCCGAGTGCCTTGACCCGGCCGTGATAGATGTATCCGCCACGATCAAAGACGACGTCCGTGACGCCGGCCTTTTTCGCGCGCTCCGCGACGAGCTTGCCGACGACGGCAGCGGCGGCAGTGTCGGCGCCCTTGCCCTTCGTCAATGCTTTCTTCGTCTCTTCGTCTAGCGTCGAGGCGGCAGCGACCGTGATACCCTTCACGTCGTCGATCACCTGCGCGTAGATATGCTTCGACGAACGAAACACAGACAGCCTCGGGCGTACGCCCGAGACCTTGCGCAACTTGAAACGCGCACGGCGCTGACGCCGCTCGAACAGTTCTTGCCGGTTGAGTGCCATGGCTGCCTCTTACTTCTTCTTGCCTTCTTTACGCCGGATCTTTTCCTCGGCGTACTTGATACCCTTGCCTTTGTAAGGCTCAGGCTTGCGGAACCCGCGAATTTCGGCGGCGACCTGGCCGACCTTTTGCTTATCGGAACCCGACACCAGGATCAGCGTCGGTTTCTCGCACTTAATGTCGATGCCCGCCGGGATCGGATAGATCACGTCATGGCTGTAACCCAGCTGCAGCTGTAGGTTCTTTCCCTGCACGGCAGCACGGAAGCCAACGCCCGCGATCTCGAGCTGCTGGGCGAAACCCTTCGACACACCTTCGACGAGGTTGTTGACCAGCGTGCGCTGCAAGCCCCACTTGGCGCGCAGGTCGTCGGTCAATTCCTTCGGCGTCAGCGTGACGCCGCCCTTATCGACGGTCACATCGATGCCATCAACCACGCGGAGCGACAGCTCGCCCTTCGGGCCTTTGACCTTGACTTCGCGGTCCTTGACCGTCGCCGTCACGCCCGAAGGCAGCAGCACCGGCTTTTTACCAATTCGCGACATCGTTTTTACCTTCCCTGTGCCCGTTTGCTCTTAGAACACGTGACACAGAATTTCGCCGCCCACGTTCTGCTCGCGGGCAAGCGCGTCTGACATGACGCCCTTTGGCGTCGACAAAATCGAAATGCCAAGCCCGTTGCGAACGGGCTTGAGTTCCTTGATCGACGAGTACACGCGGCGGCCCGGCGTGGAGACGCGGCGAATCTCTTTGATTACCGGTTTGCCGTCGAAGTACTTGAGCTCAATCTCGAACTCCGGCTTGGACTGCGTGTGCGTGACCTCAGCGTAGCCACGGATGTAGCCTTCGCCCGTCAACACATCGAGCACGCGTCCGCGCAGCTTCGAGGCGGGCGAGACGACTTTCGCGTGACCGCGTTCTTGACCGTTACGGATGCGGGTCAGGAGATCGCCAATGGGATCGTTGATCGACATTTATCCTATTCCCTTACCAGCTCGACTTGACCATGCCCGGGATCAACCCGTGGGATGCCAGTTCGCGCAGCTTGATGCGGCACATTTTGAGTTTGCGGTAGTTTCCGCGCGAACGACCCGTGAGCTCGCAACGGTTGCGAATGCGCGACGGTGCCGAGTTGCGCGGCAGTTCCGCAAGCTTCAAGCGCGCGGCAAAGCGATCTTCAGGCGCAAGCGACATGTCGTTCGCTTTCTCCTTCAGCTTGACGCGCTTGCCTGCGTAGCGCTTCACGAGGGCCGTGCGCCGCTTGTTCTTCTCGATTGAGCTTTTTTTCGCCATTTCTTCTTCGCCTTATCTTCTCGTCACTTCGCAAACGGCATCTGAAAGCCGGCGAGCAACGCCTGGGCTTCATCGTCGGTTTGCGCGGTCGTGCAGATGGTGATGTCCATGCCCCACACCGTGTCGATCTTGTCGTAATCGATTTCAGGGAACACGATGTGTTCCTTCAAACCCATCGAGTAGTTGCCGCGACCGTCGAAGCTCTTCGGTGAAACGCCGCGGAAGTCGCGGACGCGCGGCAGCGCGATCGTGACCAAGCGGTCGAGGAAGTCGTACATCCGGTCTTTGCGCAGCGTGACCTTACAGCCCAAGGGCATGTTCTCACGCACCTTGAAGTTGGAGATCGCGATGCGGGCCTTGGTCACCACCGGCTTTTGGCCTGCGATCAACGCGAGGTCGCGCACCGCCGACTGAATTTTCTTCGTGTCTGCGGTCGTCTCGCCCACGCCCATGTTGATCACGATCTTGTCGAGCTTGGGCACTTGCATCGCGTTCTTGTAGGCGAACTTCTCGATCAGTTCCTTGCGCACGACATCGTGGTAGCGCTTCTTCGCGCGCGGCACGTACTTCTCGCCGGCGGCGAGCTTTATGCCCTTCGCACGTTGCGATTCCGATTGGATCGAGATGGCGGGACCAGTGGCGACTTCGCCTTTGCCCTTTGCCTTTTTCTCGGCGCGCTTTTCCTCTGTCTTGGTGGGCGGCGGACCCTTCGGTTCCTTAGCGCCGGCCTCGGCTTTGCCTTTACCTTTGGCTTCTTTCTCAGACATCGATCACTTCCCCGGACTTCTTCGCAAAGCGAACCTTGCGGCCGTCCTGCAGCGTCTTGAACCCAATACGCGTCGGCTCGCCCGTTTTCGGGTCGACGTGCGCGACGTTCGAAATGTGCACGGGCGCTTCCTTCGAGATGATGCCGCCCTGGCTGCGCGCTGATTGCTTCGTGTGGCGCTTGACCATGTTCACGCCCTGAACAAGCACGCGATCTTCATCGGGGTAGACCTTCAAGATCTGCCCAATGCGCGGCTGACCACCCTTGCGCTTGCGCTCTTCGCCAGCGACCACCATCACGCGGTCGCCCTTTTTGAATTTCACAGCCATTTACAGAACCTCCGGCGCGAGCGAGACGATCTTCATATGGTTCTTGGCGCGAAGTTCGCGCGTAACCGGTCCGAAGATACGCGTGCCCACGGGCTCGCCTTGGTTGTTGATCAAGACCGCTGCATTGCGGTCGAAGCGGATGCAGCTTCCGTCGGCGCGGCGCACTTCCTTCGCCGTGCGAACGACGACCGCCTTCATGACGTCGCCCTTCTTCACTTTACCGCGCGGAATAGCGTCCTTAATGGAGACGACGATGATGTCGCCGACAGTGGCATAGCGGCGCTGGGCGCCACCAAGCACTTTGATACACATGACGCGCCGCGCACCCGAGTTGTCGGCAACGTCCAAGTTGGTTGTCATTTGGATCATGGGCGTGGCGCTTTCCGCGTTCTAAGCTTTTGACGCCGCAGCGTCGTAGAGGACTTCCCACCGCTTCAACTTCGACATCGGGCGGCATTCTTGAATGCGCACCGGATCGCCGGACTTGAAACGGGCCTGTTCGTCGTGCGCGTGATAGCGCTTCGAACGACGCAATGTCTTGCCGAGCACCGGATGGATGAAGCGGCGCTCCACCTCGACGATGACCGTCTTTTTGTTCTTGTCGCTTACGACGACGCCTTGGAGAATTCGTTTCGGCATTGTTGTCTCTTAAGCCTTCACCCGCGATTTCTCGCCGAGGACGGTGTTGATCTTGGCAATCGTGCGGCGGACGATCCGCACGCGCGCAGTCTTCTCCAGCTGACCCGTCGCCTTTTGGAAGCGCAGGTTGAACTGCTCTTTCTTCAGCTTAACCAGCTCGTCGGTCAGCTGATCCGGCGACATCGTCCGGAGTTCGGAGACTGCGCCCACGTCTTTTTTCGCCATTGTTCGCTCTCCCCTATTCCAAATGACCGAGGCGGGTCACGAACTTCGTGCGGATCGGAAGCTTCGCAGCCGCAAGGCCGAGAGCTTCTTTTGCCGTCGCGGTGTTGACGCCATCAACCTCAAACAGCACGCGGCCCGGCTTTACGCGGCAAGCCCAGAACTCAGGCGCGCCTTTACCGGCGCCCATGCGGACCTCGGCTGGCTTCTTCGACACCGGAATATCCGGAAACATCCGAATCCACACCCGACCTTGGCGCTTCATCGCGCGAGTGATCGCGCGGCGAGCCGCTTCGATCTGGCGCGCCGTGATGCGATCGGGCTCGAGCGCCTTCAGGCCGAACTCGCCGAAGTCGAGCTTGTTCGCCGAAGTCGCCTTACCGCGAATGCGACCTTTGAATTGCTTACGGTACTTAGACCGTTTTGGTTGCAGCATGGCTCAGTTCCGAATGTGTCCTTAACCGGGGGCCGGAGCGGGACGCGGAGTGCGGGGTTGACCGCCCTGCTCCTGCGCTTCGCTCAGACGCTTGTCTTGCGCCATCGGGTCGTGTTCCAGAATTTCGCCCTTGAACACCCACACCTTCACGCCGCACGTGCCGTATGCCGTCTTCGCAGTCGCGACACCGAAATCAACGTCCGCGCGCAACGTGTGCAGCGGCACACGGCCTTCGCGATACCATTCGGTACGAGCGATTTCAGCGCCACCCAGACGCCCGCCGCAGTTGATGCGGATGCCAAGCGCGCCGAGCTTCAAAGCCGACTGGACCGCACGCTTCATGGCGCGGCGGAACGAGACGCGACGTTCTAGCTGCTGAGCAATGCTCTCGGCGATCAGATGCGCGTCGACTTCGGGCTTGCGGATTTCGACGATGTTCAGGTGCACTTCCGACTTGGTGAACTTTCCCAAATCAGCCTTCAGCTTTTCGATGTCGGCGCCTTTTTTGCCGATGACAACACCCGGACGCGCCGAGTGGATCGTCACGCGGCACTTCTTGTGCGGACGTTCGATGATGATGCGCGCGACGCCAGCCTGCTTGAGCTTGTCCAGCAGGAATTCGCGGATCTTTAGGTCTTCGTGCAGCAGCTGACCGTATTCACGGCGATCGGCGAACCAGCGCGAATCCCACGTACGGTTGATGCCGAGCCGAAGCCCGATCGGATTTACTTTTTGACCCATCAGGCGGCTTCCTTCTTTGGCGCTGCCGGTTTCTTTGCCGTGGGCTTACCTTTGCCCTTTGCCTTCTTCGCTTTCTTTTCCTGCTTTTGTTCGCGCAGGACGATCGTCAGTTCCGAGAAAGGCTTCAGAATGCTCGCGCCACGGCCACGACCACGGGCGTGGAAGCGCTTCAACACCATGTCCTTGCCGGTCCACGCTCGGGCGACGATCAGATCGTCGACGTCCAGGTTGTGGTTGTTTTCGGCGTTGGCGACTGCCGACTTCAAAATTTTCAGCACATCGTTCGTGATGCGCTTGTTCGAGAACGTGAGGTCGGCGATTGCCCGATCGACCGTCTTGCCGCGAATCAAACCTGCGACCAGGTTCAATTTGTATTGCGACGTACGGATCATTCGGCCGACGGCTTGTGCCTCGTTGTCGGCGAGTGAACGTTCTCTTTCCGGTTTGCTCATTTAGGCCCCCCTCTTCACTTTCTTGTCGCCGGAGTGGCCGTGGAAGGTGCGTGTCGGCGAGAATTCGCCGAACTTGTGGCCGACCATTTCTTCGGACACGAGGACGGGAATGTGCTTCTGGCCGTTGTAAACGCCAAAGGTCAGGCCAACGAACTGCGGCAGGATCGTAGAGCGGCGGCTCCAGATCTTGATCACTTCGCGCCGACCCGACTTCTGCGTGGCTTCTGCCTTCTTCAGCAAAAAGCCGTCGACGAACGGTCCCTTCCAGACTGAACGCGTCATACGTCTCTAGCCCTTCTTCTTCAGGTGACGCGAGGTCACAATCAATTTCGTTGTGCGCTTGTTCGAGCGCGTCTTCATGCCCTTCGTGAACTGCCCCCACGGCGTAACCGGATGACGGCCGCCCTTGGTGCGACCTTCGCCGCCGCCATGCGGGTGATCGATCGGGTTCATCGCCGTACCGCGCACGGAGGGGCGCTTGCCCTTCCAAACGTTGCGGCCGGCCTTGCCGATCACTTCGTTCATGTGGTCCGGGTTCGAGACCGCGCCTACCGTCGCCATGCACTCAAGGCGAACCTTACGGGTTTCGCCCGAGTTCAAACGCAGAATGCCGTAGCCTTGGTCGCGGCCGACGAACTGTACGTAGGTGCCGGCTGAGCGCGCGATCTTGCCGCCGGCGCCAGCCTTGAACTCGACGTTGTGGACGATCGTGCCGACCGGCATTGCCGCGAGCGGCATCGCGTTGCCGGGCTTCACATCGGCCTTTGTGCCGGAGATTACTTTGTCGCCGACGCCCAGTCGTTGGGGAGCGAGAATGTAGGTCTGCTCACCGTCCGGATACTTGATGAGCGCGATGAAAGACGATCGGTTGGGATCGTACTCGATGCGTTCAACCGTGCCTTCGACGTCGAACTTGCGACGCTTGAAGTCGATCACGCGGTAGAGCTTTTTGTGCCCGCCGCCCCGCCAGCGCGTGGTGATGCGGCCCGTATTGTTACGGCCGCCGAATTCCTTTTGCGGCTCGGTCAAATGCTTTACCGGCCGGCCTTTGAACAGCTGACTGCGGTCGATCAACACCAATTGGCGCGTCGAGGGCGTCGTGGGTCTGAAGGTCTTTAACGCCATAGTTTAGAGCCCCGTCGTCACGTCGATCGTCGAACCTTCGTGCAAGGTGACGACTGCTTTCTTCACGTCGCTCCGTTGACCCATACGGCCGCGGAACATCTTCTTTTTGCCCTTGGTTACTAGCGTGTTGACGCCCTTGACCTTCACCTTGAACAATTCCTCAACCGCCTTTTTGATTTGCGGCTTCGTTGCGTCGTGCGGCACGCGGAACACGACTTGATTGTGCTCCGACAGTTTCGTCGACTTTTCAGTGATCACCGGCGAAAGGATCGCCGTGTAAGATGCGATCTTGCTCATTTGAAGCGCTCCTCAATGGCGCTTAATGCCGCCTTCGTCAGCACAAGCTTCTCACGACGCAATACGTCGAGAACGTTGATGCCGCTGACGGAGAGGAGGTCGATGTTCGGGATGTTGCGGGCCGCGCGCTCAAAGCCGATGTCGAACTCGGGACCGTCGACGATGCACGCCGACTTCAGGCCCAGCTTGCCGAACGATGCCACGACTTTCTTGGTTTTTCCTTCGGACATCTTGGCCGCGTCAAGGACGATGAGCTGGCCGTCTTTTCGTTTTGCAGAGAGGACCATTTTCAGGCCCAAGGCACGTACCTTTTTCGGAAGATCGGTTTCGCGCGACCGTAACACCGGACCCATAGCCTTAGCGCCGCCGCGGAACTGACCAACTGCTGCTGCGCCGTGGCGGGCTTGGCCAGTGCCTTTTTGCTTGTAGATCTTCTTCGTCGTGCGATCGACTTCGGAGCGGGTCAGCACGCGATGCTGGCCCTTGTGGCGTTTGTTCTGTTGCCACTGGACCACGCGCGCGAGGATATCGGCGCGCGGGCTGACGCCGAAAACGTCTTCGGAGAGTTCGATCTCGCCGGCTGCGCCGGCATCGAGGGTGAGGACTTTGACTTTCATGGTCTGTGGTTCCTCACGCCGCCGTCGCTGCCGCGGGCTTCTTCACCGCGGCCGGTTTCGGGGCTTCTTTCGGTAGTGGACGCTTCACCGCGTCGCGCACCATCACCCAGCTGCCCTTCGCGCCGGGGACGCCGCCTTTGATCATGATCAAGCCGCGCTCGGGATCGACCTTCGCCACTTCGACGTTTTGCGTCGTGACGAGAACCTGCCCCATGTGGCCAGCCATCTTCTTGCCCTTGAACGTGCGGCCCGGATCCTGGCGGTTACCCGTCGAACCAGGCGAACGGTGCGAGATCGAGACGCCGTGCGAGGCTTCCAAGCCGCCGAAGTTGTGACGCTTCATGACGCCCGCGAAGCCCTTGCCGACTGTCACGCCGGAGACATCGACGATCTGACCCGGTACGAAGTGATCGGCCGTAATGAGCGATCCAACCTCGACGAGATTGTCCGGCGACACGCGGAACTCGGCAACCTTGCGTTTCGGCTCGACTTGCGCCTTCGCGAAGTGACCGCGCTCTGCTTTCGAGACGCGTTTGACCTTGGCCACGCCCGAGCCCAACTGGAGCGCGGTGTAGCCGTCTTTGTCCTTGGTGCGTTGAGCTACGACCTGACAGCCGTCGAGCTTCAGCACCGTTACGGGCACGTGGCGGCCGTCGTCTGTGAACAGACGCATCATGCCGACCTTCTGAGTTATCACCCCTGTGCGCATGGCGAGCGCCACCTTCTCTTCGTTATTGCAGCTTGATTTCGACACTGACCCCGGCCGCGAGGTCGAGCTTCATAAGAGCGTCGACCGTTTGCGGCGTGGGATCGATGATGTCGAGAAGCCGCTTGTGGGTGCGGATTTCGAACTGCTCGCGGCTCTTCTTATCGACGTGCGGCGAACGGTTCACGGTGAACTTTTCAATCCGGTTCGGAAGTGGGATCGGTCCACGCACGCGAGCACCTGTGCGCTTGGCCGTATTCACGATCTCGCGTGTCGAAATGTCGAGCACGCGGTGATCGTAGGCCTTGAGCCTGATGCGGATGTTTTGGCTTTGCATGGGCCGTTCCGTTCTTTCCTCGGATCTTCTTTTTCGGGTTCGTTATTTCACGATCTTTGCGACGACGCCCGATCCGACGGTGCGACCGCCTTCACGGATGGCGAAGCGAAGCTTCTCTTCCATCGCGATCGGAACGATCAACTCAACGTCGATCGTCACGTTGTCGCCCGGCATCACCATCTCGGTGCCAGCCGGAAGCTGAACCACGCCCGTCACGTCGGTCGTGCGGAAGTAAAACTGCGGACGGTAATTCGTGAAGAACGGCGTGTGACGACCGCCCTCTTCCTTGGTCAAAATGTAGGCCTCGGCCTTGAAGTGCGTGTGCGGCGTGACAGAACCGGGCTTGGCTAGAACCTGACCGCGCTCAACGCCCTCGCGCTCAACACCGCGCAGTAGGCAACCCACGTTGTCGCCAGCCTCACCCGAGTCGAGCAGCTTGCGGAACATCTCGACGCCCGTGACCGTCGTCTTCGTCGTCGGACGGATGCCGATGATTTCGATTTCCTCACCGACCTTCACGATGCCGCGTTCGATGCGGCCCGTCACAACCGTGCCGCGGCCCGAGATCGAGAATACGTCTTCGACCGGCATCAAGAACGGCTGATCCTTCGGACGATGCGGCTGCGGGATGTGCTCATCCACCGCCTTCATCAGTTCCAAGATCGCCTGCTCACCCAGCTTCGGGTCCTTGTCTTCCAAGGCCATCAGGGCCGAGCCCTTGATGATCGGGATCTTGTCGCCCGGGAAGTCGTACTTCGAGAGCAACTCACGCACTTCCAACTCAACGAGGTCCAAAAGCTCAGGGTCGTCGACCATGTCGACCTTGTTCATGAACACGACCAGCGCAGGCACGCCGACTTGGCGGGCGAGCAAGATGTGCTCACGCGTCTGCGGCATCGGGCCGTCGGCCGCCGACACCACAAGAATCGCGCCGTCCATCTGAGCCGCACCCGTGATCATGTTCTTCACGTAGTCGGCATGGCCGGGACAATCGACATGCGCATAGTGGCGGTTCGCGGTTTCGTATTCGACGTGCGCCGTCGAAATCGTGATGCCGCGCGCCTTCTCTTCCGGCGCCTTGTCGATCTGATCGTAAGCCGTGTAGTTCGCACCACCCGTCTTCGCCAAAATCTTCGTGATCGCTGCCGTCAACGAGGTCTTGCCGTGGTCAACGTGCCCGATCGTCCCAATGTTGCAGTGCGGCTTGTTGCGTTCGAACTTTGCTTTGCCCATTGCCTGGTCTCCGTCCCAAATCTCTTAAGAGGCGAACTTCGCGATCACTTCTTCAGCGATCGCACGAGGTACATCTTCATAATGGTCGAATTGCATGGAGTAGCTGGCGCGACCCTGGCTCATCGACCGCAGGTTATTCACGTAACCAAACATGTTCGCGAGCGGCACCATCGCGGTGATCACTTGCGCGTTGCCGCGCTGGTCGGTGCCTTGCACCTGACCGCGGCGGGCGTTGAGGTCGCCGATCACGCCGCCCATGAATTCGTCAGGCGTCACGACTTCGACCTTCATCATTGGCTCAAGCAGCTTTACGGCCTTGCGTTCCTTCAGTTCGCGGAACGCTGCACGCGAGGCGATTTCGAACGTAAGCACGTTCGAGTCGACCTCGTGGTAGGCGCCGTCAACGAGCGTTGCTTTGAAGTCGATCAGCGGGAAGCCTGCGAGCACACCGTTGTCGCGCGACGCGTTCAAACCCTTTTCGACGCCTGGGATGAATTCCTTCGGCACCGAACCACCGACGACCTCGTTTTCGAATTCAAAGCCGCTGCCCGCAGCCAACGGCTCGAACACGATGCGCACGCGTGCGAACTGGCCGGAACCGCCGGTTTGCTTTTTGTGCGTGTAGTCGATGTCGACCTTCTTGGTCAGCGTCTCGCGATAAGCGACCTGCGGCGCGCCGATGTTGGCGTCGACCTTGTAGGTGCGGCGAAGGATGTCGACTTTGATGTCGAGATGAAGTTCGCCCATACCTTTCAGGATTGTCTGACCGGATTCTTGGTCGACGCTCACTCGGAAGGATGGATCTTCTTGCGCGAGGCGGGCCAAAGCCACGCCCATCTTCTCTTGGTCGGCCTTTGTTTTCGGCTCGATCGCAACCTCGATGACGGGCTCCGGAAATTCCATCTTCTCAAGGATGACTTGTTGCTGCGGGTCGCACAGCGTGTCGCCGGTGCGCGTTTCCTTCAACGCCGCCAGCGCGACGATGTCGCCCGTGTAGGCTTCTTTGACGTCTTCGCGGCTGTTTGCATGCATCAGCAACATGCGGCCAACGCGTTCTTTCCGATCGCGGGTCGAGTTGATGAGCGTCGAGCCCGACTCGAGTTTGCCCGAATAGATTCGGCAAAACGTGATCGAACCGACAAACGGGTCGTCCATGATCTTGAAAGCGAGCAGCGAGAGCGGCGCGGTGTCGCTTGCTTCGCGCTCGACAATTTCTTCGACCTTGCCGGGCTTGATGCCCTTGATCGCCGGGACGTCGAGCGGTGAGGGCAAAAAGTCTACGACGGCATCGAGCAGCGTTTGCACGCCCTTGTTCTTGAAGGCGGCGCCGCACGTCACCGGCACAAAAGCGAAGCTCATCGTGCCCTTGCGGATCAGACGCTTAAGCGTCGCCGCGTCAGGCTCTTTGCCATCGAGATAGGCCTGCATAACGTCGTCGTCCATTTCGACGACGAGTTCGAGCAGCTTGTGGCGCCAGTCGGCGGCCTTGGCCTTGTAGTCGGCTGGAATCTCTTCGATTTCGAATTTCGCGCCGAGGCTTTCGTCGCGCCAGACAACGGCTTTCATCTCGATGAGATCAATGATGCCTTTGTGGTCGGCTTCTGCGCCGTAAGGCAGCTGGATCACGCAAGGCTTGGTGCCCAGGCGGTCGATCATCATCTGAACGCAGCGATAGAAGTCTGCGCCGGTGCGATCCATTTTGTTGACGAAACAGATGCGCGGGACGTTGTACTTGTCGGCCTGACGCCAGACGGTTTCGGATTGCGGCTCCACGCCGGCGACCGAGTCGAAAACAGCGACCGCACCGTCAAGCACCCGCATCGAGCGTTCGACTTCGATGGTGAAGTCGACGTGGCCGGGCGTGTCGATGATGTTGACGCGGTAGTCTTTCCAGTAGGCGGTTGTCGCGGCAGATGTGATCGTGATGCCGCGTTCTTGTTCCTGCTCCATGAAGTCCATGGTCGCGGCGCCGTCGTGGACTTCGCCGATCTTATGGGACTTGCCCGTGTAGTAGAGAATGCGCTCGGTCGTCGTCGTCTTGCCGGCATCGATGTGCGCGGCAATGCCGATGTTGCGATACTTCTCGAGGGGGGTGGTGCGGGGCATGATACGTCGGACTCTTCGTTACCAGCGGTAGTGCGAGAACGCGCGATTGGCTTCCGCCATCTTGTGCGTGTCTTCGCGCTTCTTTACGGCGGTGCCGCGGTTGTTGGCGGCGTCGAGCAATTCAGCCGACAAGCGCTGCTGCATCGTTTGTTCGTTGCGCGCGCGGGCTGCGTTGATGATCCAGCGAATCGCGAGCGCCTGACGGCGGTCGGGCCGGACTTCGACGGGGACCTGATACGTTGCGCCACCGACGCGGCGCGAGCGGACTTCGATCGCCGGCGCTACGTTGTCGAGGGCTGCATGGAACAGCTTAACGGGATCGCTTTTCGAACGCTGCTCGATCGTGGTGAGCGCGCCATAGACGATCTGTTCGCCGGCGGACTTCTTGCCGTCGTACATCAAGCAGTTCATGAATTTCGCGAGGATGAGATCACCGTACTTCGCGTCCGGAATGATCTCGCGTTTTTGTGGGCGACGGCGGCGTGACATGAGGGGATCTCCTTACTTCGGCCGCTTGGCGCCGTAGAGCGAGCGCGCTTGTTTACGGTCCTTCACGCCCTGCGTGTCGAGCACGCCGCGCAGGATGTGATATCGCACGCCGGGCAAGTCCTTCACGCGGCCGCCGCGGATCAGCACCACAGAGTGTTCTTGCAGATTGTGGCCTTCGCCCGGGATGTAGCTGATCACTTCCTGCTGGTTCGTCAGACGAACGCGAGCGACTTTGCGAAGCGCCGAGTTCGGCTTCTTCGGCGTCGTCGTGTAGACGCGCGTGCACACGCCGCGCTTCTGCGGCGAGCTTTGCAATGCGGGCGCCTTGGTGCGCCGAACTTTCGGACGGCGCGGTTTGCGGATCAGCTGGTTGATCGTCGGCATTCGCTTTTGGCTTCGCTTCCTTCGGGCGCACGACCGTGAAAACGCAGAAAGCGCTCATGGAGGGTGTGCACAAACCCCATGGCGCTTGGTTCAACGTGCAGAGGACCGTCCGGAGACCGGAGGGACGTGCTTTCAAACCTGACTCACTGGACTCAAGCGGAGCGTTTAGGGCGATGCCCTACGGCCAGCCGTCAAATGAGGCGCGGGTTGTACGCGCGCAATCTTCTTTCGTCAACAAAGATTGCCGCCGATTTCGGCCATCAGCGGCGCGGCCTGACGCGCGGCACAAATGAAAAGGCCGGGCGGTGAGGCCCGGCCTTTTCTTTCGTTTTGGCGCCCTACTCCGCCGCGTTGCTTGTTGGCGGGTTCGCCGGCGGCAGAGCCGCTTGGCGGGCATCCAGGATCGCCTTGTCGCGTTCTGCAGCGATGTGCTTCAAGCGCGTCATCATGCCGCCCGTGCCGGCCGGGATCAGGCGACCGACGATCACGTTCTCTTTGAGGCCTTCGAGCGTATCGACCTTACCGGAAACAGCCGCCTCAGTAAGGACGCGGGTGGTTTCCTGGAACGAAGCCGCGGAGATGAACGAACGGGTCTGCAACGACGCCTTCGTTATTCCGAGGAGCACCGGCTTGCCGACGGCCTGTTTGATGCCTTCAACCTTGGCCTTTGCGTTGATTTCCTCGTATTCGATGAAGTCGAGCTGTTCGCCCTGAACCAGCGTCGTGTCGCCGCCGTCTTCGATCTCCACCTTTTGGAGCATCTGACGCACGATGACCTCGATGTGCTTGTCGTTAATTTTCACGCCCTGAAGCCGGTAGACCTCCTGAATTTCCTGGACCAAGTAGGCTGCCAGCGCTTCGACGCCCCGGATTCGCAATATGTCGTGGGGTGCCGGATTGCCATCCAGGATGAAGTCGCCCTTTTCGACAAAATCGCCTTCGGCCACGGCGATGTGCTTGCCCTTCGGGATCAAGTACTCAATCGGGTCGTGCTTGTCGTTTTTCGGCTTCAAGATCACGCGGCGCTTGTTCTTGTAGTCCTTGCCGAATTCGATCCAGCCATCGGCTTCCGCGATGATCGCGTGGTCCTTGGGCTTGCGGGCTTCGAAGAGCTCGGCAACACGTGGCAGACCGCCAGTGATGTCGCGTGTCTTCGCACCTTCGGTCGAAATACGAGCCAAGATGTCGCCTTCGCGCACATCAGCCCCGTCTTCGACCGACAAGATCGCTTCGACCGGGAGCAAGTAGCGCGCCTCGGACTTGTTCGAGAGCTTGATGACCTCGCCCTTCTTGTCGCGGACCGAAATTGCGGGCCGCAGGTCGCTGCCGCGCGAGTTCGAGCGCCAGTCCAGGATCTTCTTGCTCGAGATACCGGTGGATTCGTCCGTGACCTCTTGCAACGAGATGCCTTCGACAAGACCCTCGTATTTCACGACGCCAGCTTTTTCGGTCAGGATCGGGATCGTGTACGGATCCCATTCGACGAGACGCTGACCGCGCTTGACGATGTCGCCTTCGTCGAACTTCAAGTGCGCGCCGAACTGAACTTTATAGCTCGCACGTTCTTGTCCGTTTTCGTCGACAATAACCACCTGGCTGTTGCGACCCATGACGCGGAACATACCGGTCGAGTCTTTAACCAGGTTCTTGTTGACGATTTTGACCTTGCCGTCGTGGCTCGCATCCGTGAACGACTGCTCGGCAACCTGCGCTGCGCCGCCGATGTGGAACGTACGCATCGTGAGCTGCGTGCCGGGTTCGCCGATCGACTGCGCGGCAATGACGCCGACAGCCTCTCCCGAGTTCACCGGCGTACCGCGGGCGAGATCGCGTCCATAGCACTTTGCGCAAACGCCGACCTTTAGGTCGCAAGTCAGCACCGAGCGAATCTTCACTTTCGGCACGTGCGCGTTTTCGATCAGGTCAACCTTGTCCTCGGTGATCTCCTCGTTGCGCTTGACCAGCACCTTGTTCGAGGCCGGATCGCGGATGTCTTCAGCCGCGGTGCGGCCAAGCGTGCGCTCGCCAAGGGTTGCCACGACATTACCGCCGTCGAGGACGGCACTGACCGTGATGCCAAGCTTGGTACCGCAATCGTCGGCGACGATGATGCAGTCCTGCGCCACGTCGACGAGACGGCGGGTCAGATAGCCCGAGTTCGCCGTCTTGAGCGCCGTGTCGGCCAAGCCCTTACGTGCACCGTGGGTCGAGTTGAAGTACTCGAGGACCGTAAGGCCTTCTTTGAAGTTCGAGATGATCGGCGTCTCGATGATTTCGCCCGAGGGCTTCGTCATCAGGCCGCGCATCCCGGCGAGCTGCTTCATCTGGGTCGGCGAGCCGCGCGCGCCCGAATGCGACATCATGTAGATCGAGTTGATCTCCATGACGCGTTTTGTGACCGGATCGCGCTTTTGCGAGGAAATCTCGCGCATCATTTCTTCGGCGACGCGGTCCGTACACTTCGACCAAGCGTCGACAACCTTGTTGTATTTTTCGCCTTCGGTGATGAATCCGTCCTGGTACTGCTTTTCGTAGTCTTTGATCTGCTTGCGCGTCTCTTCGACCAGGCGCTCTTTCGTGTGGGGCACGACCATGTCGTCCTTACCGAAGGAGATGCCGGCCTTGTAGGCTTCCTTGAAGCCCAGGGCCATGATCGCGTCGGCGAACAGAACGGTCTCCTTCTGGCCGCAGTGGCGGTAGACGATGTCGATCAGCGCCGAAATCTCGGGCTTACGCAGAACGCGGTTCACCATCGTAAAGGGTACGTTGGGATGGCGCGGCAAATGCTCCGCGATCATCAAACGCCCCGGCGTGGTGTTGACGCGCACGATCGTTGGTTTGCCCTGTGCATCCACCGTCTTGTAGCGGACATTGATTTTGGAGTGCAGCGTGACGACGTTTTGAGCGAGCGCGTGCTCTACCTCGCCCATGTCAACGAAGCTCTTGCCCTCGCCCGGCTCGCCGTCACGGTCGAGCGAGCAATAGTAGATGCCGAGGACGATGTCCTGCGACGGCACGATGATCGGCTTACCGTTTGCAGGGCTCAAGATGTTGTTCGTCGACATCATCAGCACGCGCGCTTCCAGCTGCGCCTCAAGCGACAGCGGAACGTGCACGGCCATTTGGTCGCCGTCGAAGTCGGCGTTGAACGCCGTGCAAACCAGCGGGTGAAGCTGGATTGCCTTGCCTTCGATCAACACCGGTTCGAACGCTTGGATGCCCAGACGGTGGAGCGTCGGTGCGCGGTTCAGAAGGACGGGATGCTCGCGAATGACTTCGGCGAGAATGTCCCAAACCTCGGGACGTTCCTTCTCGACCATCTTCTTCGACTGCTTGACGGTCGCCGAGAGGCCTTTGGCTTCAAGGCGGTTGTAGATGAACGGCTTGAAGAGCTCGAGCGCCATCTTCTTCGGCAGGCCGCATTGATGCAGCTTGAGTTCAGGACCGACGACGATCACGGAGCGGGCCGGAGTAGTCGACGCGCTTGCCGAGCAGGTTTTGACAAAGCTTAACCTTGCCCTTCAACATGTCAGCGAAACAGCTTCAGCGGACGCTTGTTGGCGCCCGTGATGACGCGACCTCGGCAGCCGTTGTCGAACAACGCGTCGACCGACCCTGCAACATGCGCTTTCGTTTTGCGGATGATGATGTCCGGCGCGCGAGTTCGATCAGACGCTTCAAGCGGTTGTTGCGGTTGATGACGCGGCGATAGAGGTCGTTCAAGTCGACGTCGCCATGGCCGCCGTCGAGCAGGACGAGCGACGCAGTTCGGGCGAATGACCGGCACGACCTGCAGGATCATCCACTCCAGACGATTGCCGGATCTCGAGGAACGACTCGACGGCTTCAAGCGCTTGACGGCTTCTTCGGCTTCAGCTCGAGGTCGTTGTCGCGATTTCTTCAGCGACACTTTCAGCGACCTGAATCGAGGCGCTGAGCAGTTCGCGGATGGCCTCGGCACCGATCATGGCGGTGAAGCTGTCGTCGCCGTATTCTTCCTGAGCCTTTTAGAACTCGTCTTCGGAGAGGAGCATGCGCTCCTTCAAAGGTGAGGCCTAAGCTCGATGACGATGTGCAAACTGAAGTACAGAATACGCTCGGGTCTTGAGCGTCATGTCGAGCAACATACCGATGCGCGACGGCAGCGATTTCATAGACCAAATGTGCGCGACGGGTGACGCGAGCTCGATGTAAGCCCATGCGCTCGCTTGCCGGACTTTCGACAACGTCACGACGCCACATCTGCAGACGATGCGATACTTCATGCTTGTACTTTGCCGCACAAACACTCGTAGTCATGATCGGACCGAAGATGCGCGCGCAACAGGCCGTCGCGTTCAGGCTTGAACGTACGGTAGTTGATGGTCTCCGGCTTTGATTTCGCCGTACGACAGGATTGATCTTCTCCGGCTTTCGCCAGCGCGATGCGGATACGGATCGAACGTCGGGACGGCTGCAACCGGCCCGAAGACGTTTTGTACTTCCTGATTCATGGAGTGTTTTCTCCTTAATACTAAAATCGGTTCGCGCAGAGTCTGCAAACTCGGCGTCTCGACCTCGGTGACGAGATCGACGTTCAGACCCAGCGACGCGCATTTCTTTCACGAGAACGTTGAAGCTTTCCGATGCCTGCCGGAAATTCTCGTCGCCGCGAACGATCACTTCGTAGACCTTGTGCGGCCCGCGACGTCGTCCGATTTGACGGTGAGAATTTCCTGCAGCGTGTAAGCCGCGCCATAAGCCTCGAGTGCCCAGACCTCCATTTCGCCGAAACGTTGGCCGCCGAATTGGGCTTTGCCTCCCAACGGCTGCTGCGTGACGAGGCTGTATGGTCCGATGGAGCGCGCGTGAATCTTGTCGTCGACCAAGTGGTGCAGCTTCAGCATGTAGATGTAGCCAACGGTCACTTCCCGCTTGAACGGTTCACCCGTGCGGCCGTCGTACAGCCTGACCTGGCCCGAGACCGTGAGGCCCGCGAGTTCCAACATCTTGTTGATGTCGGCCTCGTGCGCTCCGTCGAACACGGGGCTAGCGATATGGATGCCGTGGCCCATGCTTTCGGCCATGTCGACCATTTGCTCGTCGTTCATCTCACCCAGATGACCGTCTTGACCGAACACGGTTTTCAAATGCCGACGCAGCGGATCTGCTTTGCCGTCGCGGCGGTACTTCGAGACCATTTCGCCGATTTGGCGACCGATGCCGTTGCACGCCCAACCCAGGTGGGTTTCCAAAATTTGACCGACGTTCATGCGGCTCGGCACGCCGAGCGGGTTCAGCACGATGTCGACCTGCGTACCGTCTTCGAGGTGCGGCATGTCTTCGATCGGAACGATCTTCGAGATGACGCCCTTGTTGCCGTGACGGCCGGCCATCTTGTCGCCCGGCTGAAGCTTGCGCTTCACCGCCACGAAGACCTTGACCATCTTCATCACGCCCGGCGGCAGTTCGTCGCCACGACGCAGCTTGTCGACCTTGTCAGCAAAACGCGCTTCGAGGCGGTTCTTGGCGTCGTCGTACTGCTTGCGCAGGGATTCAACTTCGCCTTGCGCCTTTTCGTTGCGCAGAGCGAGTTGCCACCATTGCGCCTTCGTCAGCGTTTCAAGCATTGCCGGCGTCACTTTAGAGTCCGGCGCAATGCCCTTGGGACCGTGTGCGATTTGCTTGTGCAGCAGCAATTCTTCGAGGCGCGAGTAGATGTTGCGCTCAAGGATTGCGAGTTCGTCGTCGCGGTCCTTTGCGAAACGCTCAATCTCTTCGCGTTCGATCGCCAGCGCGCGTTGGTCTTTCTCGATGCCGTGGCGGTTGAAGACGCGAACTTCGACGATCGTGCCCGACGCGCCCGGCGGCAGGCGCAAGCTCGTGTCGCGAACGTCCGAGGCCTTTTCGCCGAAGATCGCGCGCAACAGCTTTTCTTCCGGCGTCATTGGGCTTTCACCCTTCGGCGTAATTTTGCCGACCAGGATGTCGCCCGGGTTCACTTCGGCGCCGATGTAGACGATGCCGGCTTCGTCGAGGTTCTTCAGAGCCTCTTCGCCGACGTTCGGGATGTCGCGCGTGATTTCCTCAGGCCCGAGCTTCGTGTCGCGTGCGCTGGTCTCGAATTCCTCGATGTGGATCGAAGTGAAGACGTCGTCGCGAACGATGCGTTCTGAGATGAGGATCGAGTCTTCGAAGTTGTAACCGTTCCACGGCATGAACGCGACGAGCACGTTACGGCCGAGAGCGAGTTCGCCCATGTCGGTCGACGGGCCGTCGGCGACGATATCGCCCACGACCACGCGGTCGCCCACCTTGACCAGCGGACGCTGCGTGATGCAGGTCGACTGGTTCGAGCGCTGAAACTTCTGAAGACGGTAGATGTCGACGCCGGGTTTCGTGGCGTCCGATTCTTCCGTTGCGCGCACGACGATACGTGTCGCGTCGACTTGGTCGACGATGCCCGAACGGCGCGCGGCGATTGCGGCGCCGGAGTCACGCGCGACCACGCCTTCAAGACCCGTGCCGACGAACGGCGCTTCGGACTGAAGGAGCGGCACGGCTTGACGCTGCATGTTCGAACCCATGAGCGCGCGGTTCGCGTCGTCGTTCTCCAAGAACGGGATGAGCGCGGCCGCCACCGACACCAACTGCTTCGGCGAGACGTCCATGAACTCGATGCGATCCGGACCCAACAGAACGAAGTCCCCGCCTTTGCGGCAGGAGATGATTTCGTCGACGAAGCGGCCGCGCGGATCAAGCGGCGCGTTCGCCTGCGCGATCGCGTATTTCGATTCTTCCATCGCCGAGAGGTAGACGACCTCGTGCGTGACCTTGCCGTCCTTCACGCGACGGTACGGGCTTTCGATGAAGCCGTATTTGTTCACGCGCGCGTAGGTGGCGAGCGAGTTGATCAGACCGATGTTCGGGCCTTCCGGCGTTTCAATCGGGCAAATGCGGCCATAGTGGGTCGGGTGAACGTCGCGAACTTCGAAGCCCGCGCGTTCACGGGTCAAACCGCCTGGCCCAAGTGCCGAGAGACGACGCTTGTGCGTGATTTCGGAGAGCGGGTTCGTCTGGTCCATGAATTGCGACAGCTGCGAGGAGCCGAAGAATTCACGCACGGCGGCGGCGGCCGGCTTGGCGTTGATCAGGTCGTGCGGCATGACGGTGTCGATTTCGACCGACGACATGCGCTCCTTGATCGCGCGTTCCATGCGCAGCAGACCGACGCGATACTGGTTCTCCATCAACTCGCCGACCGACCGCACGCGGCGGTTCGCCAGGTTGTCGATGTCGTCGATCTCGCCTTTGCCGTCACGCAAGTCGTGCAGCACCTTCACGACGGTCAGAAGGTCTTCCTTACGGAGCGTGCGTTGCGTGTCCGGCGCGTCGAGGCTCAAGCGCGAGTTCATCTTCACGCGGCCAACGGCCGAAAGGTCGTAACGCTCGGAGTCGAAGAACAGGCCGTTGAACAGCGTCTCGGCCGTATCCAGGGTCGGCGGTTCGCCCGGGCGCATGACACGGTAGATGTCAATCAGCGCCTGTTCGCGCGACTGGTTCTTGTCGACTGCCAGCGTGTTGCGAATGAAGCTGCCGGTGTTGATGTGGTCGATGTCGAGCAACGCGATCTCGTCGAAGCCCGCGTCGTCGAGTTCCTCGAGCAGTTGTTCGGATACTTCGTCGCCGGCTTCTGCGTAGATTTCACCGGTTTCGCCGTTGACCATGTCGAGCGCGAGATAGCGGCCGTAAAGCTCTTCGCTCGGGACGAGCAATTGCTTCAGGCCTTCTTCGGCGAGCTTACGGGCGCCGCGCGGCGTCATCTTGCGGCCAGCCTCGATTACTACTTCGCCGGTCTTTGCGTTTTTCAGATCGTGGACCGGCTTTAGGCTGCGCATACGTTCTGCGTCGAACGCCGTGGTCCAGCCGTCCTTCGCCTGCTTGTACATAACGGTGCGGTAGAACTGGGCGAGGATTTCTTCGCCCGTCAGACCGAGCGCGAACAGCAATGTCGTCGCCGGCAACTTGCGGCGGCGATCGATACGGACGTGCACGATGTCCTTCGCGTCGAACTCGAAATCGAGCCACGAACCGCGATACGGAATCACGCGTGCGCCGAACAGCAGTTTGCCCGACGAATGGGTCTTGCCTTTATCGTGGTCGAAGAAGACGCCTGGCGAGCGGTGCATCTGGCTGACGATCACGCGCTCGGTCCCGTTCACGATGAACGTGCCGAGTTCGGTCATGAGCGGCATGTCGCCCATGTAAACGTCTTGTTCTTTGATGTCCTTGACGGACTTGGCCTGCGTTTCCTGATCGACCTCGAACACGATGAGGCGCAGCTTCACCTTCAATGGTGCGGCATACGTCATGCCGCGCTGACGGCATTCGTCAACGTCGTATTTCGGATCCTCGAATTCGTAGTGCACGTATTCGAGACGCGAAACTTCCGCGAAGTCGGTGATCGGAAACACCGAGCGGAACACCGCTTCCAAACCCGAATTGTCACGCGCATCGGGCTTTCCGTACATCTGCAGGAACTGCGCGTATGACTCGCGCTGCACCTCAATGAGGTTCGGCAACTGTGCGACTTCGGCAATACGTCCGAAAGTTTTGCGCACCCGCTTGCGGTCCGTGAACGACAACACCATGATCGATCCCTAAATCCCGTCTCGTCTTCGTCGCTCTCTTGTTTCATCTCGCGTACCGCGCCGAGAGCTTGGCGGGGCGATAAAACGGCCTCACCGCCCGCGGGAGAGTTCCCGCGGACGGTGCAACTTCACAGTGTTTTCGCGGGTCGAAGCAGCGTCATGCCGCCTTCCCCACGCGACTATTTCAACGCGACCTTCGCGCCTTCGGCTTCGAGCTTCTTCTTCCACTCTTCCGCCTGCGTCTTCGGCACGTCGCCCTTTACTTCCTTCGGCGCGCCTTCGACGAGGTCCTTGGCTTCCTTCAGCCCGAGGCCTGTGAGTTCGCGCACGACTTTGATGACGTTGATCTTCTTGTCGCCTGCAGCTTCGAGGACGACGGAGAATTCCGTCTTCGCTTCAGCCGCCGGCGCCGCCGGACCGGCTGCTGCTGCCGCAACGGCAACAGGTGCCGCCGCCGAAACGCCCCACTTCTCTTCGAGAAGCTTGGACAGTTCGGCCGCTTCCATAACGGTCAGGGACGAGAGTTCATCAACGATTTTTTCGAGTTTGGACATGTATGCGTTCCTTTGATGCTTTCAATCTTGAGACATTGGTCAGTGTTTAAGCCGCGTCGCTTTTCCTGGCATGAGCGCCGATGACCCGGGCGAGCTGCCCGGCCGGTGCTTGCAGAATGCTGGCAACTTTCGTGGCCGGCTGTTTCAGCATGCCTGCGATGCGCGCCCTGAGTTCGTTGAGCGACGGCAACGAGGCCAACGCCTCGACGCCTTTCGCGTCCAAGAACTGGTTGCCGACGACACCACCAAGAATGACGAACTTGGCGTTCGTCTTGGCGTATTCGTAAGCAGCCTTCGGGGCGGCAATCGGGTCGGCGGAGACGGCGATCCCAGTCGGACCTTTCAAAAGATCCTGCATGGGTTTTGCCATCGTGCCTTCCGCAGCACGCTTGGCGAGACGGTTCTTGGAGATTTTGAAATCTGCTCCAACCGCCCGCATCTGCGCCCGTAGCTTCGACATGTCAGCCACGGTCATGCCTTGATAGCGCGCAACCACGACGACAGCAGCTTTGCCGAATTTTTCGTTCAGCTCGCTGATGACTTCGGCTTTCTGCGTTCTATCCATTTTGGCTCCTGTTTGGGTTGTCTAAGGCCGGGATTGTCGCCCCGCCCTTCCCTTCGTCAAAAATCCTGTCCCAAGAGTTCTAAGCACTTTCGCACTCAACTCCTGTCTATGCGGGCTTTCATGTTTGAGCCCTCTCGGGCGCCTGCAGTCACGGACAGGCGGAAACGACCTCGCTTCCGTCCACCGGCGGTGCCGCCGGATTCCTAAATCTCCTATGCCCCCATCACAGTGGAGGTTTCGATCGTAACGCCTGGACCTTGCGTCGAAGAGATCGCCATCTTCTTCAGATAGTTTCCCTTCGCCGCCGCCGGCTTTGCCTTCATCACCGAGTCGAACAACGCGCGGATGTTTTCGATCAGCGCGGTTTCCGTGAAGCTCGCCTTGCCGACGCCGGCGTGAATGATGCCGGCCTTCTCAGCGCGGAATTCCACGGCGCCGCCTTTGGCGTCTTTCACGGCCTTCGTGACGTCCATCGTCACGGTGCCGACCTTCGGGTTCGGCATCAGGCCGCGCGGGCCCAGCACCTTACCGAGACGGCCGACGAGACCCATCATGTCTGGCGTCGCGATCAGGCGGTCGAAGTCGATCTTGCCGCCGTTCACGACGTCGAACAGGTCCTGCTCGCCGACGATGTCGGCGCCTGCGTTCTTCGCTTCCGTCGCCTTCGCGCCCTTCGCGAACACCGCAACGCGCAAGTTCTTGCCCGTGCCGTTCGGCAGGTTCACGACGCCGCGCACCATTTGGTCCGCATGACGCGGATCGACGCCGAGGTTCAGCGCGACTTCGATCGTTTCGTCGAACTTCGCTTTCGCGCGCTCCTTGACCATCTTCACCGCATCGGCGAGCGGATATTGTTTGCGCGGGTCGACGCCATTGCGGGCCGCCGTCAAACGCTTGCCTTCCTTCGGGGCTTTCTTCTTTTTCGCATCAGCCATGGCGCTTACCCCTTAACCTCTAGACCCATCGAACGCGCGGACCCGGCAATGATCTTCATCGCGGCATCGATGTCGTTCGCGTTCAGGTCTTTCATCTTCACTTCGGCGATCTTTCGTAGATCGGCCTGCGTGACGGAGCCCTTCAGTTCGAGGCCGGGCTTCTTCGAGCCGCCGTCGATCTTTGCTGCCTTCTTCAAGAGGAACGACGCCGGCGGCGTCTTCATCTCGAGCGAAAAGGACTTGTCCTGGTAATACGTGATGATTACCGGGATCGGCATGCCCTTCTCGAGTTCCTGCGTACGTGCGTTAAACGTTTTGCAGAACTCCATGATGTTGAGACCGCGTTGACCGAGCGCAGGCCCGATCGGCGGTGACGGGTTTGCAGACCCCGCCGGGACTTGGAGCTTGATTTGCCCCATCACTTTCTTCGCCACGAATATTCTCCTCTTCTATGGCTTAGCGGTCCAAACGGTTTGGGCTCTCGCCCTCGCCTCCCGCGACAACTCGATCAGAGCTTTTCGACCTGACCGAAATCCAGTTCCACAGGCGTTGCACGGCCGAAAATCGACACAGCGACTTTGAGCCGCGAGCGGTCTTCGTCGATCTCTTCGATGGTCCCGTTGAAGGACGCGAACGGACCATCCGCCACGCGTACTTGCTCGCCCACTTCGAAGGTGACGGCGGGCTTCGGATGTTCGACGCCTTCCTTCACCTGATTCAAAATGCGATCGACCTCAGCTTGGCTGACCGCGATAGGTTTGTTGCCGGTACCTAAGAAGCCCGTCACCTTCGGTGTGTTCTTCACCAGGTGGTAGACTTCGTCCGTCAGGCGCGCCTTCACGAGCACGTAGCCCGGAAAGAACTTACGCTCGGCATTGACCTTCTGCCCGCGACGCACTTCGACGACCTCTTCGGTCGGCACCAGAATTTCTTCGAACAGATCAGAGAGGCCGTGCTGCTGGGCTTGCTTCTTCAGCTCTTCCGCGACCTTCTTTTCGAAGTTCGAGTAGGCCTGCACGATGTACCAGCGAAGCGGTGTCTCTGTTTGCGTCGTTGCCATGGGCGCTACACCGCATTCAAGACGAGGCGCACGACCGTGCTCAACGCCCAGTCGACACCGGCGAAGAACACGACCGCCATCATGATCATGATGAAGACGGCAATCGTGGTCACGCGCGTTTCCGCCCACGTCGGCCACGTCACCTTGTTCGCCTCTTGGCGAACTTCAGCGAAGAACGCGGGCGCGTTCGCGATCCAGGAGAAAATTCCCTGGCGCGGGCGAGCAGGCTCTACGGCCTTGCCATCGTTCTTTGTGTTATCCGACATCGTCGCCTTCATTCGCATCTTCTTTCAATTCGGCACTTTCGAAATTGGCAGGGGCGGAGGGACTCGAACCCACGGCCCTCGGTTTTGGAGACCGATGCTCTACCAGCTGAGCTACACCCCTATTCAAATCCTCACTTCACGATCTTTGCGACGACGCCCGATCCGACGGTGCGACCGCCTTCACGGATGGCGAAGCGAAGCTTCTCTTCCATCGCGATCGGAACAATAAGCTCGACCTCGATCGACACGTTGTCGCCCGGCATCACCATCTCGGTGCCCTCAGGCAACTTTACGATCCCCGTCACGTCCGTCGTGCGGAAGTAAAACTGCGGGCGGTAGTTCGTGAAGAACGGCGTGTGACGGCCGCCCTCTTCCTTTGTCAAAATGTAGGCCTCGGCCTGGAAGTTCGTGTGCGGCGTGACAGAACCGGGCTTCGCCAAAACTTGACCGCGCTCAACACCCTCGCGCTCAATACCGCGCAGGAGGCAACCAACGTTGTCGCCAGCCTCGCCCGAGTCGAGCAGCTTGCGGAACATCTCGACGCCCGTGACCGTCGTCTTCGTCGTCGGACGGATGCCGATGATTTCGATTTCTTCGCCGACCTTCACGATGCCGCGTTCGATGCGGCCCGTCACAACAGTGCCGCGGCCCGAGATCGAGAACACATCTTCGACCGGCATCAGGAACGGCTGATCCTTCGGACGATGCGGCTGCGGGATGTGCTCATCCACCGCCTTCATCAGTTCCAAGATTGCCTGCTCACCCAACTTCGGGTCCTTGTCTTCCAGAGCCATCAGGGCCGATCCCCTGATGATCGGGATCTTGTCGCCCGGGAAGTCGTACTTCGAGAGCAACTCGCGAATTTCCAATTCAACGAGATCCAAAAGCTCAGGGTCGTCGACCATGTCGACCTTGTTCATGAACACGACCAGCGCAGGCACGCCGACCTGGCGGGCGAGCAAGATGTGCTCACGCGTCTGCGGCATCGGGCCGTCGGCCGCCGACACCACAAGAATCGCGCCGTCCATCTGAGCCGCACCCGTGATCATGTTCTTCACGTAGTCGGCATGGCCCGGGCAGTCGACATGCGCATAGTGGCGGTTCGCGGTTTCGTATTCGACGTGCGCCGTCGAAATCGTGATGCCGCGCGCCTTCTCTTCCGGCGCCTTGTCGATCTGATCGTAGGCCGTAAACTGCGCACCACCGGTCTTGGCGAGAATCTTCGTGATCGCAGCCGTCAACGACGTCTTGCCGTGGTCAACGTGCCCAATCGTACCGATGTTGCAGTGCGGCTTGTTCCGCTCGAACTTTGCTTTACCCATTTCTTAGTTCCTTGAACTCTTGTCCTTGTCAGTCTCGGTCGTTTGTGGTCATGGAGCGGGTGAAGGGAATCGAACCCTCGTCGTAAGCTTGGAAGGCTTCTGCTCTACCATTGAGCTACACCCGCCTATCTCCATTCTCGTCGTGTCACCCTGTTGCTGCGGCAGCAACGCCAACTCATGTCCGGCCGTTCGTCAAACGAAGGCTGGTGGGGGAGGTAGGACTCGAACCTACGAAGGCGTCAGCCAGCGGATTTACAGTCCGCCCCCTTTGCCACTCGGGACACTCCCCCAAAATGGACATGCGTCGGCTCGTGCCGTGTGCGTGTTTGCTCCAGCCGGTTATGAATTTCGTCCTATCTTTTGGGATGGCGCCCGCACGCGCCCACAACCGTCTGGGCACGGGAGGGGGGCTTATCCCGAATTTGGCCCTGATTTGTCAACTGGTTAATGGCTTTCTTCCCCCTTCTGGTGTAGCGGCACAATGACCAGGCGCAGCCGAGGACGCGGAGCCGAGCAGCGCACCGAGAGCGGTGGAATTTGGCTTTGGGGCATCCATGCGGTCCGCGCGGCACTCGCCAACCCCGCGCGGAAGAGCCGGAAATTGCTGATTTCCGGCTCCGCTGAGCCTGAACTTAGGGCGCTTGCCGTCAAATCCAAGGTGCTGGTCGAGACGGCCGACCACCACGCCATCGACAGGGCGCTCCCTCGAGACGCCGTTCATCAGGGCGTGGCCCTGCTAACCACGCCACTCGCGGAAGCCGATATCCACGACGCCATCGAGGGGATTCCCGAGCCGCGGCGACTCATCCTGCTCGATCAGGTGACGGATCCGCACAATTTGGGTGCGATCTTGCGCTCTTCAGCAGCGTTCGGTGTTTGCGGCGTCATTGTGCAAGATCGCAATTCGCCACCGGAGGGAGGCGTTCTTGCGAAGGCTGCGAGCGGTGCGCTTGAACTCGTACCGGTCGTGCGCGTCGTCAACATCGCGCGAGCGCTCGACGAACTGGGTGAGCTTGGATTCTTGCGAGTCGCGATGGCGGACGAAGCGGCTGAACCGATCGAGGACGTCGACCTTAGCCGCGATGTCGTGCTGGTTCTGGGTGCGGAAGGCGAAGGCTTACGGCGCCTTACGCGCGAAAAGTGCGATGTTGCCGTGCGCCTGCCGACGCGGCCCGAGATGCCGAGCCTAAACGTATCGAACGCCGCGGCTGTCGCGCTTTATGCGTGCTGCGTTCGGCGCGATCAGTAGAGAGCCGCCACCGTATCGAGGGACGGTCCGCCGAAATCTTCGATGTAGACGAGCACTTTGTAGCCGTGGCGCATTGCGACGCGGCCCTGCGCGTCGCGCACGAGTTTGCCGCTGGTGCTCATGGTACCGGAGTTTTGGTCCGTCGCGAAAACCGGCACGCGGCCTTTGTAATTGGCCTGAATCAGCTCGAACAGGGTGCGCGCATTTTCCGCCGACAGGCGGATACAGCCATGCGAGGCGCGGCTGCCCAGCGCCTTCTCACCGTTCGCGTCGCTGCCGTGGATGGCGAGGCCAGATGGACGGCCCTCGGTTTGCCAGTCGAAGAACATCGCGTTCGGCATCGGCGATTGCCATTGGCGCGACGTGTAGTCTTTGTAGAAACGGCCGCGATCAAGTTTGAACATGCCATCCGGCGTGTGGGTGTTGAGTTCACGGCCCGACGGCGCCACCAACGGCTCTTCCTTGCCCGTCGAAACGAGCCACATGTGCAGCAGTTTGAACTGTTGGTCCGGCTGCTTCGCCAAGACGAACATGCGTTGCGCCCACGGGCCTTTGTCCGTCGTCGCCTTGCTGACGTAGAGATAGAGATCGAAATACGAGAATACCTCGGCAGGTACTTTCGCACGCAGGCGCGCTTCGACAGGCTCAAGATCAACCGGCAGGCCAGTTGTTTGGACTTCCGCGAATTGCAGCCCCGCAGTCGATGGCGCCTGGGCCGACTGAGCCGGAATTTTGGGAAGGCCGACGATCGGGGCCGCGAAGTCTCTTGGCTCGATCACGAGAAAGGGCAGTCTCGCTTGTTCGCGCGCACTTGGCGGCTGCTGCGGTCGTTCCGAATTGGTCAGGGAATTCCACGCCGTGCGGACCTGACCGGTCAAGCGATCAAGCTCCGGGCGATATTTTCCGCCCGCAGAGGGGTTTTGGAAAAGGATGTAGCCGCCGGTGGCCGCTCCAGCCACAACGAATGCCGCGCTCAAACGTGTGAGCCAGGATACCATTCACCTTCCCCATTCCCAGACGGGCAGATTACGGGGTCTGCCTTCTGCCACTCAATGTAAGTTGTAACTAAGTGCCTCAACTCTCTGTAGTTGCTGCCTTTTTGCAACGGTAACCATACGGCGAGTCGTCTAGTTGGTGTAAGCGACCACGGGTCCCACAACCTCGTCGCGACCGTCATAGTTCTCGACCAGGAGGACGGCCCGGTAGCCATCTTGCAGGACAAGGCTGCCGTCGACCGCCTTTTCCATCCTGCCCCACCGATCTGTCGAGCCCGCTTCGTTGATGGCGAGGGACGGAACTCGCCCCTTCATCGTGTTCTTAATTTTGAAGAACAGCTCCTTCGCGTTTGCCGGCGAAAGGCGGACACAGCCCGCGGAGTCGCGGCGGCCCAGGCGATTGATTTTGCTTGCACCCGTAACCGCATGAATTGCCAGGCCGGACATGTTCCCGTTGTTCTGCAGGTCGTAGAACATCGCATAGGGCATCGGGGCGCCGTCGAACGTACGCGAACGATAGCGCTGATACATGCGTGACGGGTCGAGCATAAAGATGCCCTCCGGGGTCGTCGTGCGGATACGCTTCTCGTGGTGGATCTCAAGCTTTTCACGGCCGGTCGAGACTCGCCATTCCGCGTATGGGATTACCTTGCCGTCGGTGTCGCGTTGGAACACGAACATGCGTTGCGCCAGCGGACCGCGGTTCGATTTGCTCACATACATAAAGAGATCGAAGTAGCCTTCGATCTCTTGCGGCACAGTTTCGAACAGGCGGCGTTCAGCCGCGCTGATCAGCGGCACCTCTTCGTCCGTGCTTGTGATTGCGGGCGTCGGCGCCATCTGCGTCGTCACGGACGTGAGCTGCACGTTTGGCGCGCTTTCGACAGCGGCAACGGGCTCTTCAGGTTGCACAACTACTGGCGCAGGCTGGGCCGGCTGCGGCGCAACCACCGCTGAGTCTGTGAGGGGCGTGATCTCCGTCGGTGCGTGCACCGCCGGTGGATCAATTGCCTGGTAAGAGTTGTAGGAACTGCCCTCTTCAGAAGGTGCAATCGGCAGCGCAGACTCCGCGGATTCCGCATCGGAACGCGCACGGAATGGATCTTGGCTGCCGACACTCCCGGCGGAGATCAGAAGTGCAAAAAAGGCAAGCGCGGACAGCGCTTTAATACGCGGCATGAAGCCCCCAACTCGACTTCCCCGCGTCGGTTTCTGATCCCCACCAGAGCCGACCCCTTCCGTGTTTCAACAATGAAACAAATGCGGAGTGGTTGCAATAACCCGAAGGGGTAGCGGCTACGCGACTCGCGTGCTCATCAACAACTCATCGTAGAGGGACATGATCGCACGTACGAGTTGTCCACACCCGAGAATCTGAGGAGTCGCACAACCGTCGACGGTCACGGCGCGTGTGGATTGGAAGTTGAAGTTGCAGTCGCTGCGCCCGCCCGCCCCATCGCAGATTGCAGGTGCAGCGCCATGACTCCGGAGCGGCGAACAGCATTCGACACGGGCCCGAAAAAAATATTTTTCAGGGACACAACCCCTACGCGCCTGACGCCCCAAAACGCTCCTCCCAGGCGGTAACTTGCTCGGGTGCGATCTTTCCGAACAGCACGTCGCCGGTCGCCGGCGGTACGAATGCGTGGCCTGGCTTTAGCGTTTCGAGCTCTTGTGCAATCGATCCGGGCCAGCGCAAGGCTTTCGGATCCAGGTTGAGGGCAAGTGCCATCTTCTCGGCTGCGAACGGGATCACCGGCGACGACAGCGCTGCGAACACCCGGATCAAATTGATCGCCGTGCGCACGCACTGGGCGGCCGCGTCCTTGTTCGTTTTGATCGACGTCCAAGGCGCGCCTTCGGCCAAGTACTCGTTCCCCAAGACCCAGATCGCGCGCAGTTCGGCCGCCGCCTTGCGGAACTGCATATCTTCAAGGTGCTGATTGTAGGCCGCGATGCGCTGTTCCAGTTGTTCGACCAACCGGGCTTCCGGCGCGCCGCGCTCCCCGCCTGCTGGGATCGCCGGACCGAACTGCTTTTCGGTGAACTTTAGCGTGCGGTTCATGAAGTTTCCGAGGACGTCCGCGAGGTCCTTGTTCACGGTGTCCGTGAAATGCTGCCAGGTGAATGAGGAATCCGCGCTCTCGGGTGCGTTTGCGATCAAGTACCAACGCCAGTAGTCGGGCGGCAGGATCTCCAGCGCTGCGTCCATGAACACCCCGCGCCTCTGGCTCGTTGAGAATTTGCCGCCGTAGTAGTTCAGCCAGTTGAAGCCCTTGATCTGGTCGACCAGCTTCCACTTCTCGCCTGACCCTAAGATCGTGACTGGGAAGCCGACGGTGTGAAACGGGACGTTGTCTTTGCCCATGAATTGGACATAGCGGACGTCTGATTGCGCGTTGTCGCCAATCCACCAGGCCCTCCAATCGCGCGCGTTCGAACCGGGTGCTGCATCCGCCCACTCTTTCGTGGCCCCGATGTATTCGATCGGCGCGTCGAACCAAACGTAGAAGACCTTACCCTTGAGGCCCTCGACGTCGGGCCGTTTGCCCTCTGGGTTGGGTCCCCACTCATGCGCGTTGACGGGCACTCCCCAGGCGAGGTCGCGCGTGATGCCGCGATCTTGCAGACCTTCGTCGAGCCATTTCAGGGCGATCGACGAGACGAGGTTGGGCCATTCGGTGCGCGTGCCGATCCATTTCCGAAGATCGTCGGAGAACGCTGCCTGCTTCAAAAACAAATGCTTGCTGTCGCGCAATTCTATGTCCTTCGAGCCCGACAGCGCTGAGCGTGGTTCGATGAGGTCGGCCGGGTCGAGAACCCGTGTGCAGTTTTCACATTGATCGCCGCGCGCGCGGTCATAATTGCAGTGCGGGCAGGTGCCGATCACGTAGCGGTCGGGCAAGAAGCGGTTGTCGGCTTTTGAGTAGACCTGGCGGGTTGTCCGCTCTTCGATGTGTCCGCGCTCCCACAACACCTTCGCGAACGCTTGCGTGAGTTCGCGATTCTGCGGGCTGGAGGAGCGGCCGAAATAGTCGAAGGACAGGCCGAAGCCGTCGCAGAGTTTCTTTTGGATGGCCCACCATTTCGCGCAGTATTCGGCGATGGGCAGCCCCTCCTCGAGGGCAGCAAGTTCCGCCGGTGTCCCATGCTCGTCGGTTGCGCAGATGAACAGTGTCTCGCGGCCACGTGCGCGGCAATAACGCGCGTAGACGTCGGCGGGCAGCATCGACCCCGTCAAGTTCCCCAGATGCTTGACGCCGTTGATGTAAGGCAGGGCGCTGGTAACAAGTGTTCTTTTGTGGGTCATGGCTCACCGTTCGCGCGCCGGATAGATGAACCCGACGCAAAAGGAGCGCGACCATATAGAAGGGCCAAGTTGTGAGCAAAGCGTTGAGCGGCCTTGGACTTCCCCTGCCCCATCTGCTTTAACGCCCGCGATTCGGAGCCCACAATGACCAACGCCAAGAACGGCCTCACCTACGCTCAGGCAGGTGTCGATATCGATGCCGGCGATGCGCTGGTCGAGGCAATTAAGCCGCTTGCAAAGTCGACCGCGCGGCCTGGAGCGGATGCGGCGCTAGGCGGGTTCGGTGGCTTGTTCGATTTGAAGGCAGCAGGGTTCAAAGACCCGCTTCTCGTTGCAGGGACGGACGGCGTGGGCACGAAGCTCAAAGTCGCGATCGAGTCCGGCATCCACGACACGGTCGGGATAGATCTCGTTGCGATGTCGGTGAATGATATTGTCGTGCAGGGCGCGGAGCCGCTTCTCTTCCTCGATTATTTCGCGACCGGTAAGCTCGACGTAGCGATGGGCACGGAAGTCGTGAAGGGCGTGGCTGAAGGCTGTCGCCAGGCCGGATGCGCGCTCGTCGGCGGCGAGACGGCAGAGATGCCCGGCATGTACGCGCGTGGCGACTACGACCTGGCCGGGTTTGCGATCGGCGCGGTCGAGCGCGATCAGGTGCTTCCCCGGCGCGATATGGCTGTGGGTGACGTTGTGTTTGGACTGCAGTCATCGGGCGTGCACTCGAACGGGTTTTCGTTGGTGCGGCGGCTCGTTGCCGATCAAGGTCTGAAGTATGAGGCGCCCGCCCCTTTTTCGAGCCAAAGTCTCGGTCACGCTTTGCTTGCGCCGACGCGCATTTATGTGAAGAGCGCGCTCGCGGCCATTCGTGGCAGCGACGTGAAAGGGTTGGCGCACATTACGGGTGGCGGACTAACGGAAAATGCGCCGCGCGTGGTACCGGACGATCTTGATATCGAGATCGATCTGGCCTCTTGGACGCCGTTGCCCGTGTTTCAGTGGATCGCGCGCACGGGCGGTGTGGACGAGCGCGAGATGCTGCGCACGTTCAACTGCGGCATCGGGATGATCGTCGTCGTTGCTGAAGCCAACGCGGATGCGACGATGCGCATCCTGTCGGAGGCTGGCGAGACGGTGTCGCGGCTTGGCCGCCTCATCAAAGGGAACGGTGAGCCAACTGTGCGTTACAAGGGCCGGCTAGCCTTATGACGCGAAAGCGCGTCGCCATTTTGATCTCTGGGCGCGGCAGCAACATGCGGGCGCTGATCGAGGCGGCACGCGCCGAGGATTTTCCTGCTGAGATCGTGCTGGTCGTCTCAAGCCGGATGGAAGCCGACGGTCTGGGAATCGCGCGCGAACTTGGGATCGAGACCGCGCTTGTCGATCAGGTCCGCTTTCGCCGCGAGAACCGCGACCGCGAAGCCTATGACGCCGAACTGCACCACGTGTTGACGCGGGCGAATGTGGAGTTCGTTTGCCTGGCCGGGTTCATGCGCATTCTGTCGCCGGGTTTCGTGCGCAATTGGCAGGGCCGTATCGTCAATATCCACCCTTCCCTTCTGCCGGCGTTTCGCGGGTTGAAGCCGCAGCGCCAAGCGCTGGAGGCTGGCGTGAAGGTAACGGGCTGCTCAGTGCATTTCGTCGTGCCCGAACTCGATGCCGGCCCGACGATCGCGCAGGCAGAGGTTCCGGTTCTCGAAGGCGACACAGAGGAAACATTGAGCGCGCGCATCCTTGAGGCCGAACACAAGCTCTATCCGGCCGCCCTGCGCAAAGTGCTGTGGTAGTCACTTCGCTTTCAGAATAGCTCGCGCTGCGTTGCGGCCCGCGGCGCCGCTGATGCCGCCACCGCCGTGACTACCACTGCCGCAAAGGTAGAGGCCGTCGATCGGCGTCTTGTGGTTCGACCATCCCGGCATCGGGCGCATGAAGAACATCTGATCCAAGATCAACTGGCCGTGGTTGAGATCCCCCTCCGTCCGGCCGTAGGTACTTTCGAGATCGAGCGGTGTCAGCGATCTGATCTCGCGGATCGACGATTTGAGTTGCGGGAACGCGCTCGAAGCGGTGTCGATAGCGCAGCGCTCAAGCACCGCGCGCTCCTTCCCCCAATCGCGCCCACGCAAGGCGTACGGCGCGAACTGGAAATGGATCGAGACGGCGCGGCCGGCGGTCGTTATTTCGAGGTAAGGCTGCGCGGACATCTGGCCGTACTTGGCTGCGTCGTAGGCGCGTTCGAGGTAGCGGATGCCCGGTGCAACGGCGAGAGTGCCTGCCGGCAGTCCGTGGCTTCCGTCCGTCAGCAAATGAACCTTGGCGGCCGAGCCGCGCATTTTGATCGATTGTGTGTGCCACACGAACTCCGGCGGGAGTTCAGGCGCGCCGACGAGGTCGAGTATCGTGCGCCGCGGGTCGGCGCCTGAGACCACAGTGGCTGAGCGGATTTCTTCGCCGTTGGTCAGGCGAACGCCACGCGCCGACTGATCGTCGAGCAATATGCGGGCGACGTCCGCCGATAGACGCAGTGTGCCGCTGCGTGCTTTGAGCGCTGAAACCAATGAGGCGGCGAGACGGCCGATGTTGCCTTCGATGCGGCGTTGGCCGGGACCGCCACGGTTGAGCCAATTGTGCATCAGCGTGTAGCCCGAGCCCGCAGACATCGGGCCTAGGGTGACACCGTGAATGGCGACGGAGGCGACGGCCGCGCCCACGACATCGGATTCGAACCACTCCTCTGTCAACTCAAGCGCAGACATCGGCAAGGCACGGATCACGGCAAACATGTTGCGAGGGCCGAGGCGGCGTAGATGTAGCGCAAGTTTGGCGAGCGGCATCCCCTCAACCCACGAGACATGCGGTAGGCGCGGCATCGGCGTGCGGTAGGCGGCATCCAGGAAGCCCGTCGCTTCGCCTAAGAAGGCGACGAACGCGGGCCAACGCTCGGCGTCACGCTTCGAGAAGGCGGCGATAGATGAGAGTGTGCGTTCATCCGAATCCGCGGTCAGGCGCAGTTCGCGACCGTCCGGCAATTTGGAAATCAGCGGCTCGGTCGCCGAGGCCGGAAAGTCGTGCCGTGCCAGGTCGAGATCGTCCACGATGTCGGGGCGCAGCTGACCGCCTGCGTGGAGCGCGTCGACTTCGAAGCCGTCACCAAAGGACTCGGTCGCTGCTTGACCGCCAGCGATGGCGCGCCGCTCAAGCACCAGAACGCGCTTGCCGGCCTTTGCCAGATAGTTGGCTGCGACGAGGCTGTTCAAGCCAGCACCGATGACGATGACGTCGTGGTCCGCCATCAGCGCCAGTCCTTCAACACTTCATGTGCCGCCATCTTGCCAGCGGCCCCCATCACGCCGCCGCCGGGATGCGCGCCGGAGGCACCGAAATAGTAGCCGGGCAACGGCGTGCGGAAGTCGGCCCATTGCGGCGCAGGGCGCATGAAGAAGAGTTGATGCAACAGCAGTTCGCCGTGGAAGATGTTGCCGCCGGTGATGCCAGCGATGCGTTCAATGTCCTTTGGCGTGATGACTTGTTTGCCGACGATCGCGCGGCGGATGTTCGGCGCGTAACGCTCGATCGTGGAGATGACCGTCTCGCCGAATGCATCGCGCTTTGCGTCGTCCCATCCGCCTTCGATGTCGTAGGGCGCGTATTGCACGAAGCACGACATCACGTGATGTCCGGGCGGCGCCATATCGCGGTCGATCATCGAGGGGATGATCATGTCGATATAGGGTTGCTTCGAAAACTGGCCGTACTTTGCTTCGTCGTAGGCGCGTTCGATGTAGTCGATCGAAGGGCTGATCGAGATCGCGCCGCGATGCAACGGGCTTTCGCCGGGCAGGCATGTGAATTGTGGTAGCTCGCTGAGCGCGATGTTGACCTTGCCGGACGAACCGCGCACACGGAAATTCTTGATTTGTTGGGTGAACTCGTCGGGGAAGTGTTTTGCCTCGACGAATTGCAAGAAGCTGCGCTTTGGGTCAGCCGCCGACATGACGACCTTGGCGCTGAATTCGTCGCCGTTGTCCAACGCCACGCCGGCCGCTCTGCCGCCTTTGACGATGACTTGACGGACAGCGGCGCCCGTGCGGATTTCGGCACCCAGCGCGCGCGCAGATGCTGCGATCGCGGCGGTGACGCCGCCCGTGCCGTTCTTCGCGAAACCCCAGGCGCGGAAGGCGCCGTCGATTTCGCCCATGTAGTGATGTAGCAGCACATAAGCAGTGCCCGGCGAATGGGGACCCAAGAACGTGCCGATGATGCCGCTCGCCGACTTCGTTCCCTTCAACGGATCGAATTCAAACCACTCGTTCAGCAGGTCGGCTGACGATTGGGTGACGAGCTTTGCGATCCGATGAAGTTCCTTTTCGCTCAGGCTCCTTGCGTAGGCGCCGAGTTTCATGAGCCCCTTCAGATCCCGCCACGACATCGATGAGGGATCGGGCGGCACAAGCGAAAGCACAGGCTTTATCGCCTTGGCGGCACGCGCCATGACGCGTCCGTATTCGTCGGCCGCTTCAGCGTCGCGCGGGGAATGGCGGTAGATTTCACGGCGTGTCTGGTCGTGATCGCTCCAGCCGGCCAGATAGTCACCGTTATCCATCGGCGTCACGGTGCTGGGGAGCGGCAAGATTTTCAGACCATGGCGCGGTAGTTCCAGATCACGAATGATCTCAGGCCGCAGCAGACTGACGACGTAGGAAAACTCGGTAAAGCGATAGCCGGGGAAGATCTCTTCCGTCACCGCCGCGCCGCCGACGATTTCGCGGCGCTCTAGGATAACCACTTTCTTGCCGGCGCGCGCGAGATAGGCACCTGCGATCAGGCCGTTGTGGCCCGCGCCGATGATAATGGCGTCGTAATGGTTCGTGGCCACGGCTTACTTCTTCTTCCACGCGGGTTCGTAGAACGGCGTCTTCACGACTTTTGCCGGCGCTTGGCGGCGATGGTGCTCCACGGTGACTTCAACCGTGACGGACGTCCCCGGTTCGAAGTGCGGCCGCTGCAGATGCGCCAGGGCAATATATTTCTTCAATACGGGCGACCACGTGCTGGTGGAGGCGTAGCCGATCTGCTTCCCGTCGCGCATGACCGGAAGGCTGGCGCGCATCGCCATCGCCGGGACTTGCGGCGGGAGGCCGACGGCAGCGAACAGGCGTTCAAGGCCGGGCCACTCGATGTCGAGCCCCACTAACTTCCACGCAGAGCCTTCGCGCTTTTCCCGTTCGAGCGCGCGACGGCCAACGAAGTAGCCCTTCTTGTCGAGGTTTACCGCCCAATCGAGTCCCATTTCGAGCGGCGAGGATTTCTGGCCCTCGATCCATGCGTGGCTCGCGGCCGTGTAATCGACATCGAGCATGAAGAGGCCCGCTTCGACGCGCGCCATGTCCATTGCAAGGATACCGCAGGGCTGGATGCCGAAGTCGCCACCCGCCGACATCAGCGCGTCCCAGATCGGAAGCGCTTGGTCGCGCTCTATCCAAATCTCGAACCCCAGATCGCCGGTGTAGCCGGTGCGGGAGATGGTGACCGGCACGTTACCGATGCTCGTTTGCATCAGGCGGAAGTACTTCAGCGGATCGAGCGAGTCTTTGCAGCATCGATTGAGCACGGCGCGCGATTTCGGTCCCTGCAAGCTTAGCGCCGCCATTTGGTCGGTGACTTCGCTGATTTGCACGTCCATGCCGACCGCATTCATTGAAAGCCAGCGAAGGGACGGCTCGGCCGCGGTCATGCGGAACGAACGATCGGCGAGCCTTGCGACGGTTCCGTCGTCGATGAGCTTGCCGTCTTCGTCGCACCAGCCGGTGTAGTAGACCTGCCCCACCGCCAGTTTGTGGATATCGCGGGTCGTGACTTTGTGAAGCAGCCGCGCCGCGTCCGGCCCCTCGATCACGTATTTCATGAGCGGCGAGACATCGATTAGTGCGGCGCCATCGCGGATCGCCCAGTATTCGTGATCGAGCGAGAGCTCGTACGAGCCGACGACGATGTGTCCAGCCCAGCGGCGCCAGTTCTGCGCAAGGCTCAAGCGCGACGTCCGCTCGTGAAAGGGCGTGCGTTTCAGTTCCAGCGTATTCAGCATGAGTTGGCCCGAGTCATGCGCGACAGAGACACATTCTGCCGCGCATGATCAAGTCCGGGCGGTCAGTCCATCAGCTTGCGGCTGAGATAAGTGAATTCCAGCGCGATGCGCTTGGCGCGTTCGCGTTGGTTCGAGGCGGCTGCGTGGCCACCGTCGATGTTCTCGTAATAGAGGAAGGGCAAGCCCATCGCTTCCATCTTAGCCGCCATCTTGCGGGCGTGGCCGGGGTGGACACGATCGTCCTTCGTTGAGGTAACGAAGAACGGCTCCGGGTATTTCGTGCCCTGCTTTAGATTTTGGTAGGGCGAGATCTTGCGCAGGAACGCACCTTCGGTTGCGTCCGCGGGATCGCCGTATTCGCCGACCCACGACGCGCCGGCGAGCAGCTTGTCATAGCGTAGCATGTCGAGCAGCGGGACTTGCACGACCACGGCGTTCCAAAGCTCCGGGCGCTGCGTGAGTTCGACGCCCATTAGCAAGCCGCCGTTCGAGCCGCCTTCGATACCGAGGCGGCGTGCGCTGGTGATCTTACGTGCGATCAGGTCTTCGGCGACGGCGGCGAAATCGTCGTAGATGACTTGGCGCTTCGTCTTGAGACCGGCTTGGTGCCAGGCAGGGCCGAACTCGCCGCCACCGCGAATGTTTGCGAGCACGTAGACGCCGCCGCGCTCGATCCAAAGCTTGCCGACAGTGCCGGAGTAGCTCGGCGTCATCGACACTTGGAAGCCACCGTAGGCGTAGAGCAGCGTCGGGTTCGTGCCGTCGTGCTTTATACCCTTTTTGTGCACGACGAAGTACGGCACTTTCGTGCCGTCTTTTGACGTCGCTTCAAACTGATCAACCTGCATACCCGACGCGTCAAAGCGTGGCGGCAGGGACTTCTCCTTTGTGAAGGCGCCACCCGACGCGTCACCGAAATAGAGACCGTCTGGTTCGAGGAAACCCGCAACATTTACAAATATCTTGTCGTCGAGATTGCGGGCCGCAACGACGCCGATCGAGGCGTTCGCCGGCAGGTTCAGCTTCGTGCGTGTCCAGGCGCCGTTCGCGAACGCGTAGGAATAGAGAGCGCCTTTCACGTTCTCATAGACGGCTACGAGCAGGTGATTGCGCGAGTTCGCAACCTGCTCGATCGATTCGCGCGCGCCCGGTTGATAGATGACCGTGGCTTTCGCCGTCGATGCGTCGCGCTTCAGGTCGGCCAAAGCGAACGCGACCAGCGCCCCTTTTTGCATCGCAGTTCCCTGCCACGTCCAATCGTCTTCGAGCGTGAGCACAAGTTGGCCGGATACCAACGCTTGCACGGACGACTTCAACGGAAACGGAAGGCGTTGCGGACCCTTGTCAGTCGAAAGGTAGTATTCCCTCTCGAAGAACGACGGATAGCGCGCGAAGTTGACGGCTTGCACGACGCCGTCGGCGTCGCGCCACACTCCGGCGCCAGCAGCAACGTCTTTCGCGGTGCCGCGATACACTTCGACGGCGTCCTCGATCTTCGTGCCGCGCTTCCACAGTTTGGATACGAACGGGTAGCCCGACTCCGTCATTGTGCCCGGACCCCAGTCGCGGCCGACATAGAGCGTGTCGATATCGAGCCATTCAACGTCTTGCTTGCCGGCCGACAGGCGGAAGCCGTTTTCGACAAACGACTTCGTCTTCATGTCGAATTCGCGGATCTCAACAGCGTCCTTCCCGCCGTCGGACAACTGGATGAGGCAACGTGTTTCTTCGGGCTCAAGGCAGGTTGCGCCTTTGTACACCCAGTTTGCGTTCTCGGTTTTTGCTAGGGCGTCGATGTCGAGCGTCGTTTCCCAGGGCGGATCCTTGCGCGCATAGCCTTCGAGCGTGGTGCGTCGTAGGAGGCCGCGCACATTCGTCTCGTCCTGCCAGAAATTGGTCACCCTGTCGGCGCGAAAGCCCGGCATCGGAATGCGGTCCTTCGCTTCAAGTATCGCGAGGGCTTTGGCTTCCAGATCCGCATAGCGCGCATCGGCTTGGAGGATTTTCAGGGAGCGGTCGTTCTGCGCGCGCACCCAGGTGAGTGCTTTCTCGCCCTCGACCTCTTCGAGCCAAAGGAATGGGTCACTTTCTTCTGCGATCGACATGCCGACGCCTACCAAGAATGCTGCTGAGATGAGTGGAAGAATCAGATTGCGCACGTTCATAGCCCCCAAACGGAACCGCAGGGACAAGAGGTAAGCGACCAGCGGGTGCTTGGTCAAACCGATGTCAGCTAATGTCAGGGAAACGCCGATGACGTGCGCGTGATCGCACCGATCATTCGGCCGCTTCTTTCATCGCGGTGGCTGGCGTCTGGGGCATTTCCAGTTTTGCGGGCAGCCGCAGCGCCGGCGGCGACCGTTGCGGCAGAGGTTTCGGCGGCGGGCCAAACATGAGTGCGAGTGCGTCGGAAGCGAAGTGGACGTCGAAGGCGAAGCCCAAGCCTTGCGCCCTTATCGGGAGAACACGCTGCGAAAATAGGAAGATCGAGCTCATTTCACCCAGCATACTGCGGAGCAGCCAGGCGGGCGCACTCAGGAACAACGGGCGGTTTAATAGCCGAGCTAGCGCGCGCTGGAAGTCTGCGTTGCGGATGGGTTCTGGAGCGACCGCGTTGATCGTGCCGTGCCAAAGCGGGTTGTCGATTGCGGCGAGCAGCATGCGCAGGAGGTCGGCACGCGCGATCCAGCTCATCCATTGCCGACCGGTGCCGAAGGTTGCGCCGAGCCAGAAGCGTACGGGAAGCGCCATCATCGGCAGCGCGCCACCGCTTGCGTCGAGAACCATTGCGATGCGCAGGCACACGACGCGCATGCCAAGTGGTTCGGCTCGCTTTGCAGCGTCCTCCCAAATGCGACAGAGGTCGGCCGCGAAGCCCTCCCCTGCCCGCGCATCTTCGCCCACAACGGCGTCGCCCTTGTCTCCGTAGTAGCCAACGGCGGAGGCGCTCACGAGCACAGCGGGTGCGTGGTCGAGCGTCTTGATCCAGTTGACGAGGTTGTCCGTCAGGTCAACGCGCGAGCGCCAGAGTTGCTCGCGGCGTCCGCGCGTCCATGGCAACCCGATCACAGGCGCACCGGCGAGGTTCACGATCGCGTCGATGCGCGTTTCGCGCGGCAGCGCGTCGAGGCGTTCGACATGGGTGACCCGGTCCGCGAAATGCGCACGCGATTGCCGTTCATCTCGCACAAGGATTAGCACCCGGTCGCCGCGCGCGAGCAGACGCTCCACCAACGGTGCTCCAACGAAGCCGGTTGCGCCGGTTACCAGGACTGTTCGCCCGCTCCCGGATTGCGGTGCTGTCGTTGCCGGCGGGATTTTCCCCAGAGCCTGTACCGCGATTGCGTTGCGGATTGAGAATGCCAGGACGCCAACGGACGCGATCGTGAAAAACCACGAAAGCAAGCCGTGCGATATGAATGTGACGACGGTCGGCTGCTTCGTCTGTGCGATGAGCCAGGGGATCGTCAGCCCGAGGAAGGTGCCGTAGAGCACCGCCAAGACCGTGTGCAGGACGCGCTCGAAAGGCGGCAAACGGCGCGTGCGGTCTTCCTCGAGAAAATCTGTGATAGTCACAGCGACTTCGACGACGAGCAGCGTGAGGACGAGAGCGGCGAAGCCGCCGCTCGGTTCGACCCAGGCGAAGGCAAGGAAAAGGACGGCGTAGATTCCTTCGCGGGTGCTGTGTAGCGCGAGCTCGCGGCGGGCCGACGGCTTCGACGGCAGGCGCTCGATGATCTCGTGATGCAGCAGGTTGTCGAGCGCGCCGATAATTGTTTGGGCTGCGAGAATAAGGAGTGCGGTCAATGTCACGACGCGGGATCCTTAAAGATGCCGTCTTGGAACACTGTCCGGCCGAGCCACGGATGGTCGAATGTCAGCGTGAAGCGAAAGGTGCCTTCGGCCAGATCGGTGTGGCGTACTTCGGCGATGCCGGGCGTGAGCCAAATCGGTAGTTCGATGCTCACGCTTCCCATCCGCCAGAAAAAACGGCGCGAGCGGAAGACGAGGCTGCCATGGTCGGCGGACACATCCAGCAGCATCGTCCATCCGCCCGCGCAGCATTCGAACAGACGCCCGTCTTCCGACAGACGCTTGGTCGAACGCACTTCGAACGCCAAACCTAGTGGCCCGCGGTACTGCCGCGCCCATGAAATGCCACCATCCTTGACGCCGACGCGAACGGTTGCGCGCGCTTCACCCGCGAAGAGCGGAAGCGGCGAACCGAAGGGGAGAAGAGCCCACGCGAACGCCCTGCCCGCCCATGTCAGATGCGTGGTGGCGTCGCCGGCGTAGATCGCAGGGGTCGTCCTGGAAAAGCGTGCGCGCACCGCTTCGGGCAACGACAACCAGGCGCGGACTCCGAGGATGCGTGCGATCGTGTCGCTGTGGTCGTGGCTTTCATCCCTAACGGGCCGAGGACCGCTCCACAGCACGTTCGTCAGAGCGAAGGCCATGGTCGCGGGCTCCTATCTGGAGGCGATGAGGCGGGCGACGCCGGCGCCCATTTTGATCAGGCGCTGCAATGTCGGCTTAGGGACTCGTCGCATCTGTTCGTACCAACCCGTCATGCGCTCGATGAACCCAAGCATTTCGGTGACGCGCTGTTTTACGTCTGGCGGCGTTTCGGGATCGGTCTCGGCGAGATCGCGTGCGGCGCGCAGCACTTCGAGCGTCGGGTCGATCTCGCGTTTCTTGCGCTCGTCGACGATCGTCTGCACGACGTCCCAGGTGTCACCCTTTGCCTCGTAATAGTTGCGGCGGTCGCCGATCGTGTGGACCAGCGTGACTAGGCGATAGGTCTGGAGCTCTTCGAGAGAGGTCGAGGCGTTCGAGCGCGCGATGCCCAACGTCTCGGCAATCTCTTCTGCGTTCATGGGTCGCCCAGTGAGCCAGAGCAGAGCGTGGATTTGGGCGACGGAGCGGTTGACGCCCCAGCGCGCGCCCATTTCACCCCAATGGACCACGACTTTTTCGATGACGGGCGGCAACGGCATGGGATACCTGCCTGTTCTTTCTGTCGTGACAGAAATTACTGACGATGGATGCCAAGTTCAAGTGCCGGATTGCGTGGCGCGCGGACGCAGCGGCCTTGTCCACAGCCAAAACGTGCGAATGGGGTGGTGCGAAGGGTCGCAGTCTCCAAAACTTGCTGTGGCACGTTTTCTTGAAGCTGACACAGTTGTCATCCAGGTTAGCGCCCTCGCCATTCCGGAACGGGGCGACATGAAAATGAGGAGCTAGGATTATGGGACGGTTTTTAGCGTTTCTGTTTGTGTTCGTGTTGGGTGGGGCCATCGGCCTGTTTGTTGGCGGCTTCGGCGGCGCAGCGGCCGGCGGTTATTTTGGCGCGTGCAAGGCCGTCGATACTGCCGTTGCTCAGGGTGGGCTAACGCAAGACGAGGCGAATGCCACGATCAAAGCGATCGCGGCCGAAGTCGGCATCAAGGCCGAGCAGAAGAAGCAGATCGTCGATGCGCTGAAGCGTTCGGACCAGCCGGCGACCCCCTGCTCAACCGCGATCGAAGCGCTTTAAGCGGCTGAATTGCTGTACGCGCGGCTGCAATCGCGGCCGCGCGCGACCTTTCTCGATTACGCCAAAACAACCGGCGGTTGTGCGCGCTTCGCAATTTCGGACGGGTTCACTCGGACGTGAACCACCTCTCGTTGTTTTAAGCAGTGTGTGTCCCCGCATTCGTGTTTTCTTCGTCGAAAGACGTCGCGGGGGGATACGTGTACGCTCGTTTCATTACCAAGCTCGCTTGCGCGGGCATGGGATTTCTTGTCTGCACGACCGTCGCAACGGCCGCAGATCCGTCACCCGCGCGCGACTTCGCCACCTATCAGCCGACTGCGCCTGCGGTTCGCATTCAACCTTCCGAGGCGCCGAAAATCGACGGCAATTTGTCCGATGCGGTGTGGGCCAAGGCCCCTGTCATCGACGAGTTCTATCAGCTCGAGCCGAAAGAAAAGCAGCCAGCGAGCGAGCGCATGGAAGTGCGCGTGCTCTTCGACGAGGACAACATCTATTTCGCATTCCACGTCTATGACCGCGAACCGGAAAAGATTGTCGCGTCGGTCAAGTCGCGCGACGGAAACCTAAGCCAAGATGATTTGATCCGTATCTACCTCGATCCATACATGACGCGGCGCGACGGATACCTATTCGAGGTAAACCCGCTCGGCGCGCGCTTCGACGGCTTGCTGCAGAACAACAGCGATGTCCTCGGCGAATGGGATACAATCTGGCACGCTCATGCCCGGATCGTGGACGACGGTTGGATAGTCGAGGTTGCGATCCCGTTTCGCAGTATCTCCTATGACATAAGCAAGGGAAATTGGGGTTTCGATCTCTTTCGCCTGATCCGCCGTAAGGGCGAACGCATCCGTTGGGCGCAGATCGACAATCAGCGTACATCGCGCGACATTTCTCGCTCGGGCACGCTGTCGGGAGTCACTGGTACGGCGCAGGGGCTGGGGCTCGACCTTCAGCCTTTCCTCGCCGCGCGCTACAAACACGAGTGGCGGGTGCCGCGCGAAGACGACGTCACGCTCGAGCCATCCGGCAACCTCTTTTACAAAATCACGCCGGCGCTCACCGGTACGCTGACGTTCAACACCGACTTTTCGGACGCACCGCTCGATCAGCGGCAGATCAACACCGGACGGTTCGGCCTTTTCTTCCCCGAGACGCGCGACTTCTTCCTGCAGGACGCTGCCGTGTTTGAGTTCGGCGGCAACAACATGAACAACGACGTGAACGGGCGCCCTTTCTTTTCCCGCAACATCGGTCTTGTGAACGGGATACCCGTCGACATTGTGGCGGGTGGGAAGCTCTCGGGGCAGCTCGGAGACCTCGGCATCGGTGCACTCATCGTCGACACGGCGGGTACACCCACGACGGACAATCAGATTCTGTCGGCCGCCCGCTTCACGCTGCCGGTGCTTGAGCAATCGAAGATCGGGCTCGTATTCACGAACGGCGATCCGTCCGGGGCGACGGAGAACACCGTCGCCGGTGCCGACTTCCAGTTCCGCAACTCGACCTGGTTCGACGGCAAAACACTGCAGGCTGACTTCTACTACGACCGCAGCTTCTCCAGCGCATTCGGCGACGACGACTCTTTCGGCGCGCAGCTGTCGTTTCCGAACGAGCCTTTCAGCACGCGCTTTCAGTTCAAGCAAGTCGGCGAAAACTATGCGCCCGCGCTCGGCTTCGTGAACCGACCCGCGATCCGTTACTACGACGGCAACTTTGTGTATCGGGGGCGCCCGACCGACTCTTGGATGCGCTTCTGGGAGACCGGCACGTGGTACAACTTCGTCACTGATTTGAACGACAAGCTCGAGTCGCAGGAGAACGGCGGCTGGGCCGGCTTTCAGACACAAGACACGGACGCGGCGTTCCTCAATCTGTTCCGCGACTATGAGAATACGCCAGCGTTCTTCCTGCCCAGAGGCGTTCTGGTGCCCGCGGGCGAGTACAAGTGGACAGCCGTCTCGCTCAACATCGATACGTCGATCGGGCGACCGATCTCCGGCAACTTTGAAATACGCTGCTGCGACTGGTACGGCGGCACGCTGTTCCGCACGTTTGCGTTCGTGAATTGGCGGCCGGATTCGACGTGGGAAGTTGGTTTGCAGCATCAATTCCTGGGCATCGACTTGCCGACAGGCGATGTCGAGATCCAAATCTGGGCGCTGAACGTTGGCTTGAACTTTACGCCGGACATGAACCTTCGGACCCAGGTTCAGTACGACAACATAAGCCAATCGTTCGGGCTTTCGGCGCGCTATCGATGGGAGTTCGACCCAGGGTCGGAGCTCTTCGTTTCCCTTGGGGAAAGCGGCGATCTGATCGACGGTCACACCTACACGTCGTCGACGACGCAACTCTCCGTGCGCGTCGGACAGTTGATGCGGTTCTAACGGGCGTGACAGTGCGGCCAGGCGTGTGCCAAAACGCTTGACCGCTATGCACACCTGAAGGATCTCCTCATGAAAATCGACAAGAACGTCGCCGCGATCGTAACCGGCGGCGCGTCCGGCCTTGGCAAGGCGAGCGCACAGGCGTTGGCCGCCGCCGGCGCAAAGGTCGCCATCTTCGACATCAACGAAGCCGCCGGTCAGGCGGTCGCAAAAGACGTCGGCGGCATCTTCTGCAAGGTCGACATCATGAGCGAAGAGAGCGCGGTCGCGGGCTTCGCGCAGGCGCGCAGCGCACACGGGCAAGAGCGCGTACTGGTGCACTGCGCGATGGCAGCGCGGCGCGGCAAGACGCTTTCGTTCGACAAGGAGACGCGCGGCTACAAGCGGACTTCGACCGAAGACTACGCGTTCGGCGTTCAGGGTATTCTGGTTGCGAGCTACCGGATGGCCTCACTTTCCGCGCTCGGCATGGCGAGCTTGCCGGAATTGGAAGACGGCGAGCGCGGTTCAATCGTCCTCACTGCATCTGTCGCCGCACAAGACGCGCAAATCGGGCAAGTGATCTACGGTTCGGCGAAGGCCGGCGTGAATGGGCTCGTCCTGCCGATGGCGCGCGATCTCATGGATGTGGGCATCCGCGTGAATTCGATCATGCCCGGCATTTTCGCGACGCCGTTGATGCTCGGCGCGCCGCAAAACGTGCTTGATAGCCTCGCGGCGTCGGTGCCGTTCCCGAAGCGTCTGGGCAAGCCTGAGGAGTTCGGCAGCTTGGTTCTGGAGTTGACGCGTAACACCTACTTTAACGGTCAGTGCTTGCGCCTCGATGGCGCCATCCGCATGGCGCCCCGCTAGCTAGGGCGCGCTTGCAGCGTCAAGCGTGGCCAGATGCGCCGGCGAGAGGTTGAGTTTTAGCGCACCCAACGATTCCTCAAACTGCGCGAGGCTCGTCGCGGATGCGATCGGTGCTGCGATGGTTTTGCGCGTCATGAGCCAAGCCAGCGCGATTTGCGCGAGTGTTGCGTTCGTCGCGGCGGCAATCTCGTCCATCGCGGCTAGGATTTTCTTGCCGCGCGCGTTCAGGTAATTGCCCATGCGTCCGCCGCGGATGCTCTTCGTGAAGTCGGCTTCCGAGCGATATTTGCCAGTTAGGAAGCCGGAGGCCAGACCGTAGTACGGGATGACACTGACCCCTTCGCGCGAGCAGAGATCCTGCAGCGGACCTTCGAAACCTGCGCGGTCGGAGAGATTGTAAAGCGGCTGGAGCGTCTCGTAGCGCGGAAGCCCGTATTTCGCGCTGAGCTCGAGCGCTTGTTGCAGTCGGTCGGGCGCGAAGTTCGAGGCACCGATGGCGCGCACTTTGCCGGCCTTGATCAGATTCGCGAAGGCATCCAGCGTTTCTTCTTGCGGGGTCTCCGCGTCGTCGCGATGCGACTGGTAGAGATCGATCACGCCGATGCCAAGCCGGTTTAGACTGTCATCGCAGGCGGCGAGGATATTCGCTTTCTTCAAGCCTTGGCGCGGACCCAGCATGCCAACTTTCGTCGCGATCAGGACTTTTTCGCGGGCGGCTGGGCCGCGCGCTTTCAGCCACGCTCCGATCACAGTCTCAGACTCGCCGCCTTTGTGCCCCGGGGCCCAGGCGGAATAGACGTCAGCGGTGTCGATCAAGGAAACGCCGGCTTCGACGCAGCGATCAAGCAGGGCGAACGACGCCGCTTCGTTCGCGGTCCAGCCGAACACGTTGCCGCCAAAAGCGAACGGGACGGTTTCGAGCGACGACTTTCCGAGCTTCCGTTTCAGCGTCACGTCGTATCTCCTCAGTCAGGCGGGCGCCGCGGCGGCGGCCAAGGGCCCAAGCTTACGCCGCAGTTCGCGAAATACCAGAGCGACACTCAATGCCGCCTGCAGCGTCGACGACCCAACCGAAAGCCACCAAAAGTCTTCGATCACGACGCCCGGTTGCTGTGCGAGCCATAGGGCGGGGACGACAAAGGTCAGCAAGCGGCTCGCACCGCTCAAGACCGACGGCACGGTGTTGCCCAGCCCTTGGAGCACACCGGAACATGTGAACACGAGCCCCGATGCGACCAGGTTCCACGAGATGATGCGCAAGTACGTGTTCGCATTGTCGAGGACGTTTTGGTCTGGAGAGAAAGTCCGGGTCTCGCACGCGCGCCGGGTTGTTTGCGCCAAGATTCTGACCCACGATGGGCGCCGCTGAAAACGCGACCGCCATCGCAGGCAGCATCACAGACTGCAACACACGTCCGCCGATGCCGAATCCCGCTTGTGCCTGGGCGCCGAAGGTCTTGATCACGGCGTAGACAACAGCGCCGGTCACAAACAACAGGAAGAACTCCACGGCCGCGGGAAGTCCGACTCCCAGCAGGCGCAGCCACTGCGCCAGCTTCGGCGCCACGAGTTCGCGATGCCAACGCATGACCTTTTGTACGCGCGGGAAGATGACAACCATCGCGCCAAGCCCGACAACGACGGACACGGTGCTCGCCAACCCGGCGCCGGCAACACCCAGCGGCATACCGGTGCCCCAGCCTGCGATCAACACCGGCGCGAGCACGATATTGAGGAGAAGCGTCCCCGCCTGCACGATCGTCGGTGATTGCACGACGCCGGCCGCGCGCAACGCCGAACCCAAGGCAACCGAAGGAAACATCGCGGCGATCGAGGGCATGTAAGCGGCGAGGTATGCGCGGCTCGCTTCTGCCGTTGCAGCGTCTGCGGTCAGCGCATCGACCCAACGCATGCCGAGTGTGTAACCCGCGACAATCGCGATCGCGGATACGGCGAGCGCCATGCCCATACCTTGGTTGTAAACGAGGTTGGCCGTCGGCTGGTCGCCCGCGCCGATGGCGCGCGAGGCGAGCGACATCACGCCCACGCCGATGATTTGGCTGATTGCCATGCCGAGGAACATGATGTTCCCCGCGGCGCTCACGCCTGCGACCGCTTCCTTTCCCAGTTGCGAAACGAAGAAAAGATCGACGAGAAAATAGGCCGTCTGCACCAGCATGGTGATGGCGATGAACAAGCCCATCGACACCAGATGTCCCGTGACCGAGCCTTTTGTCAGATCGCTCATAGCCGCCTTGCTCCCAAAGTTGGCGGCCGTCGTACAGCCTGACGCAACGTCAAGGTCAAGTGCGGCAATTTCCGCTTGGGAGTTAGCAAGCCTTCATCGGGTTGTCGCGGGTCAAGGCGCAAACCATTCGCGTGCCGCGTGAGGGGCCGTAGGTGAGGATCAACTGTTCCTTCAAGATCGCCCACTTGTCCTTCGAGTCTGCGACGGCGGCTTCAACGGAGTTGCGGAAGTTGTCGTTCAGCCGGCCGCGGTCAGTCGTGCCCGCACCAATCTTCGGGTCGATCGTTCCCTTGTCCTTGTTCAGCGCCAGATGCTTCACGCGGGGAAACTTGCCGTCCTTACCGTAGTTGCAGTTCGCGGGTTCCGAGATTGCAGATTTTTCTTCGAAGCACCCCGAAATGAGCCCTGCGGGAAACGGGTTGCCGGTGCGGATGTCGAGATAGGGCGCGGGGCCTCGATTGTTCAGGCCGGGCGGGTTCAGCGGCGAGATCGGCGCGCTCTTGTCGGCGGCGTCGGTCCAATTCGTGTGCGAATAGAAATCCTGAGCTGCATGCAGCAGGATTCCGAAATGCTCCAAGACGTTGCACTTCGCGCGGCCTTTGACCTGGCCGCCGAAACGGCAAGCGACGATTGTCGGGAGTTCGCTGTCGCGCAAGCCGCCGTTCGGGTCCAGTAAGTCGCCGGCGGCCGTCACGGCATCATCGAGTTTCGTCTCCATCCACTTGCGGCAGGCTTCGATCTTCGCTTTGGCGTCGGACTTCGATTGCGGGTAACCGGCGACGTCGAAATAGTCGCCACCGTCGCAATGCGCTTCGGCGCGGAAGATCAAACTGCCGCGATCCGGCGTGCCGACCGCGCCGAAATCACCGGGGGCGCCTGCAAGCGAGGCGAGCGTTTTCTTCTGAAAACAGTCATCGCTGGGTTGGTTGTTGGCGCAGGTGAAAGCATGGCGCGTAATGCGCTCATGCTCCAGGTTTTGGCCCAGGCCTTTGATCGTGCCAAACCCGTAGGCTGTTCCGGCCACAAGAACGGTGGTCATCAAGGCAGCGAACAATTTCATGTGCTTGCTCTCGCGCGTTTTCAGGCGTTGATCCTTCAGGTAATGGTATGCACGTCAGCCCTTGAGGTGCAAACTGTGTCGTACATCGAGACCCCTGAAATTGTTGTCATCGGCGGCGGCATCGCCGGTGGCGCGTTCTCAACAGTCATGGCGCGGAAGGGGCATTCCGTGTTGATGCTCGAGATCACGCCGGAGCACCGCGACGTTGTGCGCGGCGAATGGCTGGCGCCATGGGGCGTGGCCGAGGCGAAGCGCCTTGACCTCTACGACATATACCGCGCGAACGGTGGGCATCACTTGAAGCGCCATATCACCTATGACGAGGGCGTGGCTGCGGCCGAGGCAGAAGCGCGGACGATGCATTTCGAAGCTCTTGGTAACGAGGGGCCGTTGACGCTCGGACATCCGAAGACGTGCGGCTTGCTCGACGACGCGGCAGTTGCCGCCGGCGCGAAATTCTTGCGCGGCGTGCGCAAGACGCACGTGACGCCAGGTGCGCCGCCGACGGTGGCGTTCGAGCATGCGGGCGTCGCGCACGAACTCAAGCCGCGCCTCATCGTTGCGGCGGACGGCCGCCATGGCAAGACATGTCAGCAAGCGGGGATCGCGCTTCAAGCTGACCCTCCTCACCACTGGTTTTCGGGAATGCTGGTCGAGGGTGCGGACGGTTGGCCATCGGATTTGCAATCGATCGGCACATCAGGCGACGTGAACTTTCTCATCTTTCCGCAAGAAGGCGGCAAGGCCCGGCTCTATCTCGGCGCGCCGCTTTCGCAGAAGGAGCGTTTCATGGGCGAAGATGCTCCGGCGCGCTTCGCAAAGGCGTTTGAGCTTGAGTGTCTGCCGAACGGCGAGGCGATCGCGAATGCGAAACCGGCGAGCCACTGTTTCGTCTATCCGAACAACGACACATGGGCGGACGTGCCTTTTGCGCCCGGCGTGGTCGCGGTCGGCGACGCGGCCGGCCACAACGACCCGATCATCGGTCAGGGTTTGTCGATTTCGCACCGCGACGTGCGCGTCGTGACCGACATTCTGAAGAGTTCGAACGATTGGTCGCCCCGCGCATTTGCTCCGTATGCTGAGGAACGCAAAGAGCGTATGCGCCGTTTGCGCCTGGCCGCGCGTTTTGCCAGCGCGCGCGATTGCGAATTCGACGCGCGCGCAAGAGTGCGCCGACATGCGCTGCACGGCAAGATGATGCAGGATCCGGTGATCACTGGCTTCATGCTTGCCCCGATCGTTGGGCCGGAGAACGCGCCGGCGGAAGCGTTCAGCGAAGAGGCGCTGGCGGCTGCCCTTGCCTAAGGCGCGCCCTAGCATCGGGAAGCCGGACCTGGTAACGCTTGAGCCATCCAGGGCGGGTCCTTGAGGCCCCACCGATTCAACAGCCAATTTGCGCCTTTTACTACGTGCGGATTTCCTCCGCGCGCAGACGCGCTGTGTTGGCTTAAAAACGAAGGAAACAGCCATGCCTAAACGCTTTACCTCGATCGGTGCGATTATGTTCGGCCTCATTGCGGGCCTACAGGGTGCGCGGATTTACTATGGTCTGGACGTCGTTATCGGCAGCTTTCACGTGCCCATGATGCTAAGTTGGGCGGTCGCGGTTCTTGCGGCGTTGTTGTGCGTCATGTTGTTTCGAGAAGCTGAAGCTTGACCGGATCGCCAATTTATAAAGCCTATTCGGTCAGCGAACATCGCGCCGATGTTGCCGCGCATATTGTCGGTGTCGCGTGCGGCGTAGCCGGCACGGTCGCGTTGATGCTGACGGCCGCGCCCGGCGGTTTGCTCGTCGTCACCGGCGCACTGCTCTACGCGATCGGTCTGGTCGCGATGCTGAGCTTTTCGGCCGCCTACAATCTTTGCCCCCCCTCACCTACGAAGGAGTGGCTACGCCGGCTCGACCACGCCGCGATCTTCGTGATGATCGCCGGCACGGTAACCCCGTTCGTGATGAATCGCGTGGGTGGCCCTTGGGGGTACGGGGTTCTGGCCGGCGTGTGGACGGTCGCGATCCTCGGCGTCGCAATGAAGTTGTTGTTTCCGCGCCGGTGGGAGCTGCTCAGCATCGCGCTCTATGTCGGTCTGGCTCTGTCGATCTTTGTCGTTGGTGAGCAGCTAACGCATGCGATCTCGCCGACGAGTTTGTGGTTATTGGTTGCGGGCTGCGTGATCTATCTCTCCGGCATCGTGTTCCATCTGTGGGAGCGGCTGCCGTTTCAAAACGCTGTTTGGCATTGGTTGGTGCTGTTGGCGGCAGCGTTGCACTACTGCGCAGTGATTCACGAAGTTGCGGCTGCGACGACGGCGCAATAGTGCCCTTTCCGTGAATTTCCTTGCTTCTTTGGCGCATTGCACATAAGCAATGCGCGTGACGGCAGCACATTTTTGAAGTGCGGATCCCAGGGGCGCGTGCATCGCGCGCGCGTAACCGGTTCTCTACTCAGACAAAATGCAACGCTTTTCACACCGCTACGGGCATATCGCCCCGGCGGTAACTTTGTCTTGAGGAACAGCATCGATGGCGACCAAAGGTACGGTCAAATTTTTCAACACGACGAAAGGCTTCGGCTTTATCGCACCCGACGGCGGCGGCAAGGACGTTTTCGTCCACGCGACAGCGGTGGAACGCGCCGGCTGGCGCGGCTTGAGCGAAGGCCAACGCCTGTCGTTTGAAACCGAGAACGATCCGCGCGGTTTGAAGGCGGTCAATCTCAGCGAGGAATAGTCTCGTATCACGTGAGGGTCGGCGCCATGCGGGCGAGGCCCTTCGCGCGTCACCATAAGCGCTCACTCTCACCGGAGGTGTCATGAACAGAGAGACAGAGAAGGCCGCGAGGGAACAGACGAACGCTGGACCCCAGATCGTTGACCTGCGCGCGCGCGTGCCGCAAATGGCCGACGACGCTCTGAACAGCCTGCTCGCAAATGCGCGGCGCCTGATTGATGCCGGCTCGAAGATCCAACGTGCCGGCGCCGGCGACTTAATCCCCGTCATCGAAGCCGAACTCGCCGAGCGAGCGGCGGCCAAGGTAGCCGCGGCGGCCGCGAAAAGAGCCCCCGGCAAAAAAAAGGCGAAGGCGAAAGTTAGCGAGGACTAACGTCTTCGCTCGCCATGGTCGCCGGCAGCGGCGGCCGTTCTTTGTTCCACCTAATCCGATACTTCAACCTTGCGGCGCCACAGGAAGTGGACCGGCTGCGAGGCTGTTTTGCGACCGACGAATGCGAGATAAGCCGCATACATTGTTACGGCTGCGGATGCGTAGTTATGCACCATCTGCTCGGGACCGCAGGGCAATACGGTTGCCCAAAGACCATAGATAGTGCCCGCGGCTCCTAAAATCGCGCCCCAGATTCCGCGCGAGCGGTACCAGGGCTTACTCCACCGTTCATGTGTCAAAGCGGTCTCCAGCCATTGTCGCTCATGATGTGGTGAGCCGTTATGACGTTTTCGCGAACGCGTCTCATGTCCCCGTATTGCGGGGCAGTTGCGCGCATGCGTAGCGGCTTGCCACGCTGCTCGTGCGTCGGGCGAAACACCGCGACTATTTCGGATTAATGCGTCTCGTTTGCCTTGCCCGGGTTGGTTCGTCACCCTAAGCAGACGGCGAATCAAGGCCATCGCCACGCCCCCGGGGGATGCAATGTATAAGTTCGCGAGCGCGTCAGCGTTTGTTGCCGTTTCCATCGCCGCTTCGGCGGCTTGGGCTGGTTTCGAGAGCCCGTCGGCTGGAGCCAATCTCGGCGATCCATCCGACCCGTTCGACACATTCGACGCGGTTATCCGCGCGGGCGTCGGCTTGAACGACAATGTCGAGCTTTGGCCTGACTTGATGTCGTTTGAACCGCGCGATAGCCGGACGTTTGAAAGCTTGTTTGCAACAGCCACGCTTGACGCCGTGTACCGCCACCGCGCCGGATCCGTGTGGACGCTCGGTGCAGCGCTTCGTGCCGACGGCACGGCATACCTTGAGGATATTCCGAAGGCGCTTCAGGCGAGCTATGGGAATTTCGACGATTTCGACATCGTTGTCGTGAACCCAAGCTTGTTTGCGAGCGCGACGCTTGATGGCGTCGACGTGCGGTTCGTCTACGGCTTTCGCTTCGAGGACGGCCGAAACGTTCACGCGATCGGCCTCAACAGTCATCAGCTTGGCGTCGAATTGACGAAAGAGTTGAGCGAGACCTGGCGCATTCGTGGTGGCTTGAACCATGCTTGGAACGACTACCACATCGTGTTCGCCGATCCGGTCAACGACCGCGACGGCACGCGAACCGCGTTCGACGTGGGCGCCGACTACTACATCGACGGCGGCATTTGGGTTCTGAGCGCGACGGCGAACGTCTCGATCAATGACTCCGACGGGCGCAATTGGGAGTACGCCGGCTATGGCGGCACGCTCGGAGCGCGCACAATTTTAATGCCTGGGTTATTCGCGTCGGTCGAAGCGGGCTTCGAGCATCGAGACTATAGAGGGTTCGATGTGCCCTTCATTCCAGCGCCCGGCCGCGAAGAGCAAGACATTGTTACGGCCAAAGCGAAGCTTGTATATCGTATCGACGAGCGTTTCAGCGCCGACGCGCATGTCGTTTACAACGGCTACGACGCGAACATGCCGCAGTTCGAGGGCGAACAGACGATCTATGGCCTTGGCCTGACCACGAAACTGTTTTGAGGAGCGCTTCGATGACAATTGGGAAACAACTGCGTTCGTCAGCGGCTGTTAGTGCCTTCGTTGCCGTCGCGCTTGCTCTCGCCGGATGCGAAGGCGGAAAGTCTACCGAAGTGACGGCTCCGCCGGACAACGGGGTGGGAACGAGCGCCGGCGGACTTTCGGTGGGCAGCGACGGCTCGACCTACTCCTACGCCGACGTTCGTACCGCGACCGCGCGCGCGGCACGCATTCGCAACCTTCTGGCTAATTGCACTGGGCCCGCCGCAGCGGTGGCCAGCGTCGAAGCGGCGAACATGGCAAAAGCGGAAACGGCGCTTCGGGCCGTAACCACAACGAGTTCGGGCACCACGCGCGACCAAGCCGTCAATGCGATGCTGACGCAGCAAGCGGGTGCTTATCAGGCGGCGGTCGACTGTGGCCTGGTCGCGCCGGGCGTTCCTGACCCCGGCAGTTGGAACGCAACGTGGGACGACATTTCGTCCTGACGGATCAGCGCACCAAACCTTCGCGGAAACTTGGGTATGCGGGTGTCCACGCGAGTGCTTCACGCGCGCGGGAGTTCTTGAGGCGAAACGATGGAAAGCCGGCGCGTCCACCCGATTCGACTGTCCCCTGCCCTGCAAGACCTGCGACGTAGCCGAACACGTCGCGCCATTGCGATGGCGCATCGTCGCAAACGATGAGTCGCGTGCGCGTCGGCCAGTGCCGGAGCGCCGCCACAGTCGCCGTCGCCATATCCGCTATGTGGATCAGCGAGACAAAATCCGAACCATCGCCGGGCAGGCGTAGTTTGCCCGCAGCTGCGAGGGCGTGCCACCCATCGTCGAAACCGGTGCCAGGTCCGTAGAATAATCCGCCGCGTAGGATCACCCAGTCGAGCGCACTGGCCGCGACGAGCTCTTCCATGACGAGCGCGGCACGGATCGCTTTTGCGGCAACGCTGTCGCCACTTGCGTCGGCAACACTGTTTTCGTTCGACCATTCGAGCCCACGTGCGTTGACCATGCCGATGCTCTGTTGGATCACGCGCTTCACGCCCGCTTTGTTGCATGCGGATACCCAGTTCGCGGTGCCTTCGCTGCGCACGCGATCGTTCGCGTCGAACGAGCCCCGCCCCGCTGGCCCCGGCAACGAGGTCGCAAGGTTCACACCAACATCGCAACCGGCGAGCGCCGAAGTCAGCGAAGCTAGGTCGAATATGTCCGCGATCGCGATCTCGGCGCCGCACGCGCGCGCGACTCCGGCCGCGTCCGGACGGCGCACCAGAGCGCGCACGTTGTATCCGGCCGCGACGAGCCGCGGGATGAGGTGCCGGGCGTAAACGCCGTTCGCGCCCAAGACGGCAATGCGTTCGCTCAAATGCGATGACTCCGATCGATTGCGGTGAAGCTAAAGAGCCTGCGCTGCCAGCGGTCAAGTTCCGGAGTTGACTTTGATCAGCGAGTATCTGATCGCTAGACGCCCGTCAGGAGGGCGCTGGATGAAATTGGCGCGTGTCATTCTGTTCACCGCTCAGATGGATGCGATGAGCGAATTTTACGGAAGAGTCCTTGGCCTAAAACAAGTCTCGAGCGAACCCGGCTGGCGCGAATTCGCGGCGGGTGGGGCGCGTATCGCTTTGCACTCCGGCCCCTCGTCGCCGGGCCGCAAGGGACCCAAGGTCGTCTTTTATGCGAAGGATGTCGCCGCTCTGCGCGCGAAGCTGGTCGCGCGCGGCGCAAGCTTGGGTAAGGTCCGGCAAGGGGTTGAGTTGTGCCTCTGCGATGGCAAGGATCCGGATGGCAATCCCATTCAACTGTCCAATCGCTAAAGTCAGCGCCAGAGAACACCGATGCCCATTCAAAATGTGACGCCCATTCTGAACGTCTCAAGCGTGGCCGACAGCATGGTGTGGTTCGAGCGCTTGGGTTGGAAGCGCGGATTCAGTTGGCCGGAGGGCGGCGCCGCTCCCGACTTCGGCAGCGTCTGCAGCGAGAGGGCCGAGATATTCCTTTGCCGCGGCGCACAGGGTTCGCGTGGGACGATCATGCCGCGGTTCGCGGGCGACGATGCAACGGACGGTGTATGGATGAGTTGGTGGATGAGTTCAGCCGCCGAAGTCGACGATTTGCATCGCACGGCGCTCTCCCTTGGCATGATCGTTACGCACCCGCCAACCGACGAAGTATGGGGCGTGCGCGAGTTTCATCTGCGCCACCCCGATGGACACATGTTCCGCGTGAGTGCCGGATTGGGCGAGGACTGATCTCACTTTTCGCTTTGAGCGTGCGCAGCCGCGCCCCGTTCCCTCGATTGGCACGCCTGTGCGCTTGCACTACGCTTCGCGCACAGACTTGGCTTGCGATCGCCACGGTTATCCGTCCGAAGACAGGCGCATAGGGGGAACACCGCATGAATTGGGTTCTGATCGTGCTTTTCTTACACAATGGTGAAGGCAACCTCGCCGCCACATCTGCCGCGTTCGAAACACAGGCGCTGTGCGAAGCCGCCGGCAAGAAGGCTGAGAAAGACTTGGAAGGCGTTTTTACAGGCGTGCACTACAGCTGCGTCCAAGCGCGCAACGAGGCGCCGACAAGCACGCCTGCGCCGGGTTAGCCCGCTTCGAACAGGACGCGATGGCGGGCTTCGATCTTCGGCCAGAGGGCCGCCGCTTCGGGGAGATCGAGCGCGAAAATGCTTCGAAGCGTTTCGACGTATTCGTGGGCCGAGCCGATTTGGCGGGTCGCGGCACCTGCTCCGGTGAAAGTCAGCACCTTGCCACGCATCATGGCGAAGCGGCCGTCAGACAGATGTCGCTGCACGACCGCATTGAGGACGAAGCCTGACTCCGGGCTGGTTTGGAGAAATGTGCAGCGCTCGTCCAAGACTGCCGGGTCTGCTGGCGCAAGTTGGAAGTCGAACGAGGTCGCACCGGAGTGCGCCGCGTCGTGGAAGCGCCACCAGCCGGGCTCGCACTCCTCCAGCGAAAACGCGAAGTGCCGCTGGTGCACCATGCCAGCTTTCAGCGGCATAGGTTCGACCAGTCCATCGCCAAAGCCCACATCGGCGAGATACGGCTGATCGAGGTCGACGCGCAGGATCAGGTGGTTGCCGATCGCAGCGTCGCCGCGCATCGCGCGCATGACGCCGCCTGCCAGGCGCGTGACTTTGAAGCCGATCTCATCCAGTGCCCAACCGAGAAGCCCGTTCATCTCGTAGCACCAACCGCCGCGACGCCGCGTGACAAGCTTGTCGAAGCTTGCGGCCGGATCGCGCGTCAACGGACGGGCGAACTGAACATCGAAATTCTCGTAAGGGATGTTTTCGACGTGACCGCGATGCAGGCGGCTCAACGTGTCGAGGTCAGGCCGCGGTTTGCCTTCGAAGCCAACACGGTCGAGATACGATTGTAGGTTCACTATGGCCCCTGCGTTGCACCGTGAAAGCATATTCACTTTTCTTGCAACGTCCAAAGCCTAGAGTTTCCATCTGTCGCTAAGTTCGATTTCACCGGACCAAGCGCGTCGGAGGTACGAATTTATGATTGAGCGCCTCGTCGTCGCGATTGCGGCGCTTGCCACTACCATCGGACTCTCGCTTGCTGTGCCTGTGCGAGCAGACGACGGCCCTTATCCGAGACCGGTTCCGCCGGACATCGTCAAAATGATTGAGACGCCTGCGAAGGTCTTCGCAGATGCCAGCGTCGTACATTTTGACGGAGTCATTGCGGACGAAGCCGTCTACGAGGTCGAACGACAGCTGCAAGCTGCCGGAAACAATCCGATACACTCGTTGGTGATCAAGTCCGGAGGCGGCGAAGGGAACGCTGGGATCAGGTTCGGTGAGATCGTGCGCGATTGGAAGCTGTCCGTCACCGTCGACCGCCGTTGCATGTCGTCATGCGCCAATTATGTCGCGCTGGCTGCAAGAGAACTCTACGTGCCGGACGGCGCGGCCCTTGGCTTTCACGGCGGCGTCGCAAAAACGTGGGGCGAAGACGGACAGTACTTAGAGTCTCAAAAAGCGCTGCTGCGGAGCATCGGCATAGAGGATAGGTTTTTCCCAGCCCTGGTCGAAGCGGACAAAATAACGTTCGCCCGCCAGCAAGCGTTGTTCGATTCCGTGGGTGTTTCGTCCGCGATCTTGACGGATACCGGGCGCGGGAGCGGAACGACGCTTAAGGACCTTTGGATGTTCACCCAAGACGCCCTGGAGCGCTGCTATAACGTGAAGAACATCAAGCAATACCCTGTTCTCAGCGGGGATATGGTCCCAAACGGAAAGTCATTTCTCAAAATCGTCCGAGACTGTCCGCGCAAGGCACAATAACACTGCCGATCGGGGCGCGGTCGGTCGTTCGTCATATGGGGCTGTTCTTATGGGGGTTGGCAGGTTTCTGAAGATCGCCGTGTTGGTCGCGGGCGTGCTCGTTGCAGTGGCGATCGCGGGTGTGGTCGGCGTGTTGATGTACGGCGGGCCGCCAATGGATGATGGGGCGAGATTGGGCGACGGCAAGGTGACGTTGACGGTGGGTCACATGGGGCCGATACGAATTGCCGCCTATCTTGTCGAACTCGCTGACGGTGGGTATGCGCTCGTCGACGCCGGCATCGATCCGAAAGCGGAAGCGATCATTGCCGCTCTGCACCGGCGCGGCGCGAAGGTTGAAGATGTGCACGCTGTGTTCCTCACTCACGCGCACGACGATCATTTTGGCGGCGCGCGCGCTTTCCCGCAGGCGCAAATCTTCGCTTTGGAAGCGGATGCGGCGGTCATGCGCCGCAGCGGATGGACAGTTCATGATATTGCCCGGGACGCGCGGACGCCGCTTGCCGGCACGACTATCGAAACGTTCGCGCTGCCGGGTCATACGGCGGGAAGTGCCGCGTACCTGATCGACGGCGTCTTGTTTCTGGGCGATGCGGCGGCGGCCATCTCAGAGACTGAACTCGCGCCAAACGACTACGCGTTCATGTATGACGTCGCGTTGAACCGCCGGTCGCTCCAGGCGCTGGCAACGCGTCTACGAACGCGGCAGGGTGACGTTCGCGCTATCGCGTTCGGTCATCAGGGCCCGGTGAAAGGCCTTGATGCGTTGCTGAAGTGGGCATCGGCGAACGAAGCTCGGAAACCTTAAGCTTCCGAGCGGGTGCTCAGTGCCAGGTTCCATTCTCTGATCACCGCCGTGGCATCTTTGCGGAACCCGCGCAGCGCCGGCTGCGTTTAAGTGCTATGGCCGGAGCGTACAGATACGATTGGGGCGCGCGTTTTGAAGATCGCGTGCCGTTGCCCCTTGATCCTGTGTCTCTAGGCACTTTTGGAGCGCGCGACGCCTCCACCCGTGTCTTTCGCGGCGAGCTTAAAGCGGACGATGGTTACGCCCTTCCCTACCGTCTTTGGCTGCCGCGATCGCCGCGCGGCGCGGTGCTGCTGCTCCACGGCGCTTGCGATTACGCCGGCGCGTTCGACGGAATTTTTTCGTTTTTCGCAAAGTATGACTTTGCGGCGTTGGCGTATGACCAGCGCGGTTTCGGTCAAACGGCGACGCGCGGCACGTGGGCGGGATCGCGGCGCATGGCGCGCGACATCGGTGCCGCGGCGGCTTTTCTGGCGCATCGCGTGCCGGGCGTGCCGTTGTTCGTCGTCGGGGAAAGCATGGGCGCCGCGCTCTGCGTTCACGCGGCGGCGCAAGGGCACTTGTTCGGGGTAGCAGGGCTCGTGCTCGTGGCGCCCGGTGCGCTTGGCAGCCCCGTGCGCCGCATTGCCTATGCGCTTGTAACACGCGCGCTTCAGAGTTTGGGTGCGCGGGGCGACCTTTTCGTCGAGCGTGTGAACGGTGACGACCTGTCGTCGGATGGCGCGATCCGGCTGCTTTCCGATCCGTTGGTCTTGCGGCGCATTAGCCCCGCGCTTCTGGGCGGGTTGGTGCGGCTCGGGCAACGCGCCTTCGACGGCGCGGCGAAGGTCGCCGTGCCGACCCTCACCCTTGTGGGCACGCGCGAAGACGTTTCGGCGCTCAGTTGCGTTCGGGGGCTGCACAAACGGTTTCGCGCCGACGCGACGCTGCTGGAGTTCAAAGGCGGCCCGCACATGCTGCTGCATTGGCGCGGGCGCGATGCAGTACTCAAGTCCATTGTCGACTGGATCGACAGGGCCCCTCTCTAGGGGCTGGTTCGCACCGGCGTTGCGGGCGGGCGGGCGAACGCGGCATAAGGGGCGAATGACCGATTTGTTCTTTTTGCTTGTAGGGCTCGCTGCCGGGTTTGCGATTGCGCGTGTTCTCGCGACGCGGCCGAACGCCGTCGCTGTTGTTGCACCGGACCCGGTGCCTGAGCCTGTCGTCGAGGCTGCGCCGGCTCCGGCCGCTCCCGAGCCCGAACCGTTGAGCGCGAAGCTGCATCGTTTGAGCGTACCGCTCGAGACTTACGGCGAGGCGACGGCGCACCCACGCGAGCTTGCAGACCGGGCCGAGTTCAAGGATGCGGTGACACTTTTGGCAGCCCGCGATGTCACGCTTGAGACGGTCCGCGAGTATGCGTTCGGCGCCAATTGGACGATGTCGTGCGCCGCCCTACAGGCACTTGGACAGCGCGCCGACGGGCATGAACTGTCGCACGAGGTCGTGGCCCATTTCGGCCGGCTCAGGCCGTGGGCGTTGCACTACGCGCTTGAGTATTTGAGTTCGCTGAAGAAGCGGTCGTCGCCAGGCGGGCCCGCCGCGTCCGCCGAACATTGGTGGCAAGACAATCTGATTATTCCGGGGCTCTTCCGCGCGTATTTCACGCGAATCGAGAAGCTGGGGGACAAGCCGAAGTTCGGCGCAGCGGCGACGGCTTCGTATGCATCGGAGACCGCAGAGATCGAAGAATTTCTGAAGAGCCTCGATCATCCGTTCGCCACCGCACTCATCGACGACCTGCGCATCGCGCGCGCAGCGAAGCTCGATCGCAGCTTCCTCGAGAGCTTTGGGCGGTTCTGGTCGGTGTCGGACGACGTGCTGATTGAGCCGGAGGAATGGAAGGAGATGCTGACGCTGGCGGAGAATGCGCTGGTGCGCACGCCGGCGCGGTCTTTGATCGTGCGGGGCGAGCCAAAGGTCGGCAAGAGCGCGTTTCTGCAGTTGCTCGGCGATCGCTTGATCAAGAAGGGTTGGACGATCTTCGAGGCCGGCGGGCCGGAGCTTCAGGCAGGCCAAGCCTATATCGGTCAACTTGAAGAGCGGGTGCGCCGGATGGCGGGTGAGATCACCGCCGACAAGCGCGCGATCTGGTACGTGCCGGACATTCTGCAGATCGCGATCAGCGGCACGCACCAAGGACAGACGGCCAGCATCCTCGATCAGATCCTGCCCGCGGTCAGTGCGGGCCGGCTTCTTATTCTGAGCGAGGCCTCGCCGACGAAGGTGACGCAGCTCGTGCAACTCAGACCGAACCTGAAGGGCGTGTTCGAGGTCGCACCTTTGAACCCGATGACCGAGGAGCGCACCGCGAAGTTCGTCGAGACGTTCCTGCAGCGATTGACCCGCGAGTCGAAGGTCGCCTTCGACCCGGCCACCGGGGCTCAGGCGCTCCAGTTGGCGCGGCAGTATCTGGGTACGTCACAGCTGCCGGGCACGGTGCTCGATCTTTTGAAGCTGACGTTCAACCGCCGCGCCGGCGAAGGTGCGAAGTCGATCTCGGCGCAGGACGTGATGGTGACGCTCAGTCAGGCGACGGGACTTCCGATTGCGATTCTGGACGGCAAGGAGAAGGTCGAGCTCGACGCTGTGCAGAAGTTCTTCGACGAGCGCGTTATGGGCCAGAGCGAAGCCGTGAAATCGGTGGTCGACAGGATCGCAATGTTGAAGGCGGGCCTGACCGACCACACGAAGCCTATCGGCGTGTTCCTGTTCGCGGGACCGACGGGCACCGGCAAGACAGAGTTGGCAAAGACGCTCGCCGCGTTTCTGTTCGGTTCTGACGAACGCTTGATCCGGCTCGACATGAGCGAGTTCAAGACGCCCGAATCTCTCAACAAGGTCATTGGCGATCCGGGCGGCGGGCAAACCGACTCGCTGATCCACCGCGTGCGCAAGCAGCCATTCTCGGTCGTGCTGCTCGACGAGTTCGAGAAAGCGCACGGCAACGTCTGGGATTTGTTCCTGCAGGTGTTCGATGACGGCCGCTTGAGCGACGCGCTTGGCAACGTCGCCGACTTTCGCCATTGCATCATCATCTTGACGTCGAACCTGGGCGCCACCTCGCATCAGGGGCCGGTGCTCGGGTTTGGCGCGAAGGCCGAGGCGTTTTCGGGCGATCAGATCATGAAGGCGATCGGCCAGGCGTTCCGGCCGGAGTTCGTCAACCGGCTCGACAAAGTGATCGTGTTCCAACCGCTCCGGCGCGATCTCATGCGTCAGATTCTGCAGAAGGAATTGCGCAATGTTCTGGAGCGGCGCGGTTTGCGGAATCGCGAGTGGGCGGTCGAGTGGGAGAACTCCGCGCTCGAATTTCTGCTCGATCGCGGCTTCTCACCTGAGCTCGGCGCGCGGCCGTTGAAGCGGGCGATCGATCAATACCTGCTGGCCCCACTTGCTGCGACGATCGTGGAGCATCGCTTCCCCGAAGGCGATCAGTTCCTCTTCGTGCGCAGCGACGGCAAAGCTATCCAAGTCGAGTTCGTCGATCCCGATGCCGAGCCCACGGGTACGGCGGTGGCCGCGGGCGATGGTTCGCTCGCCGCGATCGTGCTCAACGCGCAAGGCTCAGCCGCGGAGCGCAACGTGCTTGAGGCCGAGTATCGCGCGCTTGCCGCGCGCATCGCCGGTGCGGACTGGGAGGCGCTGGCTGCTTCGCTTGGGAGCCAGTTTGCGGATCCCGCGATTTGGTCGCGGGCGGACCGGCACGGCGTGCTGGCGCGCTATGCGCTGATGGACCGCGTGAAGGCTGCGATGAAGACGGTGGAGTCGCTGCGCGAGCGGGTCGACAAATCGCGCGATCAGCACGGGTTTTCGCACGAAGTCATGGGCAGGCTCGCCAGGCAGATCTTCGTCACGGGCATGGGCGTCGAGGACGCGCTGCGCGATGCGCCGATTGAGGCCGTGCTTTGCGTCGAGCCGGCCCTTGAAGGTTCGGGCGACCCTCAAGAAGCCCGCGCGTGGTGTGCGCAGGTGCTGCGCATGTATCGCGGCTGGGCGGCGAAGCGCGGGATGCAGGTCGAGGACCATGCAGTGGGTAATGATCAATTCCTGACCGTGTCGGGATTCGGCGTCTATCGCCAACTCGCCGAGGAAGCAGGATTGCACGTTTTGGAAGCGGGCGACGACGACGAAGGTTCACGTGTGATCGCGCGCGTGCGGGTTGCGGCGGCGCCGCTGGGCGATCTGCCAGCGTCGAGTGCCGCAAAGACCTTGCGCGCAACAATCGAAAAGGCGGCCATGTCGAACACAGTCGTGCGGCGTTACCGTGGCGGGGCGGCGCCGTTGGTGCGCGACGGCCGGAAAGCGTGGCGGTCGGGCAAGTTCGATGCCGTACTCAGCGGCGATTTCGACCTAATCGGCGCGCGCGGCGGGCAGTAAGCCATGTCTTGAGGCGGGCGCGCGCTGTCCCTATTTTCTCCGTCTCTCTTATTGAGGCAGGTCTCGCGAAAGGCGTACCCGGTGGCTAGAGATCCGTATGACGTGCTTGGAGTGGCGAAGACGGCTTCTGCGGACGACATCAAGAAGGCGTATCGCAAGCTCGTCAAACAGCTTCATCCCGACTTGCATCCGGGCGACCAGAAGGCGGCCGACCGGTTCAAAGACGTGGCGAGCGCGTACGATATCGTCGGCGATCCGGAAAAGCGCGCCAAGTTCGACAAGGGCGAAATCGACGCTGCGGGACAAGAGCGGCCGCAGCAACGCTATTACCGCGAGTACGCGAACGAGGGCGGTGCGCGGCAGTACGAGTCGACGGGCGGGTTCGCCGACTTCGGCGAGTACTCGGACTTGTTCTCCGACTTTTTCACGGGCGGCGGTGCGAACAGAGACGCGCGCGGCCGCAACGTTCACTACCAACTGGAGGTCGACTTCCTGACCGCCGCCACCGGCGGGCAGCAGCGCATCACGCTGCCAGAGGGCAAGCAACTTGGCGTGACGATTCCGGAAGGCATCGTCGATGGACAAACAATACGTCTGAAGGGCCTTGGCCAACCAGGTCGGGGCGCCGCGCCGGCGGGCGATGCGCTGATCGAAATCCACGTGAGGCCCCACCCCGGATTCGAGCGCAAAGGCGATGACGTGCTGAGCGAGCTTGCGATCGGCATTGACGAGGCGGTGCTTGGCGCGAAGGTCGAAACGCCGACGATCACGGGCCGGCTCATCGTGACGATCCCGAAGGGGGCATCGAGCGGTCAGACGCTGCGCCTGAAGGGCAAGGGTATCAAAGGCAAAGGAGGCGCCGCCGGCGATCATCTCATCCGCCTGAAGATCGTGATGCCGAAGACCGTCGACGGCGAGCTCGAAGCCTTTATGCAGGGCTGGCGTGAGAAGCACGCCTATGATCCGCGGAGCACGCAGTCATGATCGTCAGCGAACAGGAATTGGTCATCGAGATCCGCGAGCTGTCGATCCCGCTGCTGCACAAGTGGATTCGCTTGGGCTGGGTACGCCCCGAACGGCGCGAGGGCGCGGCTTACTTTCACGAGGTCGACGTCGCACGCGTGCGGCTGTTGCACGAACTTGAGCTTACGCTGGAGTTCGACGAGGACACGATGCCTCTCGTGCTCTCGTTGCTCGATCAGATCCACGGCCTGCGCGGTCAGTTGCGCAATCTTACCAAGGCTGTCGACGAACAACCGGCTCACGTTCGCGAACGTATCCGCGCCGCGTATGGGCGCATTGCCGATAGCTGAGGGGTCCGGCGCGCCGTGGCGCCCGATCGCTTGCCCTCGCGCGGATCATCAGGCAAAGGGAGGTTATGAGCGATCACCCCGAATTCGATTTCATTATTGTCGGCGCCGGCAGCGCGGGTTGCGTGCTGGCCAACCGGCTTTCCGCCGACGGAAAGAACACCGTCTTGCTTCTGGAGGCGGGCGCGGACGACAGGCCGACGAAGGCGCCGTCGCAGTTCATGTCCAACCTGATGATCCACATTCCGGTGGGTTACGCGCAGGGGCTTAAAGACCCGAAGATCAATTGGCTGTTCCCGACGGAGCCCGATGCGAGTTCGGGCGGGCGCGTGCACATGTGGCCGCGCGGGAAGGTGCTTGGCGGCTCGTCGTCGATCAATGGCCTTCTCTATATTCGGGGACAGCAGGCGGACTACGACGGTTGGCGGCAGTTGGGCTGCGAAGGCTGGAGCTGGGAGGATGTGTTCCCTTATTTCCGGCGGGCGGAGCATCAAGAGCGCGGCGCGGATCGCTGGCATGCGACGGGCGGGCCGTTGAACGTTTCGGACGTGACCGAGCGTCACCCGATTTCGGACGCGGTGATCGACGCCTGTGTGGAAGCAGGCATCCCGCGCAACGACGACGCCAACGCTGAGAGCCAGGAAGGCGCCGGTTACTATCAGCTGACGGTCAAGAACGGGCTGCGCCAATCCGCAGCCGTCGCCTACCTGCATCCGGCCATGAGCCGGCCCAACCTGAAGGTCGAGACGCGCGCGCTGGCGCGGCGCATTGTGATGCAGGGGCGAAAGGCGACCGGCGTCGAATACGCACAAGACGGTCGCGTGGTCACGGCATCGGCGCGGCGCGAGGTAATCCTTGCCGGCGGTGCGATCAACTCGCCCCAACTGCTGCAACTCTCCGGCATCGGCGACGGGCGATTGCTGCAAAGCCATGGGGTTGCGACCGTGCACGATCTGCCGGGCGTGGGCGAGAATTTGCAGGATCACTATGTGGTGCCCGCCACGTTTCGCCTCAAGCCGGGCACGCCCTCGATCAACGAGACGAGCCGGGGGCTGCCCTTCGCGAAGGAAGCGCTGAAGTATCTGTTTCAGCGCAAGGGGCTGCTGACGTTGTCGGCCGCGCATATCGCCGCTTTCGTCAAGTCGCGCCCCGATCTGATCTCGCCGGACATTCAGTATCACATCCTGCCCGCGACGATCGACGCGGAGAAACTTGCTGCCCAAGGCGTGATGGAGCTTGAGCAAGCGCCCGGGCTCACGATCGCGCCATGCCAAGTGCGCCCAGAAAGCCGAGGATGGATTCGCATCAAGTCGGCCGACCCTGCTGTGTATCCTTCGATCCAGGCGAATTATCTCAGCGATCCGCTCGACCGCGAGGTAATCGTCGCTGGGCTCAGATGGGCACGCAGGATCGCGAACCAACCTGCGCTTCGGCCCTACATGCAAGGCGGGTTGATGCCCGCGGACACTCTCACCACGGACGCAGAGCTCCTCGACTTCGCGCGCAACACCGGCGCCACGATCTATCACCCAGTCGGCACGTGCCAGATGGGGCATGGGCCGCGCGCGGTCGTCGATCCGCAGCTGCGCGTCCACGGCATCGAGGGGTTGCGCGTGGTCGACGCCTCGATCATGCCGCGGCTCGTGTCGGGCAACACCAACGCACCGACGATCATGATCGCCGAGAAGGCGAGCGATATGATCTTGGGACGGAAGGTCGCGGCGTAATCAGTCGGCGAACTCCGGCTCGGGATCAAAGAGCGCGATCGCGAGTACCGAGACGGCGATCGCGACTGTCATTACGAGGTCGACCGCGGCTGCGAAGTGCATGGTCGACACTGCGTTGAACGCTGTGTGGAGCACCGTTGTAATGATGACTGCGCCGGAGCGTGCCATCAGCCAGCAAATCAGAAAGTTGGCGAGGAATATCTGTAGCGAGAAGAGGCCTAGCCAGTAGGCCATGGTGCCCGGATCGGAGAAATCGATGTAGGGGCTCGAGAGCATCAGTGGGTAGTGCCACACGGTCCAAGCAAGACCCAGATATGTGGAACCCTGCCAGAAGCCGTACGTGGCGGCGAGCTTGGGCAGGGCGTAAGCGCGCCAACCGATTTCTTCGCCGGCGCCTAGGATGAACCAGACGACGAAGAGCGGTAGCAACTCGGTGGAAAACGCAATCTTCGGCGCGGCAAATCCCAGCTGCGGCGAAACCGTCATCGAGATCCAAAGCCATGCGAACGGCAGAAGCGCCGCTGCCAGGTAAAACAGAGGCGATGTGCGGACACGAAGTACGCGTTGACGTAACGCGCTCAAGTCACCGTAAACGGTTGCCGCAATTAGCGCAGCGATCGCGGGTGCAAATCCGATGACTCGCGTCGCCATCATCGGAATCCCGAGTGGCGCGATGACGCCGTGCGCAGCGAGTGCCGCGGGCACCGTGACAGCCCACGCCAACCCGAAGGCCAAGAGCCAGAACAACACCATGATGAGCGATCCCCTCGTTGAACTTAAGGTCTGTGTCCCCATTCACGTCGCTTTGGAGATCAAGATGCCACGACCCGAGCGTTCGGTCACTCGCCTTTTCTTGGCCGAGCGGACTGGGAGATCAAGCTGGCGGTCACTTCACCGCACGGTTGATTGCGAGCGAGGCGCCGGCTGCTTCGCCCGCTTCGAAGGCGGTGGCGGAGATCACGCGGGTCGGCGCGCGCGCAGAGCGCAGGTTTAGGTTCAACTTTTTCAGTTCGGTATCGACGACGGCGGATTTGAGTACGACGAGTGCGCGGCCGTTGGTTTCGTTGGCGGTGTCGCGGGCGGCCTTCATCGCATTCAGTTTGTCTGCGATCGAGATCACCATGCCGAACGTGAACGACGAATTCGCCAGATGGCGCTCGTTGTGGCGGAAGCGCTGATAAGCCTTCGAGGTCTTGTAGTGGCCGAGTTCGCTGCGCACGGCGCCGTCGATCATCTCGGTCAGATAGTGCGCGACCTCGACGTCGGAGCGCAGACCGAAGAAGACATAGCGCGTTTCGCCGGCTGCGTTTTTCTCCCGCCAGACCCTGCAGTCGCAGAAATTCGCAATTGCGCCGATGCAGGCGTCGAGCGGCACGCGCTTCTTGCGATGGGTTTCGAAGGCGCGCTGCTCGCATGGCGCCTCGCGCAGTTCGACGTCGCTGAGCGACAGGTCGTAGCGGTCGAGCAACTCGGCCACCTTCGCCGCCGCAGCCAACGCCTCGCTCTCGGTGCAGCCGTTGTCGATCGTCTTCGCGCGCAGCGCTTGAATTCGCGATTTGAGGCCGTCGAGATCAGCGGTCATGGGCGTGAGACTTTCGGTGGTGCTGCAACAAGAGCCGGCAGGATGCCGGGGGTTCCTGGGTCGTGCCTCGTGTTGCGCATGAATTAGCTTGACTTTTTCGCCGATGTTGTTCTATCTTTGTTCCTTCCCATCGGCGTGGATTTCGGCCCGCGCAGATGCGGCTGCGACTTGAAAATTTCATCGGTGACAGTGTCGGTTGCGCGGAGCTCGGGCGAATTTCGTCCGGCGACCGCGTGGCGCATGTTGCCTTTCGCGTTTGGGAGGCGGCCATAACACTCCCTAACGGCTACCGAACGGAATTATAACACCATAAATGGCTATTTCCTGCGGAAATAACGCATATAACGGATACGATTTTCATCCTCGCGGATCGCAAACGACTTCCAAGCGGATTTTTTTGCGCAAATCAGCCGTGCAAACGCACGAAATGCACTCGATTTCGCAACACCGCTTTCGCGTTAGCCGACGATCTCGGTGTCGGCGAAGAAGAATTTGATCTCATTCGCTGCGTTTTCGGCGCTGTCGGAGCCATGCACGGAGTTCGCTTCGATCGATTCAGCAAAGTCCTTGCGGATCGTGCCGGGGGCGGCCTTCGCGGGATCGGTCGCGCCCATCACTTCGCGGTTCTTCGCGACGGCGTTCGCGCCTTCGAGCACCTGCACCACCACCGGGCCCGAGGTCATGAACTTAACCAGGTCATGGAAGAAGGGACGCGCTTTGTGGACCGCGTAAAACGCTTCGGCCTGCTTCGTAGAGAGCCACAGCCGCTTTTCAGCGACGACGCGCATGCCTGCTGTTTAAATGCGTTCGATTATCTTGCCGGTCAGGTTGCGGCGGGTCGCGTCCGGTTTGACGATCGAAAAGGTGCGCTCGGTCATGGGCGGAAATCCTTGAAAAAACGGCTCGAAAAGGAGCGCCTTGATACGGGAGGGCCCCCTGCCCCGCAAGCGAGCTTCAGGGCGCTTCGTTGTCGCGCCTTCCCCTACATGCGAAAGGCCGGTAGAGAGCGCGCCCCATGCTGCGAATCCTGAACCTCACCTACCGGATTGAAGGCCGCCCGCTCTTCGAAGGCGCGACCGCCTCGATTCCGACTGGGCACAAGGTTGGCCTCGTCGGGCGGAACGGGACCGGCAAGTCGACCTTGTTCCGCATCCTGCACGGGGAGACTGAGGCCGACGACGGCGAGATCGTGATCCCGCGTTCGTGGCGGATCGGCGGCGTCGCGCAGGAGGCGCCAGGCGGGCCGATGACGTTGCTCGACACGGTCTTGATCGCCGACGTGGAGCGCACGGCGCTGATCGCGGAATCCGAGACGGCCACGGACCCGGTTCGGATTGCGGAGATCGAAACGCGGCTCTCCGACATCGGCGCGCATCGAGCGCCTGCGCGGGCGGCGGAGATTCTGGCCGGCCTCGGGTTCGATGCGGCGGCGCAGCTTCGGCCGTGTTCGGAATTTTCGGGCGGTTGGCGCATGCGCGTTGCGCTTGCGGCGGTGTTGTTCTCGCAGCCCGATTTGTTGCTGCTCGACGAGCCCACAAACTATCTCGATCTCGAAGGGTCGCTGTGGCTAGAGCAGTTTCTGCGGCGGTTTCCCGGCACGATGATCCTGATCAGCCACGACCGCGATCTCTTGAACACGGCGGTCAACTCGATCCTGCATCTGGAGGACAAGAAGCTTACGTTCTACACCGGCACTTACGACACGTTCGAACGCACGCGGTCCGAGCGGCTGGCGGTGCAAGAGGCCGCGCGCACGAAGCAGGACGCTCAGCGCAAGCATATGCAGGCGTTCGTGGACCGCTTCCGCTACAAAGCGTCGAAGGCGCGCCAGGCGCAGAGCCGGTTGAAGGCAATCGCGAAGCTGCAGCCGATTGCGGAGATGTCGGGCGAGCGCGTGGCGCCGTTCCGGCTCGGCGAACCGGAGGAGCTTTCGCCGCCCCTGCTCGCGCTCGAAGGCGTGAGCACCGGCTATGACGGGCGCGAGATCTTAGGGCACTTGGATTTGCGGATCGATCCGGACGACCGGATTGCACTTCTGGGCGCGAACGGGAACGGCAAGTCGACGTTCGCGAAATTGATCTCGAACCGGTTGGTTTCGATGTCGGGAACGATCACGAAAGCGCGGCGTTTGCGGATCGGGTATTTCGCGCAGCATCAGCTGGACGAGATGGCGGGCGAACTGACGCCGGTACAGCACCTGATGCGGCTGATGCCGAAGCTCAACGAACGCGAGGCGCGAACAAGGCTTGGCGCTGCGGGCTTTCCGGACTTCAAGGCGGGCACGGCGATCGAGGACTTGTCGGGTGGCGAGCGGGCGCGGCTTTTAATCATGACGGCGGCACTCGATGCGCCTCATCTTTTGATCTTGGACGAGCCGACGAACCACCTCGATATCGACAGCCGCGAGGCGCTCGTGTTGGCGCTTAACGACTACACCGGCGCGGTGCTCTTGATCAGCCACGATCCGCATCTGATCGAGACGTGCGCGGATCGTCTGTGGTTGGTCGCGAACGGGCGCGTGCAGCCCTACGACGGCGACATGGACGATTACCGCAAGCTGCTGCTCGAGGAACGTCAGCCCGCAGGCGGGAAAGCAAAAGTATCGAAACTCACGAAGGCGGAAGAACGCAAAGCGGCTGCAGACCGGCGCGCGCAATTGACACCGCTCAAACGTGCAGCAGACGACGCCGAGAAGCGTGTTGCGAAGCTGCAGGCAGAGATCGCGAAGATCGAGAACGCGTTGAACGCGCCCGACACGTACGCGAACGAGCCTGCGAAAGTTCTCACGCTGACGAAGCAGCGTGGCGAGTTGCAGCGCCAGCTCGCGGCAGCCGAAAGTGCGTGGCTCGATGCGACGGACGCATACGAATCCGGCCGTGCCGAAATCGGCCTCAGCCCATTAAGTGCCGATTAACCGCGAAACGCCAAGCTCAGTGCTTCACTGATTCGCGATGGAACTTGGGGCTTTGGGTAAATCGATGAAAACGGCCGCTACGCCGGAAGCGCAAATGCGCGCGTTGAAGACATGGGCCGTGGAGCGCATGACGAAGGGCACCGACACGCCGTTCGCTTGGTTCCAATTCATGAAGCTACTTGAAGTGATCGATACGTTCCTGGAAGCGGGCGATGACGCGGGGCTGCGCGACCGTCTTCCGCCACCCGAACCACGGCGCACTCCGCGCGTCAGGCAGCTGCCCGCAAACGTGGTCTCGCTTGACCTCGCGATGCGTCAGCGGGCGGGTGAATAATCAGCCTTCAAGATTGCGCCTGGCGACGTTGTACCAGTCGCGGTTCAGGTCTTGCGCGTGACGTGGCAGTTGTTTGAACGTCGTGACCACGCCTTGCAGCAGTTCGTTCGCTTTGGCCACCTGCCCGAGTTTCAGCAGGAACAGGCCTTGGCGCACCTTCGCTTCGAAGCCCGCGAAATAACCGGCGACGGCCTCGTACTCTTTGGCGGCCTCGTCATTTTTACTCTGACCCTCTAACGCGCGGGCGTAGATCAGGTGACCGTCTTGCGAGTTGAAGTTCGGGTTCTTGGCGCGCAAGTCGTCGAGGGTTAGCTGGCAGCCGGCGAAGTCACCCTTCTCGATCTGCACTTTGGCGAGGCCCAAGAGCAGATTCGGGTCGTCCGCGTAGTGACCGCCAAGCGCGGAGCGGTAGAGCGTGGTCGCGTCGTCGAGCATGCCTTTGCGGACGCATTCGTCGGCGAGTGCGGCTTTCGCGGCAGGCGTGCCGGTCAATTCTACCTGCGTCCTGCGTTCGCGGTACTCGCGGTCGGGGTCGAGGACGGTCGCGATGTCGCCCATGACGCCGCGGGCGCGGCGCGTGCCCGCAAGCTCAGGAAGTATTTCAACAAGGAAGTAAGCGAGTGAACCGATACCCGGCAACAAGAGCAGTACGAGGATCCAGGGCTGCTCCCTACCCGTGCGGGATGCATGCACAATAAAGAATACCTGGATCAGGATGACCGCAAGAAAAAGGATCGGCATGGGAATGCGCTCGACAGTGGAGACGATAGCCTAAGACTCGGGACGACAATAAATCGTTGTCCGACCGGTGCAAACGGGACCCGTTATGCGCGCTTTTCCCATTTTCCCGAGGCCGCCTGTTGGAAATATGTCACCTCGTGGCCGCCTACTTTGGCCAGCTTCCAATGTTCGCGCGCCGCTTCGAGTGCTTCGGCGTCGCGGCCGTCGAAGATGACGATGACACGCTTAGCTGCGGCAACATCGGTGCCGGACCAATCTTTGGTCGCGGCGCCGTCCACGTAGAAGAGGACTTCGGCATTGTTCGGATTGCCGTCGGCTATGGTCAGCAGGATCGGCTGTTCGCTGGCGTTTGCTTCACGCGCGAGGCCGTGGGCCAGGAAGCTCTCTTCGCGGTAGGTCCAGAGGTGGGAATCGAGTGTGGCTACGCGTTCGTCGGAGCCTGCGCGAACGAGCGCTTTCCAGCCGCGCTCTCGCGTTTTCTCAAGCAGGCCGGGCAACACGTCCTCGAGCGTTGCCCGTTCCAAGTGATAGAAGAAAACCTCCGTCATCAGCTTTCGTAGTGGTCGGCGACGAGGCGGTTCAGCAAGCGCACGCCGAAGCCGGACGCCCCTTTCGGCGTGGAGCCGCGGGCTTCTTCGGCCCACGCTGTCCCCGCGATGTCGAGGTGAGCCCAAGGGACTTTGTTCACGAAGCGCTGGATGAACTGGGCCGCGGTGATCGAGCCGCCAAATGCGCCGCCGATGTTCTTCATGTCGGCGATGGGGCTATCGATCGCCTTGTCGAAGCGCTCACCCATCGGCATGCGCCAAAGTTCCTCACCCTCGGCCTTGCCGGCGGCGGCGAGGCGCGCGGCCAGTTCGTCGTTGTTCGAGAACAGACCCGCAATTTCGAGACCGAGGGACACGCGGATCGCGCCGGTGAGCGTGGCCAGATCGACCATGAACTTCGGCTTGAAGCGGTGTTGGCAATACCAAAGAGCGTCGGCGAGCACGAGGCGGCCCTCGGCGTCGGTGTTGAGCACCTCAATCGTCTGACCGGACATCGACTTCACGACGTCACCAGGACGCTGGGCCTTGCCGTCGGGCATGTTCTCGACGAGGCCGCAGATGCCGACGACGTTTGCCTTTGCCTTGCGGCCCGCAAGTGCGTGCATCAGGCCGGTGACCGCTGCCGCGCCACCCATGTCGTACTTCATTGCGTCCATGCCGGCGGCGGGTTTGATCGAGATGCCGCCGGTGTCGAACGTGACGCCTTTGCCGACGAAGGCGATAGGCTGCGCGTTCTTATCCTTCGCGCCCTTCCACTGCATGATCAGCAACTGCGACTCACGATCGGAGCCGAGGCCGACGCCGACGAGCGAGCCCATGCCGAGCTTCGTCATCTCTTTTTCGCCCAGCACTTCGACTTCAAGGCCCATGTCCTCAAGCTTGCGGACACGTTTGGCGAATTCTTCAGGGTAAAGAACGTTGGGCGGCTCGGTCACGAGATCGCGCGCATAGAAGATCGCGTTCGTAACGGCTTCTCCCGCGCGCCAAGCCTTCTTCGCTTCACCAGGATCGGCTGTACCGATGTTGAATTTGGCGAGCGATGGTTTGTCGGTCTTCTTTTGCGTGGTGCGGTACTGATCGAAGCGATAACTGCGCAGCATTGCGCCCTGCGCAACGCGGGCAGCAAATTGCGCCTCATCGGTGTGGGATGCGCCTTTGGGCGACTGCAATTGCACCGTCACCGTCTTCTCGCCGCTTGTCAGCAGCCGAGCCACGGCCGCCGAGCCCAAGCTCTCGGCGGCGCTGCCGTCGAACTTGTCGGCCTTGCCCAAGCCCACGATCAGGAGCCGATCGACCTCGATGCCTGCCGGGGCCAACAGCTCAACAACCTGCCCTTTGGCGCCGGTGAAACGAGCTGCCTTCATCGCGCGCGCAACGGCACCTTTGGACTGCTTGTCCAGATCGGCCAAAAGGCCCGCCGGCTCTTCGATTTCGGTGGTGCCGACGACGAGCGTCCCTTCATCCGGGATTTCGGACTTCACAAAGTTGATTTGCATGGGTGGTTATCTCTTAACGGGAACAGGAACTGGCGCTAGAACGTTGCGCGGCTACGGTGGCTCAGATACCAGCTTGGGCCACCCCGCACCTCTTTGATTCCGACGAATTTTCGGTGTGCTGGTAGAACCGACAGGCGCGGCGTTGTACCGGGCCAGGCGATCATTGTGAAGCGGCGGGCGTCACCCGCCTGACCAAGTGCAGGCAAGCCGCTATGTCCGGAATTCAAAATTACATGTTCCGGCAGGTCACCGGGCCACTTTTGTTCTTCACGTTCGTGCTGACGGGCGTGATCTGGCTGTCGCAGTCGCTGCGCATGCTCGACATCGTGATCAATCAGAGCCAGTCGGTGGGTACCTTCATCTATCTGACAGTGCTCGGCCTGCCGCAGTTGATGCCGCTGATTTTGCCGTTCGCGATATTTTTCGCGGTGCTCTACGCGCTGAACAGGCTCTACACGGAAAGCGAGCTTGTCGTGATGTGGGCGGCAGGATTTAGCCGCTGGGTCGTGGTATGGCCGATTATCTTGATCGCCCTGGCTGTCACGGCTGTCGGCTATCTCTTCAGCATTGTCGTTATGCCTGCCGGCATGCGCGAGATGAAAAATCGCGTGTTCGAAATTCGCGCGGACCTCGTGAACACATTTGTGCGCGAGGGTTCGTTCACGAACCCGATCAAGGGGCTGACTGTCTACGTCAGCGAAAACAATCCAGGCGGCGACATTCGCGGCATCCTCGTGCACGACGCACGCAATCCGAAGGGGATCGCGACGTATATGGCGCAGAGCGGGCTGCTTGCGAATACGCCGACGGGTCCGCGGCTTATCATGAACCAAGGCAACGTGCAGTGGCTCGAGGGGGGCGAAGGGCGGCTTAAGATCTTGAACTTCGAGAAGTACACGTTCGACCTCAGCCAGTTCGATAAAGGCCAAAACACGCGCATCCCGGAAGTGGCCGAGCGGTGGTTGAACGAACTGTTCTTTCCGGAAGCATCCGTCCCGGAAAAGCAGCGGAAGAAGTTCATCTCCGAAGCGCACAGCAGGCTGAGCGGACCGCTTTACAGCATCGTGTTCGCGTTGATCGCGGTCGTCGCGCTCGTGGGCGGCAACTTCAACCGGCGCGGCTATGCCGGGCGTATAGGGCTTGCGTTCTTGGCGATGTTTGCTGCGCGCTTGCCAGGGTTCGCTTTCCAACAATGGACGGCGTCGAACTCTGACATCGCAATTGCGATGTATGCCTGGCCGCTGCTTTGGATTGGCGCTTTGCTCTTCATTTTGGCTCATCCGCGCTTCGAACAGTTGCGCAAGGGCAAGATGGCTGAGCCCATTGCGGAGCCCGCACAATGAATCTTGGCTGGACGATGTCGAAGTACTTCGCGAAGCAATTCGTGATGAGCGTGGCTCTGGTGTTCGGCATCTGCATGACGCTGGCTTTCGTCATCGACGTCGTCGAACTGTTGAACCGGACGGCGGGGCGCGAGAGCGTGGCGCTGACGACGATCATGCGCATGGCGCTGTTGAAGCTGCCGACCCTGACCGAAAAGATGATGCCGTTCGCCGTGTTGTTCGGTGCGATTTGGTCGTTCGCGCGGCTGACGCGAAATCAAGAATTGGTCATTGCGCGCGCTGCCGGCGTTTCGGCGTGGTTGTTCCTCGCCCCTGCCCTGATCTCGGCGCTCCTCATCGGCATCTTCATGACGGCCGCCTACAACCCCTTCGCGTCAATGATGATCTCGCGCTACGAGGAGTTGGAGGCGCGCTACATCCGCGGCAAACCCTCGTTGCTTGCGGTCTCAGACAACGGCTTATGGTTGCGCCAGGGCGACGAGAAGGGCCAGACCGTCATTCACGCCCTGCATGTGTCCAACAGCGGCCTCAAGCTGCAAGACGTGATCATGTTTATCTATGAGGGCGGAGAGCAGTTTCGCGGCCGAATCGACGCCGGAGCCGCGCAGCTCCTCAAGGACAAATGGCACCTGGAGAAGGCCTGGGTCACAGGTCCGGACCGTCCAGCTGTGTTCTATCCGTCACTCGACGTGAAAACGTCGTTAACTCCGGACCAAATTCAAGAAAGCTTTGCAACCCCTGATACTATCGCGTTTTGGGACCTTCCCGGCTTCATTGCACAGGCTGAAGCGGCAGGGTTTTCGGCCACAAAACATAGGCTCCACTACCACGCCTTGCTTGCGGGACCGATGCTGTTATGCGCTATGATCTTCGTAGCGGCGGCATTCTCGCTTCGGCTGGCGCGTCTAGGGGGGGCTGCGAGGCTCATACTCTCGGGCGTACTGACTGGATTCTTGCTGTATTTCTTCACGGACGTGACACACGCCCTGGGGATTTCCGGCACGGTTCCCGTGGCCTTAGCGGCGTGGGCGCCCGCTACGACTGCGTTGTTGTTTGGTATGGCGTCATTGTTCAATCAGGAGGACGGATGAAGGTCGTGTATCGCCTCATCGCCAGTCTTCCGATTCTGTTTTCGACAGCCTCCATCGCCGCTGCTCAGACAGTGGTGCTACCGCTCGCGCGTCTCGCTGCCGAACCCGTCGCCACCGCACAAGACCCGCAAGCGAGCGATCAGAGCGGCGAGAAGAAGCAAGAAGTACTCATCCGCGCCGATAAGATGACCTATGACGCGAATACCAGCGTCGTGACGGCCGAAGGCAATGTCGAGGTCTCGTACGGTCCCCGCACGCTGCTCGCCGACAAGCTTTCCTACAATCAGCAATCGCGCACCGTCATCGCCGAAGGGAACGCGACGATCCGCGAGGCGAACGGCACGACGCTGACCGGCAGCCGCATGGAAGTCACGGACGACATGCGCGAAGGCATTATCGAGAGCATGAACGTCGTCATCGCCGGCCGTGGCCGTTTGGCGGCGGCGCGCGCGACACGTACCGGCGGCAACATGATGACGCTGGAGAAGGCCGCGTACACGACCTGCAAACCGTGCCAGGAAGATCCGAACAAAGCGCCCACGTGGCAGATCAAAGCATTCCGCGTGATCTACAATCAGGCCAAGGCGCGCGTCGAATACGAAGACGCGTTCTTCGAAGTGTTCGGCGTGCCGATTGCCTATCTGCCTTACTTCTCGCACTCCGATCCAGAGGCGCCGCGTGCATCGGGCTTCTTGGTGCCGAACGTCGGTCATTCGACGGACATCGGCTATTTCGTCGAAGTGCCGTACTACTTCGCGTTGGACCCGAGCTACGACCTTTTGCTGTCGCCTGAGTACACCGAGAACGACGGGCCTCTTCTGAAGGGCGAATGGCGTCAACGCGTGACGGACGGCCAATACAACATTCAAGCTAGCGGACGTTTCGGCCAACCGCGCGACCGCTTCGGCATGGAATACGGCGACGAAACCTTGCAGGGTCACGTGTTCGGCCAGGGCCGCTTCCAGATCGACGACGTTTGGCGCTGGGGCTATGACGCCGAACTGACCTCGAACGACACCTATCTGAAGCGCTATGACATTTCGTCGAAGGACCGGTTGGTCAACAACCTGTTCATCGAAGGTATCGACGGGCGTTCGTATGCCGCGGTCAACGGCTGGTACTTCCAAGGCCTGCGCGAGACGGACGATCCGGGCACGACGCCGCTGGTGCTGCCGCTTGTCGAACTTGAGTACGTGCCGGACGAAACCGTTCTTGGCGGACGGTTCCAATTGGTCGGCAATGCGCTCTATCTGCACCGTGGTGAGGGTCGCGATACGGCGCGCGTGTCATCGACCGCGTCGTGGAAGTTGCCGGTGACAACGACAGGCGGGCATCTGTTCACGTTCTTCGCCAATCTGCGCGCCGACGGCTATCACGTGACCGACACCGGTGTGAGCGGCACGGATGAGCAGACGGTCGGGCGGTTCTTGCCGTGGGCCGGCCTCGAATGGCGGTACCCGATGGTGCGGACCGATTGGGGCTGGAAACAGGTGATCGAGCCGATCGTCCAGGTGATCGGCGCGCCCTATGGCGGAAACCCGGACGAGATTCCGAACGAAGACAGCGCCGCGTTCGAATTCGACGAGACGAACCTGTTTTCGTACAACAAATTCCCGGGCCTCGACCGTTGGGAAACGGGGCCGCGGGTGAACGTAGGCTTCCGCGCCGCCGCCTATTTCGATGAGGGCTTCGTCGAGGCGATCGTCGGCGAGAGCTTCCGCTTCCACGAGGACGACGCGTTCACCGAGCAATCTGGCTTGCGCAACCAGCAATCGGACTTTGTCGGCCGCTTGACCATTCAGCCGGACAGCAACATCCGCCTGGTGCACCGCTTCCGCATCGACCAGAGCGCGCTGCGCTATGAGCGCAACGAAATCTATGCCGAGGCGTTCGACATCGACTGGTACTCGTTCAAAGCGGGCTATCTGCTGTTGGAACCGGATCCCCTGATCCCGACCCAGCGCGAGGAAATCTCACTTGAAGGCCGCCTGCGCACGATCGAGCACATTTGGCTGCGCGCGTCTGGTCGGCGCGACCTGGCCGACGAGCAGATGATCGAAAGCAAGTTCGGCTTTTCCTACGAAGACGACTGCGCGGAATTCGGCTTGGACTTCCGTCGCCGGTTCACCCGCGACCGCGACATCGAGCCCTCCTCGTCGTTCTTGTTCACGTTCCGCCTGAAAGGCGTGAATTGAGGCTGGAATCGGCGCTGCCGGCCTGGCGTAACCACCATTGATCCGCCTCAGGAAGTGGTTATTCTCCCGGACGTTGTGACGGGCTCGCGCGGTTGAGTCGTTCTGCGCCGTTCCGCCGTCCTTATCAGTCGCTCTCGTTTCGCGGATTTTTTGCGATGTCTCGTCGTTCCTCTGTTCTCTCGTTTCGATTTGCCGGCGCGGTCGGGCTCTGCGTCGCGGCGATGCTTGCCGTTTCAGGCGATCACTCAAGCGCCGCCGGTGCCACGCAAGAGCCGCGCACAATGCGCGCCGCCGCGGTCGTGAACGACATCATCATTTCGACCTACGATCTGGATCAGCGCGTCAAGCTGGTGATGATAACGTCGAATTCGCAAGGTCAGGACGCTGCCAAACGTTTGCGGCCGCAGGTATTGCGCCAGCCTGGACGAACTCTTGCAGCTGCAGGAGGCGCAGAGGCCAACGTCAAGCTGACGCAAGACGATCTCGATAAGAACTTCAAGCGCATCGCTTCGCAAAACCAAACGACGACCGACGCCATTAACAAGATGCTGGACGACGCCGGTATCGCGCGCTCCACGCTGCAGAACCAGCTGAAGGCCGATCTTGCTTGGCAAAAGCTGATCCAGGGGCGTCTTGCGCCGCGTGTAACGGTATCAGACGACGAGGTCGATGCCGCCTATCAGCAGGCTATGACGGCCGCGTCGCAGACCCAATATCTGGTTTCCGAGATTTTCGTTGCGGTCGACGTTCCGGAAGCCGAAGAGCAAGCGAAGAAAAACATTCAGAGCATTCTCGGGAATTTACGCAGCGGCGCGACGTTCTCGGCGATCGCGCGTCAATTCAGCCAGTCGGCGTCGCGTACCAACGGCGGCGACATCGGTTGGGTCGGCGAAGGCGACGTGCAGGCCCCAGTCGCGGAGGTGCTGCGTAAGATGTCGCCGGGCGGCATCTCCGAGCCGATCCGGGCGACGGGCGGCTACTATGTGCTTGGCCTGCGCGAAAAGAAGCTATCGAAAGATTCGAAGGTTTCTATTCCTGAAGCCGCGGCGCCCGAGAGACCTCAAGCCGCGCAGAAGATGAAGGGCGTGCTACAGCTTGGGCGGATTTCAATACCCCTTTCCGACGGCGCTTCGAAGGCTAAACAAGATCAGGCAAAGACGCTGGCCGTCGATCTCTATCGCTCCGTCAACGGATGCTCGACAGCGGGTTCCGTCGCGAAATCGCGCGGAGCGAAGTTCGACATGCTGGGTGCGATCACGGTCAAGGACATGGCGCCCCAGTTCGTTAAAATTCTCGAGCAAACGCCCAATGGGCGCGCGACGCCTCCCCTGCGCGGTGCGACCGGCGTAGAGCTATTCGTCATCTGCTCGGGCGGTATGGTGCCGGCGCCCGGGATGCAGCAGGCCGGCGGGGGCTCGAGAACAGTCAAGGCGGAAGAAGTGACTAAGGAAAGCATCGAGAACCGCCTGTTCAACCAGGAACTCTCGATGCTGGCGCGGCGCTACCTGCGCGACCTGCGCCGCGACGCTACGATCGAGATGAGGGACAACTAGAACGCCGATGGCCGACGCTTCCCGGCCGCTGGCAGTCACTATGGGCGAGCCCGCAGGTATAGCGGGCGAGATTGCGATCAAGTCCTGGCATGCGCCCGATGGGCGGCCTGTGCCTGCCTATTGCGTTATCGGCGATCCGGATTGGTTGCGTGCCGAAGCGCACCGCACGAAGAGCCATGTTCACGTCGTCGAAGTCGGGTCGCTGGCCGAAGCAGGAAAGCGCTTCTTCGAGGGCTTGCCCGTGATGCCCGTGCGGCTTGCCACGAAGCCGTCACCCGCCACTCCGGATGGGCGCAACGCGAAGGCCGTGGTTGCGTCTATCGAAAAAGCGGTGGCCCTTGCGCTCGGCGGCGAGGCGTCGGGCGTGGTGACGAACCCGATACACAAAGCCACGCTCTATGGCGCCGGGTTTAAGTTCCCAGGGCATACCGAATATCTCGCTGAGCTGTGCGGTGGCGCAAAGCCGGTGATGATGTTGGCGATCGAGGGCCTGCGCGTCGTGCCTGTGACCGTACACCTATCGCTCGCCGAGGCTTGCCGCGCCCTGACGACGGAGGCGATTATCGCGGCGGCTGCGACGGCGTATGAGGCGTTGAACCGGGACTTCGGCATCGCAGCGCCCAGACTTGCAGTCGCCGCGTTGAACCCGCATGCAGGCGAGAGCGGCGCCTTGGGGGTTGAGGAGCAGACGGTGATCGCGCCGGCTGTCGCCGAGCTTCAAAAGCGCGGCATCGATGTCAAAGGGCCAATGCCCGCCGATACGCTGTTTCACCCAGCGGCGCGCGCGCGCTATGACGCCGTGATCTGCATGTACCACGATCAGGCGCTGATCCCGCTGAAGACGCTCGACTTTGCCGGCGGGGTGAACGCGACGCTGGGACTGCCGATCGTGCGCACGTCGCCCGATCACGGCACCGCGTTCGATATTGCGGGGCGAGACAAGGCCGATCCATCGAGTTTGCTTGCCGCGTTGCGCCTCGCGGAGCGGCTTGCGAAACAGCGCGCCAGGCGAGGATGAGCGAAGGCGACGGGTTGCCGCCTCTGCGCGAGGTGATCGCCGAATTGGGCTTGAGCGCGCGCAAGTCGCTTGGTCAGAATTTTCTCTTCGATTTGAACCTGACGCGGCGTATCGCACGCGAGGCGGGCCCGCTTGCCGGGCGGACGGTGTTTGAGGTTGGGCCGGGGCCTGGCGGGCTTACGCGGGCACTTCTGGCCGAAGGTGCCGCGCGCGTCGTCGCGATCGAGCGCGACCAGCGTTGCGTTCCCGCGCTGGAAGCGGTGGCTGACGCCTATGACGGGCGACTGACGCTCGTCTCAGGCGACGCGTTGGAGGCGGACGAGGCTTCGCTGGTCGGTGGCGGGAATGCCTTGGTGGTTGCCAACCTGCCCTACAACGTTGCGACGATGTTGCTGATCAAGTGGTTGACCGCAACGCCTTGGCCGCCGTGGTTCGATGGCTTGACGCTGATGTTCCAGCGCGAGGTGGCCGAGCGCATCGTGGCCAAGCCCGGCGGCCACGCCTACGGGCGGCTTTCCGTCATCGGCCAGTGGCGTACAAACCCGCGCATTCTGTTCGACGTGCATCGCAGCGCCTTTACGCCGCCGCCGAAGGTGACGTCGAGCGTCGTTCGCTTCGACATTTTGCCCAAGCCGCGCGGCCAAGCTTCGGCTGTCCTGTTGGGACGCGTCACGGCTGCTGCGTTCGGGCAGCGGCGCAAGATGCTGCGCTCAAGCCTGAAGTCGCTTGGGCCGTTCAGTAACGAACTCATCGCGGAGGCGGGGCTCGATCCGACGGCGCGGGCGGAGGAGATACCCGTCGAGGGCTTCACCGCGCTGGCGCGCGCGCTTCAGCTTAAGCAATAAGGCCGCGTACGAAACTTGAGAGGCCCGTTTGGCGGAGGCGCTTGAAGCGTTCCGCCTCGACGATGAAGGCGATTTTCGTTTCGGCCGCTTGGATGTCGTCGTTGATGATGACGTAATCGTATTCGGCCCAGTGGCTGATCTCGTCGTTCGCCTTAGCCATGCGCTGGGCGACGACTTCGGGCGTGTCCAGCGCCCGGGATTTCAGGCGGCGTTCGAGTTCGTGGCGCGATGGCGGCAGGATGAAGATCGAGACGACGTCTTCGCGCGATTTTTCTTTCAGCTGCTGCGTGCCTTGCCAGTCGATATCGAACAAGACGTCGAGGCCCTGGGCCAGCGCTTCTTCCACCGGCTCGCGCGGGGTGCCGTAGCTGTGGCCGAAGACCGTTGCATGCTCCAACAATTCACCGCGGTCGACCTTCGCCTTAAAGGCCGCCGGCGAGATGAAGTAGTAGTCCTGGCCGTGGACTTCGGTGGGACGCTTCGCGCGTGTGGTCACCGATACCGACATCGTGAAGTTCGCGTCCGTCTCCAGCAGGCGTTTGGCGAGCGTCGTCTTGCCCGCGCCGGACGGCGAAGACAGAACGAGCATCATGCCGCGGCGCTTGATCGTGGTCAGAGTCATTCGACGTTTTGCACCTGTTCGCGCAGCTGATCGATCGTGGCTTTCAATTCGAGACCGGTGCGCGTGAGCTGGATGTCCGACGACTTCGAGCAGAGTGTGTTGGCTTCACGGTTCAGTTCTTGCGCCAGGAAGTCGAGGCGGCGGCCCTGGGCGCCGGCTTCGGCGAACAGTGCGCGGGCCTGCGTGAGATGGGATTTTAGGCGGTCGATTTCTTCGCGCACGTCGGCTTTGACGAGCAGCAGCGCGATCTCCTGCGCGAGGCGTTCTTCGGTGATGCCGGCGCGCGCTTTCAGAATGTCGTCGATCGAGGTCTTGAGGCGCGCGCGAAGCTGCTCGGGCTGGGTGGCGGCGAGGCGTTCAGCGTCCCCGACGAGGGTGTCCATGCGATGCGTGTGCTGCTTGAGGATCGCTTCGAGGCGGGCACCTTCGTCGCGGCGCGCTGCCTTGAGGGCGTCGAATGCGGTCGCAAGGCTGCCGAGGACCGCGGCGTCGCGGGCGGCGAGTTCGGCTTCGCCCAGCGGGTGCGGTTGCGCGTCGATGACGCCGCGGAGCGCAAGGATGCCGTCGAGGCTGGGCGGTGCAGCTTTGACCATGCCTTCGAGCTGCTTCAGCGCGCCCAGAACTTGCTGCAGGGCTTCCTGGTTCACGCGGACGGCGCCGCGCGAGGCGTCGGCGTCGAGCGTTAGCGAGGCCGTGACGGCGCCGCGGTTGAAGCGTTCGTTGGCGAGGATGCGTGCGGGCTGTTCCAAACCCTCAAAGCCCTCAGCCACGCGGACGCGCACGTCGAGCCCGCGGGAGTTCACGCTGCGGACCTCCCAGTGCCAGCGCCAGGCGCCCTGGGCGCCTTGGGTGCGGGCAAAGCCGGTCATACTGGAAATGGGCATCAGGGTCCGGCCTTTATCGAGTCAGGCCGGACCTTAGGGGTTGGGAGGCGGCCGCTCAACGTTAGGGCGTGGGGGTTGGGGTGCCAGCAGCGCGCTGTTTCTCGATGGCACGCCACTTTTGCACGTTCTTTTCGTGCTCGGCGACGGTGGCTGCAAACGCATGGCCACCGGTACCGTCGGCGACGAAGAACAGGTCTTCCGTCGGCGCGGGGTTCAGTACAGCCGCGAGCGAGGCCTTTCCCGGATTGGCGATGGGGGTCGGCGGCAAGCCTACGATGACGTAGGTGTTATAGGGCGTTGCCTTGTCGAGTTCGCTTTGACGGATTCCACGGCCCAGGGGCACGCCCTTGGTCAGGCCATAGATGATCGTCGGATCCGACTGCAGCTTCATGCCTTTGCGCAAGCGGTTCACGAAGACGGCGGCGACGCGCGGGCGTTCCTCGGCGATGCCGGTTTCCTTTTCCACGATCGAAGCCAAGACAACGGCTTCTTCTTGTGTTGCGAATGGGAGATTCGGTGCGCGATGCGCCCACAATTCGTTGAGCACGCTCTTGTGGTCTTCTTGCATGCGCAGGACCAAGTCGTCGCGCGCCATGCCGCGGTTGAAGATGTAAGTCTCCGGCAGCAGAGAGCCTTCGGACGGCGCGATCGTGATGTCGCCTGAGAGCGACGGCTGATTGCGCACGAGGTCTAAGATCGTCGCGGTCGTCAGACCTTCGGCCAACGTCAATTTGTAGACGATCGATTTGCCTTCGATCAGGATGTTCATGATCTCGGACGGCGAGGCGCTTGACGGGATGGCGTACTCGCCGGCTTTGAGCGCTGCGGCTTTGCGATTGTACATGACGCCGGCACGGAAAATCAGCGCGCTGCGAACGACGCCGCGTTGCTGCAAGATGTTGGCGGCTTGATTGAGGCCCGTGCCCAACGGCAGCGACACGATGGTCTCGGTTTCGCCCTCATAAGCGGCAGGACCGGGCGCCTCAAACTGATTGAGGACATACCAACCGCCGACGGCGACGGCGCCGGCGCCGAGCAATAGAACGACTAAGATAAAGCGAAAGAAGGAACGCAAAGTCTTGGCTCCGCGCTTAGGGAGGGGGGACGTGCCGTTAACGATTATCGGTTACTGCGGCGCGCCGGTCAAAATCAAGGTCGCGTTCGTGCCCCCAAATCCAAAAGAATTCGACAGGACCGCTCGAATCGGACGCTTCTTCGCCTTGTGCGGGACGAGGTCGATCTTCGTCTCAACCGAGGGGTTGTCGAGATTCAACGTCGGCGGGCAAATCTGGTCGCGTATTGCCAGGATGCCGAAAATCGCTTCGACCGCACCCGCCGCGCCCAGCAAGTGTCCGATTGACGACTTCGTGGATGACATCGAGACATTGCCGGCCGCATTGCCGAACAAACGCTCAACCGCCCTGAGTTCGATCTCGTCGCCGAGCGGGGTCGACGTGCCGTGCGCGTTCACGTAGTCGATGTCGGACGGCATCATCCCTGCGCGCTTCAGCGCCATCTGCATCGCGCGGAAGCCGCCGTCGCCGTCTTCGGCCGGGGCGGTGATGTGATACGCGTCGCCCGACAGACCATAGCCTTTGATTTCGGCGTAGATCGTGGCGCCGCGGCGTTTGGCGTGTTCAAATTCTTCGAGGATCACGCAGCCCGCGCCAGCGCCCATGACGAAACCGTCGCGGTCTTTGTCGTACGGGCGTGAACCCTTTTCCGGCGTATCGTTGAACGCCGTAGAAAGCGCGCGGCATGCATTGAAGCCCGCGACAGCGAGGCGCGAAATCGCCGACTCCGTGCCGCCTGCAAGCATCACGTCGGCGTCGTCGAGCGCGATGAGGCGAGCCGCGTCACCGATCGCGTGTGCGCCGGTCGAACAGGCGGTCACTACCGCATGGTTCGGGCCTTTCATGCCGTACCGGATCGACGCGTAGCCGGAGGCAAGATTGATCAGCCGTCCGGGAATGAAGAAGGGGCTCACCCGGCGAGGTCCCTTTTCGTGGAGCGTAATCGCCGCGTCCGCAATGCCTGGCAAGCCGCCGATGCCGGAGCCGATCAGCACGCCTGCGCGGCAACGTTTCTCCTCGGTGTCGAGGACCAGCTTCGAGTGCTCAAACGCTTGGCCCGCGGCACCCATCGCAAGGACGATGAAGTCATCGACCTTGCGCTGATCCTTGGGGTCCATCCACTGGTCAGCGTTGAACGAGCCGTTCGTGCCGTCGCCGCGCGGGACGTCGCAGGCGATCTTCGTTTGCAGATCGTCGGTGTTGAACGCGGTAATCTTGCGCGCGCCGGACTGGCCGGCGAGCAGGCGCGACCACGTCTCTTCGACGCCGCTCGCCAGCGGGCTAACCAGTCCCAGTCCTGTAACGACGACACGCCGCATTAGGTGACAGTTAGTGCGCTATTGATCGTGCGCAAGCCGTCTCAAGCCGCTTTTTCCGAGATGAATTTGACCGCGTCGCCCACTGTGACGATCGATTCGGCCGCGTCGTCCGGAATTTCGACGTTGAATTCCTCTTCAAACGCCATGACGAGTTCGACCGTATCGAGACTGTCCGCGCCGAGATCATCGATGAAGCTGGCTTTTTCGGTCACCTTTTCGGCTTCCACGTTCAGATGTTCGATGACGATCTTTTTCACGCGGTCAGCGATATCGCTCATTTTTTATTCCTTTGAGAGAACTGCCAGAAACGGAACACCCCCGGCGCCTTCGAGGAGAATCCGGCGGGATGGGGGATTTGCGCGGTTCGTAACACACCTCAGGCGAGCTTGCCAACTGCCGCGCCCCTAGGGTTAAGCCCTTCAAATCATGGCCATTCCGCCATTTACATGCAGGGTCTGACCCGTGATGTAGGCAGCTTCCTCACTCGCCAGGTACGCTACGGCCGCAGCAATATCGCCGCCGGCACCGAGGCGTTGGGCTGGAATCTTCGCCATGATCGTCGCGCGTTGCTGGTCGTTCAGGACATCAGTCATCGGCGACTTGATGAAACCCGGGGCGACGCAGTTCACGGTGATATTGCGCGACGCAATTTCCTGGGCCAACGACTTGGCCATGCCAATAATACCGGCCTTCGCGGCGCAGTAGTTCCCCTGCCCCGGATTTCCGGTGACGCCAACAACCGACGTGATGGCGACGATGCGGCCCCAGCGCTTCTTCATCATCGGACGCATGACCGCGCGCGAGAGGCGGAACGTCGAGGTGAGGTTCACCTTGATCACTTCATCCCATTCTTCGTCTTTCATGCGCATAAAGAGATTGTCGCGCGTAATGCCGGCGTTGCAGACCAAGATGTCGAGACCACCCATCAGGCCTTCCGCGGTCTTCGGCAGTTCGTCGACCTGTGTCGAGTCGCTTAGATTGCAGACCGCAATGTGTGCGCGTTCGCCCAATTCTTTTTGCAACGCTTCAAGCGCTTCCCGACGCGTGCCTGACAGCGTGACAGTTGCGCCCTGCTTGTGGAGTGCACGGGCGATGTCGCTGCCGATGCCGCCGCTGGCGCCGGTGACGAGCGCGGTTTTGCCGTTCAGAGAGAACATCGCTGAATCCTTCGCTTAGAGCGTTTTTATGAAAGCTTCGATTTCCTGCGGCGTTTCGATCGAGGTCGTAGGCAATTCCTTGTCGATGCGCTTGGCCATCGTGGAGAGCACTTTGCCCGCGCCGACCTCGACCGCGGAGGTGATGCCGCGGCCGCGCAATCCTTCGATGGTTTCGCGCCAACGGACGCGGCCGGTGATTTGTTCGATCAAGAGACGCTTGATCGTTGCGGGATCGCTTTCGGGATTGACGCTGACGTTCGAGATCACGGGCACACGGGGCGGGCGGATCGTTTCCCCACCGAGCACGTCTTCCATTTCGCGCGCGGCCGGGGCCATGAGCGGCGAATGGAACGCTGCCGCGACCGGCAACATCATGAGCCGTTTGATGCCCTTCGTCTTGGCGATTTCTTGTGCGCGTTCCAACGCGCCTTTGTGACCTGAGATCACGATCTGACCCGGCGCGTTGTCGTTTGCAACGACGCAAACTTCGCCGCCGGTGGAGGCTTCCTTGCAAACTTCGTCGGCTTGCGCGAAATCGGCACCGAGCAACGCGCCCATGCCGCTGGTGCCCACCGGGGCGGCGCGGCGCATCGCTGAACCGCGTGCGCGAAGCAGGCGCGCGGCCTGGGGCACAGTGAACGCGCCTGCCGCGGCAAGCGCCGAGTATTCGCCGAGCGAGTGTCCGGCGACAAATGTCACGTGCTTCGTCCAATCGAAGCCGCCCTCGCGTTCGAGCACGCGCATCACGGCGAGACTGACCGCCATCAGTGCGGGTTGAGCATTTTCGGTGAGAGTGAGGTCGGCTTCGGGACCTTGCCAGATCAGGCGCGATAGCGGTTGCTTCAGCGCTTCATCGACTTCTTCGAAGACTTCGCGCGCGGCGGGAAAGGCTTCGGCTAAGGCTTGGCCCATGCCGACGGCTTGGCTGCCCTGTCCCGGAAACGTCAATGCGCGGGCCATATAGTTCCTCTCACTATTTGGCGCGGACAGACACCGGGCCGCTGCCAGGAGTCAAGGTAGAGACCCACATGGCCCTTGGGAATGCGTCTAGCGGATAAGATCCATATTCGTGCGCCATGATTGGGCGACGCCGAGGCCTAGAAGAGCGGCGTACACGACGGCGACGGCCGGGACTTGCAGGCTGAACTCCACGGCAGCGTGGATTCCGACGACGACGGATGAGGCGAACCCTACGGCTGGGAACAAGCGGTCGCGACGGCGGTTCAGGCAGCCTTGGAAGCACATCCACGCGAGCAGAACCGGCACGGCGAGATAAGCAAGGCCTGCAGGGATGCCGAGGTCGGCCAGCGTTTCCAGAATGTCGTTGTGTGCTTCGTCGACGTTGCCCGTCACCGCGCCATCGCTGAAGAGCGGGTAATAGCGTTCGAACGCACCGAAGCCGAGGCCGGTCAAGGGGGCGGACTCGATCGCCTTCATCGTGGACTGTGCGATCTGGGCGCGGGCGTTGTCGGTGACGCCTTGCTCTTGAACGCGACCGAGCAGCGGATCTGCGCTGACGGCTGCGGCGATCCCAAGGACCGCAACAAGGAGGGCGGCCATCGCGCGCTGTCCCGAAGCTTCGCCTTTGTTGGCGCGGCGCCCTACGGTGAGGGCCGCAATCAGCGCGATCGTGCCCAAGAAGAAGGCGATCACGCCTCCGCGCGATTGGGTGAGCAGAAGTGCCGAGACCGTGGTCACGATCATCACGAACACGAGAGCAACTTCGCCGGTCAGCGCGGCTACGCCTGTGCGCGCAATGAACGCGCGCCACGATCCCAGATGATTGCCTGCCGCAACTTTTCGCAAAGAGCCCAAAGCCGGCGATGGCTCCAACCGAGAGAAACGTTGCGAAATGGTTCGGGTTTACGAAGGGACCGGTGACGCGTGTCGTATCGATCTTCGGATCCGGCGCATCAGCCAAGACTGATAGTCGACCTTCAAGTAGAAGCTTGCGAGCGCGACGGCTGCGTACAGGAAACCGATGATGACGACGCCGGACACGATCGACGCTGCGCGATCGCGGTCGCGCGCGAGTTCGAACGCGACGAGGAAGGCTGCGATGCTGAGCGCGGCCGCGAACATGCCTTGGCGCGTCAGTTCCGGATCGACGGAGACATAGCTGCCGACGTGGCCGCCGAGTGCTGCGTTTGTCATTTCCCAAATCGATGTGCGAGGGCAAAGTCGAGCCCTAAGCGACGCGAACCCTTCGAGGTTGACCGATTGCGCGAAGGCCCAGCCCAACGCCACGACAACGCAGAGACCAGGCAGTGCGAGCCGGCGCAGTTGCGGCGTCACCGGCACGAAGCCGGTGAGCGCGAGGCCCGCCCACATCAGCAAGATGCTTCCCAAGCCCATTCCGAGTGCGAGTTCGGCCCATGGGCGGTTCGAGCCATAGGGAAACGGCGCCCACGCCAGCACAACAAAAACACGAGCAACAGGGCTCGCTCAGGGTAAAGCCAGACGTTGTCGTCGTCACGGTTCATGCCGCGCCGCGCTCCTTGACAGAGCCGGACGCGGGCGTACCTATGCCGGTCGCTGCAACAACAGATTTGCGCGCATGAGCGAACGCGTCGCCGTCATCGGTCTTGGATATGTCGGCTTGCCGGTCGCCGTAGGCTTTGCGGCGAAGTTTCCGGGCACGATCGGGTTCGACATCAACGAGGCGCGCGTCGATGCGCTGAAACAGGGTGAGGACTGGACCGGCGAACTCACGCGCCCTGAACTCAAATCCGTCCAACTGACATTTACCCATCGCGAAGACGACCTCAAAGGCGCCGACGTCTTTATTGTCTGTGTGCCGACGCCGATCGACGATCAGAAGCGGCCCGATCTTGGTCCACTGAAGAGCGCTTCCAAAACCGTCGGACGCGCACTGAAGCGCGGCACGATCGTCTGCTACGAATCGACGGTCTATCCCGGTCTAACAGAAGACTTTTGCGGACCGATACTCGCGCAGGTTTCCGGTCTGAACCAGGGGTCTGATTTCCAGATCGGCTATTCGCCAGAGCGGATCAACCCTGGGGACAAGGAACACACGCTGCAACGTATCGTGAAGGTTGTGTCGGCTGAGGATAAAGCGACGGCTGCAACCCTCGCGCGACTCTACGGGACGATCGTTCCGGCGGGCGTTCATCTAGCGCCCTCGATCAAGGTCGCGGAGGCCGCCAAGGTACTCGAGAATACGCAGCGCGATTTGAACATCGCGCTCATGAACGAGCTCGCGCTTGTTGCGACCGGTTAGATATTCGCACCTCCGACGTTTGGAAGGCGGCGCGGACGAAGTGGAACTTCTTGCCGTTCACGCGCCGCCTGGTCGGCGGCCACTGCATTGGGGTCGATCCGTACTACCTGACGACCAAGGCGGAACTGATGGGCTATCACCCGGATGTGATCTTGGCGGGGCGGCGATCAATGACGGCGTCGGCGCGTTTATGGCGCAGCGGTTGGTGCGTTTCTTGAGCCGCAACACAACGCCGTTGAACGAGGCACGGGTCGCGATCTTTGGCCTTACGTTCAAAGAGAACGTCGGCGACATCCGCAACAGCCGCGTACCGGATATCGTGCGCGAGCTCGGCAGCCCCGGCATTGGCACACCGTCAGCGATCCGAAGGCGCGGCCGGAGGATGCTGTGCACGAGTACGGCATCGCGCTCACCGATCAGGCGCAGGCCAAGCAGCTCGATGCGCTCATTCTGGCGGTTCCGCACCGCGAGTTTTTGAGTGATCCAAAGAAGCTGTTCGCGCTGAAACAGGGCGTGTTGATCGACGTGCGGTCGGCGATCATCCGGCGATTGTGCCGAAGGGGATCACGTATCTGGATGCGGCTGATCACGTGCCACGCTCTTCCGTCGTTAGCCGCCGCTTGCGCGTTGTCGATTTCTTTCAGCGCGCCGTCAATGTTGGCTTTTGCTTTTTCGACGTTGCCGTAGCCCTGCCGGTTCGTTCCTGAGGCATCCAGAAGGGCTCTTGCCTTGACGGAAGTCGACCGATGAGTGATCGACGGTGTCAGTCGGCGATCGAGCTGCCCCCTGCCAGGTAGGACAGACCCATCAGGCCGGCCGATCAGAAGCGGACGTGCGATAAAATTCAGTTGCATCGGTCGTTCCCTTTGTTGCGGCCACAGCTTGCCCTGCCCGGCCCTGCTTACGCCAGGGCTGTGGTCGGAAATTGTCGGAGTTCACACCATGCTTCTTTTGACCGGCGCGGCCGGATTCATCGGGTTTCATGTGGACGCAGGCTTTGCTGGCGCGCGGCGATACGGTCGTCGGGGTCGACAACCTGAATGCGTATTACGAAGTGTCGCTGAAAGAGGCGCGGCTGGCGAAGCTGCAGGCGCAGAAGGGTTTTCAGTTCGAGCGGCTCGACATCGCGGATCGCGACGCAATTTGGCGCTGGCGCGAAGTATCCGGGCGTCACCCACGTCGTTCATTTGGCGGCTCAGGCCGGGGTACGGCACTTCCGCTGACCGATCCCTACACCTATGTGACGTCGAACGTGATGGGTCAGGTCGTGATGTCTGGAGCTGGCCCGGAAATTCTCAAAGCTACAGCATTTTGTATGCGAGTTCGTCGTCGGTTTATGGCGGGAACACGAAGCTGCCTTTCTCTGTCGATGACGAGACGGAGCAGCCGAATTCGCTTTATGCGGCGACGAAGAAGGCCGACGAGCTGATCGGCCACACGTATGCACATCTCTATGGCGTGCCGGCGACAGGACTGCGGTTCTTCACCGTCTATGGACCGTGGGGACGGCCCGATATGGCGGCCTTTCTTTTTACGCGCGCGATTTTGGCGGGGGAGCCGATCCGCGTGTTCAACAACGGCGAGATGTGGCGCGACTTCACCTATGTTGACGACATCGTCGCCGGCGTGTTGGCCGCCGTTGCGCGCAAGCCATCAACCACACCGCCGCATGCGATCTACAATTTGGGCAATCACCGGTCGGAGAAGCTGACCGATTTCATTGCGGTGTTGGAGAAGGCGTTGGGCAGGCCCGCGCAGGTGAGGTTCGAACCGATGCAGCCAGGTGACGTGGCGCGAACGTATGCGGACATCGAGGCTTCAAGGCGGGACTTGGGCTTCGATCCGAAGACGCCGATCGGCGAAGGCATCCCGCGCTTCGTCGCTTGGTATCGCGACCACTATCGCGTTTGGCCGAAGAATTAGGGCCGGAGATTTCTCTCCGGCCCCGTTGCATTTGATCTTACCAGCAGAAGCGCCAGCGATATTCGCTCCATTGGCGCGGCCAGTAACGGTCCTGCCAACCGTAAGAACTCCAGCGCGGATTGCCGGCGCGCCAGCAAAGGCCGCTGTAGTCCCAGTACATCCATTGGTCGTCGTAGTACCACCAGTATGCGTCGTCGTAGAAGCGCAGCCCGATGTACCAACGCCAGCTATCATCCCAACCGTTGTTGTACCAACGCGGGTACCAGTAGTTTTGATAGTAGAACTGGTCAGGGCGCCAACGCGGGTGATGTTTCACGCCCGGCCAACGGTCTTGCCAGTTGTTGTTACGCCAATTGCCGTTGTTGTTGCGCCAGTTGCGGTCGCGGAAATCGCGGTCGCGCCAGTCGCGATCACCACGCCAGCGCCGGTCCGGCGACGTGCCGGGGCCACCACGCGGGCCTGGAGGGTTTTCCCAGTTCGTGCCAGGGCCGCCGCGCGGTCCGGGCGGATTGTCATCGCGGTCGCGCCAGCGCCAACGGCGCCAACCGGCCCAGGAGGATTGCCCCAACCGGGGCCAGCACGCCACCGCGCGGGCCAGGAGGGTTCTCCCCACCCGTGCCGGGTCCACCGCGCGGGTCCAGGCGGATTGTTGTCGCGGTCACGCCAACGCGGTCCTGCGCCTGGACCACCAACGGGAGGGTTACCCCAACGCGGCGGCACCTGACCACCAACGGGGCCAGCGCCGGCGGGCCGCCGGCGGGGCCTGCTGGGCCAGGCCGCCCCAACGCGGGCCGGCTCCAGGCCACCGGCCGGTCCGGGTGGATTCGCCGAGACCGCGCGCGCCTTGCTGATCTTGACCGCCACCGCCGCCGCCGCTGCCGCGTTGACGCCAACCGTCACCGCCGCCAGAACGGTTGCCGCCGTCTTGATGCGCTTGTTGGTCGCTGCCGCCGCCTCGCCAACCGCCGCCGCGATCGGCCTACGCCGGTGCGACGAGGAGGCTCAAGCTCAGCGCAGCTCCTAGCGCCGGAGCGAGAGTTCTTAATCTCATTTCTCTTACCTTTCGAATGGGTGTCCCCAGGGTCGGCTTTTGCGCTCCCGGGGCTGAATGGTGCATGAACGGCCCGTTTAGAAACTCGTGAGCCCGCGCGAAGGAGAACTGGTCCAAGATGCGTACGCTTCTGATCGGCGGGGCTGGCTATATCGGCAGCTCCATCACGCATCATTTACTCGACCTGGGTCACGAGCCGTTCGTGCTCGACAACTTGTCCACGGGCGCGCGCGCGGCGGTTCCACCGCAGGTGCCGTTCGTACAGGCCGATTGCGGGGACGCGGACGCGTTGGCCCGCGCGATTCGCGAGTGGCGGATCGAGGCGGTGGTGCAGCTTGCGGCGGCGATCCGAGTGGAAGAATCCGTCGCGGAACCAGCAAAATATTATTTCAACAACACCGTGAAATCGCTGAGCGTATTCGATACCTGCGCGAAGGCGGGTGTGCACGATTTTGTGTTCTCGTCTACTGCGGCGGTTTACGGCGAACCCGCGACGGCGCTGATCGATGAGAGCGTCGCGACCAAGCCCGCGAATCCTTACGGGCACTCGAAGCTGGCCTCCGAGTTCATGCTGAAGGACATCGCGCGGGTTTCGGGAATGCGGGCCACGATCTTTCGTTACTTCAACGTGGCGGGCGCGGACGAGCGGCTGCGTACCGGTCAGCGCACACCTGAGGCCACGCATTTGATCAAGGTTGCCTCACAAGTGGCCACAGGCGCGCGGCCGCATCTCGACATCTACGGCACCGACTATCCGACGCCGGACGGCACGGCGATCCGCGACTACATCCACGTCATGGATCTGGCGGAAGCGCATGTGTTGGCGCTCGCCAAGCCCGGCGGCGACGGCCAGACGCGGCTTTACAATTGCGGCTACGGCACCGGGCATTCGGTGCGCGAGGTGGTGGCGGCCTTCGGCCAGGTGCTGAACCATGCGCTACCCACGCGCAATTGCCCGCGACGGCCGGGGTGATGTGGCGGCACTGGCGTGCGATCTGCGCAAGCTCAAAGCCGAACTCGGGTGGACGCCGCGCTATGCCTCGAGCAGCTACACCGTTCAGACGGCGCTCGACTGGGAACGCAAAACCTGGGCGCTGCCAACAAGCGAGGGTGCCGATGGAGATCAGTTTTTTAGGCGTTGTGGAGGGCCGAACCCGACGAGAAGGGGATGAGCCATGCCCTATGCTTCAAACATCGACCTGCCACCTCGCATTCGCCACGTATTGCCCGGCCATGCTCAGGATATCTATCGTGCGGCGTTCAACAACGCCTTCCGCTCGTACGCCGACAGTGGGCGGCGCGAAGAGATTGCACACAGGGTGGCTTGGGCTGCGGTGAAGAAGCTTTACATCAAGCGCGGCGACGCATGGGGAACGGGTGCTACCGCGGCGCTGCATCGAGGGTCGCATTGAACCATGCGCGCGATGATATTGCACGCACCGCGTTCGCTCCTCAAGCTTGAGCAGCGGCCAACGCCTTCGCCGGGCGAAGGAGAGCTTCTCGTCCGCGTTTCGGCTTGCGCCGTTTGCCGAACCGACCTCCACGTCGTCGACGGCGAGCTTACCGACACGCGATTTCCAGTCGTGCCTGGCCACGAAATCGTCGGGCGCGTGGAAAGTGTCGACGCTCGGTCGGCCAATTTTCGATCGGTGCGCGGGTCGGTAATTCCTTGGCTCGGCGGTACCTGCGGCACCTGCACGTTCTGCGAGGGCGGGCACGAGAATCTATGCGATCGCCCGACGTTCACGGGCTATACGCGCGACGGCGGCTTTGCGAGCCATGTCGTTGCCGATTCAAACTACGCGTTCTTGCTTCCGGACACTCTGGGCGATGTCGAAGCGGCACCTTTGCTGTGCGCGGGTTTGATCGGGCTGGCGGTGCCTCACAAAGTGCCGCAGGCCTGAACACTCGGTCTATACGGCTTCGCGCGCGGCACACATCGTCGCTCAGGTCGCCTGCGCGCAAGGGCGACGCGTTTATGCATTCACCCGAACGGGCGACCACGCAGCTCAGGCGCTCGCACGCGAACTCGGCTGCGTGTGGTCGGGAACATCCGACGAGCAAGCGCCGGAGCTGCTGGACGCGGCAATCATCTTTGCGCCGATCGGCGCGCTTGTGCCGGTCGCATTGCGTGCAATTCGCAAAGGCGGCCGCGTGGTGTGCGGCGGCATACACATGAGCGACATCCCGTCGTTTCCCTATCGCGATCTTTGGGGTGAGCGAGAGCTCGTGTCGGTCGCGAACTTGACGCGCGCCGATGCGCGCAACTTCTTGGCCGTTGCAGCGCAACTGCCGTTAAAGGTGCGCACGACTACGTTTCCACTTGAGCGGGCGAACGAGGCGCTGGCCGCGCTGCGCGACGGCCGACCCACTGGCGCAGCGGTGATCGTGCCAGCGCTCAAGTTCGACTGACCTAAACAGGTACGTGCGCGCTCCAACCGAGTTCGTCCTGGATGCGCAAGCGTAGTGCGTCGGCGGCAGGAGGCTCGGCGCGGGTTATGAACGTCCTGCGCGGCGGCTTCTCGAAGCTTTTGAGCCGCCATAAGCTCGTCGCTGTCGGCATGCGCCGAGAGGTTGCCCAGCAACACAACCTCCGCGCGGATCGGCACGTAGCTACCGTGGATCTTGACCTCCTCGGCACCGGCCACCATGGCGGCACCGCGCGTGCCGCCCGCTTGAAACCTTGCGAAGACGATGGCGTTTCTCGCCGGGGTGACCGAACGCCGCGATATGGTGCACCACGCGTCCGCCCGTCGCCATGCCGCTGCCGGCCACAATGATCTTCGCGTCGCGCGACAGGTTCAATTGCTTGGACTCCTCGACCGAATTCACGATCTTCGCAGCCTTGCACATGGCCTCGCATTCAGCCTCGCTTAAGCGGTGTTCGTTGCGATGGCGGCGATAGATGGAGGTCGCATCTTGGGCCATGGGGCTGTTCAAGAACACAGGCGTGGCGGCGGCGATCTTCTTCTTCGCCTTCAGGCGCGCGATCGCCAACAGCAAGGCCTGCGTGCGGCCGACAGCAAAGGCAGGAATTACTACCGTGCCGCCGCGAGCGACGGTTCGGTTGACGACCTCGCCCAACTTTGCGTCGGGGTCGTGATTTTCGTGGCGCTTGTTGCCATAGGTCGACTCCACGACCAGAAAATCGGCGCGCCGATATGGCTCGGCGGGCGCATGATCAGGTCGCCGTGCTGGCGGCCCAGATCGCCGCCAGCCAACGTCATCCGCCCGTTCGACAGGCGCACGGTGGCGGCGCCCAGATGTGACCCTGCGCGTGAGCGAAGCTTGCGCGCAGCGGCGGGCTGGTTGAAGTCGTGCCCGAATGGCACCGTTACCAAATGACGGAGCGCCGCTTCCGCGTCACGCCCGGGTGTAGAGGGAAGCGCGGATGATGTCGAATAGCCGACCACCCGATTGGCGCGCTCTGTAGGTGTTCGCCAGACGCGCGCTGTCGGGCAGCAAGATGTGGCAAAGATCGGCTGTCGCCTCGGTGCAGTAGATGCGACCGCGAAAGCCCTGTTTGAGCAGCAACGGCAAGTAACCCGAGTGATCGATGTGCGCATGAGTCAACACAACCGCGTTGATTGCGGCAGGATCGAAAGGGGGCTTGTCCCAATTGCGCAGACGCAACGGCTTGAAGCCTTGGAACAAACCGCAATCGACGAGCAGCCGATCGTTGCCCGCCCGCACGAGATATTTCGAACCGGTGACCGTGCCGGCCGCGCCCAGGAATTGCAGATCCATCGCCACAACGAACCGTTTGAGGTTCATCCTTATAGGTTCGGGCTATTTCCCTGTTCCACGCGAGATCAGAGGTTGTCACCAGGATTGAGTTGGCAGGAGGCGGCAGGTATCGGCGCCACCGCCCCCGGGTTATTCGTTAGGTGGCCGGTTTAACAGGGATTTTTGTCGTTTCTTTCTTTGTACCCGGCGGCTTGCCC
>JBGAPZ010000027.1:0-51042 GCA_044220975.1 Micropepsaceae bacterium | reverse complement strand
AGCTTTCAGAGCATAGAAATCTCAGCCCGATTGGTAGACCCCCAAATAATCGGTGAAATTGTGGTGGAGTTGGGAGAACTGTCACGGGGACGGAAGGGCAGCTGGACCGACTTCACGAACGATCTCGCCGCTCTCTCGACATATCTCAATGGGCTCCCGCGCCCACCGGCGGGAAGAGCACAAGTATCGTTGGTGCTCGGACCTCAGCATGCCGATCTCGTGCGAGCGGCCAGAGATAACGCCCAGAAGCGCATCTTCGTGACAAGCAACCGCCTGAGCAATGCCGCACATACCGCCATGATGGCTCCTGCAATAGCCGCAGCAATGGATCGCAACATTGCGACTGAGATCTACTACGGAACCAAAAGCGGATCACTTACTGGTTCCGGGCTCGCAGACATCGTCGTCAAAGGGCGAGAGCACTCAGTGAAGATCGTGCCGGTTCATGAGCCGAAGCTTCATGCTAAGATGTTAGCCTGGGACGACGATGCGGTGGTTATTACGAGTCAGAACTGGCTGTCGGCCGATCCGCCGGATGATAAACCTCGTTCCGAGATCGGCCTTTCAATCAATTCGCCAGGCATTGCACGTCAGATCATTGATCGCTTCAATGCAATTCGACGCTGAATGAGGCAGGCTCAAGCGGCGCGACCTGCGCGGACGACCATGCAGTTGCTCCCACCAAGTCTCATGAACGAAGCCTAAAACGGGGCAGATCTTGCGACGCCGGAGACAACGTGGGTGCCCTCAGCCCGACGCGTCCAAGCCGTGGCCAAACATCTCCCCGATTTTCGATCCGAATTGCCGCCGAGCCGCGCCAACTTCGGGGGCCGACCATATCTGAAAGCAAAAGTGGAACGTAAGAATGGCGCACCCGAAAGGATTCGAACCTCTGACCCCCAGATTCGTAGTCTGGTGCTCTATCCAGCTGAGCTACGGGTGCCCAAGAGCGCCGATCGATTGACCCGCAAGCGGGACACCGGCGCTTAAGAAGGCGCGGAACTTAGGGCATGCGCCCCTTCGCACGCAAGAGACGAAACGGCAAACCACGACGGATCGTCGCGGGCCAAATCCTGCCGTTTCCTCAGCCTTGCATGCCTCACCGCCTGACGTATTGTCCCGCTTCGACGCGCACAACCAGTCGCGGGGAAGAACCAAGATGTTGCCACGTCACGCAGCTCGAGCGCTTGGCCTCGCGGGCATGAGTGCCGCGCTCGCCGCCTGCTCGACGATGACGGGTACGCTCTTTCCTGAAAAGCCCGCCAACCCGACGGCCGTCTCGGCAACCGTATTGCCGCAATCGGGCACGTCGTTCTTCACCCCGGTGCCAATCGCGCCGGCAACCTCCTCAGGCACGCCGCAGGGTGAGCGCATCGCACTACTCCGCGGCCGGTTGATCTCAATCCAGGGCGAGATTTCGGCGCGCAACGCAAGCCTCTCCGAAATCCGTCAACGCCTGGCAAGCGACGGCGCGCTGTATCGCATCGCCAAAAGCGAAATCATGGTGAGTCCCACGCCGCCGCCCGCCTCACTGCAAAAAGCTCAAGCTGCTATCGACCGGCTGAACGCTGGCACCACAGCACTCGACGGCGAAATGCGCGTCTTCGCCAAAGGTGCCGCCGAAGCGAACAAGCTGATGAACGAAAGCGCCTCGATCAAGGACGGCACCGAGGAAGACCAGAACCAGTTGAACACGTTGCGCGGCCAGGTCGGTCATACGGCGAATCAGCTCGACCGGCTCGTCAACGAAATCTCGAACGAATGGGCGCTGCAGTCGGCCTTTCTCGCGAAAGAGCGCGCGGCGCTGGCGACGTTGAACCCCGGTTCGCCAGCGACGACCGTCGGTGTCGGCCCGACCGGCGCGCCCGGATCGGCTAGCGCCGCGATGTTGTCGCAACCCGCGTTCGTCACGATCAAGTTCGATCGCCCGAACGTCAGCTATCGCGACGCGCTCGCGCAAGCGGTCTCAGCCGCCAAGCGCCGCAACCCGGCGACCGCGTTTGACATCGTCGGCATCACCGCCGGCCGCGCCGTCGCCCCTGAAGCCACTGCTCGCGCGCAGGAAGTCGCGAACACGCTCTCAACTCTTGGCGTTGAGGCGGCCAAGATACGCTTGCTGACGGCGTTCAACTCGACGGCTCAAGCCCACGAAGTCCGCATCTACGCGCGCTAATCACTTACGCCCGTCGAACCCCTTTGCATGCACCGTGCGGTAAGCCTCCCACGGCCCCAACGCATCCGCCTCGAACACGGCCCGCCCGATCGCACGCGCGACACAGTCGGCCGCGATGGAGCCGAGCAGTGACACATGCATCAGCGCCGGCTCTCCGAGCAACTTCGTCCCCGTCGCCATCACGAAGATAACATCACCGTCAATCGGCGTGTGCACGGGCCTGAGAGCGCGTGCAAAACCGTCGTGCGCCATGATCGCGACGCGCTTCGCTTGGGCGGGCGTCAACTCCGCGTTCACAGCCACGACCGCGATCGTTGTGTTGCCGGCCGGAATTGGCGGCCGCTTAACGTCGTCGGGGAACATCATCGGCACGCCGCCCACCCGCGGCGGGAGTTGCCCACCCATCTCGCCGTCCTGCTCGAACGGCCAAGCCCACAAGGCCGAGCTCCCCGGCATCACCGGCGAGCCGAACGAATTCACAGCGACGACGGCGCCGATCTCAAAGCCGTCCTGCGTCACCGCTGACGTTGAACCGAGCCCGCCTTTGTATGCGCCCGCACGCCCGCCATACCCTGCGCCAGCATTGCCGAGCTTGAACGTCGGCCCTTGAGTTTTGCAGGCCTCCAAAGCGAGCTTGCGGTAGGGCGGCTCCGCCCCCCAGTTTTTGTTCCCACCGTTCGTAAGATCGAACAGAATGGCGGCCGGCACGATCGGTGCCACCATCGGCGCGCCGACAAGCTTGTATCCGCGTCCCGCCTGCGCCACCCAATTCGTAACCGCACCCGCGGCGTCAAGGCCGTAGACCGACCCACCGGACAGAACGATCGCATCCACCCCGACATTCAAGCCTTCGGGCATCAGCGATTCGGTTTCGCGCGTTCCCGGCGCGCCGCCGCGCACGTCGACGGCGCCAACTGCGCGCCCTTCCGCAAATATCACTGTTAAGCCGCTCATGGCCGTTGCATCCTCGGCATTGCCAACCGCAATGCCGCGGACATCGGTGATGAGATTGCGCGAACCAGGACGAACCATGATGCCGACGCTAGCCTTCGCCCGCGCCCTGCGCAATTCGCTAATGGCCTTAGGCTTGGCCGTCGCGGCTACCGCAGCCGCCGACACGTTGCCGCGCCACCACGTCATCGTCGCCTCGCACAAGCTCGCAACCGATGCAGGACTTGAGATGTTGCGCAAGGGCGGGAGCGCCGTAGATGCCGCAGTCGCCGCCCAAGCAGTTATGAGTTTGGTGGAACCGCAATCCTCAGGCATCGGCGGCGGCACGTTCCTCGTTCTCTGGAACGCAAAGAAAAAGCGCGTCGAAACCTATGACGGCCGCGAGACCGCACCTGCCTCTGCGACGCCGGACATGTTCATGAAAGACGGCAAGCCAATGGGCTACGTGGAGGCCGTGTTCGGCGGCCGCTCTGTCGGTGTCCCCGGCACAATCGCCGTTCTCGCGCTCGCGCACAAAGAGCATGGGCGTCTGCCGTGGGCGAAACTGTTCGATCCAGCAATCGCACTCGCCGAGAACGGCTTCCGAGTCGGGCCGCGCCTCGCGGCCGCAATTGACCGTGACCCGGGCTTGCCCCTCATCCCGGCCTCCGCCGCTTACTTCCGACCGAACGGTAAGCCGCTGCAAGTCGGCGACATGTTGAAGAACCCCGACTACGCCGCGACCCTGCGCGAGATCGCAGCAAAAGGCCCGAACGCGTTCTACCGTGGCCGCATCGCCGACGCGATCGTCAACGCCGTCACCACCGCACCGCAAAGCGCCGTGAAATTCACGCGCGAAGATCTTGCCCGCTACAAACCGAAGAAACGCCCACCCGTCTGCGGCACCTATCGCGCCTACAAACTGTGCACGATGGGCCCGCCGAGTTCCGGCGGCATTACGATGCTGCAAACGCTGAAGATGATGGAGCGCTTCAATGTCGCCAAACTCGAACCCGCTGCCGCGCCGTCGACCCACTTGCTGACCGAAGCATTGCGCCTCTCCTTCGCCGACCGCGGGACCTACATCGCCGATCCCGATTTCGTTGCCGTACCGACGCAAGGGCTGCTCGGGCCCAAATACCTCGCAAACCGTTCGCGCGTGCTCTCCCTGGAAGCCATCGTTGACCGCAGCAAGATTGCGCCCGGCCGCCCGGCTGGCGCGAGCATCATCATGCGTCAACTGAGCAACCCCGACCGCGGCCGCCCCGGCACTGCCCACGTGAGCATCATCGATAACCGCGGCAACGCGCTCGCTATGACGACGACAGTCGAGGGCCCGTTCGGTAGCCACCTCATGGCCGCGGGTTTCATTCTGAACAATCAACTCACAGACTTCACATTCGAACCGATGACGGACGGCCGCCGGACTGCGAACGCCCCTCAAGTCGGTAAGCGGCCTATGTCGTCGATGACACCAACGATCATCTTCGACAGGAAGGGCAACGTTTTCGCCGTCGTAGGCTCGCCAGGCGGCGCGCGCATCATTCCATACGTGACGAAGGCGGTGATGGGCCTCATCGATTGGAACATGTCGATGGCCGACGCTATCGCGCTCCCAAACGCGACCAGTCGCGGAACTGCGACCGAGCTTGAACAAACCCGCACGCCAGAGGCCACCGTCGAAGCGCTCCGCACTCTCGGCCACGAGGTCAAAGTCACTGACTACGGAATCAGCGTCAGCGGCCTCAACAGCATCCGCGTCACCAAAGAAGGCTTCGACGCCGCAGCCGACCCAAGACGCGAAGGCACTGTTGGCGGGGACTAACGCACCACCGTCGCCAACCCGCGAAATGCGAGGTCCTTCGCAGTCACGAGATAGCAAGGGATCGGCGCCAGAAAATATTTGATCCGTCCTTTCGCCTCGAACCGGCGGCGGAACAATTTCGCGTCGAATAGATCGCCCCACTGCGCAACGATGCCGCCGGCAATATAGACGCCGCCCTGCGCGCCGAGCGTAAGCGCGAGATCGCCGGCAACTCCGCCGAGCCAACCCGTGAACAAACTCACCGCTTCAACAGCGACCACATCTGTTTTCGCGCGTGCCGCCTTCGCGATATCTGCGGCCATTGGCTTGATGTTGAGCTTGACGCCGTCGAGCGCGCCAATCGCCAGATAAAGCGCCTCAAGTCCCGGCCCCGACACGGCGTCTTCTGCTGCCACATGTCCGTGACTGCGCATCAATTGAAAGACAACCGCGAGCTCGCGATCGTTCGTCGGCGCAAGGTCGACATGTCCGCCTTCGCCCGGCACCGCGATCCAGCGCGCGCCGTCGAACACGGCACTCGCCACACCAAGCCCGGTGCCCGGGCCAACCGCGACCTTAGGTGCACCGGCAATCGGCTCACCGCCGCCAACCTGCACGAAGTCATCAGGCGTCAACACCGGCAACGCGTGCGCAACGGCCGCGAAATCGTTCACCAGATACGCAACTCCGCCGGTCGCCGCCGCGATCTCCGCGCGCGAAATCCTCCACGTACAATTCGTGAGCGTGATCGCGTCGCCGACCAGCGGCCCCGCCGCGCACACAGCAGCTCCCTGCAACGGAAGGCGCAAGCCCGCAACGTCCGCATAGGCCTTCACCGCAGATCCGAAATCCGGATAGAGCGCGGTGAGCCACGCTTCATGCGCTTCGATCCGACCGTCGCTACGAAGCACGGCGAAACGCACGTTCGTTCCCCCAATGTCGGCAAGCAGGAAATCGCCGGTCATGGCGGACCGTCCCCGAGCGCCGCCACATCGGGAATCGTGATGCGGAACGTGGTACCTGTCGGCCCCGAACTGAGCAGCGCCACCTCACCGCCATGACCGCGCGCAAGCTCGCGCGCGATCGCAAGGCCAAGGCCGGTGCCACCGACGCGGCCCTTACCGGCAAACGGTTCGAAGAGCCGCTTACGTGCCTCCTCTGGAATGCCCTCGCCGTTGTCGCAAAGATCAATCGTGACGACGTTGTTCTGCCTTTGCGCGCCCAGCGTGATCGCCGCCCCCTCTCGACCTTCCAGCGCCTGCGCCGCATTGCGCCCAACATTGATCAGTATGCGCAACAGCTGCTCGTTGTCGGCGTCGATTTCGAGTTGCGGATCGAACGCGTTGTTCCAACCGGTCCGCCCATCGCCGGCAGCAAGCGCGGCATGCATAGCCTCATCCGCAATAGCAAGCAGCGGCTGACGCCGCCGCCGCGGCGGCGCCTCCTCGGCGCGCCCATATTTCAGCGTGTTCGTCGCAAGCGCAATTGCCCGGTCGATCGATGACACCAAACGCGGCGCCAACATTTGAACCGTCGGGTCCTTGCTCGTCGCGAGCCGGTCGGACGCCAACTGTGCGCTCGCCAATATGTTGCGCAGGTCGTGCTGAATCTTCGCGACAGCAGTCCCAAGCGCCGCCAGGTGCTCGCGTTGCTGAAGCGCTTGGCGCAACTCCGTCTGCATAGCCGCAAGCACGCGCTCCGACTGCCCAATCTCGTCGGCACGCAACGTCGGCACAATAATGCGCTGCGCATCGTCCGGCTTCTCCTGAAACCGCACCATCGATTGCGTCAAGCGCTGCATCGGCCGAACGAACAGGAAGTATAGCGCGGTGAACACCAGCGCCGACGTCACGCCCGCAATCAACAACGACAGGCCCAAGACGCGCGCGGAGTAGGACAGCATGTCGTCGCGGATCGGCGCCTCATCGACGAGCGCCTCGATCAAATCACCGGCGCCGAGCCGCGGAACACTCACGACTCGAAGAACACGGGGGCCGCCCGAAATCATGCAGTCAAGGCTCGACCAAATCAGCTCGACCATCCCGGCGGATCGCAGATCGACCTCGACGTCCTTGGCGGGCGGTATCGACTCGGCAAGATAAAGCCGCCGTGTGTTGTTACGCTTTAAACCGACAAGTCGCACGCCGGCGTTCGCCAATATCTCGCGCCGGAGTTCAGGTGACAAATCGGTGTCGCGCACCTCATCGAGCGCGAGCACGGCGACCTGCGCCGACGCCAACCGTCCCGCCAAGATGTCGTGATAATATCGCGCTGCCGATGGGAAATAGATGAACACTTCAGCCAGCAGCACGAACAGGGTCGTGAAGAATAGCAAACGTCCCGACAGGCTCGCCACCAGGTGCCGGCGCAAAAAATTCCGAACGCGTGTAAGAGTGCCGACCATCGCCGCGATGAGGGATAGCAAGTGACCGCGCGGCGCAAAAGGCAGAACTTCAGCGATTAACCGCTCGCGCCCATCTTAAGGCAGCCATGACAAGACTTTAACCACCGCTTTGGTGCGCGCCGAGAACAATGCCGGTGTGAAATGGGAGCTCGCGGCGCGTTTGGAAATCTCGCCAAGCGTCGGGTAGGCGGCCACAAGTCCGGCCATCGCTGAGACCTTCGTCTTTTGCCCGATCGCCATCACCCACGGCAAAATCAAATCGCCGGCATGCGGCGCAACGATCGTTGCCCCGATGCAGCGCCCGCGTGAAATCACGATCTTCGCAAGCCCATGCAACTCGAGCTCGGCCTGCGCGCGGTCGTTCTCATGCAACGGCCAACGCGCCACGCTGTGCGCGATGCCCCTCTCTTTTGCCTGCGCCTCCGTCGTTCCGACATGCGCAAGTTCGGGATCCGTATAGGTGCACCACGGGATTGCTGACATATCGGCCTTCACCGGCACTTTAAACAACACCCGTCGGATGATCAGACCCGCGTGATAGCCCGCCACATGCGTGAACTGCAGCCCACCCGCGACGTCGCCGATCGCCGACACGCGAGCGTTCGATGTGCGCAACGCGCCATCGACCTCGATCCCCTTGCGCGAGTATTTGATGCCCGCGGCTTCGAGATTGAGCCCGTCCACGTTCGCAGACCGGCCCGCCGCCAACAGCAAATGCGAACCGGCGATCGCCTCGCTTTGCCCGTTGCGCGAAATCGTGACAGCGACCCCACCGTCCACCTTCGACACCGCCGTAACCGCAGCGCCTTCGCGGATCACGACACCCTCGTCTTCAAGCGCTTTGCGAACAATTGCGACCGCTTCCGGATCGTCCTTCGGCATAATGCGCAGCGCTTCAAGCACCGTGACGCGCGAGCCGAGGCGGCGGTGCGCTTGCGCGAGCTCAAGCCCGATCGCCCCGCCGCCGATAATGATCAAATGCTCCGGTAGAGCGGTATTGTCGAATACGGTTTCGTTCGTGAAATGAGGTGTCTGGTCGAGCCCCGGAATCGGCGGCGTTGCCGGCGACGACCCCGTCGCAATGACGAAATGCTTCGCCACGATGCGATCCTCACCCGCCTCAACCTCGCCAGCGGACACGAACTTTGCCGCCGCCTTGATCACCTTCACACCAAGCTTCTCGAACCGCTCGACTGAATCGTTCGGCTCGATCGCCGCAATCACGCTGTGCACGTGTTTCATCACGCGCGCGTAGTCCACTTTGGCTTCTCCGACATCGATGCCGAATTCCGGTGCCCTGCGGATCGCGCGCGCGTGACTTGCCGCCGCAATCAACGATTTCGAAGGCACGCAGCCGTAGTTCAAGCAGTCGCCGCCCATTTTATGCCGCTCGATCAAAACGACTTTGCGCCCGAGCTGCGCGGCACCCGCCGCAACCGACAGACCGCCAGAACCCGCACCGATGATGCAAATGTCGGCTTTGATCTGTGTCATCGCGGTCAAGCCTGCTTCTTCGCTACAAACGCGCGATAAACAATGGGAATGAGCGACAGCACAACAAGCCCGATAATGGGGATGTAAAAGTCGGGCCGCGACAGCAACGTCCCGAGGCTGAGGTCGAGTTTGTCACCAGCTTCGAATGCCGCGTTCGCCGCGTTGCCGATGCTCGCAAACACAAAAGCGCCGGGAATGATGCCGATGAATGTGGTCACCACGAACGTTACCAATGAAACACCGAAGAACGCGGGCGCCAAATTCACAAGCCAAAACGGAAACAACGGCACGAGCCGCAGCAGCATCAGATAGCTGAAGGCATTCCGTTTGAACCCATCTTCCATAGCCTTCATTTGCGTCGCAAAGCGCGCACGCAGTGGATCGCCAAGCGCCGTCTTGGCGATAAGAAACAAAATTGTCGAGCCGATCGTCGCCCCGATCACGATCCAAGCCGCGCCGAAGACGCTTCCGAACAAATACCCGCCGGCAACGCTGAGCAGCGCACCGAGTGGCAGCGAAAATGCTGCAACGACGATGTAGGCAAGGATGAATGCGAGCACAGCTTGCGTCTTATGATCGTGCACAAAAACCTTCAGCGCTTCGCGATTTTCCTTGAGCAAGTCCAACGTTAGATACTCGTTGAGACCTAGCGCAAAAAACGCGACCAGAACCGCCACAAGCAGCAACAGCGGAAAGAGCCGCACGAACGTGAACCCGGGCTTCTTTGCTTCCGTCGTTTCCATCCGTCCTCACTTGGCCTCGTTCAGCGACCAGTCGTAACTGTAGTCGGCGACGCGCGTAACGCCTCGCAACTGTGCCTTCAGACCCGGTTCAGCATAGCCTGCAACGTGCGTAAGCACATCCGCCTCGCTGGCGCCGAAGTCCTTCCGGTACCATTCGAATATTTGCGAGAGGTACACCTTTCCGTTCTCCACCCTGACGCCGCGCGGATGATTGATGTAGTCGCGCGCACCCTGCGTCAGCATGCGATCGAGGTTCGCCGCCGTAAACGCCTTCGCCATCAAATTCGGACAGCTCATCGATGCGCAGTTGACCGCATAGTGCACCCGCGGATCGCGCCACACCTTGCGCAGAATGTCGTGCTCTATGTTGTCGAGCGACAGTGCCCTACTTTCGATCGTCACCAGCGCCTTCTTCCACGGGCCCGAGGTAAAGATACCGCCGCCCAGCGAAATGTCCTTGATCGACTTGACCGGATAGTGGTCGAGCACAACATCGATCGTCAGCGCGTTGTAGAGGTTGATCCAGAAAGCGCGTTGTTCGTCCGCTTTCAGCGCCGTCACCTTCACAGCCTGCAAAGCAGCCAGATACGTCTTCAACGCCGCCTTGTCTGAATTGCTGACACGCCCGTACGCGAACCGATTGATGCGGTCCGGCGCGGCCACGACATACGTGGAAAGAATGTGCTCCCAGACGCTGTGATCGACGGTCATCGTGGCGCTCGGCTTGTGTGTCGAGAAAAACTGGTCGAGGTCGTCGGCCCTCGCGGGCGTCAAGAAGAGCAGAAACGCAAGCACCGCAAACGGGGGTATCAGGGTCATAGGGGAATGCGTGCCCGGCTTCGACAACGAATCCTCCGCTTATGCCACCCAAACGCTCACACCGCGACATAACGGCTTCGCGAGCCCGCGGCGAGCCCATCCAAGCCCTTGGTAACTCTTCAAGATTTGACTTAAGGGGCCGAATTCCCTATATGCGCGCCCTCGACAAGCCGCCGTATTCCAAGGATTTCGTGCCGTGAGCAAGCGCACCTATCAGCCGTCCAAGATCGTCCGCAAGCGCCGCCACGGTTTCCGTTCGCGCGCGGCAACCCTCAACGGCAAGAAGGTGCTGGCCCGCCGCCGCGCCCATGGCCGCAAGCGCCTTTCGGCTTAAGTCCGCGCGACGCGTGTCCGCTTCCGGCACGCCAAATCCTAAGGTCAAAGTGTCGCGTCTTCTTAAACGCGCCGATTTCCTGCGCCTCTCCCGCGGCCGCCGCTGGGCGGCTCCCGGTCTCGTCCTTCAGATGGCGCCTATGCCTGAGCCCGCGGACACTTTGCGTGTGGGATTCACGGCAACCAAGAAACTGGGCGGCGCGGTCGTGCGAAACCGGGCTAAGCGCCGACTGCGAGAGGCCGCGCGCACCGTGCTGCCTCTTTTAGGAATGCAAGGGCATGACTATGTTCTCGTAGGTCGCGAAGCGACGGCGGAACGGCCGTTCGTCGCGTTGATCGACGACCTGAAGCTGGCTCTCCGCAAAGTGCATGGGGGCCGCCCCCCTAAAGCGGAGGAGCGATGACCGTTTCAAGCGCGCTTTCGCACGCGGCAAGGCGATTGGCTCAAGGGCCGATCTATGTCTACCGCTACGCCATTTCGCCCCTTATCGGTCCCGTGTGCCGCTACCAGCCGACCTGCTCCGCCTATGCACTTGAGGCGATCGAGAAGCACGGCGCGTTCAAGGGCGCGAAGCTCACAGTTATGCGCCTAGCACGCTGTCACCCCGTGAAGTGGCTCGGTGGCGGTGAGGGCTTCGATCCCGTGCCCGAGTGCACCCATCACCACGCCAAGACCCAGCAATGAACAAACCGCAAGACAACACCAATTTGATCGCGGCAATGGCGCTGTGCCTCGCCATCATGCTGGGCTGGCAATACTTCTTCGTCGAGCCGCAACAGGCAAAGCAGCGCAAAGCCGCCGAGCAGGCGAAGATCGAACAACAGACCGCAATCCCGGCTGCACCCGGCGCGCCAAGCGTGCCGACCACTGCGGCAACGACAGACGCCAAGCCGCGAGAGGAAGTCCTCTCGAGCGGTGGGCCTCGCCTAGCGTTCGACAACGGCAAGATCGACGGTTCGATCAGGTTGACTGGCGGCCAGATCGACGACTTGCGCTTGCGCGACTATCGCGAAACGATAGACCCGAACAGCCCCGAGATCGTCTTCCTGGCACCGCACGGCGCGCATGGAGCGACGTTCACCGAAGTTGGTTGGACCGCGGCACCAGGCTCGACGACCGCCGTTCCGAACTCAGCCACCCTGTGGAGCACATCAGCGCCCAAGCTCGGCGCCGGCGCGCCGGTCGAACTCTCGTGGAGCAACGGTCAAGGTCTCGTCTTCAAGCGCACGATCACGCTCGACGAAAACTATATGTTCAAAATCACGGACACGGTCGAGAACCACTCCGCCGTGCCTGTCACGGTCTACCCCTACGCACTCGTCGCCCGCGAAGGCGAACCAAAGCACCAGGGCATCTGGTTCGTTCACGAAGGCATGTACGGCGTGATGCAGGGCATCCTGCAGAACAAGGGTACCTACTCCGAGATGCGGGACTACGAGAAAGGCGAACTGAAGCTCGACAGTACCGGCGGTTGGCTCGGCCTCACGGACAAATACTGGATGGCGACGCTGATCCCGCCGCAGAAGGAACAGTTCACCGGTCGCTTCTCCTACGGCAAAGTCGGCGGCGTCGAGAATTTCCGCGCCGACTATCTGCTGGGTGCCCGCAACGTCCCGGCGAACGGTACAGCCAGCGTCACGCATCACATCTTCGCGGGCGCCAAAGTCGTCTCGTTGATCGAGGCCTATCAGAAGCAGCTAGGCGTCGAACGCTACGATATGACGATGGACTGGGGCTGGTTCTCGTTCTTCACCTATTGGATGTTCCGCGCGCTCGATTGGCTGAACAAGCTCGTCGGGAATTTCGGCATCGCGATCATTCTGCTCACGGTCGTCATCAAAATCCTGATTTTCCCCTTGGCACAGCGCTCTTACGAGTCGATGACCAAGATGAAAAAGGTCCAGCCCGAACTAAAGGTGCTGCAAGACCGATACAAAGAAGACCCGATGAAGCTGCGCACAGAGCAGATGGCTCTGTTCCAGCGCGAAAAGGTCAACCCGATGATGGGTTGCCTGCCGATCCTCCTGACGATGCCGATTCTCTTTTCGCTGATGAAGGTGCTCTATGTCACGATCGAGATGCGTCACGCGCCTTTCCTCGGCTGGATTCGCGATTTGTCGGCGGCCGACCCGACATCCTTCGTCAACCTGTTCGGACTGTTGCCGTTCGCCGTACCCACATGGCTTCACATTGGCGTCTGGCCCCTGTTGATGGGCTTCACGATGTGGTTTCAGATGAAGATGAGCCCGCAACAGGGCGACCCGACGCAACAGCAGGTTATGCAATTCATGCCGGTCATGTTCACGTACATGATGGGCCAGGTCGCAGCTGGACTTGTGATCTATTGGACGGTCAGCAACCTGTGGGGCATACTTCAGCAATACGTACTGATGCGGCGCATGAATGTGCCGATCGAAGTCATCGATAATTTGAAATGGCCCTCCTGGCTGGGCGGCAAAGCTTCGGGCCCGTGAGCAAACGCCTTGAATATGCTCGCAAGTTGTTCATGCAGGACTGCAAATTCCTGCGGCCTGTTGCCAAATTTGAAGACCTGCCGCCGACGAAGCTGCCGGAGATTGCCTTCGCCGGCCGGTCAAACGTCGGAAAGTCGAGCCTGCTGAACGCGCTGACGAACCGCAACACGCTGGCCCGCGTGTCGAATACGCCGGGCCGGACGCGCGATATCAACTTGTTCGACTTGGGCGGACGCCTGACGCTTGCGGATTTGCCGGGATATGGCTTTGCAAAGGTCTCAAAGACAATGTCGGCGGACTGGCACCGTCTGATCGAAGCCTATCTTCGTGGCCGCCCGCAGTTGCGCCGCGTTTGCTTGCTTATCGATGCCCGCCACGGCGCGAACGACAACGACAAGATAATGATGGGCTTGCTCAACGAAGCCGCCGCGTCATTCCTCATCGTACTAACCAAGATCGACAAGCTGAACGCGACCGGATTGGCCGAGGCGGTTAATGCCGTCACGGCCGTCGCGAAGGAACACGTTGCAGCCCATCCCGACGTTTTCGCAACTTCCTCGGAAACCAAGACCGGTTTACCCGAGCTTCGGGCCCACCTCGCGGACCTCGCCGAAACGCGTTATAAGGCGCGCCGTTAGCGCTTTAGGGCCCGCATGAGTTCACCACCGGACGACCACACCTACCAAGGCAAAGACGAGCGCATCCAAAACCTTCGCCAATTGGCGAAGTGGCGCGCGACGGCGCGTGTGCTGACTGAAGCCTTGCCCTACATCCTGCGCTACGACCAAAAGACGGTGGTGGTGAAATACGGCGGTAACGCAATGGGCGAGGAAGGCGTGGCCGCGCACTTCGCACAAGACATTGTCCTGATGCGTCAAACCGGCATTGACCCGGTCGTCGTGCATGGCGGCGGACCGCAGATTGGCGCAATGCTAAAGCGGCTCGAAATCAAGTCGTCGTTCATCGATGGCCTGCGGGTCACCGATCAAGCCGCTATCGACGTCGTCGAGATGGTTCTAACCGGCACCGTCAACAAGCAGATCGTCTCCGCCATCAACAATGCGGGCGGCAAGGCCGTCGGTGTGTCGGGCAAAGACGGCCAGTTGATCGTCGCCAAGAAGCTCCTGAAAACGCGCCGCAACCCCAACACCGGCAAGGACGAGACCATCGACTTGGGCTTCGTCGGCGAACCGGAAGAGATCAACATCGAAGTCGTCCAGACCATCGTGCGCTCCGACATGGTGGCCGTGATCGCTCCAATTGGCGTGGGGCGATCAGGCGAGACCTACAACATCAACGCCGACACCGTTGCGGGTGCCGTCGCCGGCGCCCTAAAGGCTGACCGAATGCTGCTCCTGACCGATGTTCCAGGGGTCATGGACCGCAACGGCAATTTGATCGAACGGCTCACCACAACCGAGGCGCGCGCGCTAATCAAGGATGGCACGATCTCGGGCGGTATGATTCCCAAGGTCGAAACCTGCATCGACGCGGCCGAACGCGGCGTTCGCGCCGCCGTCATTCTCGACGGCCGTGTCCAACATGTTCTGCTCATCGAACTGTTTACAGAGCACGGCGCAGGCACCATGATCGTTCGCGACTAAGGCTCGCCTTTTCAAGGACTTGCAGTGATCGTTTTGTTGCGCCGACTTGCGCTGTCGATGAGTATCGCGTTGGCGCTTTCAAGCGGCGGCGTGCAGGCGCAACCCGCGCCAGCCGAGGAAGCCCCTCCCCCCGCGACGACGCCGCGCCCAGTCGTGATGCCGATGACGCCGGGGAGCGAACTTCGGGATCAAGCGGTAAAACCTGCCACGCCACGTCAGGCGAAACCCCGCATCGTATCGGCCCCGGGCACACCTCCCGTGGATGCCGCAGCCAAACCGATACCAGGTGTCGGTAACCTGCAACCGCAAAGGCCCGCCGCGAACGCCAAAAGCGACTACTCGTTCTGCAATCGCACGTCTTATGCACTATCGATTGCTGTCGGCATCCGTAACGGCGGCCTGCTCTCGACGCGCGGATGGTGGATCGTTCCGGCAGGCGAATGTCGTGTCGTCATCAAGGGTGAACTCAAGCAGCCGACATTCTACACGTTCGCCCGCTCGTCCTTCGCTCACTCGGGCTCTATACGCATCTGGGGCGGCGCGCAGACGCTCTGCACGGGCAAAGGAACATTCTCGGCCACGAGCGATGGCAGCGATCAGTGCGGCCCAGGTTATGAGAGCCAAGGCTTCGCCCGCGTGGACACCGAGGGCAAAACCGCTTGGACGACCACGCTTGCCGAAACCCCGGGTTACAAGTCGCTCGACCAGGCGCGCATCGCTGGTTTGCAGCGCTTGCTCGCCGATCTCGGCCGCTTCGAAGGCACCATCGACGGCGTTCCAGGACCGAAGTTCGCCGAAGCCTTGGTTCAGGTCCGCACCGCTCTCGGCGTCGCGCCGAACGACGCGGCAGGCCTTTACAACAAACTGCTCGCCGAAGCGGCGAAGAACCAAGCTGGCGCGGGCCTCACATTCTGCAACCGCACGCAAGACATCATCTTCTCCGCCCTCGGCCTCGAATCGCAGGGAAAGAAGCGCAGCATGGGCTGGTGGCGCCTGCAGCCCGGCCAATGCGAGAAGGTCATCAAAGACCGGCTGACCGACCGCTACGTCTACGCGTTTGCTGCAGCCGACCGTGCGGAGGGCGTCGCCGAAACTTGGGGTGGGACGAAACAGTTCTGCACGCGCGACGCCACGTTTGAAATCGACGACGCCAGCGACTGCCAAGGTCGCAGCTTTAAGAGCACCGGCTTTCTGGAAATCGACACAGGCGGCCGCCCCGGCCTCACATTCGAATTCGCTGCCCGCAAAGATGCGTCGCAGTAGTTAGTGAGCGCGCGCGCCTGTCAGCGCCAACGCTTCGCGAACACGCGGCGAACGATCATGCGCGAGCCGCTCAACCACCTCGATGGCGAGCGCGTGCGAGCGCGCCGTGAGCACGGCGTTCGGATCCGTGACCTGGCGACCCACCTTGCACGCCAGTATGTACCGTACGTCCTCGTCGCTATCCCCAGCCAACACCTTGTTCGCCTGCTGCGGTGTGCTGGGATTCGCAGCCACCAGCCGCCGCACGTCCGCCGTTTGGTCGTTCGCAAGGTAGTAGAGAATCTCCGGCTCCACGTCCGCCCGGGCGGCCAAAAACAAGCGCGCGCTGTGTGCATGCCGCTCAAGAGACGCGCGCGCATCTTCGTAGGACATCTTTCCGGGCCGCGCCTCGCGCATGCCCTTGTCGCCGATCATCCGCTTCAACATAGATCCACCCACCCGCAACCTGCCTGAAGCCTAAGCGCGCGCCCTTTAAGGGGGCTTTTCCCGAAGTAGTTAACAATCGGTTGCGATGAGGTGTGTGATCGGGCTATTCCGCCCGCACATGACCCAACCCTCGCCCGATTTCAGCGCCATCGACGTTTGGGTCTTCGACCTCGACAACACGCTTTATCCGCCATCCTGCAACCTATTCGCGCAGATCGACGTCAAGATGCGGGCGTTTATCTCCGACTTGCTCCAAGTGGATGGTGACGAGGCCTACCGTCTTCAGAAGCAATACTACCGCGACCATGGCACGACCCTTTCAGGCCTCATGCAGTTGCACGGGATCAAGCCGGAGAAATTCCTGAATTTCGTGCACGATATCGATGTTTCCGTCGTACCGCCGAACGAAGCGCTTGCCGGAGCGCTTCAGCGTCTGCCCGGTCGCCGTCTTGTGTTCACGAACGGCACGGTCGCCCACGCCAAGCGCGTGCTGAACCGGATCGGCATCCATGATCACGTCGAGGACATCTTCGACATCGCGCACGCCGACTTCATCCCAAAGCCGAAGCTCGAGACCTTTGATCGCTTCGTGACCAAGCACAAGATCGACCCGAAACGCGCGGCCATGTTCGAAGACCTCGACCGCAACTTGGCGCCGGCCCATGCGTTGGGTATGACGACAGTATTGGTGCGCAGCGCCGACGGCCACGCCGATCCGGCGGTGCGTAGTTGGGGCGACGCACCGGCCGATGCACCGCACGTGCATCACCGCACCGACGACCTCGCCCGGTTCCTAACCACCATTCGCTTGAAGGCTGCCCAATGAGCTGGACAAACCTGCAGATCGCAATCGACGAAGCCTGGGAGGCGCGCGACTCGATCTCGCCGGCGACCCGCGGCCCCGCACGCAAGGCGATCGAGGAAACGCTGGCGGCGCTCGACTGCGGCGAATTCCGCGTCGCGGAAAAATCGGGCGGCGAGTGGCACACGCATCAATGGATCAAAAAGGCGGTCCTGCTTTCGTTTCGGCTGAATCCGATGGAGCCGATTCCGGGCGCACCCGGCGGTGCACACTGGTACGACAAGGTTTCTTCGAAATTCGCAAAATGGTCGGCCGAGGACTTCGCGCGAGCGGGCTTCCGTGCCGTACCTGGCGCGATCGTTCGTCATTCCGCCCACGTTGCACGGGGTGCGGTGCTGATGCCCTGCTTCATCAATGTCGGCGCAAACGTTGGCGAAGGCACGATGATCGACACGTGGGCGACGGTCGGGTCGTGTGCGCAAGTGGGCCGCAACTGCCACATCTCCGGCGGTACGGGTTTAGGCGGCGTACTTGAGCCACTTCAGGCAAACCCCGTCATCATCGAAGACAATTGCTTTGTCGGCGCCCGCAGCGAAGTCGCCGAAGGCGTCATCGTCGGGGAAGGTGCGGTCATCGGCATGGGCGTGTTCATCGGTCAATCGACGAAAATCGTCGATCGCGCGACCGGCCAAATCCACCAAGGCCGCGTGCCGCCCTATTCCGTCGTCGTCGCAGGCACTCTGCCAGGCGCTCCAGGCAAACCCTCGCTCTACTGTGCCGTCATCGTGAAGACCGTGGACGAACGCACCCGCTCGAAGACGAGCATCAACGACTTGTTGCGCGATTAGACGATCCGAAGTGAGCGATCGCATCACGCCGCCACCGTTTGTATCGAGATACGGACCCTGGGCGGTCGTCGCTGGTGCGTCCGAAGGGCTTGGCGCCGCATTCGCGGCGGCGATTGCGGCGCGCGGCTTGAATCTGTTGCTTTTGGCGCGCAGAGCCGACCGACTAGAAGGGGTCGCCAAACGCATCCGCGCCGACACTAAAGTCGAGGTCCATACCGAAGTCGTCGACATGGCCCGGCCGGATTTTCCGAACGCGCTCGCCGCGCTGACCGACGGTCTCGAAATCGGTCTCGCCGTCTACAACGCAGCCCACGCGCCCATCGGCGATCTGTTGAGCCGCCCGCTCGGCGATCTTCTTCACGTCGTCGACGTCAACGTGCGCGGCCCGCTGATCTTTGCCCGTATGCTCGCTCCCAAAATGGTGGCGCGCGGTCGCGGCGGTATTGTCTTGATGTCCTCACTCGCGGGATACCAGGGCGCACCGCGCATCGCGACCTACGCCGCGTCCAAGGCGTTCAACATAGTTCTGGGCGAAGGTCTCTGGCGCGAACTTCGCCCGAACGGCGTCGACGTCGTGGTATCGAGCGCCGGGGCCATCCGAACGCCCGGCTACGCCAAGACTGCGGCAAGAGACGCGCCCGGAACTCTCGACGCGGACGTCGTAGCGGAGAGAACCCTCGATGCGCTGGGCCGCGGCCCGGTCGTTGTGCCGGGCGCGGTCAACCGCATCGCACGCTTCGTGATCGGCCGCATCCTATCGCGGCGCACCGCGATCGATGTCTTCGCCCGTTCGACGAAGGATCTCTCATGACCCTTGCTGGGTTCTTAGCGCCTGCAGGCGTGTACGCTCTCGTCACTGTGTTGCATGTGATCGTTCCTGCCCGGACTGTCGACGGCTACGTGACAGATCCCGCGACACAGAAGCCCTACCGGTATCGGTTGAACGGTCTGGTCGTCTATTGGCTTACCATCGGGCTCTGGGCGTTCGCCTGTTCGTCGGGGTGGCTGGCGTGGGATTTCTTTTGGACCACGCGCTTCGAAGGTTTGGCCGGCGCGTGTGTTTTCGGTCTGCTCTTCACGTTTGGCGTCGTTCTCAGCGCGCCGCGCACCGAGAAGGGTCTGCTCGCGGACCTGTTTCTCGGTCGAGCCGCGAACCCGCAATGGTTCGGCGGACGTATGGACGCCAAGATGTGGGTGTTTCCCGACGATCCCTCGCCCGGCGTGACCCTTTATATCGCCCTCTTCACCTTCTTCTTGAGTGAGTACCTCTTTTTTGAACGCGTACACCTCTACACATATGATTTCTTCGCCGAACGCGTTGGCTTCAAACTCGGGTGGGGATGCCTTCTCTTCTATCCGTATTTCTACGCGGTCGGTCTTTGGTCGACCGCCCATCTTCCCAGTCCCCACACACCCGCCGTCATACTAGCGCTCGCCGCACTACTCTTCTTTCTAGGCTGGTCGTTGGCGCGCGGCGCGAACATGCAAAAGTACCAATTCAAACGCGATCCGACAGCCAAGTTCCTTGGTCTCATCGAACCGACGGCTCTGACGGACGGCGAACACAAGCTTCTGGTCAGCGGCTTCTGGGGCGTTGCTCGTCACGTGAACTATCTGGGCGAGCTTTTGATGGCGATCGGCCTCACGCTTGCCCTTGGCTATCCGGACCACATTGGGCCGTGGCTCTACCCGCTCTACTACGTTGCGCTGCTCGTCCCCCGCCAAATCGACGACGACAGACGTTGCGCCGAGAAGTACAAAGCCTTGTGGAGCAATTACGTCAAACGCGTTCCTTACCGTATTGTGCCGGGTGTGTACTGAACAAGGATTGCTGGCATGCACGACCCAAGGATACCCGCCGCCAAAGCCGCCGCAATTCTCGTCACTCGCGGCGAGCGTATCGCAGTGGCCGAATCGTCCGCGGGTGGTTTGATTTCGGCTGCATTGCTCGCGGTCCCAGGCGCTTCCGCATACTATGCAGGCGGCGGCGTGATTTACTCGGCGCGCGCGTTCAAAGGCTTGCTCAATCTCGATCGCGAGAGCTTGGGCGACATGCGTTCATCCAGCGAACCCTACGCTGCGTTTCTCGCCGAAACGATCCGCGCCAAGCACCGCGTCGAATGGGGCCTCGCCGAAACCGGCGCTTCCGGTCCCACCGGCAACGGCTACGGCGACCCTGCCGGCCACACCTGCCTCGGTGTTTCGGGACCGATCTCGCGCGTTCGCACGCTGCGGACCGGTATCGACGATCGATGGACAAACATGAACTGGTTCGCAGTGGACGCGCTGGAGCTGCTTGTCAGCGCACTCGAATCCGCGCCGCCGAAACGCTCATAGCGGCGTCGTTCCGCTGACATCATAGATCGCAAGCTTCCGGTCGGTGATCCCGAACGCCGGCCATGCCGCGCGCCACTCGCCCAAGTGCGGTGTCTGGAAGTGCCGCTGCAACGCCTCACGATCGCGCCACACTTCCCATACGCGCACGAGCCCTAAGTCGAGCACATCAATGCCGTACGCATAGTCGATGCAGCCGTCCTCGCCACGCGACGCCCTGATCACCTTCTCCATAACCGCCCGTGCAGCCTCCCGCTTCGCAGGATCGACGCGCACAGTACCCGCAACGATGATCATGCGCCCTACGCCTTCGTCTGCGCCGACATTTGTTCGAGGATGGCAGGGTCAATTCCCATCGCCTGCATAAATGGCAGGAACACCTGCTCCTGCGCCGCTCCGGTTGGCCCGACCGTGATCCCGCCATCGACGACAAGCGCGTGCCCGTTGACGAACCGCGACCCGTCGGATGCAAGAAACAGCGCCGCCTCCGCGATGTCCTCCGGCATTCCCGCGCGCGGGATCGGCTGCGAATTCTTCATGACAGCGCCGATTGCCGTCACGGTTTGATCCGCGACCTGCGTCGCCATGCCCACGCCTTTCGCAAAAATCGGTGTCGCGATGAGGCCGGGGCAAATGCAATTGACCCTGATGTTCATCGGCCCAAGCTGGGCGGCCGCGACCCTGGTCATATGGACAATCGCAGCCTTCGCCGTCGAATAGAGGATCGGTCCGAACCCGTTCTGCAGCCCGGCGATGGAGGCGGTCGATATGATCGAGCCCCCACCCTGCGCCCGCATCACCGGCGCGGCGTGCTTCATGCCGAACATCGCCCCCAGTAGGTGCAGATGCATCACGGCGTCGAAGCTCTCCGCCGTTACGGTCTCGGCGTTTTCGAGGGCGCCCGGCGTTCCCGCATTGTTAAAGATGCAATCGACCCGCCCGAACGATTTCACCGCCAAATCGATCGCAGCTTTGACGTCGCTCTCCCGCGTGACGTCGCAGCGGACGTAGCGGACGGCCTTGCCGAGATCTTCCTCGAGCCGCGCCCCTTTGTCGTCCTGGATATCGGCCGCCACTACTTTGGCGCCTTCCCGCACGAAAAGGTCGACAGTTCCGCGCCCAATTCCCGAGGCACCACCCGTAATCACCGCCACTTTTCCGCCTAGCCGGCCTGTCATGACTTCCTCGCTGTTAACTTCGGTCTGGTTGAATTGACCTTGTGCCGAGCCGGTTCTAAATCGCCCCCATGGAAACACAAGTGCGCGCGCGTCTCGCCGACCCCCTGTCCCTGGCTCAGGACCTCATTCGATGCCACAGCGTGACGCCGCAAGACGGCGGCGCGATCGCCGTTCTTGAGCGTGCGCTGACGAGCCTTGGCTTCACTTGCACGCGACTTGCGTTTAGCACCGGCGGTCCGAAGATCGAAAACCTCTACGCGCGCCTCGGTACTGCAGCGCCCAACTTCTGCTTCGCGGGCCACACAGACGTTGTGCCGCCCGGCGACACATCGATCTGGCGCCACGATCCGTTCGCGGCGAAGATCGAGGACGGCACGTTGTTCGGCCGCGGCGCGGCCGACATGAAGAGCGCGATTGCAGCTTTCATCGCCGCCGTTGCCCGCACGGCCGACCGTTACGGGAACAAGGGCTCGATCAGCCTGCTCATCAGCCTGCTCATCACCGGCGATGAAGAAGGTCCAGCAGTCGACGGTACCGTGCGCGTCCTCGAATGGATGAAGGAAAACGGCGAACGCATCGACCACTGCATCGTCGGCGAACCGACTGCCGAGTTCGCGGCCGGCGACACGGTCAAAATCGGTCGCCGCGGAAGTCTGACCGGTTATCTAACTGTCAAGGGCATGCAAGGCCACGTCGGCTATCCCGACCGCGCAAAGAACCCGATACCAGGCCTCGTCGCCGCGCTCGCACGCTTGACCGCCCGCAAACTCGACGCCGGCACGAAGGACTTCCAAGCTTCGAACCTCGAAGTCACCACCGTCGATGTCGCTAACCCGGCAACGAATGTGATCCCCGCAGCCGCCCGCGCGACATTCAACATACGCTTCAACACCGAACAATCTGCTGAAGACTTGGAACGCTGGATCACCGGCGAGTGCGAAGCGGCGCTGAAGCCGTTGCGTCTCACACACGAGATCAAATTTGTCCGAGGCGCACACCCCTTCCTGACGAAGCAAGGCGCATTCACCGCATTGCTCGAACGCGCGATCGCCGGCGCGACCGGCGACAGCCCGACGTTCTCCACAACCGGCGGCACCTCCGACGCCCGCTTCATCCATCATCATTGCCCCGTCGCCGAGATCGGACTTGCGGGCACGACCATGCACAAGACAGATGAGGCGGTGAAACTTAGCGACCTTGAACGTTTGACAAAGATCTACGAAGCGATCCTGACCGCCTACTTCGAGCAAGGTGCCGCGTGAGCGTCGACATCGCCTACGTCAATCGCTCCGTCGATGCCGCCTTTGGCCTTGTCATGCGCGACAAGCGCGCGTGGGATAAGTTCGATCTGACAGTCGAGGGCTTTTACCGCTCGTTCGCGGCATTCCTCATCGTCCTACCGATGAATATCATCGCGGACCTCATTTCAGTTCAGGTCACCGCGAGCGAGAGCCAAGTGAAACAGGCGGTCGAGCAAGCCTACGGCGTGGGCGACGCCGTGTTCTCGACAGTGGCACTTGCCGTTCAATGGACCATTTTCCCGTTGGTGATGATTTTCGTCTTGCGTTTCTTGGGTCTTGCCAATCGATATGCGCCGCTAATCATCGCGCACAATTGGGGCACGATTGTCGTCTATCTGTTCAATATGCCGGCCTTCCTGCTTTTTGCCGCCGGATTCATCAGCGCCGACGATGCCATCGGCCTCAACCTAATCACGCTGATTTTCACACTGTACTATCGCTACTACACCGCCGAGACAGCCTTGGATGCCGGCTGGAGCATCGCAGCCAGCACCGCGCTCTTGGGCTTTGTGCTGCAGATCTATTTCGCGCTGGGGCTTTCGTTTGCCGCCGGTCTGTGGATCCCAGCTAGCCCATGAACGACGCGCCCATCGCGATCTTCGACTCCGGCGTGGGCGGTCTCACTGTCGCCGCCGCAATCGCAAAGCGTTTGCCGGCCGAGCATCTCGTTTATCTGGGTGACACTGCACGGCTACCCTACGGCACCAAAAGCGCCGAGACCGTCACCCGATACGCCGTCCAAGCAACCCGCGCGCTGATGCGCTTCCAGCCGAAGCTCATCGTCGTCGCCTGCAACACGGCCTCCGCCGTCGCGCTACCTGTTTTGGCCGCAGCCTACGCGCCGGTGCCCGTTTTCGGCGTGGTTGAACCAGGTGCCCGCGCAGCTGTCGCCGCCAGCCGTGGCGGCACGATCGCCGTCATCGCAACGGAAGGCACCGTCAACGGCGGCGCCTATGTGCGCGCCATCCATGCATTGCGGCCGGGCGCCAACGTAGTGCAGCGCGCCTGTCCTCTATTCGTCGCGCTCGCCGAAGAAGGTTGGACGGACGGCGAGGTCCCCGAACGAGCCGCCGAGCGCTACTTGCACGACATCTTCGTCGCATCCGACCGTCCGGACACGCTGGTGCTGGGCTGCACGCATTTTCCGGTTCTCGTCGAAGCAATCGCAAAGGCCGTCGGCAACGCAGTGGCGCTCGTCGACAGCGCGGCCACGACCGCTGAAGAAGTCGAAACGTTGCTGAACACCCGCGCATTGCGCCGCAGCGGCTCCGCCAAGGCACCCACATTCATGGGCACTGATGCACCGGAACGCTTCGCCCGCGTCGGCAGCCGCTTCTTCGGGCGGACAATCGCGCCGATCCAAGTCGAACTCGTGGACCTCACGCCTTAAAGCCAGGCCCCCGCACGAACCGCCCCGGCTTCGCGCCGGTGTGCTCGCCATCGCGCAACACCTGCACACCATTGACGAGCACGTCCGCAACACCGGTCGAGTACTGATGGGGCTTTGCAAACGTCGCATGATCTTGAATTTTCGCCGGATCGAACACCACAACGTCGGCCATAAAACCCTGCGCCAATCGTCCGCGATCCTTAAGGCGCAAATTCTGCGCCGGCAGCCCCGTTACCCGACGGATCCCATCGGCCAAAGAGATCACTTTCTCGTCGCGCACATATTTCGCGAAGAAACGCGCAAAGCACCCGTAGGCCCGCGGATGCGGATTGGATTGCAGGAACACGCCCTCCGGCGCCAAACTCTCGGCGTCCGACCCGACCGACGTCCAAGGCCACGCGATGTTGCGGCGAATATTATCCTCATCCATGACGAAATAGGCGGTGCCGACTCGGCTATCGTCTTCGATGACAAGATCGATCATCGTGTCCTCGGGTGAAGTCCCACGCATCGCCGCGACCTCGGCCAAAGTCTTCCCGGTCAAGGGCTTCAACTTCTCGTTCTTAAAGGCGATCAAAATCACTTTGTCCGCACCGCCGGCCGCCCGGTAAAGGTTTTCCCATCCGACAGGCTTGGCCCGCATCTCGCGCAAAACGCGAGCGCGAATCTCGGGCTTCTTAAGACGCGCAACCCACGCATCGTGCCCGCCCTCCTGCACCCACAGCGGCATCGCCGCATCGAGCCCCGTAGCACCTGCCGTGTAGGAATAGATGTTCGCCGTCACATCCACGCCCGCCTTACGGGCCGCGTTCAACCGATCGATCGCCGCTTGGCTTTTGTTCCAGTTAGCCTGCCCCGCGGGCTTCATGTGATAGATTTGGACCGGTGCGCCGGTGCGCCGCCCGACATCGATCAGTTCATCGATCGCCTCGAGAAAGCGGTCGGCCTCGCTGCGGATGTGCGAGATATAGCCGCCGCCGAACTCGTGCGCCGCCGCCGTCAGTGCGACAAGCTCCCCCGTATCTGCAAAGCTTCCCGGTGCGTAGATCAACGAAGAGCCAACGCCCATCGCACCTTCCCGCATCGCGGATCGCACAAGCTCTTGCATGCGCGCGAGCTCCTCGTGCGTCGCCTTGCGATTGTCGTAACCGACTTCATGCGTGCGGATCGTCGCGGCACCCACATAAGATGCGACATTCGTCGATATGCCGCGCTTCTCAAGCAACTCGAAATATTGGCCAAAAGTCGTCCACGGCACGTCGTATTTGATGTCGCTCTGTTGTTTGATGAGTTCGGCCTTGGTTCGCGCATTGAGCGGCCCCATAGAATCGCCCTCGCCCATCACCTCCAGCGTCACGCCTTGGCGAATATCGCTCTGCGAAAGCCCGTCTTGGAGCAAACTCTCGTTCGCCCAACTCAGCATGTTGATGAACCCCGGCGCGACCGCCATCCCGTTCGCGTCGACGACGGAGTGTGCGTGCGCTCGCGAAAGATCGCCGACCGCAACGATACGATCACCCGCGATACCGACATCGGCGAGCCGCCCTTCGGTCCCCGTGCCGTCATAGACGGTGCCGCCCCGGACCACGACATCGAGCGTGCCGTCAATACCTTGGTCCATCGGTAGCGTCTCGCACGCGGCCGCAACCAACATCGCCGTCGACCCAAGCAGAAATTGACGGCGATCCATGAAGCTGTCTCCCGAGTGCTGTTTGCTAGATTTTAGGACCGTAGTCGACACGAACCAAATAGAGCCCGTCAGGTGGCGCAACCGGCCCGCATTCGCTGCGATCTCGCGCGGCGAGCGCTGCGGCGACGTCGCCGGCTGTCATCTTGCCCATACCGACAAGCTTCAGCGTCCCAACCATCGAGCGCACCTGATGATGCAGGAACGAACGTGCCGAAGCGCGCACTGATATCTCCTCGCCCGCACGCGAAACGTCCAACCGGTCGAGCGTCTTCATCGGCGACTTCGCCTGACACTCAGCCGCACGAAATGTCGTGAAATCGTGATGGCCGATCAACCGCTGCGCCGCCGCGTGCATTGCCTCAACGTCGAGCGTCGCCTGCACCTGCCATGCTTTGCCGGCGTCCAACGTCAGCGGCGAGCGCCGGTTCACGATGCGGTAGAGATAGTGCCGTGCGGTCGCATCGAATCGCGCATGAAAATCATCGGCGACAATATCGGCCGAAAGCACGGCCACCGGATGTGGCCGCAGATGCGCATTTAACGCGTCGCGCATCTTTTCCGCCGCAAACGCCTTTGCGATATCCGCATGCGCGACCTGGCCGTAAGCGTGCACGCCCGCGTCCGTTCGCCCCGCCGCAGCAATCGTAACGCTCTCACCCGTTAGCTTCAGGATGGCCTGCTCGACGGCCGCCTGCACCGACGCTCCATTGTCTTGCCGCTGCCAGCCCACGAACGGCGTCCCGTCATATTCGATCGTAAGCTTCCAGCGCATCAGGTAAGCCGCGCCCCGACGGCGACCGGAAAGCCCCGACGAAACTCGTCCACGCCCTGCACGCCACGCCCCGCCCGCTGCAATTCGATGATCTCAACTGCTCCGTCACCGCATGCGACGACAAACGGTGCCGCAATCAGGGTTGCCGGCACGCCCCTGCCCGAGACGACACGCACACGCAGTATCTTCAACCGCGCATCCCCCGCCATCGTCCAAGCGCCGGGAGCGGGATTGAGACCGTGTATGTGCCGAAGCACGGTGCGCGCCGGCTGCGTCCAATCGATTTTCGCTTCCTCAGGCACAATTTTCTTCGCGTAAGTGACGCCATCAACCTCTTGCGGAACGCTGCGCAAGTCGCCGGTGAGCGTTTCGACCATCAACCGCGCGCCATCTCGCGCCAGCGAATTTTGCAGATCACCGGTCGTCGTCTCGTCGGTGATCGACATGCGCGATGTTGCGAGCACGGGGCCCGTATCCAGGCCTTCCTCCATGCGCATGACCATCACGCCGGTCTCAGCATCGCCCGCCATTACCGCGCGATGAATGGGCGCCGCCCCCCGCCAGCGCGGCAGCAACGACGCATGTAGATTGAAACAACCAAGACGTGGCGCCGCCAAAATCGCTTTCGGCAGCAGCAGCCCATACGCCACGACAACCGCCGCATCGAGGTTCAACGCCGCGAAGGCTGCCTGCTCCTCCGCGCCCTTCAGACTCGTGGGCACGCGCACGGGAATGCCGAGCCGCTCCGCCGCCGCCTGAACCGCTGAAGGTTGCAGCTTGTGCCCGCGTCCCGAAGGCCGCGGCGGTTGCGAATAGACCGCTACCACCTCGTGCCCCGCACCCATCAGTGCCTCGAGCGTCGGCACCGAAAAGGCAGGCGTCCCCATGAACGCTAGGCGCAGACGCTTCACGCCGTCTCGCGCTTGCGCGCCTTGGCTAGCTTCTTCAGCATCATCTCGCGCTTCAGCCGCGACAGATGATCGATAAAGAGCACGCCTTCTAGGTGATCCATCTCGTGCTGAATGCAAACCGCGAGCATGCCCTCGCAGTCGATTTCTTGGGCCTTCCCCTGATAGTCGATGTAGCGAACCTTTACGCGCGACGGTCGCTCCACCTCTTCATAGAGGTCCGGAACCGACAAGCACCCTTCCTCGCACAGCACCTTGTCGTCCGACGCCCAAACGATTTCCGGGTTCACAAAGAACATCGGATCGGGATCGCGCTCCTTGCGCTTTTCCTCGTCCTCGGCATCTTCCGCCCCGGGCTTAGGCTTGCCAACGTCGATCACGATGATCCGCTTCGCCTCGCCGATCTGGATCGCCGCCAACCCGATGCCCGGCGCCGCGTACATGGTCTCAAGCATGTCGTCCATCAACCGGCGCAGTTCGTCAGTCACCACCGCGACAGGTGCCGACACCTGCTTCAACCGCGGGTCCGGAGCGATAAGGATAGGTCTCAAAGACATGCTTCAGGACCTAAAACCAACCAAACCGCTCGTCAAGGCGACACCTTGGTGAACGCCAGCTACATCGCCCGCCGTGCCGCAAACGCTGCGGCCAACGTGCCCTCGTCCAGGTAGTCGAGTTCGCCTCCGACCGGCACGCCGTGGGCGAGGCGCGTGACGGAAACGCCAAGTGGCGCGATTAGGTCGGTCACATAGTGCGCGGTTGTCTGCCCCTCGACGGTCGCGTTCAGGCCCAGAACCACTTCGCGGATACCGCCGACCTTCACTCGTTCGACCAACGCGCCGATGTTCAGTTGATCGGGCCCGCGGCCGTCGAGCGCTGAGAGCGTGCCGCCGAGCACGTGGTAGCGCCCGCGGAATACACCAGCGCGCTCAAGCGCCCAAAGGTCCGCCACGTCTTCGATCACACAGATAAGTGCGCTATCGCGTTTGGGGTCCACACAGACACCGCACGGGTTCGACGTATCGAAGTTGCCGCACGTCGAGCACACTTTGATGACCCGCCCCACTTCTTCGAGCGCGGTGGCGAGCGGCTGCAGGAGACTTTCCTTCTTCTTGATGAGCGCCAAGGCAGCGCGGCGTGCGGAACGCGGCCCCAAGCCCGGCAGCCGGCTCAGCAGCTGCACCAGCCGTTCGATTTCGGGACCGGAAAGCGCTGCCATTGCGTTAGAACTTCATTCCTGGCGGCAACGGAAAGCCGCCCGTTGCCTTTGACATTTCGTCGCTCACGCGCGCATCGACCTTCGCGCGCGCATCGTTGATCGCGGCACGCAACAAGTCTTCAAGCATCCCGGGGTCTTTCGGATCGATCAGCGACGGATCGATCGCGACCGCTGTTGCCAGCCCCTTGCCGTTCAACGTCACGCGCACCATGCCGCCGCCCGATTGCCCCTCCGCCTCGAGCGCCGTCACGCGCTCCTGCGCCTCTTGAAATCGCTGCTGCAGCTGCTGCGCCTGCTTCATGATATCGCCGAAGTTCTTCATGACGTATCACCGCCCTCGGATTCGATGTCGAACGCATCGCGGTCGCGCACGGCCACGATCTTTGCGCCCGGGAACGCCGCCATTGCCGCCTTCAGCAAAGGGTCCTGTGCTGCCGATGCCCGGCGCGCTTGGTCTTCTGCATCCTTACGCTCTGCAATCGATGGCTCGCCTGTGGCGCTTGAAACGGACACGACCCAACGCTCGCCGGCCCATTTGGCAAGCTTGTCGGACAACTCGCCCGGCAATGCCGGCGGCGCCGCCGGATCGAGCCGAAGCTCCAACCGCCCGCGTTCGAACCGCACGAGATGGACCCAATGCTCAAGAGCATAGACGAGCCGCACTTCGCGGTGTTCCCGCGCAAGGGCCACGATGTCGGCAAAGCTCTGCAGGGCCGCGCGCGGCGCAGCTTGCGCTGCCGCCGGCGCGACGCTCATCGTCGGCTCGCTGCGCGCCGTTGCAGGTTCGCTGCGCCCACTCATGCGCAACGGCGGCGGTGAAGGTGGGGGCGAAGAACCGGACACGCCGCGCGCTGGCGTCGTGGGCGCCGGCGCTCCTGTTCCGGCGGAGCGCACCAACTGATCCGTCGGCGGCAACTCGGCAGCATATGCGATGCGGATCATCGCCATTTCGGTAGCAGCCGCCGCGTCCGGCGCCGCTTGCACTTCGGCGAGCGCCTTCAGCATCAATTGCCACGTGCGCGCGAGCTGCGGCACGGTCAATTTCTCAGCAAGCTCTTTGAGCCGCTTCGCTTCCTCGGCTGTCACGCCACCGCTCGACGCACCACCGACAACTTTGGTCCGCGTCACTTCGTGACAGATCTGCGCGAGGTCCTGAAGCACGGCGAGCGGATCGGCGCCCGAATCGTACTGCGCGCGAAACTCGGTCAGCGCGTCGCCGATTGCGCCTCGCATAAGCATCGCAAAGAGCTCAAGCCCTCGTGCGCGATCGGCGAGGCCCAGCATCGTGCGAACGGCCTCTTCTTCGATCGTAGCGCCACCCGCATGCGCGAAAGCCTGATCGAGCAATGAAAGCGCATCGCGCGCCGAACCCTCCGCCGCGCGTGCTATCAGCGCCAAAGCAGCTGCGTCGGCCGGCTGATTCTCCGACTTGCATACGAACGCCAGGTGCGCGGCCAGCTCCTCGGACGGCACGCGCTTCAAATCGAACCGCTGACACCGCGACAGCACGGTGATCGGCACTTTCCGGATTTCCGTCGTCGCGAAGATGAACTTCACATGCGGCGGCGGCTCTTCCAGCGTCTTCAGCAGGCCGTTAAATGCCTGCTTCGAGAGCATGTGCACTTCGTCGATGATGTAGACCTTGAAGCGCACCTCAGCCGGCGCATAGCGCACCCCCTCGACGATCTCGCGGATGTCGTCGATGCCGGTGCGCGACGCCGCGTCCATTTCATAAACGTCGACGTTCCGCGATTCCGCGATCGACCGGCATGGCTCGCATTCGCCGCAGGGCTTGACCGTGGGCTCCGTCCGCTTGCCGTCCGGGCCAATGCAGTTCAACGCCTTCGCGATAATCCGCGCCGTCGTCGTCTTGCCCACGCCGCGCACGCCCGTCAGCATGAACGCATGCGCAATCCGACCCGCCGCAAACGCGTTGGCCAGCGTGCGCACCATCGCCGCCTGCCCAATGAAAGCGTCCTCGAACGTCTGGGGGCGGTACTTTCGCGCTAGCACGCGGTAGGGCGTGTGAATTTTGCTTTCGTTGGCAGGCGTCGTCGGCGCGGCGGCCTTCTTGCCACTGCCACCCAATCCGAGATCCGGTTCGTCCGCAGGAGCGTCCGAGCCCTTGTCCTTCTTCGCCATCCAGAAATCCGTCCAGGCGGGCGTAAGCCCACCGAAGCTCCCATCGCCGGAGCGCAGGTGGGAGGCTGGTGAACGACCCGAGTCGAAACTCGTTACGGCTGCTTCCTTCCGGATCTGACCGGGTTGGCGAGGGACACGTCCGCCGCCAACCTCCCACCAAAACTATAGCAGACGAGGCACGCCCGGACGCAAGCTTTCATCCGTTGCGGCGGGCCGTCCGCCCATGCAATGGTCGCGCCCGATTTCCTGTGGATTTCGTTGAGCCAAAAGCGGGGGCGTATGAGCACGAGCTTGGTCCTGCCCAAGAACCCGAACATTTTCGCAAACTCGCCGCTCGATCGCGCCGCCCATCATCGCACCAACCAGGAATGGCTGGGCGCCGCCTTCACCGACAAGCGCTCGCTGTTCATTCCAGTGTGGAAACTGATGCCGTTCCTCATCAAAAACCGCGAGGGCCGGCGTGAGGCAGGATGGGTCACGTCGGAACTCGCACTGCCGTTGAAGACGCCGGGCGCACCAACGATCTTTCTGGGCATCAACGGCGGCGTCGCGCATTTCGCGATCGACATCTCGCCGCTGTCGGATCCCAGCGCCGACGGCGTACTCGCAGGCTTGGGAACGTTCGCCGATTTGCGAACCGTCGCCGAAGAAATAGACCCCGGCGACGCTGCTATTCTCGCGCAGGCAAAGTCGCTAATCGATTGGCACCAACGCCATGGCTTCTGCGCGAACTGCGGTGGCGCAACCGTTCTCGCCGACGCGGGGTACAAACGCTATTGCGAAGGGTGCAATACGGAGCACTTCCCGCGCACCGATCCTGTCGTGATCATGCTCGCATTGCACGACAACAAGTGCCTACTCGGCCGTCAGGCAAAATGGCCGCAGGGCTTCTACTCGGCTCTCGCAGGCTTTATCGAACCCGGCGAGACGATCGAAGAAGCTGTCGCCCGCGAGCTGCAAGAAGAAGCTGGCATCAAGATCGACCAGGTAGCCTTCCACTCGACCCAACCGTGGCCGTATCCGTCCTCACTGATGATCGGTTGCTACGCGAACGCGGTTTCCACCGAGATTACGCTCGACATGCTGGAGCTGTCGGACGCCCAATGGTTCACGCGCGACCAGATCCGAGCATCGATCGAAAAGAAGGGTACGCCGGAACTGCGCATGCCCCCACCGCTCGCGATCGCGCACCAACTCGTGAAAAGCTGGCTCGAATCTGAGTGACCTAGACGGCCGCGGCCACCGTCTTACGAAATGCATGTGCGGGATAGACGCCCAATATCCGCAAGTGCGTTGTGAAGAACTGCAACTCTTCGAGCGCAAGGCGTACGCTGCGCTCCTCCGGATGCCCCTCGATATCGGCGTAGAACTGCGTCGCGCTGAACGAGCCGCCAAGCTGATACGACTCGAGCTTCGTCATATTGACGCCGTTCGTGGCAAATCCGCCCATCGCTTTGTAGAGCGCCGCCGGAACGTTGCGCACGCGGAATACGAACGTCGTGACCACGTCGCCTGAGCCCGCATCGGCGTCGTCCGGCTCACCCGACATGATCAAGAAACGCGTCGTGTTGTGCGGCGCGTCCTCGACATTCGCCTTCAAAATATTCAGCCCATAGATCTCGGCCGCGAGCGACGATGCGAGCGCCGCAACCGTTTGATCCTTCCCCTCAGCCACCTGCCGCGCTGACCCGGCCGTATCAGCACCCACGATCATGTTGAGCCCGAGCGAACGGATAATATTGCGGCATTGTCCGAGTGCCGGAGTCTGGCTCATCACCGACTTCAATCCATCCAGCGTTGCGCCCTTGATCGCCATCAGCTGATGATGCACGCGCAGAAAATGCTCGCCGACGATGTAGAGCCCGGACTCCGGCAGAATGTGGTGAATGTCGGTGATCCGCCCGTGCAGCGAGTTCTCGATCGGAATCATGGCAAGGCGCGCTTTGCCTTCCTTCACCGCCGCGAACGCGTCTTCGAAGGTCTGGCACGGCAAGGCGATCATCTGCGGATAGACTTCGCGGCAAGCCAGGTGCGAGTTTGCGCCGGCTTCGCCTTGAAACGCGATCGTGTTGGCCTTGGCGTTCATTTCTTTTCCTTCGCAAGCATTTGCCGCGCGCGCTCCAAATCTTCCGGCGTGTCGACGCCCAGCGGCATCGTATCAACGACCCGAACCGCAATCGTCATTCCGGCTTCTAGAGCGCGCAACTGTTCGAGCTTTTCCCGCTTCTCCAACGGAGATGGCGGCATCTTCACAAACCGATCAAGCGCTTGTCTGCGGTAAGCATAAATACCGATGTGGTGATAAAGAGGCCCGTCGCCCGACGGCGCCGTGGCGCGCGTGAAATAAAGAGCGCGGCCTTCGCGCCCGCCTTCCGGTATCGCGACGACAGCCTTCACCACATTTGGGTTCGTCTTCTCGGAGGGCTCTTGAATCGACGTCGCCAGCGTCGACATATCGGCGCCCGATTTCTGCAACGCTACGACGACTGCGCGCACCAGTTGCGGATCGAGCGTCGGCAAATCCCCCTGAACATTGACCACGACGTCGTGCACGCCCTTCGCATCGAGCAGCATCAGCGCCTCATAGATGCGATCCGAGCCGGATGGATGATTGGGGTCGGTGAGCACCGCCTCACCACCGGCATGCGTCACGGCGTCCACGATTTCGCGTTCGGCTGCCGCAACGGCAACGCGCCCAATCTTCGCTTCCATGGCGCGCCGCCAGACCTGCACGATCATCGGTACGCCGTGAATGTCGGCAAGCGGCTTGCCCGGCAGCCGGGTGGAAGCCATGCGGGCGGGGATAAGGATCAGCGGTTCGCTCATGTCACCGAGTGTGTTCTAGGCTAAGCGTGCGCGCCAAAATGCGACGTTCCGCCGCAATGACCCGAAAGTCGCCCCCGCTATTGTCTCGCCGCTTTCACAACTTGCGCCGTTCGGCGGCGCAATCCCGCCTCACCACAAGACCTGTCAAGTCCAAGGATTGCACGGATGGATTCCTTCGAGTGGAACAAGATTTTCGGCGCAGTTCTCGGCACCGTTCTTGTGCTTGCGGCACTCAACATCATCGTCGGCAAGTCGATGGCGCCCCACAACTCAGGCAAACCCGGAATGGAAGTTGCCATCGTCGAAACGCCAACGAACGGCGGCGATAAGCCTGTCGTCGAGGCAAAGCCGGACTGGGGCACGGTCCTGGTCTCCGCCGATCTGGCTGCAGGCGAGAAGGTCCACCAGAAGTGCCTGCAGTGCCACGATTTCTCGAAGGGCGGCCCGAACAAAGTGGGACCCAATCTCTACGGCATCGTCGGCAACAAGCACGCGCACGAACCTACATTTGCCTACTCCGCCGCCATCAAAGCGCTGGCTGACAAAACGTGGGGCTACGACGAATTGAACGAATTCGTACAGAATCCCAAAGTCGCGGTGGCCGGAACGAAAATGTCGTTCCCCGGCCTTTCGAAGACGCCCGACCGCATCAATTTGATCGCGTATCTGCGGACGTTGTCGGACTCGCCGATGCCAGTCCCGCCACCGAATCCGGCGGCACCACCCGCGGCGCCGGCAGACGGTGCGGCGGAACCGCCGGCAGGCGAAGTACAGACATCGCCGCCCGGCTCGACGCCCGAAGGCGCGCCGACGGCACCCGCAGCCGGGACGACGCCGACGCCAGCAGCTGGCGCAACGCCCGCACCCGCAACGGCGCCCGCTGCTCCGGCAGCAACGCCGCCCGGACACTGAGGCTTTCGCGACCCGTTTGATTTTTCGTGTCTGCGCAGCGCACATGCTGCCCGGACAATATCTCTTGCGGGTTCGAGCCTATGCACAAGGGTGCCCTTCTTTTCGACCTCCCCGACTACCCGCATGAGCGCTGGACCGCGCATCTGCGCAAGTTCATACCCGACCTCGACATCCGCGCCACGGTCGATGCGCAAACAGCAGCGGACATCGCCTACTGCGTCGCCTGGAAGCCGGCACCCGGTAAGCTGCGTAGTCTGCCGAATTTGAAAATCGTCTTTTCGATGGGTGCAGGCGTCGATGGCATCGTTGCCGATCCGACCTATCCGCACCACATCCCTCTTGCCCGCGTCGTCGACGACACGCTGGCGCAAGCGATGAGCGAATACGTCGTGTTGAGCGTGCTCTATTGGCATCGCCGCATGCATGATTTCGCGGAACTGCAGCGCGAGAAAAAGTGGCGCCAACTCCCTGCACCGCGCGCGCCGCAGGTTCGCGTTGGCATTCTAGGCTTTGGTGTGTTGGGACAGGCTGCGGCCCTCGCCTTGCGAGCGCTCAACTATCAACTGTCCGGCTGGAGCGCGACACCGAAACAAGCAGACGGCGTCAAGACGTTTCACGGACAGAGCCAACTCGACGCGTTCCTCGCACAAGTCGACATACTCGTGTGCTTGTTGCCATTGACGCCTGAGACGCGCGGCATTCTCAACGCAAAGACCTTCGCGGCGCTGCCAAAAGATGCCTGCATCGTCAACGCGGCCCGTGGCGGCCACATCGTCGAGGACGATCTGATACGCGCGCTCGACAGCGGCCATCTACGCGGTGCGACACTCGATGTGTTCAGCGCCGAACCGCTTCCGGCAACGAGCCCGCTCTGGTCTCATCCAAAGATTGTCATGACCGCTCACTCGGCCGCGTTCACCGACCCGGAATCGTTTATGCGTCAGGTCGCGGCAACGATCCGCCGCATAGATGACGGCCTTCCACCGGAAAACATCGTCGACTTCGCGCGCGGCTACTGACGCCCGTAACGCGCGCGCAGCATCTCAAAGATCGTGCGCACGGCCTGCACCTCGCCGCCGATCGGCCGCCCGGGCTTTGCACGGTCGTTCCAGGCTGCGATGTCGAAATGCGCAAACGATGCGGCCTTCTCGACAAAGCACGAGAGAAACAGCGCCGCAGTAATCGCACCTGCGTTTGGACTGCCGGGATTGTTCGTCAGGTCAGCCACTTTGCTGTCGATCAAGTCGCGATAGCCACGCCACAATGGCAACCGCCAGACCGCGTCCGCCTCGCGCTCCGACGCCGCCGTTATGTCGGCAGCAAGCGCGTCATCCTTCGTAAAGAACGGCGGCAGATCGAAGCCGGTCGCGACCCGTGCTGCCCCAGTCAGTGTTGCCATGCAAATGAGGATCTCCGGCGCCTCCCGGTCGGCTTCCGCGAGCGCGTCGGCAAGCACCAAGCGCCCCTCGGCATCGGTATTGCCGACCTCGACCGTCAGCCCCTTCCGGCTCTTAAGCACGTCGCCCGGCCGGTACGCATCACCCGAAATGCTGTTCTCGACCGCCGGTATCAGAACGCGCAGCGCAACGGGAAGCTTCGCATCCATAATCATATGCGCGATTGCAAGAACCGCCGCAGCGCCGCCCATGTCCTTTTTCATCATCAACATCGACGCCGAAGATTTGATATCGAGCCCCCCAGAATCGAAGCAGACCCCTTTGCCGACCAACGTGACGCGCGGGTGCGATGACGCACCCCAACGAAAATCGATGAGCCGTGGCAGGCGCGACGACCCCGCACCCACACCCCAAATCATCGGATAGTTTTGAGCGATGAGTTCGCGCCCCTCGATCGCCGAAAACGCCGCGCCGTGCGCGCGCGCCACACGCTCTGCCGCTTGCGCCAACTCGGCTGGACCCAACTCGTTCGCGGGCGTGTTGACGAGATCGCGCGCGGTAAAGAGTGCGTCAGCAATCCGCGCGACATGGGCACGATCCGCGTCGTCGGGCCAAACAAGCCGCGGATATGTCTTGGGCTTGTCCTGCGATTTGAAGCGCGAAAACGCGTACGTCCCCAACGCCCAGGAAAGCGCAAGCTTGTCGCCGTCGCAGCCGGGCGGCCGAACGGCAAAGGCATACGTGCCTTGCGGCAACGACGCCGGCAGCGCAGCGCAAGCAAAAGGATCGTCGTTCGCACCAAGGCCGAAGACCGCGCCGGCGACAGCACCATCAGGCCCGGGCAGCAGCTGCAGCTTTCCGGGCGCCGCGCTAAAGCCCGATGCCTTGAGCCACCGCGCGTGCTTCTCGAGCGGACCCGCAAGCACCTCCTCAAGCGAGGCAGGTGTTACGGCATAGAGCGGCAACGCGCCCTGCGTGGACGTCGCAAACAAGTCGGTGATGGTCATCGTCAATCCCTAGCGCGTTTGTTCGGGCAGCGCGATCGCAGCCATTGCAAGCGCCGCAAGGCCCGAAGCGTAGTAACCAACGACCGCATTCATCGCAATCGCGCTGAAGGCAAGCAACCCCGCGGCCACAATGATCAACGCAACCGCCAGCCACCGCGCCAGTCCCGCCCGCCGTCCTTCAAGCCGCCAGCACAATACGCCGGCCGCAAACACGAGGACGGACATCGCCGGTGGGATCATGGGCTTGAACTTGATCTGGAAGCCCAAGGCCTCGCTCACGACCATGCTGCAGGTGAGTGCGATCGCGGTCAGTTGCGCAAGGTTGAGCGCCAAATAAGGCCGCCGCAATGCAAGCGCCGCCAGAGCACGATGTTGCAGCGCACCGATCAAGACCGCGACAACCGCAATCGTAGCGCCGACAACTGCAATCGTCAGCACTGTTGCCGGCCGCGTTCCGATAACTGTCGTGTTGCCGAAAACGTCCCATCGAATGACCGTGCGGTTCGGAAGCACCCCATAGAATTGCAAGACAAGTGCTACCGGCGCAAAACCCAGCGCGATCATCGTCAAGTAAGTACCGATAGGTTGGCGCAGGATATTCTCCCCGGCCCTAGCGTCCAGCATCGGCGTAAAAACGCTGCGCCCCGGGATGGAGCGGCAAAGGCAGATTCTCGGCAGCCTTTGCGGCCTCGATCGTTTCCGCAATCATGCCCAGACGACGCAATTCCCCTTGGTTCCTAGAATTCCAAAACGACCTGAGGATGTCGCGCACGACACCGTTCGGCAATGATTTCTGCACGACCCAAACCGCCGCGACATTGAGCGTCGTCACCGCTTTGGACGAACGATAGCTGTCGGCAGGCAGTGTATGCTTACTGAACATCGGTAGCGTTGCCGCGAGCGCGGTAAGCGCGCGCCCATCGAGACCGATGACGCGTGCTTGGCCGCGGCGCACCAAGCCGTCTACGATCTGCACTGGCGCGACGCCGATAACAAAAAATGCGTCGAGCTTCCGGTTCCGAAGTGCATCCGCCGCCCGCTCGGGCGTTTCAAAGGACAGACGAATGCGCGCGGGATCGAGCTTCGCAGCCGCAAGCAACAGCCGCACCGTATTATTGGTCGCAGACCTCGGTCCATCAATTGCAATGCGCTTGCCCGCAAGGTCGCTGAGATTCCGGATGCGCGAACGCGAGGAGACGACGAGATGGAGCGTCTCTTCGTGCAGCCGCGCGATCGCGCGAAGCTCCGTCAGCGGACCCATTTGCTTAAACGGTCCTTGGCCCGCAAGCGCGGCGGCCGCGATGTCACCTTGAACGATCGCAGACTTCACACGCCCACTATTGACCGAAATCGCGTTGGCGACCGATCCGCTGGACGAACGAAGCGTAACGATAAGCCCCTCGGGGCCGCAGACGCCGATGACGTCGCAGCGCGCAAGCCCGGGCGGATGGCTGATGATCTTCGCAATGGTCTCGCCAACACGAAGGTACGACCCGGACGCAGGCCCCGTCGCAATCTGGAATGAAATGCGCTGGGCTTCGGGCGGCGAAACTTGCGCGCTCAACGGAACCGCCAGAAGGACGGCTCCGATCGCGATCAGCACGTTTCGCAGCTGACGCGTTTTTCGCTCCACGCAAGCATCCTCCAGGACCGTTTTTATACGCTTGCGATCTGGCAGCGCAAAGACGCGTTAACACGTGATTATGCTTAAACCTTTGTTATCCGCTTGCTGTGAAATTAGGACGTTTTCAATCCTGCGGCTCCGCCATGCGTTCGCGCGGCCGCTTTCGACGAGGGGAATCCCGATGGGCTTACGACTGAACCGCGACCTGCTTCGCTCGGCCAGCAGGATCGCTATTGCCGCCGGCGCGGCGGCCTTACTAACCGGCTGCAGCGGCGCCGGGCTATTCAGCGCCAGCCAACCGGCAGGCGCTGCCACGATCGCCGACTTCGAAAATGGCGATCCGGCGGACAAAGACTACGCGGCGGCCGCGGCCTATTGGGGCGCCAAGTACGAAGCCAACCGCGGCGACGTTAAGGCGGCGCTGAGTTTCGCCCGTAATCTGCGCCTAATGGGAGGCGCCCGGCAGGCTGTGGCGGTGCTGAAAGAGATCGTGATGAAGGCGCCCGACAACGCGGAAGTCTCGTCCGAATACGGCAAAGCCCTGACGGCCGTTGGTCGTAGCCAAGACGCCATCCCGTTCCTCGCCCGCGCCACCCAGATGGACAGCGACGACTGGACCACTTTCTCGGCATACGGCGTGGCGTTGGACCAGAACGGCAATCACGACATTGCCCTCCAGAACTACAACATCGCTCTGAAGCTCTCGCCCGCAAATGCGACGGTCGAAGGCAACATGGCCATGTCCCTGATCCTTTCCGGTAAGATCGATCAGGCCGAAACGATCCTGCGCCGGCTGGTCTCGCGTCCGGACGCCACCCCGCAAATGCGCCAAAACCTGGCGATGATCGCAAGCCTGCGTGGCAACCCGGCCGAAGCCGAACAATTGGCCCGGGAAGATCTGCCGGCCGACCAGGCGACGAACAACCTGGCCGTCCTTCGCCAACTGGATGTCGGCAACGTCGTGGCCCCGGCCGCGCAAGAAGCACCCAAACCCGAGGCTATTGCCCCAACGACCACGAAGGCCGCTGAAACGGTAGTGGACGCAAAGACGGCGGAAGTGGCGGAAACGGCCATTCTAGAAACCGCGCCGGTGGTGACCGCTGAGCCGATTGCAGCCCCCTCCCCTGCTGCGCCGAGCCAAGCCCGCTATCAAATGGCACCGATCGCCGACGACGCGGAAAAGCCGACGCCGATCACACCGAAGGCGATCAAGACCGAGGCGACGAAACCCACGACGCCGACAGCGGCAGCCTCGCAGCCGGCCCAGAAGCAGAGCACGATGCTGCGCAAGTCCTACGATGCGCAAGCACCGATCTCGATCGCGAACGTCACCAACTAGGCTGACACCAACAAAACAATGGCCGCGTTCCTTATCGGAACGCGGCCTTTTTTGTTGGACTAAGTGAACGCGATCAGAGGTTCATGATCTTGATCGATGCCGGGCCAAGAATAACGACGAAGAGCGCGGGCAGAAAGAAGACGATCATCGGAACCGTCAGCTTCGCGGGCAGTGAGGCGGCCTTTTTCTCGGCCTCCATCATACGCATTTCGCGATTTTCGAGCGCCATGACGCGCAGGGCCGTGCCCAGCGGGGTACCGTAGCGCTCCGCCTGGATCAGCGACGTACAAACCGCACGGACGCCCGGATGCGCGCAACGTTTGCCGAGATTTTCGTAGGCTTGTCGACGATCTGGAAGGTAAGACAACTCCGCTGTCGTCAGCGCGAATTCTTCCGCCAATTCCACTGACTGGCTACCGATTTCGCCGGCCACCTTGTTGAACGACGATTCGACCGACATACCGGACTCGACGCAGATCAGCATCAAGTCGAGCGCATCAGGGAACGCCTTCATGACGGAGTTCATGCGCTTGTCGATGATGTTGTGCACGTAAAGGTCGGGCAAGTAGAAGCCGGCGAACGCACCGCCAAATGCGATCGCGATCTTCCCGAGCGGTGGCAGACTGTAGGTCGAAAAAGCGAACAGGTAGACAATCACCGAGAAAAACACGAGGAACGGCATGACGAAGCGAAAGAACATAAAGGCATAGATCGCAGCCTGCCCGCGATAACCGGCGCGCGACAACTTCTCTTTCGTATTCGCCGATTCCAGAATATTGCGCAGATTGAGCTTCTCAACCGTCTGTTTCATGAAGCCGACGGGGCTTGAGCGGAGCTGGCCCTTCTTCGCCAGCGATTCGCGCTGCATACGGCGCAATTCTTCGCGTCGCATAGCGACCGCTTTCAATCGCGACCCCAGCTTGTCGCCCGCAAGCAGCGGATAAGCCAGCGTGAGTATCGTGGCAAACGTCGCAATCGCGATCAGCGCCGTTACGGCAAATTGCTTGTCGAAGAGCAGGTCGATAAATTGCATCATAGCGCCGCGCTCCGCTTAGTACTTGAACGAAATCATCTTTTTCATCACGAAGATGCCGACCGACATCCACGTTCCGCAGCACAACAGCAAGAAGTTGCCGAAGCGCTCGGTAAACAACAGCGCGATGTATTCGGGTGTCGTTGCATAGACGAGGCCCATAACAACGATCGGCAGCGAACCGATGATGCCAGCCGACGCTTTTGCTTCCGACGACAACGCCTGAATCTTGCCCTGCAAGCGCTTTCGATCGCGCAAAACGCCCGAAAGGTTGCCCAACGCCTCAGACAAGTTACCACCGGTCTTCTGCTGAATGGTGAGCACGATTTGGAAGAAGTTCACTTCCGCAACGGGCATGCGTTCGTACATGCGCTTGAGACCGTCCTCCAGCGTCACGCCGACCTTCAAGCCCTCGACGATCTGACGGAATTCAGGCGCCACTGGCTCCGCCGACTCGTTCGCGATGATCTTCAGGCACTCGTTCAGCGGCAAACCGGCTTTGACGCCGCGTACGATGACGTCGATCGCGTTCGCGAATTCCTTGACGAACGCCTTCTTGCGCCGGCCGATCGTGAACCCGAGATACCACCGCGGCAGACCAAGCCCAACCACGAAACCCGCGCCGATGGCAACGTACCAGGCATATCCGAGGACGAAGAACGCGACGAGCGCAATCACTGCAAGACCCGCTGTGACCAGATAGAACTTGCGCGGGTCCATGTTCCAGTCGGCTTGCTCAAGCATGGCAGCGAGCGTCGGACGCGCCTTCGTTTGCTCTTGCTTGCGCTCAATTTCCTTGAGCGTCTCTTGCACCTGCTTGCGACGCTTGGCTGTCGACTCGCCGGCTGTGTCGCCGCCCTTCGCCGAGATCGCGCCGCGCGCCGTTCCGCGGGTCGCCGCCGCAACACGCTTGTTCGCCTTGGCGTTGCCGCCCGCACCCAAGAAAGCAAACGCAGCGCCGCCGACAGCCAGTGCCGTCATGAGCGCAATCGCTGCGATCATTATCGTTCCTTGATCCATCGCGGCCATTTGGAGCTTGCTCGCTCCCCTCCCTATGTGGCGGCCGCCGCTTCGAGCGCTTCGAGAAGTTCCTGCTCTCGATTGAAGTAGCGCGCTCGCTCCCAAAACGCGGGGCGTGAAATACCTGTTGAAACGTGCCGGCCCTTGACACGGCCCTGTTCGTCTTCACCGATGATCTCGTAAAGGAACAGATCCTGCGTAATAACGACGTCGCCTTCGAGGCCGATGACTTCGGTAATGTGCGTGATGCGGCGGGAGCCATCGCGAAGACGCGCGGCCTGAACGATCACGTCGATCGCGCCAACAACCATTTCGCGAATGGTCTTCGAAGGCAGGTTGTAGCCACCCATCGTGATCATCGATTCGATACGCTGCAGGGCTTCGCGCGGCGTATTGGCGTGAAGCGTACCCATCGAACCATCGTGGCCGGTGTTCATAGCCTGAAGCAAGTCGAACGCTTCGGGTCCGCGGACCTCGCCGACGATGATGCGTTCAGGGCGCATACGCAAACAGTTCTTCACCAGATCGCGCATGGTGATTTCGCCGCTGCCTTCCAGGTTCGGCGGGCGCGTCTCGAGGCGGACCACGTGCGGCTGCTGCAATTGAAGCTCGGCGGCGTCTTCGCAGGTGATAACGCGTTCGTCCAAATCAATGAACGCGGTCATCATATTGAGCAGCGTCGTCTTGCCCGAACCAGTACCGCCGGAGATCAGGACGTTACAGCGGCAGTTCCCGATCACGTCCAAGACCTTGCCGCCTTCCGGCGAGATCGACCCGAAGCGGATCAAGTCCGCCATCTTCAGCTTGTCTTTCTTGAACTTACGAATGGTGAGCGTAGGACCGTCGATCGCGAGCGGCGGTGCAATGACGTTCACACGAGAACCGTCCGGTAGACGCGCGTCGCATATCGGCGAAGATTCGTCGACGCGCCGGCCGATTTGGCTCACTATGCGTTGGCAGATGTTCATCAACTGCGCATTGTCGCGAAAGCGAATGTTCGTCAGCTGCACTTTGCCGCCGACTTCGATGAAAACGCGTTCGGCGCCGTTGACCATGATGTCGGCGATGTCGTCCCGCGCGAGCAGCGGCTCCAGCGGTCCGTAGCCCAGAACGTCGTTGCAAATATCGCTAAGCAGCTGCTCCTGCTCGGCGATCGACATGACCACCGCTTTGATGGCGATGATTTCGTTGACGATGTCGCGAATTTCCTCGCGCGCCGAGGCCGCATCCAACTGTGCAAGCTGCGCAAGGTCGATCGTGTCGATCAGCGCGTTGAAGATCGTCGTCTTGATTTCGTAGTACTGGTCCGACCGCGAATCGACCAACAGCGGTGCAGGCGCGGGCGGTTCTGCGCGTCCGCCGGGCTTCGCAGCCGGCGGTGGCGGCGGGGGCGCGGCTGACTTTGCCGCAGCCGGCGGCGTTGCCGCAGGTTTCGGCTTGGCAGCCGTTTCAGTTCCTCCGCCTCCGGGACGCTTACCGAACATCGCTTATCAAGCCTTTTTGCGGCGCAGGAAATCGAAACTGAGCTTGTTGGCGGGTTTCGCTTCGACGCGCGGTTCCCGACCCGTCAATTGCTGCGCCAAATCGCGGAAGCTTTGCGCCACCCGTGACTGGGCGTTCAGTTCGCCCACCATCTGCCCGTTGTTGCTCGCGGTCGCGAACGTCAGCGGATCGAAAGGCAGGACGAGGCAAGGCTCGGCCGACATCGCTTCGGCGAAATCCTTCACCGGAATCTCCGGCCGGCGCGGAATACCCACTTGATTGAGCACGATCTTCATCGGCTTGTCGTTCGGGCGCGCGCTGTTGATGATGTCGTAAACGTTTTTGCCATTGCGCAAGCTCGCCAGATCCGGTGTCGCAACGACGATAATCTCGTCCGCAGACGTCAGAACCTGCTTCACCCACGGCGCCCAAACGTGCGGAAGATCGACGACGACGCAAGGCGATGCCTGGCGCACCACATCGAGCACCATCTCGATCGATTCCGGCGGATAGAGCGTCTCGCGATCGAGCTGCGCCGGTGCGACGAACAGATTCAGCCGGGGCGTATGCTTGATCAGCAAGCGATCCAAAAGCATGTCGTCGAGACGCTCGGGGCTGGCGAGCGCCTCGGCAATACCCGTTCCCGCGTCTTGATTGAAGTCGAGGCCGGTCGTTCCGAACGGCACGTCCAGATCAACGATCGTGGTGGCGATCTGCAGATCTTCCGCAATCGACCACGCCACGTTGTGAGCGATGGTGGACGAGCCCACACCACCGCGCGCACCAATGAACGCGAAAACCTTGCCGATCGGCGCCGTGGCGGGGCTGTGATACAGCGCAGCAATCGCTTCGATTACCTGCAACGGGTTGAGTGGCGCAACGATATATTCGCTCACACCCTGCCGGATCATTTCCCGGTAGAGCGTGATGTCGTTCGACTGACCGATGACGATAACCTTCGTCCCCGGATCGCACACATGCGCGAGCTTTTCGAGCTCCGGCAGGATCGCAGGACCCGTGACCCGGGTTTCGACCATGATCACGTTGGGCGTCGATGAGTCCTGAAAGTATTCCGCAGCGCCAAACACACCGCCCATGTGGACGGTTAAGTGCGCCTTGGCCAAGCGGCGGTCTTGGCCGGCCCGCTGAATCACCGAACCGGTGTCAGGCGACTCGCAGAATGCGTGGATCGAGATACGCGGAACGGGCCGGTCTTGCATCTCGGCTCCGAACGGCACTTCCGTTTTTTCCGGCTCTTGTGACTTGCTCATCGGGACCTGTTCCTAGGACTCTTCTTCGACTGACTATTCGGCCTTAACTTTGCTGGTCTGACCGCTGTCCTGGCCCTCTGTCGAAGCCTCGGTGTGCGTTCTAAGGCCATTCTGGTACTTCTCCGTGATCACAACGGAGCGGCGCTGCGCATCGGCCGAATCGCTTGTGTGCGGCTCGACCAAGTCGCGCGGATCAGCGACGATCGCCGCTATATTGTGCTGCGTCGAGCAACCGAACTCCGGCCACGGCATATTGCGCGGCTCAAACGCGAGGTTCTTCGACCAGTCGCCGCCACAGTCTGCAGCCGTCGCCGCATACGCGACATAGCTAAGCGTGATCGGCGGGTTCGCGTCGCCGTTGGCCGGTGGAAACGATGTGAACTGCACCGACTTTTTGTCGACGCCGCTCGCCGCCAAGATCTTCGTCAATTGCCCGACAACTGCGCCGTTCGCCGAACCGTCCGGCGTCGCGACATTCAAGCGCCCCTGCCCGCGCGCCTTCCAGCGCTGTGCGAACGCAGAGATCCGCTCGTCTTCGCCGCGAGCCAGGCTGGCCAGGTCGCCGTCCGTTTGTACCGCGAGCGTGACCACTTGCGGTTCGACAACGATCGGGAACTGCTTCTCGACGTCGTAAAGTTGCCGCCCGTCGTTGGTCAGCGGCGGCGACGTGCATGCTGTCGCGGCGATGCCGGTCAGCGCTAGGACGAAGAGGGGGGAAACTCGGATCATGACGGTCATCCTAATCTTTCAGCGATTGCTAAAGTCTTGCGTGGGTTTCAGACATTGTTAGCGAACGGTGAAACCGATTGGTCCCTTTAACGAGCCTTGCGGTTTCTTGCCCTTTTCGCCGTAAACTGCGTTGAGGCGCGACAACAGCACCGTCTCCGCGTCGCTCGCCGGCACAAAGCCGTCGGTCGGCATCGCGAGGTTTTGCGGTGCTGTCGGCTCCACAAGGTACGGGGTCACGATGACGACCAGTTCGGTCTCACCCGACTGAAAGTCGCGGCTCTGGAACAACGCGCCAAGGATCGGCAAGTTCTTCAAGCCCGGGATGCCGTCGATGTTCTGCTTCATAGTCTGCTGCAGCAGGCCGGCCATGATCATGCTGCCGCCGGAAGGAAGCTCGACGGTCGTTTCAGCGCGCCGCACCCGGATACCGGGGATCGTGACGCCGGCGATCTGGATAAGATTGCCGTTCGAATCGGCACTCAAGCCGCCTTGCGAAACGAAGGCGTTCTCACCCGTGATCTCGGACACTTCGGTCGAAATCTTCAGGCTGATGCGGCCTTCCGACAGCACGACCGGCGTAAAGCCCAGACCCACACCGAAGGGCTTGAACTCGATCTGCACGTTGCCGTCGCGGTCGCGCGCAACTGGCACTGGGAATTCGCCGCCGGCAAGAAACTTCGCCGCCTCGCCCGACACCGCGGTCAAGTTCGGTTCTGCCAATGTGCGCACCAGCCCCGAACGTTCGAACGCTCGCAACGTCCCTTCGACGCTGTTGCCGGACTTGATACTCCCGGCCGTGAAGGCCTGAGACGCCGAAAGTGCTTGGCCGAGCAGCGAGAACGGATTCGAACTCGTGATTCCGATCGGCAGGTTCTTGCCGATGTCGAACGCCGCGTTGAAATCGACGCCAAGCTGTTTGGCAAGTGTCCGCTGCATCTCGGCCACGCGAACGCGCACCATCACTTGGTCGCCGCCGCGAATGCCGACACGGTTCACGACGGAATCGCGCTTCAGCGGCTCGTCCGGATCCGTCACGTAGCGCATGGCAATTTCGCGCGCCGCCGCGGCATCGGCTGAATTCTTGACGCTGCCGTTGAGAACAACGCTGTCGTTGACCGTCTCGACCGTTACATCCGAGCCCTTGATGTTACGCTCGATCAGCCGCTTGAGCTCAACCGTGTCGCGTTGAACGTGAATCTCAAGGTTAAGAATCTGCTTGCCGTTCGCCGTGAAGAAGAAAGCGTTCGACGGGCCGGCCTTCATGCCGACGACGTAGACCTGACGCGGCGTGCGTACGACCGCATCGACGACATCGGGATTGGACACCAGTACATCGCGTGCGTCTTCGGGCAACTCGACGATGATCGCCTTGTTGATCCCAAGATCGATGTGCTGCGAATGAGGCCCCGAGCCACCGGCCCTGATGCGCAGCGTTTGGGTCGGGTCGGGTCTCGTTTTCCCGTTGGCGCCGTCCGCAGCCGCAGGCAGCGCAAGTCCGGCTGCCAGCACGCCGATGGCGAAGAACTGAAAAATTTTCATGGTTTCACCCATTATTCCTGAGAAGAGGACGGCGAGGACTGGCTCGGAATTCCGAAGCGCAACACCGAAATCTGAGAATTGTCGTCGTCGCCAAACCCTTTGACGGTCTCTTCATCGCTCGGTTGGTCGGAGCTCGTGAGCGACCGGAGCGAGAGGGACAGATCACCCATGGCTTCGGCGAGCGACACGACTTCCGCTTGTTGCGGAGTAAGTTCGAGCGTCGCCGTCTTGCCGACGATCGATTTCGAGTCACCGCCCTCTTCCTGAGAGGTTTGGTCGACCGCAACGACGCGCACATCGCGCAGAACCGTGTTCGCGCGATACGAGGGGTTGCCTGCCGCGTCGCTTCCGATTTTCCGTGTCATGATGACGTCGACGCGATCGTTCGGAAGAATAAAGCCGCCCGCGCCGCGTTCGGCCGAGAGTTTCACGCCGACCGCGCGCTTGCCCGGCGTCAGGACCGCCGCGAGAAAGCCCGCGCCGTCAGACTTGATGACCTTTGAGGCGGTCACCGGTTCGCCCGCCACCAGCGGCATACGCGCCACCGACCCTTCGGCGGAATCCTCAAGCGCCTGCGGCTGCGCTTCCTTCGTAATGAATGACGGATCGAGCGCGCCTTTCGGCCAGCCCTGCCACTTCAGGTCGCCGGGTACGATCTTCGCGCCGACTTCGATGGCGTGCGAGGCGACCATCACATCGGTCAACTGCATGTTCTCTGCGGCCGCCGCTTGATTCTGGTTACCCCCGATCATCCCGCGGGCAAGAAATGCTGCCACGCCGGCCGCACCGAGAGCGCCCACAAGGATAAGGATACGCGTCATGTCCATCTGTCGTTCTCCTGCCGCGGTATCTGGTTCCGCCGGCTCGTCGTCGTTACTAGCGCTGAAGCCTCAAGCTAAAGTTAAGATGGTAAGCGGGGCCTTAACGCGCATTCGCTTTGCCGGCGACCGTGCTGAAATTGCCATTCGCTTTCATTGCGCTGCGGACAGAAACAAATGCGTGCCAGGTAAAACGAAAAGCGCGCCGGCAGCGATTGCGACGCCATAAGGAATGCCGGCGTCTTTCTTCGTGAGATGCTGCAGCCACACGAAGCGAAGGCCGGTGCTCGAAGACGCAAACCAACGCAACGCCAATAAAACGCAAGCAAGCACCCCGCCCGCCGCCGCAACGGCGAAGGCGTACATTCCAAACCAGGCAGCCCCGATATAAAGAGACACGGCCGCGAAGAGTTTCGCGTCGCCCCCACCGATGATGCGGGCCGCAAAGAGCGCGATGCCGACCAGGAGAGCGGAAAACCCGACAGCGACGTGGATCCCCGCCTCCGCCCAGCTGAGCCCGGCGCCGATCGCCAAAAGCGGAAACAGCGCGAGCAGAACGAGCGAGATCCAGTTTGGAATGGTCAGCGTCGTGAAATCGTAGACCGCGCCGGCGATGATCGCCGTGCCGACCAGAATTACGAGCATTGAGCCGATCATGAGTCCCCGCGAATGACGGCCGCGAGGCTAGAACGCCGGAATTACCGTGATGTTAAGCAATCGGGTGAAGCTGCAAACAAAAAGAAAAACGCCAGCCCCGCGCAAAGCGCGACGCTGGCGTCCGACTCTTCAAGACCAAGCTGACCCGCGCGAACGCGCCCAGCGAGGCCAGTGCCCCTATTAGAGGGCGCCAGCGACCGTCGTGAACGTGCCGTTAATCGCCGAACCGGCCGAGGTCACCGCGCCGATGATCACAACCGCGATCAACGCAGCAATCAAACCGTATTCAATCGCCGTTGCACCGGCTTCGTCTTTCAGAAAACGAGTCATAAAGCGGCTCATTTGAGGCCTCCTTCAAACACCACTACACCTTCCTACCCACGCGGACTCTTCGATCCGCTTGCGTAGGCACGGGGACTTTAGGTGTAACGCATTTAAGAAGTTCCTACCTACCAAGTATTCGAAGCCCACAGTCGTAGTAAAACGCAATGGAAACGATGGGTTTGCTTAAAAGTGCGTAACTCAGAAGCGGAAGATTGGATGTATTTGAAATGCGCGCGATTCAAAATGAAACACCGTGCGAGCGTGATTCGCGGATTTGAGAGCGCGGAAGGGTTCAGACATCCTTAATGGCTTTGCGCCAGTCTGCCAGGCGACGATCGAACCGCACTGGAGCACACCCATGTCCGCTTTTCGCGCAGCCCTACTTGCCGCTGCGACCGTTACTTTAGCCTCAACCGCCTTCGCAGACGGCCAGCAAGCCTCGCTTCCTGGCCAAATGCGGGTCGACTACGAAAAAACGACGGCCGTGAAACTCGATCGGCCGGCCAAGACCGTGCTCGTCGGCAATCCGCTCATTGCTGACGCGCTTCTCGTAAACGACAGAACCGTTTACGTGCAGGGGCGCATGTTCGGCAACACCAACATCATCGCCGTCGACGCTGACGGAACGGAAGTTCTGAACACCAGCGTCACCGTCGGCGCGCCGAATTTGGCGCAAGTCACGATCTATCGCGGCTCGATGGGCCAGCGCAATCTCGCCTGCTCGCCGCGCTGCGAACGCACTGTCACGCAGGGCGACAAGGAAATGGAAGCGATGTACAGCGACTCCGACAAGAAGGTCGACGTCAGCCGCAAGTCTGCTGACCTCTCCACTGATCGCCGCTAAGCGCATCACGCTTCTCCCAATTGAAAAGGCCCGGCAGGAAACTGCCGGGCCTTCTTCTTTTCGCCGATGCGCCGCTTACTGGCTGAGGCGCAGGTTCGACAAGTCTTGCGCGATCGCCTGGAACACGGCCTTCAACTGGCTCGATGTCGGCGACTCGAAATAGAGCGACGTGTCGGTCGCACAACCCCTCATCAAGTTTTTCGCCCGGGTCGAATTCTCCATCAGCAAGATCGAATAGACGCGGATGCCGGCGTTCTTGATGCGTGTACACACCGTAGACGTGCGCGTATCCTGGTTCGTTTCCGATTGCGACGCCTTCGTCGTGCCGAGCTGATTGCGGATCAAGAAGTTATAGGCCGTGTAGTTCGACAAGTGGTAAGTGCTGTTGGACGGCGTCGTGTTCAATCCGTCCGTCATGAGCACCAACGCCTTCGTCCAATCGGGATCGCCATATTGCGAGCCCTCGGTGTACGGCGCCGTCGGCGACAACGTACGCCAGCCCCAAGCAGCACCGATAGCAACGTGCGTGTTGCCGGACGCGATCATGCCGTTGACCTGGCCCTGCAGCGTTACCTTGTTGTTGGTGAGCGGCGTGATCTTCTGCAGATTGCAGTCGTTGTTCGGCTCCGTCTTGGTTTGGTTCGTATACTTCGCCGACCGCTTCAGACGTGTCTCCTGGTTACCGGTGACGCCATCGGTGATGTAGGTCGTGTACCCGGAATAGGCGCTGGAATCCGGGCCATCCGGTTCGAAGTACGGCACCCAGCGCGTATCCGGTGTACCGGCTGACGGCGGCGTGTCCAGCTCCTCATATCCGTTCGGGCGTGCTTCAAGGCAGCCGCCCCAGCTTGAGTTTTTCATCGCGGCCCAAATTGCGAACGCGTATTTGTTGTTGTCAAAGTTGAGCTTCGCCGAGCTCGATGCGCCCGTCGCGTCCATCCAACCGTTGTTGTTGAACTGCGCCGTGTCGACTTTCACGGTCTGCGAGAACGGAACAAGAGACATCTTCAAACGCGCCGGCGTATTTTGGTCGCCGAAGAGAATGTTGATGAGCTCGTTCGTCGCGCTCTTGAGCGCTGTCAGCTTACCGCTATCCGCCATCGAACCCGTGTTGTCGAGCGCCAATGCGATTTCGAGACCCTTGGACTCGCGTGTCACCTGCACGTTT
>JBGAPZ010000026.1:33484-51189 GCA_044220975.1 Micropepsaceae bacterium | reverse complement strand
CGAATCCATGTGCTGAACCATCTGGCGAAGCGCTTGGGCGCCGGCGGCGTCCGCTTTGCCCCGCAAGCCGACGGCAGCGGTCTCTATTGCGCGGCAGGTGGCGAGCGCCTCGCCGGCGACATCGGCGCGCGCTGCGCGGCCCGGCCGGTTGTTACGGAGCCCGCGCCGGAACTCGCATCGAGAATCGCTGCGGCCTGCGCGAAGAAGGTGGTTCGAATCGTCGAGAACGAGGACGGCGAGGAGGAACCTGAGTTCGCGAATGCGGGCTACGACGCACCGCTCGCCCCTCCCCTTTTCTAGCACAATCACATCGGCGCTTGTTGTTCAGCGGCTTGCATGGGGCTGGCGTGCGGGCGTTAATCGGCATGACTGCGAACAAAGGGACTGCCAATGATCGACCTCTATTACTGGCCTACGCCGAACGGGAAGAAGGTGACGATCCTGCTTGAGGAGGCTTCGATCCCTTACAAGATGATCCCGCTCTATATCGGGCGCGGGGATCAGTTCGCCGACGACTTTTTGAAGATCGGGCCGAACAACCGGATGCCCGCGATCGTCGACAGGACGCCCAAGGGCGGGGGCGAACCGATCAGCGTGTTCGAGTCCGGCGCGATCATGATGTATCTGGCCGAGAAGGCCGGCAAGTTTTGGCCGCAAGACGTGCGCACCAAATATGAGGTGACGCAGTGGGTCATCTGGCAGATGGCAAACCAAGGTCCGAAATTCGGCGAAGCGGGGCACTTCCGCAGGCTCGGCGAAACGCAGGGCGAGCAGAGTTACGCGGTGCGCCGCTTCACGGACGAAGTGAACCGTCTCTTCGGCGTGATGAACAACCGGCTCTACGATCGCGCATATCTTGCAGGCGAAGAATACACGATCGCCGACATGATCTGTTATCCGTGGTCCGTGAACTACCAGGCCTATGGCCAGGACCTTGAGGAGTTCAAATACGTCAAGCGTTGGATGGAAGAACTTGCCGAACGTCCGGGCGTCAAGCGCGGGATGGCGGTCGGCTCCGATCTTTCCATCGACGCGTCCAAGCTGAGCAAGGACGAGCAGGACCGGCTGCGGAAGTTGCTCTATAATCAGCGTGCGCGACCCGCGCCCGGCTAGCCGTGAACCCGCATGCGTCTTTTGCTCAGCATCTTGAAGTGGTTGGCCGTCGTCGCCGGCAGCTTGATCGGCGCCGTGCTCGTGCTTGCGGTTTGGAACGGTTCGTTCTGGTCGTCTTACTCCGCGCCGACGATGCTGTTGGCGCATCGCGGGATGGCGCAGACCTATCATCGCGAAGAGCTTGAGAACGACACCTGCACGGCGACGCGCATCTTTCCGCCGGAGCATCCCTATCTCGAGAACACGATTGCTTCGATGCGGGCTGCGTTCGATTTCGGCGCCGACATCGTCGAGTTCGATATTCATCCAACCACGGACGGTCAGTTCGCGGTGTTCCACGATTGGACGATCGATTGCCGGACCGAAGGCAAAGGCGTCACGCGCGAACAGGCGATGAGCTATCTAAAGACGCTGGATATCGGGCACGGCTACACGGCCGACGCCGGCCAAACGTTTCCATTCCGCGGCAAGGGTGTCGGCCTGATGCCGACGATGGATGAAGTGCTCGCGACGTTTCCGCAGAAGCGCTTTCTCATCAACATCAAGAGCAACGATCCGAGGGAAGGCGATCTCCTGGCGGATCGCTTGTTGCAGCTGCCGCAAGCACGGCTCGACCAACTGATGGCCTACGGCGGCGCGGCGCCGATCGCCCGGTTGAGAGATCGTATCCCCAAGTTTCGTGCGATGTCGCGCGAGACTCTCGTAAGTTGTGGGACCAACTACATCGCCTTTGGGTGGAGTGGTTCTATCCCCAGGGCGTGCCATGACACTATCGTTTTGCTGCCTTCGAACACGACATTCCTGCTTTGGGGGTGGCCGAATTTGTTCCTAGAGCGTATGGCGAACGCCGGAACACTGGTCTTCGTGACAGGTCCTATTTCACGACAAATGCGCCGTTACGATACGTCAGGCATTGACGACCTGGCGGCTGCGCAAGGGTTTCCACCGAACTTTCCCGGCGGTATTTGGACAAACCGAATCGACCGCATTGCCAGGCACTTCGGACGCAAGCCACACTCGCCTCCGCCGGACTGACGTCTGGGACCACCCCTCGAATTGGGGGCAGCCCAGCCTTAGCTTTGCTGTGAAGTGATTCGGCGGAGAGACTGGGTAAATGGCCGCCAAGCGCCTCTGGGGTGTTATCGGGTTGTTTGTGTTCGCCGCGATTGCGGCGATGACGCTGGCGCGCGCCGAGAACGAGCCTCAGCCGGCCGACTTCCTTGTCTTGGCCGTGAAGCCCGAAGGCGATCTCAAGGACTATCGCCTCATCCCCGTCGGCGAGGCGTCGGTCGATCCGGTGCAGTATCGCGACGTGGTGACTTCGTTGCCGCGTAGCTTGTTCGGGGGCGTCATCGTGCGGCCGCATGACGAGCGCGCCGAACTTGCGCAATGCCGGACGGCGTGTGCCGCGAACGCGAAGTGCGGGAACTTCACCTATGTGCGGCCGGGCAAGGATCGTCCGATCGGCGTTTGTCACCTGCGGCGCGCGGTCGAAGCCCCGAGCAGCGTCGTCATGGCGCCGCCGGTCGTCGAAACGCCGCCGCAAGTCGTCGAGAACGCGGCGCCGGGACCTGAGCTTGTGGTCGTGTCGCCCGTCGTGCGCAACGAGCGCAAGCTCGTTTCGATCGACAGCAATAGAAACGGGCGCTCATTCTATACGCCCGATCAAGCACCGGTATCGCCCGTGACCTTCCGCTTCAAGGTGCCGGTCGCGAGCGCCAAGGCTGACGTTCGGACATTCACGCGCGACCGCATTTGGGCGAATGTCGAGGCGCTCGACGTACGCGGCCGCGTGTTCAAGCGCAGCGGTATGTGGATCGCTGCCGACGGCGCGGCGCATCAGATACTTGTGCGAACCGATGACAACCGCATTGCGGCTGTGCGGATCAGCACGCGTATCGAAGGGGCGCTACGCGTGGACGGCGTCGACTTTGTGCGTGCTGCGGCAACGATCGCCGATGCGGCACCGGTGGACGATGAAGCGTCGCTGGACGAGGAAGAAGCGAACATTCCTCCGCCGGTACCGCAGATCGTCGCCGAGCAAAGTTTCCCGATGCCGCCGCGTGCGGTGGCAACGGATGAACCCGTCGCGATCGCGGAGGCCGCGCAGCCTGCGCCTGTCGACGTGACGGTCACCGACCTCCCTGCCGATGGCGCGGCGGAAACGTCGATCACAATTCCGATTAAACCCGCTGAAGCGGTGCCGTCTGCGCCCGAGCCTGCGGCAGCGCCGGTGGTTTCCGAGCCAACGCTGCAAAGCGAGCAGCCGCCGGATTTGGCGATCTTGGCCGCGGCCGGTGCGTTTGTGTTCGTGATCGGCGGCGCGGGGCTTTACCGGCAAAACTACCGGCGGCGCACACTGCGGCGACTTACGACGACCGTCGTCACCGACGGGCGCGTGCGGCCGGCGGTCACGCTGAGCACCGAACAACCGGATATGAGCCTGCGTTTTGCGGTGCGTGCCTACGCATCAGCCGGCGCACGGCAAACCAGCATTGTCATTACGCCAGACGGAGCCGCTGCATGACTTCGCAGAACGATCTCACGTTGCTGCAATTCTTCGACGTCGAAGACGGCAAGACAAGCAAAGACGGCTTGAACGCGCTTTACAGCACAGCCGTGATGCGCAGCACGCAAGCGCTACTTTCGACCGCTCCGACGCTGTTGCAAAACCACGTGGCGCAGAGCGTGACCGAGGCGCTGAAAAGCGCGTTGGCGGTACCGCTGGTCGACGTGCTGACCTCGGCCTGGACGATGCGGCGCGAGTTGAAGCAGTATCTCGACCGGTCGAAGTTTCCGCGCGAGGAACTCGTCGATCACGCTCTCGCAAAGCACGAGATTCAGTCGACGCACCGGCCGCGGCTGCAGATCATGCTCGACCACTCGCCGATCGGGGCGGAGTTCGAATTTGACGTGACGGTAATGCTGAACATCGAAGCGGCGATCCTGCGCATCCACGACGGGCGCATCATGCACGCGCAACTCGGCAAGGTTTCCGGTTCGGGTTCGGTCAAGTGCGAAGAGGCGACGCTATTTGCGCGCGCGAGCAAGCCGGTCGCCCTGCCCCAGACGCTTTCGTTCGGCAGCGGCATTGCGATCCCGTGGCCGAAGGAATTGGCGCTGACCTCTTCGGCGAGTGCGGCTTAACGCTTCGCAAGTGCCGTTTCGACGGCGGCGGCGACGGCGAGCAGTTTTGCATCCGCCATATGCTCACCGACAAGCATCAAACCGCACGGCATTTCGCCAGAGCGCTGCATCGGCAGACTGATTGCGCAGCGATCCAGGAAGTTGAACGCGCTTGGATTGCGCAGAGCCAACGCGTTGGCGCTGGAGAAGAATGCCGCGTCTGCAACGTCCTTGATGCGAGGCGCAAGCTGCGGCGCGGTCGGAAGCAGCACCGCGTCGTACGGCGCGGTGAGACGGGCTACTTCCGCAATCATCGCCGCGCGTGCCTTGGTGAGGCCGATATAGTCGGCGGCCGACATTCGTCCGCCGAGTTCGATCCGGGTCAACACGTTCGGATCATATTGTTCCTTGTGGCCGAAAAAGTTCCTGCCGGCGTGGATCGCGTAAGCCTCGGCGTTGGCGATCGTTCCTTTGGCGAACAGACCCGGTATGCGGTTCAGAGCTTCGACGCGGATGCTGTCCATGCGAATGCCAGCGGACGTCAACGCCGAGAGCGTGCGCTCGAACGCACGCCCGACGGCCTCATCCATGTCGTTCAAAACGAAATCCAACGGCACCGCGAGACGCAGGTCCGCTGGAGCGACCGGTTGATGCGTTTCGCGCGGCCGGTCGGCGAGGATGCCGTCGACCAGAGCGCAGCAGGCCACCGTGTTTGCCAGCGGGCCGATGCTGTCCAGCGACTCCGAGAGCGGGAACGCGCCATCACGCGACACACGCGCCTGCGTCGGCTTAAAACCGACGAGGCCGTTGAACGACGCGGGGATGCGTACCGAGCCGCCGGTGTCGGTGCCGAGCCCAACGGCCGCCTGCCCGCGTGCGACGGACACCACGGCGCCCGAGCTCGAGCCGCCGGGCACGCGCGCCGGATCGTGCGCGTTGGTGCAGGTTGGTCCGTGCGGGTTCAACCCCAAACCAGTGAACGCGAACTCGCTCATATGCGTGCGGCCGACGACGACGGCGCCCGCCGCGCGCAGGCGCGCGACCGTCGGCGCATCTTGCAGCGCCGGGCTTGCATCGCGCAGTACGGCGGAGCCGGCTGGTGTCGGCTCGCCGGCGACGTCGAACAAGTCCTTCACCGAGATGGGGATGCCAGCGAGCGCGCCCGATGACGTGCCAAGCTTGCGCGTGCGGTCGGCTTCATCGGCTTCGGCGCGTGCACGGTCTGCGTTCACGCGCGTGAATGCGGTGGCGTCCTGTGCGATCGATTCAAGGGCCGCTTCGACGAGTGCGCGACTTGTCGTGCGCCGATCCGCCATGGCGCGCACCAGGTCGGCGATGCTGCGGCCTGTCAGATCCATTCACTGCGAGCCCGGCGGGCGGCCATCTTTGCCGCTGAACGCGGGTTTCGGTAGCTCACGCGCCTTTCGTTCACGCCCCATGGACTTGAGCTCGTCCGCATCGATGACGCCGTCGCTGTTGCGATCGGCACGGTCGAACATCGTACGCCATTGGGTCGCGAACTCGGCGTAGACGAGGCGACCGTCTGCGTTCCAGTCGAACACGGGCGACGTTCCTGGTTCGTCGCGCAGCCGTTCGTTCAAAGCGCGGGCTTCGACCGGATCGAGCGCCTGGTTGTTGTTGAGGTCGTCTTTTTTGAAGTCGGCCTTCAACGTATCTTCCATCTCTGCGCGCTGGACAGAGCCGTCCCCGTTTTCGTCAAAGCGAGCGAGGCGATTGGATTCAGCTTGGCGCTGCGCATCGCCTTGGGCGCCTGCTCCGGCGGAGCGCGGGCCACTTTGACCGCCGCCCAACATGCTGCAGCCCTGAACCGACATCGCAAGCGCGGCCACCACGGCCACTACTGAGCGATTCATTGTTCCCCCGAAAACAGGTAAAGTCGGGCGTAACCTAGCGCATCTCACCCACACGGCGAAGTCCTTTCGGCCAACCATGACAAAGCTGCGCGCGCGAGTTCAGGGGCTGATTCTGGCGGGGCTTGTGGTGGTCTTGTTGGTGATGGTCATGCGCATTTACGAGACGAAGGTCTCGCAAGCGCCTACGAATCTAAAAGGCAATATCGCGACCGAAGGTGGAATGACTGCGAATCCGCCCGCCGGGGCGCCGCAATAGACAACGCTACTCGGCGGCGGTTTGCGGACGAGGATGCACCTCGCCGGCGACGCCTCCGCGGATCGCGCCGAACAAATTTGCCTCTGTCAGATTCTTCGCACCAACGCACGCATGGGTCAGATTCGCCCAGGCGAAGTTCGTGCCCTTCATGCTGGCGCCCGACAGGTTTGCACGCGCCAAGCTCGCGCGGGCGAACTGCGCGCCGTCAAGGTTCGCGCCGCGCAAGTCGCAGTCTGTTAGATCGGCGGCGTTCAAAAGCGCGCCCGCGAGGTTTGCGTTGCGCAGGTTCGCGCCGGTCAAGCGCGCGTGACGCAAGTCGGCACGCGTGAGCGTTGCGCCCTGCAGGTCGGCAAATCTCCAATCGACGCCTGTGAGCACAACGCGCTCGTCGCCGACGATGTCCGCCGGGCGGCCCCAGAGCCGCGTCTTCGCCGCTTCCTTCACGAAGTTCACACCGGCGAATTTAGGCGCGAACCCTTTTTCGTGACGGTGCTGGTTCCAATGCAGCACGCCGTCATCGAACAGCCAGGTGTGTTGTTGCGAGCCGCGGAGTTCGGTCTCCGGTACGTGCGCGTAAACAGTGTCCTCACCGCCCGCAATTGTGGTGGGAGCGACCGCGCCCTGATCCGGGGCATCTTTTGGCGCCGGCTTGTCGCGCGGCGGCCAACCGAAAAGTATTGTGCGCCAATCCATGACGCCAGTTTAGTGCATCGGCGACGCGCGGGAACACCGTCCCTAGATTGCGTCAGCGGGGCTGCGACACTACCTGTACCGCGTTCACCATCGACTGGAAGGCCACTTTCACGCCCGCCATCGTCGCCTGAACATCCCCAGATTCTTCGGCGATGAGTGCGAGGCCGCGCCAGGCGAAGGCCGACCAGGCGTGCGCCCAGGGGTCGCCGCCGTCGGCCGTCTTGGTGGCATCGATCGCGGCGAGAAACGCTTCCATCGATTCCTTCACGTGACCGGCCTTCAGTTCCTCGTAGCCTTCGAGAACTTTGGCCGCGATCCGGTCGGGAGGTGCGCCATCGCCCTTCAGGGCAAGGCGGCGGGCGCCGAGCGCAAAGCCGTCCGGGCGCCAGCTGCGCGCGGCGAGCTGCATGCGTTCCATGAACACGTCGGCGGTCAAGTTTGCGTGCAAAGCGGCGAGGCCCGCCGGTGCGGTTTCATCGACCGACAAAGCCTTGGTCAGGATCGCGAAGAAGCGGCGGTTCGCAACCAGCGGGTCTTCCGCCACGGGCTCGGCAGCTGCGAGGACTTTGGTCGAAGCTTTCGCCGCGATCTTTTCTTCCTCGGTCGGTGGTTCCTGCGGGAACAGTATCCCGATCACGAGCCCCAACAGCCCAAGACCGACAGCAGCGCCTGCAATCAACAGCGCCGTTTCCGTCGACATGACGGCCAGTTCCATATGTACGTCCCCCAACGCTTTACCGGCGCGATCCCACGCGCGCCGCGCAATCGCTTACGCGGCATAGTCAGAAGCTAGGATTGGGGTGCCCATCCGGCAATTTCTTTTGCTTAACGAGCGACTGGAACCGGGGAAAGTGATGCACGGACGCGACGCTTTTCGCGTGCCAAGCGATTTGGCCTGGGCTTGGGGAGCGTGCCGGGAGAAGTCCTAGCGCGGCAGGAACAACACGCTCGGTTCCTCGCCGTCCGACGAATGACGGAAACAACGGACGAGATCGTAGAACAGTTCGGGCATTCCGGTCGCGACGTTCAAGCCCATGTTGTAGGCGGCTTGCGCGGTGATCGGGAAGCCGTGCGTCCACTTGCCGGAGATGAGTTCGTCGGCGATCGCGGTGGAACCGTCGGTGGTGTAGCTGCCCTGCAGAAGTTCGCGCGCGGTGGCGCGGCCTTCTTGAATAATCTTGCGCGCTTCCTCAGCGAGGATCAGGTACTCGTCGCTGATCGACTCGAACGGCTTCACTTTCGAAAGCTGCACGATCGAGGGCGCGGGGCCGGCGTAGAGCTGCGTATCGATCGGACCCAGCATCGCGTGGGCGCCCATCACGATTTGATCGGCGGCAAGCGCGATGCGCGATCCCGCCGACATCGCGAAGTACGGCACGAAGACCGTCTTGCGCGCCTGGTGGCTTTTGATCGCGCGCGCGATTTGGCGTCCGGTGAACGAGTTGCCGCCCTGCGTGTGCAGCACGATATCGAGCGGACGCGATGTGTCGCTGGTGACGATGGCGCTCAAGACATCTTCGAGGTCGTCGAAGTCGAACGCATCGTTCTCCATGTTTTCGCCATGGATGACGCAGATCACGCGCGAGCCGCGTTCTTGTTCGATGCGCCGGATGATGGCCTTCGCGCGATCGACCGCGACCTCGGGAACGTGGCCGCCCGAGTGCGACAGCCAAACCAGGTTTTCATGCCGCGCGGGACGACGCTTTTTCGGGGCGTGCGAGCGGTCGATATAGACGACGCTGCTATCGATGGCGCCGGCGAGGTCGACGCGCTGGCGCTCCGGCGCCGGAAGTGCTGCCTGCGTACGCGCGGGTGTCCGTTCGTAGTCGAGGTAGGCGACGCTTGCCGCCTGCTCGTTGTCGCGGCGGCAGGAGCGGATGAGGTCGTAGATTTCCGGCGGCATCGCGATCGAGACGTGCAGGCCAAGTTCCTTCGCTGCGATCGGCGAGATCGCGCGCCAGGAATAGGACTTGCCGCTGACGAGTTCGTCGGCGAGGCGGCAGGCGCCACAGTGTTCCTTGCCCTCGTGCATCAGCTCGCAGGTCACACGGCGCGTTTCGTCGAGAAGTTTGCGTGCGAAGTCGGCATAGATAACCGTCTCGTCCGACACGCGGTCGATCGGCTTGTTCTTGATGCCGGCCAGAACGGACGAGGCCGAGCCGTAGGCGACGAACGGATCGACCGGCGAAAGCGCCGCGTGTTGGCTCATCACGACTTCGTCGGCGGCGAACGCCATGAACGAGGTCGAGCCCAGCGCGAAGTACGGCACGAAAACCGTCGTCTTCGCCGGATGCGCCTTGATCGCGCGGGCGATCTGCTGGGCGCAGGAAATCCAGCCTCCCGGCGAGTGAACAATGACATCGAGGGGGCGGTCTTTCGGCGTCTTGCGGATTGCGGTTAGCGCGTCTTCGAGATCGACAGCATCGAGCCGGTCGCGCGCCATGTTCTCGCGGTGGATGATGGCGATCACGCGCGAGCCGCGCTTGGCCTCGAGCCGCGCCAGGATCTCGCGCGTCGACAGGACCTGCACCGGAAGCTGGCGCTCATAGCGGCGGTTTGCGCGGCCTTACCTTCGGTGGCTTGCGTGGTTCGTCTTCGTCGAATTCCGGAACCCGATAGTCGCGGCCGAAAACGTTCAACGTCGTGCCTGGTTGGAGACGCGGCTCGGGCCGGCGCGACGGCGCGATCTCGCGCGCCGGCGGCAAAAGCAGTTCGTCTTCTTGCGCGCGGTGAGAGAACTCTGCCGGACGGACTGCCGCTTCGTCGGATTCGTCGAATGCTTGCGGCACGCGCTTGCGCTTCTTCGAACGTGCTGCGGCCGACCCAATGAGCGAGGGCGCAAGATCACGCTTCGGCTTGACGAGGGCGATCAGCAGCATGAGCACTGCCGCAACGACGCAGCCGAGCGCGATCAGTTGCGGCGCAGACATAGCGGCGAGCACCGCCTGCGCCTCTGTGAAAAGGCGAGCGATGCTCTCCGCGATCCGCGAGAGGATGGCCCAGATATCCAACGTAATTACCCACCGCTCCAGGCCTTCACGGCGCCCAACTCGCCAGCCCGGAACTCAGGGATGAGCTAAGAACGTGCCACTGTTGGGGAGAAGTCACCGGCGCGACACAGTGGGAGTCAATTTCGAGTCGTAACGTATACAATCGCAACTATGAGGTGCAGTGGCTCAGTGGGACACGGCAGCGGCGTACCGAATTGGAACAGTTACCTTGTCCTCTTGCACGACAACGCGCGATCTGTCCGGTGAAAGAATGACGATTACTCTTGAACAAATGACGGGTCCGACCGACGACGCGCGGGCGTTGGTGGAGGAACTCGAGTCTGAACTCAGCGAAGGCTATGAGGCGCATCAACGGCACGGTTTCGATATCGAGAAGTTGTTTCAGCCTCACATTGCTTTCTTCATCGCGCGCTCCGGCAACGAAGCGGTGGGTTGCGGCGGTGTTGCGTTCGACGACGGTTTCGCAGAGGTCAAGCGCATGTACGTCCGGCGTGCCGTGCGCGGCACCGGCGTTGCGCAGGCGGTGCTGGCGCAGCTGGAGAAGGCGGCGCGCGCGAAAGGCTATCGACATTTGGTGCTTGAGACCGGCGATACGCTCTTTGCCGCGCACCGGCTTTACGAACGCGCCGGATTCCACCGCTGCCAGGCATTCGGGCCGTACCGAACGATGCGGCCGCAACAGGTCGAGCGCAGTTGGTTCTTCGAAAAGCTGCTCGCTTAGGTTTCGACCAACGGCAACAGTCGCGAATCTTCGATGGCGGCGGTGCGGTGGCCCATGACTGCGAGGTAGGCCTCGTTCGCTGCGAACGCCATGAACGCGTCCAACGAGTGCTGGCGGACCATCATGGCCATGTCCCAGCGCTCCGTCTCAGGCCCAATGAACCACGAACCGCCCGTGCCTAAGAATTTCAGTTCGCCGCCGCTGGCCCTGAGATGCGGGAGCGTGTGGTCGATGTAGCGTTGAAACGCGTGCGCCCCGCTGATCGGCGCGGCCGGTGCAAGCGCAGGCGTTGCAGAGTAGTCCGCGACCTCGCGAAAGCGCAGAAGGTTCAGCATCACGACGGGGCCTTTAAGCCCGCGCATCATGAGTGCGCGGCCGGCTTCCATTGTGGGCTCGAGGTGTTGCGTTGTCATTTGGTGTCCCCCGATCGTGCGTCGCCGAATGCGAGCCTCGTGATGTGCTCGCGGATGTCCTTCGGCCAGGCGGCGATCAGCGTTCCGAGGCGGCCGCGGTCGTCGGCGAAGAGCGCGCGCGTGGCTTCTTCGAAGCCGGCGCGGTCGCCCGCGATTGCGGACATAAAGTGGTAGGCCGCATCGCGTGACGCTCTTGCGCGCGCCTTCGGGCCGCGACGGGCTTCGTCGACGAGCTTGCGCAATGTGACGGACGCGCCGCCCGGTTGGGCGCCGAGCCAATCCCATTGCTGCGGTAACAACGTCACTTCGCGGGCGACGACGCCGAGCTTCGGACGGCCCGGGCCGCGCTCTTCGTCGCTCTTCGTTGCGTTGCGTTTGAGGCGTGCCACCATTTCGTCGGCTGTGCCGCGAATGTCGATGTCGAAGGCGCGGCCTGTGGTGTCGTCGAATAGAAAGACGCCATCGCCGCCCTTCTCGACGGCTTTCTTGAAATGGGCCGCGACGACGGCGAGAGGGCCGGAGGCCAGTCTTCGCGTGCCGTCGAACACCGTGCAGGGTTTGGTCAGGAGATCGCTCATGCCGTCTTTTTACCCGGGCGATATTCCTATGTCAATATCACCCGGGTAAAATATGGCTAGGCGCGGAAGTTCGTCTGTCGTATCGTTGCGATGGGAGGGATCCATGCGGGACGTTCTGCGATCTATCGCATGCGTGTTGGCTGCCATCATGCTGGTGGCGCCGGCGTTTGCGGCGAGACACGGCGTGTGGGACACGCACCCCGCACTCACCGAGCAATGCTTCGGCTCTGACCAGCAGGTTACTGCGGACGCGCGCATTACCGCCTGCACAGCAATCATAGACCTTTCAAGCGCAACAAGTGCCGAGCGTGTGGATGCGTTGAGGGGGCGAGCGCACGCTCAGTTTTTGCGCGAGCGCTACGATCTTGCCATTGCCGACATCGATCGGGCGCTCGCGTTGGATCCGAAAAATGCAACGCTCTATGTCGAGCGCGCCACCTATCACTCGCTCGCGGAAAATTACGAGCAGGCTGAAGCGGACGCTCAGCGCGCGCTGCAGCTCTCGCCCGGCAATCGCAGCGCCGAAACGGTGTTGGGCGAGGCACGCGCCGCTAAAGCGGCGATTGCGTCACAGAAGCTTGCATCCGCTCCAAACGCGCGGATCGCGCTCGTCATCGGCAACAGCAAGTATCTCAACACGCCGCCGCTGCCGAATCCGGTGCACGATGCCGAAGACGTCGCGCGCGAACTGACGCGCATCGGCTACCGGGTCTACGGCTATCCGAAGACCGACTTCACCAAGCGGGACATGACGGCCGCTCTCAACGCCTTCTTCGAGGCATCGAAGGGCGCGGCGTCGGCCATCGTTTGGTATTCGGGCCATGGGCAAGAGTTCGTGGAAGTCGACGGCGACTTTGGCCGCAACTATGTCGTGCCCGTCGATGCGAAGATTACCTCAAGCAAGGGCATCCGCGCGCAGGGCGTTGCGCTCAGCGACCTGTTGCTGTCGGTGATGCCCGCGACGGGACTGCGCATGGTCATTGTCGATGCCTGCCGCAGCAACGATTTCGATCCGGCCGTGCCGTTTCGCGGGTTCGCGCGCGAGGGGCGCCTTGGCATGTTCGTCGTGTACTCGACCAAGCCCGGCACCTATGCGTCCGACGGTGAGGGGCGGAACTCGCCGTTCGCAGCAGCGTTCGTTCACGAGGTGCGGGCGAACCCGAAGGACGAGCTTCGCGCTTTGCTGTCGCGCGTTGTCAAGCGCACCGGCGCCACCACCGCCAATCAACAAGTGCCCGAGATTGTCGACCGCTACGATGCGTTGGAACGACCGGTGCTCGCACGATGAAGACCATTCTTGCTCTGCTGGTTCTCTGTGCGATGGCGAGCGCCGTGCTCGCCGATCGGCTTCCGATCTCCGTGCTCGGCAAGTGCGTCGAGCCTTCGCGTCGGACGGCCGCGGAGGAGCAGATTCGCGCGTGCACGGTCGTCATCGAGACGCCGGGTCAGGATCCCGCAGAGACTTTGCTCGCGCTTTTGTCGCGCGCGAGCGCTTACGCCGAGAACGGCGAGCACGACAAAGCCATCGCGGACTACACGGCCGCCATCGCGCGCGATCCGAACGACGACTTCGCGTATCTCGGACGGGCGGATGCCTACATGCTCAAGGGCAATTACGATCGGGCCTTGGCCGAACTGAACGCCTTCATTCAGCGCAAGCCTTCGAAAGCCTCCGCCTACACCAGCCGCGGACGCGTCTATGCGGCGAAGGGCGACCTGCCGCGCGCGCTGGCGGACTGTACGCATGCGACCGAATTGGAGCCGAGCGACGCTGCCGCTTGGTACGAGCGCGCGCTGGTCTACCGCCAGATGGGCGACGACGACCGGCAACTCGCCGATCTTGGCCGCGCGATCACGCTCGATCCCGCCAATCCCGATTACAGGCACACGCGCGGGATTCTTCTGATGCGCCGGAAGGATTACAAAGGCGCGATTGCCGACTTCGACCGCATCATCGCCGAGAAGCCTAGATACGACGCTTACGTGTTTCGCGGCTCAGCCTATTTCTATCTCGGCAATTTCGACGCTGCGATCGCCGATGCGGAGCGCGCGATCAATTTCAATCCGAGCGATCCGCTTGCCCAGCAGCTTTTGCGCGAAGCGCAGGCGGCCAAGGCGCGTTCGCAAGCGCGCTAGCCGGGCGGGATTCGGGCGAAGGCGGCGTCGAGATCGACGGTCACCGCGAGCTTATGTTCTATGTCGCCGTCGCTGGGCCAGGTCATCGCTGTGAGGGCGTGACCGCCTGAGAACGTGAAGTCTCCCGAGAGCGTCGGACGGTTTGCGATCATGTCGCTGAACGGCGCGAACTGAGCGCGCTTGACGCTGAACACCATCATCGGAAACGACCACGGCGAATGGCCGCCGGAGGAGACGAGGCTGTAGACGAAATACTGCCCATCGGGCGACCAAGCGCCTCGATAGACGTAGTAGCCGTTTGCGCCGCGCAGCGAGGAATGATCCTTCGACAGCACGGTGTCGCCGCGTTGGGTGCGGATGACGACGCGGCTTTCCATATCCGGCGTCGCGTCGAGGCTGATGTCGGCGGGGTAAATCACGGCGCGGAACGCGCGGTTCGGCGCTTCGATGATTTGCGGGGCGATGTTCCAACAACTCATCTCGGGGCGGCGGTTTGCGAGCAGCTGATGGCCGCCGCAGACGGCTTCGCCGGCCGTTGCCGGGAGCGCGGCCATGATAAGTGCTGCGAAACCGAGCAGTACGGAGCGCATCGATGTCCCTCTTTAGGTGGCGGAGGTCCGGAACTTCGTCGGAGCGGCGCCGAAGACGTCGCGGAAGCGGTTGTTGAACGTCGAGAGGTCGCCGAAACCGGTGTCAAAGGCGATGTGCGCGACCGGGTCGCTTGAGGTCGCGAGGCGCACTGCCGCGCGGCGCATGCGCAAGTTCAGCACGAATTGATACGGTGTCACGCCGGTGATACGGCGGAACGTGCGCAGGAAGTGATACTTGCTCATGTTCGCGAGGCTCGCCAAGCCGTCGAGATCGAGCGGCTGATCGGCATTCGCTTCGATGTGACGCAATACGCCGCCGATGCGGCGTTCGTCGCCGCGCGCGGGCTTTGTGGCCGTGACGTTGCCGCCGGACAAGGTTTCGCCGACGCGCTCGACCAGCCGGATCACGAGCGATCCGGCGGCAAGTGTGCGTGCGCTTTCGGCCAGCGCCTCCAGACCCACGAGCGTGGGCAGGAGTTCGGGCATCGCGGGGAGCGAGGCGGCGTTGAAGCGGAAGCGGTGCGAGCCGGCAGCGCTGGCCGAAACTTCATCGAAGAGATCGGGTGCGACGTGCAGCGCGATGCAGCGGTCGCCGGTGCCGTGATCATGGCCGCATTCGAAACATGTCCCCGCATTGCCGAGCAGCAGCGCGCCCGGATAGAGGAGCGCTTCGCCATGCTCGGCGCGGTAGCGGAACGAGCCGCCGACAACGGCTGAGATCGACATGCGGCTGTGTTGCTCTTCGTAGGGCCGATCGTGCGGGCCGGCGCGGCAGACGATTTCTGCGATCTGCCAATCGGGGCCGGCCGCGATCTGGCGCGACGCAATCGTCGGTCGCGCTTCACCCGGTGAAATCGCCAAGTTTTCGGCCAGTTTTGCCATTCCCAAACATAGCAATTTTTCCCAAGCCGCGCCACGCCCCTAAGTGCAATTTCGCGCCACGTTCCTGTGAGGAGAAGCACACATGCTCAACCATATTTCGATCGGCGTTCGTAACATCGCCAGAACCAAGGAATTCTACGACGAGGCCTTAAAGCCGCTCGGCTATAAGTGCCTGAGCGATGCTACGGAATCGCTCGGCTACGGCGCGGATGCCGTGGTGCTTTGGATCAGCAAGACGGCGACGCCGGTTCCGGCGGACAAGAACTCCGGCCTGCACTTCTGTTTCGACGCACCGACGCGCAAGAGCGTGGACGCGTTCTACAAGGGCGCGCTCAGCGCCGGCGGCAAGGACAACGGCAAACCCGGTCTTCGTGCCGACTACGGCGACAACTACTACGCGGCGTTCGTCGTCGATCCGGATGGCTACCGCCTGGAAGCCTATTGCAGCGCCAAGAGCTAGGAGCGAACCCCATGGCCTCGATCGTCAGAGAATTCACCACCACCGCCTGCCCCAACGAAGTTTGGGACGCGGCCCGCGACGTCGGCGCGTTGCATACGCGCCTCGTCCCGGGCTTCGTCGTCGATACGAAGCTGGAGCCGGGTGCGCGCGTCGTCACCTTCGCGAACGGCATGACGGCGAAGGAGTGGATCATCGACGTCGACGACAAACGGCGGCGGATCGTTTGGTCCGCCGTCGGCGGGCGGCTTACCCACCACAACGCATCGCTCACCGTTCACGCGAACGGCGATGGAAGCCGTTTGGTGTGGCAGGCGGATCTGCTGCCGAACGAACTTGCGCCTGGGATCGCGCAGATGATCGATCAGGGGTGTGCGGCGATGAAGGCTACGCTCGACAAAGTCGCCGCGTGAGCGACGGCACGCGCCGTTTCGGTGCGTGGCGGACCGCAAGCGAACGCCGCAATCCTTAATGATACGTTAACCGATGACCCTCAGCTTAAGAGTTCTGATTCCTGGGGGCCTCAATGTCAGTGTTTTACAATCTGGTGATGAACTCCGCGTGCCGGAGCAATCATCACCGGCTCGCCGTTGATGCGCTGCGTCATATGAAGGGCGACAAGGCGGAGGATTGGCGGGACCTCTTCCTGCATCATTACACGTCGTATCTCGAAGGTGCGAAGGCGCCGGACGAGGTGTTCAAAGATTTCAAGAACCACGTGCTGCATGTGCGCGATGGCGATTGGGGCGGCGCGCCGGCGGCCGCACGCGAGTGGTATAGGCGCACGGTGCGGGCACTGCAGATCAAGGACTGGAAGCAAGCCGTCTACTGCGCCGGCGTCATGAGCCACTACGCCGTCGATCCGGTGCAGCCGTTCCATACGCACCAGACCGAGGAAGAAAACGTCATCCATCGGGCGGTCGAGTGGAGCTTTTCGAAGAGCTTCTTCAAGCTGCAGGCGATCCTGGTCAACGACCTCGGCGGTTATCCGGATGTGGCGGTGCCGAACAGCGCGGATTGGCTGGAGCAGATGGTACGCCAAGGCGCGCGCACGTCGAATCCGCACTATGAAACCGTGATCAATCACTACGATTTCCGCGCGGGGTCCAAGAACCCGGAAGCGGGGCTCGATCAAGAGCTGAAGGACATCGTTGCCAAGCTGATCGGCTACGCGTCGGTGATGGTCGCGCGCATTCTCGACAAGGCGTTCGCAGAAGCGCAGGTCGCCCCGCCGAAGGTGAACCTTACGGTCGACACGTTCTTCGCGGCGCTGAAGGTGCCGCTGAACGCGGTCTTGAAGACAATCGACAATGTGCAGGAGCGCGCGTTGGTCGCTTCGATGTATCAAGAGTTCCAGAAGACCGGGAAGCTGCGCGATACTCTGCCGGACGACGACAAGACGGTGCGCGAGCTCCACGCGGCGGAAGTGTTGAAGCAGCCGCTGTCGACTCTCGATGCGCAGTGGCCGCGCGAGATCGGCACGGCGCACGGTACCGGCGCGCCGCCGCGGTCTGCCCAACCGAAGAAAGTTGTCGCGCCGAAAGCGCCAAAGCCGGCGCCAAAGCCGAAAGCCGCGCCAGCCGCAAAAGCGCAGCCTGCGCCTAAACCTGCCGCGCCGACGACAGCACAAGGCGCGCGGCCGCGGTTGACACTCGATGCACCCGTCGAGGACGCGCCGTCGATCGGCGCCAAGACGGCGAGCCGCTTGAGTGCGGTCGGCATTAAAACTGTGAAGGATCTGCTCGACGTCTCGCCCGATGGCGCGGCGGCGCAGATCAAGGTCAGGCACATCAACGCGAGTTTGATCCGCGATTGGCAGTCACAAGCCGAGCTTGCGTGCGCCATCGCGAACCTG
>JBGAPZ010000026.1:0-33452 GCA_044220975.1 Micropepsaceae bacterium | reverse complement strand
CGATGCGGACGACCTTGCCAACGCCGAGGCGGACACGCTCCTCAACTTGATCGATGAGTTCGCGCTAACCTCCGACGGTCAACGAATCTTGCGCGAGGGCGCGCCGCCGAAACGCGACGAGATCGACCGCTGGATTGCGGCCGCGAAGGAGCAAGTACGCAAACGGGCGGCTTAGTTCCCGGCTTGAGCCGGCGCTGGCTGAGGCTGGGAACCGGCGACGGAACCCGCGTCGTGAAGCGTCACGACGCCCAGCGGGAACTTGCAGACTTGGCCGATGTTGCAATCGACCGTGCCGATCGGGTCCGGCTTGTTGTAGTCGTCCCATTCGTTGAGCTCGACCGAGAACGGCACGTCGGGCACGCGGATGAGGCCGGTGGTGCAGCGGAACTTGCCTTGGCAGGCAGCGAGTTCCGGATCTTGCGGGCCGAAGCACTTACGGTATTCCGTGCCTTCGCGGATGCATAGTTGCAGTTCGGGGTCGACCATCGGCCAATCCCAGTTCTGACCGTTCTCCTTGAAGCGGGAGAACTCAACGTCGATTCGCACGGCGCGACGCCAGACACCGGGTGTGTAGTCGGACGCCACCTCGACGCGCACGCCGCCCATGGGAACTTTCTGCACATAGCGCTGATAGGCCGTCGGCCCGAAATATACCGCCGCCGCGCCAACCGCCGCGCCAATCACGAACCAACCAAAACCGCCCTGCGCCATAGCCCTCTCCGTCTTCTTGCTTCTTGGGCGCGAACAAACCCTGCCCGCGTCCGACACTCAAGCTCTCACGAGAAAATGGCGGCAGCGTGTCCCCGGGCAAGGGAGCCGGCGGATATGCCACTCGCCTGGCAGATGTGGCAGTGCGTCAATTGCTCTCGCACGCCGGCCAGTTCTTTAGGCCGCGTTCGCCTTTTTCGGTGGTGCCGAAGCAGGTGTCGGGGAACTCGCCGGCGTAGTCGCGTTGGAGCTTGATGGCTTGTTCGAAGTCGGCGCGGGCCTTGTCGAATTCGCCCTTTTTCTCGAAGGCACCGCCGCGGTCGTAATAGGTGTTCGCGTCGCCGGGCTGGAGACGCAGGACTTCATCGTAGTCGGCGATGGCCTTGTCGCTCTCGCCGGTCTGCACATAGGCGTAGGCGCGCTGAGCGAAAGCGCCGACCAAGCCTGGTTCCAAGCGAATCGCTTCGCTGAGGTCGGCGATCGCCTTGTCGAACTGGTTGTACGCCGCCTCGAAACCGCCGCGGGCGGCGTGGCCGCGTGCATCGTCGGGTTTCAGGTTGATCGCCTCGCTCGCGTCCGCGATCGCGTGGTCGAAATCGCCCTTCTCCATGAAATAGATCGCGGCACGGCGCAGATAGGCTTCGAAGCGGACGTCGACGGGAAGCGTCGCGTCGGCGATCACGCCGTTGCAGGCGTCGAAGCGCCGGTCCAGCGTGGCGTCCAGGTCGCTGCAGAGCACCGCGTCGCGCGCGGGGTCGGCAGACGGCGCCGCCGGTGCCGTCACCGCCAAGATCAACGCAGACGCTGCGACGAAAACTTTCATGTCTTCGCGAGTACACCAGTTCGCCCAAGCCGCCAAGAACGCAGAGCGCGAATTAATCATCCCGCACGCAGTACTCCGCGCGCGCTACTGTCACATCTCGCGGGCGAGTGCGCGGTCGATGCGGGCCAGCAGTTCGTCCCACGCGGCGTTCATGTCATTTGTCCACGCCGCGCCCAGCAACTCTGCGAACGTGTCGCGAAGGGTTGTGTAGAATTCCTTGAACACTTCGCGCGGCACGCCGAGGTTCTCGTGGTTGACGATTTCGGCGCGCATCAGGTTGGCGCCGTAGGTGTCGCGCTCGATGAAGTCGAGCATGGCGGTCACCGCCTCAGTCAGCATGTTCCCGCGGATGCTGCCCGTCGTATCGCGCACGAAGAGCTTTTCCATCTCAGGGTGGGCTTTGAAGACGCGGGCGTAGACGTGCGCTGCCGGGTCGCCGCGCTCGGCGACGAGTTCAAGGCTGCGTGTGATTAAGGACGTATCCATAGAAGAGACCGCCTGCCGCCTTGACGCTTATCGGGCGCCTTGTTATCAGCCCGCCATGATGCTGCCTATGTCAAAGCGCACGATGAAAACGAAGACGCCCAAGTCCCGGGCGGCTTTGGACATCGCGCGCGAGGCTTAAGGCGCGCGAGTTGACCCAAGGCCCCGCCGGGAACGGACGGGGCCGAAGCACATCGGCGCCCGTCTCCGGCTTACACACGAGAGAGACCGATGTCCGTCGCCGAACTTGCCTCCCGCAACCACCGCCGCGCTTTGCCGCCCTCCCCTTCCGTCGCCGTTGTCGGTGCGACGGGCGCGGTGGGCGTCGAACTGGTGAAGTGTTTGGAGCAACGGAAGTTTCCGCTCTCGCGGCTGAAGCTGCTTGCATCGGCGCGCTCGGCCGGCAAGAGCATCGCGTTCCAAGGTCGCGACGTCATGATCGACGCCCTCGACGGGGTCAGTCTCGACGACGTGGATATCGCGTTGTTCTCAGCCGGGAGTTCGATTTCTAAGGACTACGCAAAGCCTGCACGCCGGCGCACGGTTGTGATCGACAATTCGTCTGCGTTCCGGATGGACGAAGACGTGCCGCTGGTCGTTCCCGAGATCAATCCGCGCGACGCCTTTACCCACACCGGCATCGTCGCCAATCCGAACTGCACCGCGATCATCTCGGCGATGGCGCTCTGGCCGTTGCACCAGGTGAACCCGATCAGGCGGGTTATCGCGTCGACGTATCAGGCGGCCTCGGGCGCGGGCGCGGCGGCGATGGAAGAGCTGCGCGCTTCGACGGAGGCCGCGTTGGCCGGCCGCGCGTATGAGCCGAAGGTTCTGCCGCACCCTTACGCGTTCAACGTGTTCAGCCACAACGACACGCTCGACGTCGAGAGCGGCTACAACGGCGAGGAAATCAAGGTCGCGCGCGAGCTCAAGAAGATCATGGGGCTCCCCGACTTGCGGATCGGCATCACCTGCGTGCGGGTGCCGGTGATGCGCGCGCACACGATTTCCATGAGCGTCGAATTCGAACGCCCGATGTCGCACGAAGCGGCGCGTGAGATCTTGAGCGGCGCGCCGGGCATCAAGATCGTCGATGATCGCGCGCGCAACTACTTCCCGATGCCGCGCGACGCGACCGGCAAGAACGAGGTTCTGGCCGGCCGCTTCCGCCCGGACCTCAGCGACCCATCGGGGCGCTCGCTGATGATGCTGGTCGCGGGCGATCAACTGCTGAAGGGCGCGGCCCTCAACGCGGTGCAGATCGCGGAGTTGTTGTTGAAGAACTGAGGCCTCATTGAGCGACGCACCGCGCCGGCGCGACTTTCTCACGACCGCCGCTTTTGCGACGGCGGGTGTGGGTGGATTGTTTGCGCTGTGGCCGTTCATAGCGGCGTTGGGGCCGGATCAGGAAACGTTGGCGCGACGCGTCACTTTCGATACCAGCACCTTGACCGGGAACAGCCGCGTGTTGGTCGAAGTCGAAAAACGACCGATTGCTGTCTTTCGTCGGACAGAATCGGAGTTAGTTCGACTTCGCAGCTCGGATTCTTTCGATGGCCACGCTTTTCGGGATCGCGACTCGAGTGCGCCACGCCAACCCGTATGGGCGCAGAATTGGCATCGCTCGTTACGTCCGGAGATCATGGTCTGCGACGGCATGTGCACGCATGGCGATTGCGTATTGGCACAGCCGCGCAGTTTCGAACCAAACTCTATCTCCTGCCCTTGTTGTGGCTCGCGCTTCGATCTTGCGGGCCGCGCTTATTACGGACCAGCGCCGAGTAACCTCCTCGTACCGCCGTATCGGTTCATCGATGCGACGACGATAGAGTTCGCGGTGGCGGATGTCATGACTACGCGGGCTTCGCGCGCAGGTCCTCTGTGATCGTTCCGTACTTCTGCGTGTAGTCGTCGTGTTCGTCGCGGAGCGTTTCGGCGAGACCGGCTTTGTACCAGTCGCGCATGGCCGGCAAGTCGAGCAGGCGTTGCGCGTAGGCTTGCGCGGGGGCGGCTAGCTTCAGGCCATAGGTTTGGATGCGGAACGCGACGGGAGCGAAGAACGCGTCAACGTTCGTGAACGCTTTGCCGGCGAGGAACGGACCGCCATGGCGGGTGAGGCCGTCGCTCCAGAGTTCGTTGAGGCGGGCGATGTCTTTCGTCAGCGCCTCCGGCATGTCGTGCAGCTTCACGCGCAAGCCGCAGTTCATCGAACAACGCTCGCGCAACGTCGCGAATCCTGAGTGCATCTCGGCGGCGGAGGAGCGGGCCCACGCGCGCGCGACTGAGTCCTTCGGCCAGACGCTGTCGTGACGCTCTGCAAGATACTCCGCGATCGCAAACGAGTCCCACACCACCGTTTTGCCGTCGACGAGCGTCGGCACTTTGCCGGTCGGCGAGAAGGCCTTGAACGTCATGTAGCTCCCGCCCGGCGTAAATGCGTTGAAGCGTTCGTCGAACGGAATGCCAAGCACGCGCATCAACACCCACGGGCGCAGCGACCAGGAGGAGTAATTCTTGTTGGCGATGTAGAGTTGGTACATGGGCGGCCCCTTTGCCTGATTGGCGGTATGTACGCGCGGCGGACCTTCGACTTCAACCTTGTCCTGATACACTTTATCGCGCGCTTTTCCCCTCTCCCCTTAGGGGTTTGGGCGAAGTAGAATGCCGCAATGCCCGAGTACAATGGTCCGTCGTATTACGTCGTCGAGGTGCTGGTTCACCTTTTGCGCAACTACCTTGCTTGGGTGTTGCTGTTTGCGATCCTGCTGCCTGCGCCGTTTGCGATCGCGGCGGCGTTGCGCGGCGGTTTGGAGGAAGCGGTGCAGTCCTTGTTGCCGCTGCAGTTTTGGTCGCTGAGTTCGTGGTTCAGTTTCGCGCATGTGATGACGTTCTTCACGTTCCGCTATTACTTCGCGCCGCGCTTTCCCTACATCTCGCCCTACACGACGTTCGCGTTGGCGGCGGCGATCGGCGCCGCGCTGCTCGGCTTGAATTGGACGTTGAGCAGCGGCACGTGGGCCGGCGATACTTTGCTCAACCGGTTCTTGTGGGCGGCTGCGGTGACCGTCGGCATTGCGGCCGTTGGCACGCTGACGTTTCAACTTCTCGGTTGGGGCGTGCTGCGCTGGGGGCCGGGGCGCTGGTTCGGATGGTTCGTCGTGGGCCGGACGCCGTTCGACGCGTTCGTCGCGGCTGAGATGGCGCGGCGTACGCCGGTGGTTGCGCCTAAGCAAGGATAGGCGCCGCGCCGCGACTCGGCTAATTCATCGAATATGGATGTTGCGCTCGCTGTTTTGACTCTGCTCGGGACCGCCGTGTTTGCGGCGTCCGGGGCGTTGGTCGCCGCCGAAAAACAATTCGATCTCGTGGGAGCGGTGTTCTTGTCGGTCGCGGCCGGACTTGGCGGGGGGACGATTGCGGATCTGCTGATCGGCGGGCCGGTGCGTTGGCTGACCGCGCCGGAGCCTCTCTGGGCCGCTCTGATTTCGGCGGTCGTCGTGTTCGAAGCGGTGCGGTTCGGCGCGCCGCCCAAGCAGACGCTCGTGTGGGCCGATGCGGTGGGCCTTGCGCTCTTCACGGCGACCGGGATGCAGCGGCTCGCGGGATTGCAACTCGATGCGTCGGTCACGATATTTCTCGTCGCCATCGCTGCGTCGGGCGGCGGTGTCGTGCGCGACGTGCTGGCGAACCGCGCGCCGCTGGTGTTCACGGGCGAGATTTACGTCACGGCCGCGGTGCTGGGGGCGCTTGCATATTACGGCGTTTGGATCGCGGGTGCGGGCGAAGGATTTGCGCTGACCGCGGCGCTCGCCGTGACGCTTTTCGTGCGGGCGGCGGGCATCCGCTTTGCCATTCGCCTGCTGCCGGGGCGGCTCTCCCCATAGGACGTCGCGTTTGCTAAGGTCGCCGCGCTGGGTTTGGGGTTTGCGATGATGCGTTACGTTTGCGCGGCCGCCATTGTTGCGTCGATTGGCGTGACACTGGCCGAGCCGTTGCCGCCGACTATGCCCAGCGTGCCGGAAGCGGGATCTGATTCCAGCGCGCCGGCGCCTGCGCTGCCATACACGGGCAGCATGGGCGCGGGGCCAGGCGGCGTTGCGCCGGATCGGATCGAACAGGTCCTGCGACGCGCCGTAACCACGACGCCGCCGGTGTTGCGCGGGCCTGTGGAACAGACTTTGTTTCTGCGGCACGCGCGCTCCGTTGTGCTGATCGTGACGGAGGCGACGCTGGGTTCGGGTGCGGTCGTGGGCGCCGACGGCACCATTTTGACCAGCGCGCGTGCGGTTAGCGGGGCGAAGAGCGTCGGGGTCATTTTCAAGCCGCTGAAGTTGGGCGTCGTGCCGCGCGAGTCCGACGCCTTTGCCGCCCGGGTGATGCGGGTCGATGCGGTCGCGGATTTGGCGTTGATCAAAGTTGCGAGGTTGCCGGCCGATGTCCAGCCGCTTGCGATCGGCGACATCGCGCAGGTGCGTGTCGGTGCGGCGGTGCATGCGATCGGGCATCCGTTCGGCGAGGTCTGGTCTTACACGAAGGGCATCGTCAGGGAGGTTCGCCGCGACTTCGCGTGGACCGCCGATGATGGTGTCCCGCATCGCGCCGACGTGGTGCAGATGCAGACGCCGCTCAATCCCAGCGATACCGGCGGTCCCGCGCTAAACGACGCCGGCGAACTTATCGGCGTCGGCACGTCCGGGCGGCGGTCCGAGGTGAGCCTCGCCGTCGCCTCGAGCGAGGTGCGGCGCGTGCTCGCTATGACCACCGACCGCGCCGCGGTTCGGGCCCGCGTGACCGACGCTCCTATGAAGGCCGTCTGTGCGCCGGTCCGAATGGCGGCCAAGCGGACGAAGAAAGGCGACGGCACGATGGTCATCTTCGATGCCGACTGCAACGGTAAGGCCGATACGACGCTGGTCGTGCCCGATAGCCGGTCGGTCGCTACGCTGATGATGATCGACCGGAACGAGAACGGCAAAACCGACGTCGTCTATGTCGACAACAACAACGACATGAAGTTCGACTACGCGCTCTTCGACACGAACGAGGACGGGCGCACAGACTTGATCGGGTATGACCTGAATGACCAGTTGGAGCCCTCGCGCATCGTGATCGCGCGGGCTTGAAGGGTTGATTCCGTTTGCCGTTTGGCGTTGTCTCCCCGCCCGGAGGCCAAGCCGATGACGCCGACATTTCCCGATGCGTTCAACATGGCCGACTACTTCGTGTTCTCGAACATCGAAGCGGGTCGTGGCTCGAAGACCGCGATCCTGTTCGAGGGGCGCGCGATCAGCTACGCCGAAGTCGCCGATGCCGTCATGCGCGTGGCGCGCAACCTGGTCGCGGGCGGTCTGTTGCCGGAGCAGCGGGTGCTGGTGTGCGCCCAAGACCGGCCGGAGTTCGCCTATGCGTGGTTCGGCGCGCTGAAAGCGGGTGCCGTGGTGACCCAGGTGAACCCGCAGCTGCCGGCGGCGGACTATGCGTACTATCTGGACTATGTGAGGCCGCAGTTTGCGTTCGTGGACGAAGCGAGCGCGGCGGCGTTCGGCGAGGCGGCTGCGAAGAGCCGGTTTCCACAGCGCGTTATCACGATCGGTCAGGACTTCGACCGGTGGCTTGGCGAAGATCATCCGGCCGCCGAACCCTGGCCTACACGGAAGGACGATCCGGCGGTCTGGCTTTTCACCAGCGGCACCACCGGGCAGAGCAAGGGCGCCGTGCATTGCCACTTCCATTTTCCGTTCAATACCGAGGTCTATGCGAAGGCCTTTGTCGGCGTGCGCGAGAGCGATGTCACGATCTCAGGCCCGCGCCTCTTCTTCGGGTATGCGACGGGCACGAATTTGATGTTCCCGTTCGCAGTCGGCGCGACCACGGTTTTGTTCCGCGAGCAGCCCTCGCCGGAGCGGCTGTTCGAGTTGATCGAGACGCATCGTGCGACCGTCTTCACCAGCGTGCCGACGCTGATCAACAAGATGCTGCAAGCAAGCGAGCGGCGCGACATTTCCAGCGTGCGCTTTATGTGGAGTGCCGGGGAAGCGTTGCCCGGCGAACTTCACGAGCGCTGGGAGCGCGCGTTCGGCGTGCCGATCATCGACGGGATCGGCAGCGCCGAGAGTTTCCATATCTACATCTCAAACCGGCCCGGCGATGTGCGGCCGGGGAGCCTCGGGCGGTTGGTGCCGGGGTACGAAGCGAAGCTTGTGGACGATGACGGCAACGCGGTCGCCAAGGGCGACGTGGGGACGCTTTGGCTCAAGGGGCCGTCGGCCGCGCTCTACTATCAATCGGCGTACGAGAAATCGGTGCAGCATCTCAAGGGCGGGTGGATCGTTTCCGGCGACAAGTTTCGCGAGGATGCCGACGGCTATTGGTACTACGAAGGCCGCGGCGACGATCTGATCAAGAGTGGTGGGATCTATGTGAGCCCGCTCGAGGTCGAGAACTGCCTGATGCAGCATGCCGCGGTGCGCGAATGTTGCGTCGTTGCGAAGAAGGATGAGGCGGGGCTTGAGAAGCCGCTCGCGATCGTCGTGCTGAAGGACGGGGCCGCCGTTCCCGAGAGCGACTTGATCGCGTTCGCGAAGGTGCGGATTGCGCGGTACAAGGCGCCGCATTGGGTGCGCTTCTCGGGCACCGCATTGCCGCGCAACGATCGCGACAAGGATCGACCGCAAGTTGAAGGCCGAGCACGCATGAAACCTGCGTTCGCCGACAACGCTTGGACCACGATCCGCGACGCGCTGGCCGGGCCTAAGCCCGTCGTCGCGATCCTGCCCTGCGGGGCGACGGAGGCGCATGGGCCGCATCTGCCGCTATCGACCGACGTGATCATCAGCGAGACGATGGCGGCCGCCGCCCTCCCCGGTCTTGCCGCGACTGGCGTTACTGCGTTCGTGTTGCCGCCGCTCGCCTACGCGCCGGCCGAGTACGCGGAGGCGTTTGCGGGGACCATCACGGTGGGCCGCTCGACCGCGAAGGCGTTGATCGCCGACATCGCGCGCGGTTTGAAGCGTCAGGGCTTTGCCTGTCTCGCGTTCGCCAACAGCCACTTCGATCCGGCGAATGTCGCGATGCTGCGGGAGGCCGCCGAAGAGATTCGGGCGTTGGGCTTGCCCGTCGCGTTTCCCGACTTCACTCGGCGCAAGTTGGCGCAGACGCTGACGGCCGAGTTTCAGTCGGGCGCTTGCCATGCGGGGCAATACGAAACGAGCCTCGTTTTGGCTGCGCGGGCCGCGTTGGTGGACGAGGTGGCGGCGCATGCGTTGGCGGACAATCCGTCGAGCTTGACCGAAGCCTTCGCGAAGGGGGCGAAGACGTTTGCCGAGGCGGGCGGACCGGACGCGTATTTCGGCTACCCGGCGCGTGCGACGGTTGAGGAAGGCCTTCAGAGCTACGCGATCATGGCCGAGGCTTTGGTTGCCTCGGTTTTCGAGGCGCTGCAGGCGTCTGCGGCATAAGTGCCACTCGTTGAAACTCGAAGACGCAAAAAACGAATCCGTAGCATGCGTAACATCGGCGTATTTCTGCGGAATTATCCGTAGCAAATGCGTTCGGAATGCGTAACGAATCCGCCTCGATCCGTTCGCGCGCGGTCGATGGTGTAGTCGTATTTGGCTTTATCGCTCGTCTATCGGCGAGATGCCGCAGAGGCCTTGTTGGCGATCGACCTGGCGATCGGTGGCGCAATAGATGGCCTCACCCTTCGCGGAACGGCTCCGCGAACGCGCAGTTAGAGCATATCAGATTGTCAAGTTGCAGCCGCGATAGGTCACGCCAATCGGGAAGTGTTATCATTACCATTTATTCCCTGAAAATGCAAGATCGAAAGGTGCAGCGCGAGATCTGGAGCGCGGGCATCTGGCCCGCCCTTTGGGAACCTGAGAGTCAGCAAGAGCGGGCGGGACGCCCGCGCTCCCAGGGCAAGTGGCTCTCTTTCACTATGTGCGCCCTACGATAGAGTGGATGGGAACCACGGGAGAGACACGCGCATGAAAGCTTACATCGTCGAAGCGTTTGGGCCCGTGTCGGGGATTGTGCTCAAGGACGTCGAGCTGGCGGCGTTGAGCAGTGGCCAGGCGCGCATTCGGGTGCGGGCTGCTGGAGCGAGCTTGCTGGATGCATTGATTGCTTCGGGGAAGTATCAGGTGAAGCCGCCGCTGCCGTTCTCGCCGGGATCGGAGTTTGCGGGCGAGGTTGAGGCTGTGGCGCCGGATGTGACCACACTCAAGGTTGGCCAGCGCGTGATGGCCGGCGGCTTCGTGGGCGGCTTTGCCGAGAGCGCGGTTGTGCCTGCCGTCGCCGCGGTGCCGATGCCGGACGACATGAGCTTCGAAACGGCGGCCGGGTTTCGCACGAATTACATGACCGCGTTGCATGGCTTTCGGCAGCGCGCGGCGTTGCGGGCGGGCGAGACCGTGTTGGTGCTCGGCGCCGCCGGTGGCGTTGGGTCGGCTGCGATCGAGATTGCTAAGGTGATGGGGGCGCAGGTGATCGCTGCAGCGTCCACGCCGGAGAAACGCGCATACGCAACGACGCTCGGCGCCGACCACGCGATCGGCACGGAGGCCGATGCCTTTCGCGAGCGGATCAAAGAGATCACCGGCGGGCGGGGCGTCGATGTCGTGTACGACCCGGTCGGCGGCGCGCTGACGGAGCTTGCGTTCCGTTCGCTGGCGTGGCGCGGCCGGCATCTCATCGTCGGGTTTGCAGCGGGCACGATCCCTGCCCTGCCCGTCAATCTGGCTTTGCTCAAAGGCGCTGCACTTGTGGGCGTCGATCTTGCGCGGTTCTCGTTCATGCACGAGCCGGCGGTGGCGGCAGAGAATATGAGGCAGCTGCTCACGTGGTTCGGCGCCGGCGCTCTGAAGCCCACGATCGGGCGGGTTTATCCCTTCGCCGAGGCGCGCGAGGCGCTTGCGGATATTTTGGAACGCCGCGCGGTGGGTAAGTCGGTCGTGCGGATCGGATAAGTCGCACTTCCCGCTTGACGACTGTCGGCGGCTCTATTATTTAACCTCTACGTTAATTGCACGATCGGTTAAATACAGATGGCTGACGCTCTTTCCACCACGTTCGCGGCGCTTGCGGATCCGACGCGCCGGGCGATCCTTGGGCGACTTGCGAAGGGCGAGGCGACGGTCAACGAGCTTGCCGAGCCGTTTCGGATTTCCCTTCCCGCGGTTTCGCGCCATCTGAAGGTTCTGGAGTCCGCGGGGCTCATCACGCGCGGGCGCGATGCGCAGTGGCGGCCTTGCCGGTTGGAGGCGGAGGCATTGAAAGACATCGACGATTGGCTTGCCCGCTATCGCCGCTTTTGGACCACCCGGTTCGATCGCATGGACGACTACATCGCCGAATTGAAAAAAGCCGATACGAAATCGAAGAAGGAGAAACGTAAATGAGCGCCACCTTGGCCGACGACGAACTTCTCATCACGCGCACGTTCGATGCACCGGCGTCGCTCATCTTCGCGCTCTGGTCGCAACCTGAGCACTTCAAGCGCTGGATGGGGCCGGGAAGCTATGACTGTCCCATGGCAGAGTTCGACTTTCGCGTCGGCGGGTCCTATCGCGCTGTGATACGATCGAAAGACACGGGCGACAGCGGGTTCGCTGGCGTGTACCGCGAAATCGTGCCGAACCGGCGGTTGGTCTTCACGTTCGCTTGGACGAACACGGGGCCTTCCGCCGGCGTCGAGACGCTGATCACGATCACGTTCGCCGAGAAGAACGGCAAGACCGTCCAAACGTTTCATCAAACGCCGTTCCTCAACGTCGAGGCGCGCGACCGCCATATCGGCGGTTGGGACAGCGCATTCGACAAGCTCAAGACATATGCAGAAACCACAGCAAAGGAGCATCGCCCATGATCACCGTTTCCGCTTTCCGTTGGGTGCCGCCGTTCGCACAAGGCCAGGTACGCGACCTTCGCGTTCGCTGGGCGCTTGAAGAAGCAGGCCTTCCCTACAAGACGCGCCTGCTGGAGCAGGGCGATCAAGACAAGCCCGAGTACCGCGCGATGCAGCCGTTCGGCCAAGTGCCGGTGTTCGAGGAAGACGGGTTTTCGCTGTTCGAGTCCGGCGCGATCGTGCTGCACATCGGCGAACGCAGCGAGATGCTTCTGCCGAAGGACGCTCAAGGCCGCGCCCGGGCCACGCAATGGGTGCTTGCGGCGCTGAATTCGATCGAGCCGCACGTTATGGCCGTTGCGACGCTCGACTTTTTCTATGCGAACGAGGAATGGGCAAAGCTGCGCAAGCCCAGCGCCATCGAGTTCATGAAGCGGCGGACGTCGGCGCTGTCGAAGGCGTTGGGCGATAAGCCCTTCCTGGACGGCGACCGGTTCACGGCGGGCGATCTTTTGATGGCGACGGTGTTGCGCATCATGCCCGAGATCGGTGCCGGCGACGCACGGCTTGGCGCCTATATCGCCCGCTGCACGGCGCGGCCCGCGTTCCAGCGTGCGCTCGCCGCGCAGATCGGCGACTTCAGACAGGCCGCATAGCGGGCGGGCGGCCGGTGATTTGCCGGCCGCCATTCGCCGGGGGACTGGCCGGAGTCTGCGATTGAAGATGCTTGGGGGGCCGTGCTAGTTCCCGCGCCATGAGCAATCGAAAATTTTCGCGTGTGACGGCCGGTATTGCCGCGTTGTTGCTGGCCGCGGGTGTTGCGGCGGCCTTTGGGATCGAGACGCCGGAGAAAGGCGTCGGGCGCGAGCACGAACGGATCACGCGGGCGGCTGTCACCGACGTCGACCCCTTAACGCTGGACGCGTTGGCCGGGCGCGGCGAGGGGGCGGGCGCGGTCGGGTCGGTAGATCTGTTGGACGCCCAACCCGAAGCGCATTGCGACAACGGCGATTACCTTGAAGGGTCGTATCCGCGGAGCGAGGCGCAGGCGCAAGCGGCACTAACCGGCTGCCGCGCGCTAATGGTGGCGGAACTTGAAGGGGCGGTCGGGCTTGCGAAGGATCTTATTCAGGCCACGGCCGAAAGCGCTGCACTCGACAACTGCGATTTCAAGCGCGGGACGGGCAGCGTCAAGTGCGCCGTACTGACCCATGTGGGCCGCGGCTTTCATATTGCGCAGGACTTTTATGCGCACACGAATTGGGTGGATCAACCGGCAGCCGGGCCGGCGTCGGCCAGCAATCCTCCGGGGTTGGGAAAAACAGGGCGCGCCGATTGGCTCGATCCGCGCAAGGACGTGCCCTTTCCCACCGGGCTCATCAGCGGCTGCACAACGCGCGGCGACTTGTTGAACGATTGCGCGTACGGCTCCGTCTTACCCGACTTCGGGCTGGAGCTTGGGCTGGAGCGCATTTCGCGCAACAGTTTGGACAAAGGGTTCGGGCCCATCGGCAAAGGCGTTGGCGGCATCGGCACGACCGCGCGCGGCGCCGTCAACAACAACTTCCGCAATGCCGTGAAGGCTGCGATCGACGATACGCGCGACAAGTGGGAATATTTCAAGGAGCGCGTGCGTGCCGTTTACGGCGCCGACGGCGAGAAAGTCCTTTGCACGCTGTCGCGCGACGCATTCAACCCCACGGCGTGCGCAAAAGTTGCCGAAAGCAGTATTGCTTGCGCAAATCGCCGCGCACGCTTCATCGACAATCCACCGCGCGCTGCGGGCTCGGCCGAACCAACCGACGCCGAACGCACCGAGGCTGCACCTCTGGTCGACCGGCTGGAACGGTTCTGCAAGCTTGAAGAGGCCGAGATGACGCGCGATGCCGTTTTGGCCGGCGGCACCGCGACAGACGGTCGGACGCTGGCCACGTCGCGCGCGGTCGAATTGCTTGCGACGTGGAATGCCTGTCCGGTCGACGCACGCAGCTATCTCGACGTCGCCGCTCCAGCGAACAAGGAAACGCTGCGGACGCGTCAGGCGGGCGAAAAGAGCGTGTCACGGCGCGAGTTGTTGGGCACGGCCTACGCGCATTGCGTGCTTGAGGCGCGGCTGCACGAATTGGGGAAATAACCGTTAAGGCGGCGCGGTTTCGCAAGGGCCGCTGTTTTTCCTAAGGGCCGCCGGAACATACAGCACGGCCGCGCGTTATGCACTCGAAGCCGGCCGTTTCGAGCCGGCCAGATGGTGGGTTATGCGCGCGGTTGCGTTCGGCTTTTTTATGAGCCTTTTCCTGGGCGGTGCGGTCAATGCGATCGCGGCGTCGAGCTTGCCGTCGCCCGAGAGCACGCCCAACGCTTATAAAGTTCCGAACACGCAGATTCGTGAAATTCAATCAGCGGCTACGCACGCGATGTACCGGCTGTTCATTTCAACACCCGCCGATTTTGCGACGTCGGGGAAGAAGTACCCGGTCGCCTATATGCTGGACGCGGATTATTCCTTCGCGCTGACGCGCAACGTGGTTCAACATTTCGTCGAACGCGGCAAGCTGCCGGAGATGATCCTTGTCGCCATCGCCTATCCCGGCGCGGCGGACGACATGGAGGTTTATTACAGCAACCGCAAGCGCGACTATACGCCCGCCGGGTCATTGAAAGTCGGGTTCTCGTCGGGCGAGAGCGATGGTCACAACGGACAGGGCGGCGCCGATGCGTTTCGCTCGTTCATCGCCGATGAAGTCATTCCGTTCATGGCCGCGAACTATCCGGTTTCGAACGATCGCACGTTCATCGGTCATTCGTACGGCGGATTGTTCGGCAGTTATGTTCTGCTGACGAAACCCGGCATGTTCGGCCGGTATGTCATCATCAGTCCGTCGCTCTGGTTCGACAACGGGTCGATCTTGAAGGCCGAGGAACAATTGGCTGCGCGCCAAGCAATCAACGCACGCGCGTTTTTCGGCATCGGGTCGCTGGAGACGAAAGCGACGACCGGTGCGCCGATGGTGCAGCAATTGACCACCTTTGCGAAGAAACTGAAGGAACGGCGCGCCGCCGGTCTTGATGTGACGCTCACGGTGTTTCCTGGCGAGACACATGACAGTATTTTCCCCGGCGCCGTGACGCGCGGGTTGCTGAGCGTGTTTCAGGACGCGCATCCGGGCTCTTAGTCGAGCTCCCACACCTCTTCGAAGGCAACGCCGAACGCTTCCGCGATGCGGAAGGCGAGTTCGAGCGACGGCGCGTATTTTTCCTGCTCGATCGCGTTGATGGTTTGGCGCGTGGCGCCGACTTCGTCCGCGAACGCGCCTTGGCTGATGCCCCGCGCGGTGCGCAGTTCGTGGATGCGATTGCGGATACGCCGTCGCTTCGGGCTCATGCGGTGCGGTAGTTCCAGATGACCGCAATGCGCTTCACGATTTCAGCTGCCGCGAGCACGAAGAGAAGGGCGAACGCGACGCCGGTGAGGCTGGTCAAGTTCAGTTGCGGCAGGCTGTGGCCGCCATAGGCCGCGTTCAAAAGCACGTGGAGCACGATGACGTTTAGTGCGGCGGCCATGAACCAGTAGGACGCGAGGTTCGCGCGCGCCTCGATTGCGATGTCGCGTTCGTCGCGCTCGACTGCGCCCTGCCCTGCCGGTGCGGCCAAGACCGCGGCGATGACGCTTTCGGCGATGATCGCGATCACTGCCAGGGTGACGTAAGTCCAGAGCAGCTTGCCGGCGGATTGCTCCACGATCGTCAGGCCGAAAGATTGGCCAAGGAAATCGATGCCGGCGGTGAACCGCACGAACAGGAAAAAGAGAATTGCGATCCAGGCTATGAGCGAAAGCCAGGCGTAGCGTTCGGCGTGCGACATGGGCGGCGATCCGTTACATTTGTAAAAGATGTTTTACATATAGGGTGCGCCTTGTTGCTTGTCAAACATCTTTTACAGTCCAAAATGCCCGTCATGGCAGAACGGCGCGGGGTCGAGTCAGAAAGAGCACCACGAAGAACACGAAGGATGCGCATCCTTCGTGGTGCTCTTTCTAGATCATGCGCGCGCCGGGGCTCGTAGGATCGTGGTGAGTACGAACACCGCGGCTAGGGTGACGACGATGGCGGCGCCGGTGGGGAGGTCGAGCAGCGACGACGCTATGAGGCCGCCGGTGTAGCCCACGATGCCGGTGATGTAGCCGACGGTCAGGCGCTGGCGTTCGGGAAACAGGCGCGCCGCCAGCGCCGGGATGATGAGGCTTGCGAACACCAGATAGATGCCGACGAGCTGGACCGACTGTGTCACCACAAGCGCGAACAGCGTGTAGAAGCCCAGCTGCCCGATTTTGTCGCGGAGCGTGAACCAGGCGGCGAGCGCGAGCGCGTAGAGGAACGCGACCGGGATCAACGCTTTCGGCGAGACCCAGAGGATTTGGCCGACGAGCAAATCCTTCAAATGCTCGCCGCCATGCGGATTGTTCGCCAGCAGCAGTAGTTCGACGCACGCGGTCACGACGAAGAGAACGCCGATCAGCGCCTCTTGCACTTCGGGCCATTTGCGCTCTGTCCATGTTAAGAGCAGCGCGCCGGTGATGGCCGCGCCCACGGCTGCCGCCTGAACGCTCCACCCTTGCGGTTCGTAGCCGAGCGCATCCGCGGCGGTGACCCCAAGGCCCGCCACCTGCGCGATTGCGAGATCGATGAATACGATGCCCCGCGCGAGCACGTGCTGACCCAAGGGCACGTGCGTCGCGAGGACGAGAAGGCCCGCGAGGAACGCGGGCCAGAGGATCGAGAGTTCGAGTGCGCCGAGGTTCATTTCTGCAGCCCAGCCTTCAAGCGCTTGATCGTGTCATCGTAAAGCGCGAACAGATCCTTCGCTTCCGGCGTGCCGCCAACGGTGAACGGCAGCAGCACCGCCGGCACGCTCGCCCGTTCGCTTACGAACGCCGACGGTCGGTCGTCTTCGTAGGCGGAGCGGATGACGATTTTCGCGGGCGTCGTTTGCAGCTTACCCAAGACCTCCGCCAGATAGCCGCTGGAGGGCGGCACGCCGGGCTTCGGCTCGAGTGCGACGACGCGCTTTAGCCCCAACCATTGTTCCATGTAGATCCAGCTTGTGTGCTGAACCGCGATCGGCGTGCCGCGCAACGGGGCCGCGTCCGTGTTCCAGCGCGCGAGGGCCGCGTTCCAGCGCTTCGCGAAGTCCGCGTAGTTCGCTTGGTACGCGGCTGCGTTGGCCGCATCGAGCCCAGCGAAGCGATCGGCGAGCGGTTTGGCCACTGTCAAAATGTTGCGCGGGTCGGTTTGGATGTGCGGGTTGCCTTGGGAGTGAATGTCGCCTTGTGCGCGGTCGAACTTGACCGGCACTTCGGCGAGGCGGACGAAGCTTGCCGCTTCGAACAGGCCGTCGGCGCCCTGTTGCAGCTTTGCGTTCGCCGATTGCTGCGCAATCATCGGCATCCAGCCGATTTCGAGTTCCGCGCCGGTGCAGACGGCGAGGTCTGCGGCGCGCGCCTTTGCGATCAAGCTTGGACGCGCTTGGATTTGGTGCGGGTCTTGCGTGCCCGTTGTTGCCGTGTAGACGGAGACTTTGTCGCCGCCGATTTCCTTGGCGAGGGCGCCCCATTCGGGTTCGCAGGCGAAGACGGAAAGATCGGCGCGTGCGGGCGCCGTTAGGATCGCGGCCGAAGCGGCGATGATGAGTGCGTATTTGAACATCTTGAATCTCCTAGAACCTGTGCGCGCCGTGCGGGCCGATGGCCATCGTGTAGGCAGCACTGATCGTGTTGTTGGATGAAAGGTCGCTGTCGTCGTAGGAGTACTGCAAGCGCAGCCTGCCGAACTCGCTGGTGTCGTATTCGAGCAGTGCGCTGACGGTTTGCGGTGCGTGGCCGAAGTCGTCGAGCGTGCTGCCGGCGAGCGGGCCGCTGACGCCGTCGCTTTCCAGCGCTGCGTAGCGCAGCCCCGCGCGCCATTGCGGCATGAATTGATAGACGCCTTGGACGTACCAACCCCGACGATCGAGATCGATCGGCACACCGTTGAACGTGCCGTCTTCGCGGTTGAAGAAATACTCCGCGTTGGCGATCAGGTTGTTGACAGTCGGGTTGCCGTTCGGCGCCCATTTGTAGACGAAGTCCGCGATCGCGACGTGGCTGTCGCCAGAGAAGATGTCGCCGTCGATGTCGCGGTTGTCGGCCTTGGCTTTCAGATACGAGACGCCGGCGAGCCAACTGCTTTCGTCGTCGAAGTCGCCGCCGGTCTTGGCGAAGGCCGCGATCGTGCCGGTGCCGTTGTCGTCGGCGTTGCCGGCCGGGAACGCGTCGCCGCGATACCATTCTGCGCCGAACTCCAGATAGAAGTCGGTCGGTGCGATCCAACGCACCTCGACACCATCGTCGCCGTATTGGCCGCCCAGGAACGCGCGGTAGGGCAGCGGCTGATCGACGAAGTCCCAGCTGTGCGCGTGGCGTTCGTTCAGGTATCCGATGCCGGAGAAGAAGCGACCGGCCTTTGCGGTCAGGCCCCAGGGCAAGCTTGTCGTTTGCACGAACGCCTCTTCGACAGCGACATGGTCGTCGTTCTCAAAGGCAACGGTTAAGTTTGCGAAGAAGACGTGATCGACGTTCGCGGTGAGCGTGACCTCGGACTCGTCCAGCGAGAAGCCGCGATCGGGCAGCCCTGCTTCATCGTCCAACACGAAGCCCGGAATGCGCGCAAGACGCGGGTCGTTTTCGGCGTGATTGAACGAGCCGTTCAAGATGACGGAGATCGAAGGATTGAACGCGTTTTGCGCTGCGACCGGCTGCGGCGTTGGCGGCGGCGGTGGTGGTTCGGGTGCGGCGGCGACAGGCGCCGGCGTGTTTGCGGCCGCAGCTTCTGCTTTGTCGGCGCGCGCCTCGGCCTTTTTCAGGCGCTGTTCAAGTTCACGGATTTTCACTTCGTAGTCGGTGCGCAGCGACTTCATCTCGCGGCGGATTTGGGCGAGGTCTTCGTCTGCGGCGTGAGCGGGCATCGCCGCGCACAAGCCCAGCGCCAACGCGCCCAGCGCAATTGCCTTTGTGGTCATGAGAAACTCCAACGGATCGAATGGATGCGATGCGGCCCGCGCTCGCGCGCGTGCCTATCGCTTGACGGCTGCGTCGATCGTTAGAGGCTTGGTGGTGCGCGGCTTCGCCAATTGGCCGCTATGCGTTCCGCGTGCGGAACGGTCGGCGTGAACACGGCGCGTGTTGCGCTGGTGCTTGGGATGATCGGTGGGGCGGCAGTGCCGGCCAAGGCTGCGCCGCAGACGCCAGCGGCATGCCATAGCGGACAATTCGCTTGATCGTGCAGCGGCGCTTTGCCGGGCGTACCCAAATCCGCGGAGGCGACGACTGTGCCTTGGTGGGCTGAGGCGGCTGCGAAGTGGAAGTGCGCGCGGGTGGCGGTGAACTGCAGCACGAAGGCTGCGAGTACAAACCAGACCGCCGCCCTGGCGCGGCTGGCGCGCAGAGCCCTCCGCAATGGCTGGAGGCCTGACCCGTACATGGGGATAAGGCTACACGCGTGTCGTCGATTCAGGCAAACGAATCTTCACTGTGGCCCCGAAAGGGCTCAGTTCAGCGGTTCGTGCGGGGCGCGCTTGGTGCGCCGGAGTTCCTTGATCGCCTCGCCGATCGACCACCACAGACTGATGCCGGCCGGGTCGCCTTTGCGGATCATCGCATTTTGATAACGCGTCGCTTCGCGCAACGCCTTCTCGCCGTGACCCTCGATGAGGCGCCAGGCGGAGCGGATGATGTCAGGATCAGGATCGAAGTGGGGGCGTTTCGTCATAGCGTGCAAACCATGCATCGCTCCGTCGTGAAGCACTACAGACTGGGGGTCGAAGCGTGATTCAACAACGCAACTTTCAGGCGTCAGTTAAGAGACGTACCAGAAGCTAATTGCGACTTGAGCGTGCGTTAACCCGGCAGTTTATTCCCCTGCACGTTTCGACGGGTCAAAGCGGTGCGCGCGTAAATGGAATCGCAAGCTGACCCCAGAACGTCGCCGGCATCGGTTGATGGATACCGATGTCCACCGGTGGACGGCGCGCGGCGTTGAAGTACGTCCCAAAGAGTTGATCGAACAGCATCAGGTTCTCGCCGTAGTTACGGTTGCCCTCGGCCAGGACCTTGGAATGGTGCCAGCGATGCAATTCGGGCGTGTTGAAGACCCAACTCAACACGCCGCAACGCATCTCGACGTTCGAATGAGTGAGGATGCCGATGATCGTTGTGATGGCGCTGACCATGACCATGATGTCCCGGGGTGCACCAAGGAGCAGAAGCACCGGCATGGCGACGGCGAGACCCGTCAAAGTATCCACAAGATGGAATCGGCCGGTGTTCAGAAACCACAGCCTTGTCACGCTGTGATGCACGGCATGAAAGCGCCAGAGCGGGGGCCATTCGTGTGCCAGGCGATGTTTCCAGTAGAGGCCGAACTCGGCGATCACCAGGCCTAAGAGCGATTGCATAGCGAACGGCAGTTGCGAGGGCCAAAGCGCGCTGGCCTTGGGTGCCGCGAGCTCGGCCAACCCCATAAACGCCACCAGGACCACGATGACTTGGGCGATGCCTTTGTTCAGCACGGTGTGTGCGATGTCGGGGATGACTTGGCCGTCGTTTTTTAGCCATGCCTCTTCGTGCGGAAACGCGCGTTCGAGCAAAGCGATCGAAACGGCGAGTGTCACGTAGGCGATATTGAACACGAGCACTGCGTGCCCGATCTGAATGCCGTAGCTGACCGCCGCGACTGACGCCACGAATAACAACGGCCACCACACGTAGGAAAGTGCTCGACGCATCGGTGTTCCACTGGGGGCGGATCGACGCTTTATAGCCCCGCCGGACGACGCGTGGAAGTGTGCCCAATCACGCGACGGCGCGGCGATATCCGGCGCCATCCAGCGCGTAAATTACGGTTTCTCGCTCGCGCCCGCGCAGTTGCGTGGGACCCACGAATTTCAGCTTCTCCACGAGTTGGCGTTCGATCCGCATTTCTTGTTCGACGGCCTTCACCAAAGCTTCGCTGGCGACCAAGCGGGTTCCAAGTTCCTTCGAGAGCGACTGCAGGCGGCTTGCAACGTTGACTGTGTCGCCAACGACCGTGAACGTCATCAGCCGTTCGCTGCCGACATCGCCCAACATCACGTGACCGTAATGGAGGCCGACGCCGATTTGCACGTCGAACTTGCCTTGCGAAATGCGCTCGGCATTCCAACGGCTGACCGCTTCGATCATCGCGTAGGCGCAGCTCAACGCGTCGCCTGCATCGCCGTTGCCGCGGTCGGGTACGCCGAAGACTGCGAGCAAGCCGTCGCCCAGAATTTTGTCGAGCGTGCCGCCGTGCTGGAAGATGACTTCCTCCATGCGCGCGTGAAACTCGCGCAGGAACGCCATCGCCTCTTCCGGCGGCATGGTTTCGCAGCGCGTCGTGAAGCCGCGGATGTCGGCGAACAGCACGGCAGCGGCCTGCCTCCGGGTGGTGCCGAACGGTTGCTCGCGCGCCGACAGCTCATCGACGACCTTCGGCGAGAAATGGCGTGCGAGATTGGCGCGCGCCCGTTCCGACGTTGCGGCGGCGATGACGAGGCGGCGCGAGCGCCAAACCGCGACTGCCAGACCGAGGGTCAAGAATGCGAGAATAACGTAGTCGTACAACACTTTGATCACCGGTAAGTATGAGGGATCACCATATTCGCGCCACACCTCTTGGCCGCCGGTCAGCGTGAAGAACGTGCCCGGCTGTGCGGCGGCGCTGGCCACCACGGCGCCCCAAGCGAGCGTGATGCAGAGCCCCGTCCAGAAGATAAAGCGTGGCGAATAGCTGAACGCGCCGTGGACGAGATAGGCGACGAAGAAGAGCAACGCGCCTTCTTTCACGGCCAACGTCACCGGCGGCAGATCGCTGGCGAACGAATTGCGGGCGATCAGCAGCCAGGCCAAATAGGCGCAATCGAGCGCGATGAAGACGTATTTTGCCCACGTGACGGTCGGCCAGCGGCGCAGCGTTTCAAACTGCGCGAGGCCGATCGCCGCGATGCCGAGCGGCATCATCAACAAAAAAAGCCAGCCGTCGCCGACGAGTGAGCCGGTGGCCGCGAACACCAAAACGAGAGCGATCACGATCACCGCGCGGACGGCGCAGGCGAGCATCAAGCCGCGGCGCTCCGTGTCGTGGAATGACGTCAGCAACCTGTCGGCCATGCCGGGGTCGTAGCCCGACGGCACGACCCCCGCGACGAACGCGCGCAATTTCGGAAGAATCCCCGCCACCTCTGAATCACTCCACGCTTTTGTGGAATCATAGGCGAACAACTCCACGTGCGACTACAACCGGCGACTGTGCTGCGCCCCTCTTTTGCGTGATTGACGGCGGCGCGCGGCCTAGCGCACGTTTGAGCGGTTACGTTGGTCAAGGGAACCCGGTGCGAAACCGGGGCTGCCCCCGCAACTGTAAGCGACGGTGCATCGGTCACAACGCCACTGATCTTTCGAAGATCGGGAAGGCGGCCGGTGAAGGGTCGCGAAGCCAGGAGACCTGCCAGCGTAAGTCACCCCTCGAGGGCGCGGCGGGCGCTGGCGAGACGGATCCCTCCGGCGTGGTGACGTGGCGTTTCTCAACCGTGGTGGTTCGAGAGGCTCCTCGGGCACTTGGCAGGGATCCATGTGCCCGAAGTCACGCGTGCTTTGGGGTACAACATGTCTCGTCTCGTTATTTCTCTCTTTTCTTCAGCAACTTTCCTTTTGCTTGCGGCGCAATCGGCGCTTGCCGATGAACCGGTCGAGAAGATCGTCGTCACGGCGACCCGAATCGGCTCGACTTCTGTCGACCGGCTTGGCACCGCCGTCACGATCCTCGACCGGTCTCAGTTGGAAGAACGCCAGACTGTTTTCTTGTCGGATGCCTTGCGCGACGTGCCAGGCGTTGCCGTCAACCGCTTGGGCGCGCCCGGAAGCTTGACGCAAGTTCGCATGCGCGGCGGCGAGGCAAACCACACGCTGGTGCTGCTCGACGGCGTCGACGTCAGCGATCCCTATGCGGGCGAGTTCGACTTCGCGGGGTTGGTCGCGGGCGATATCGAACGCGTCGAAATTCTCCGCGGAAGCCAGAGCGCGCTCTACGGTTCCGACGCTGTGGGCGGGGTGATCAATATCATCCCACGGCGCGGCCGCGGTGAACTTGGGTTCGAAGCTTTCGCGCAAGGCGGGTCGTTCAACACGTGGCAGACCGGTGCGAATGCCGGCTACGGCGACGACACAGCGGATGTGTTCCTCAGTGCCAGCCATCAGGGGACATCAGGCACGAATATTTCGCGCTTCGGATCGGAGCGCGACGGCGAGCGGGATTCGTCGCTCTTCTTCAATGCGGGCTTGCGTCCGTCGGAGAACATCGAGCTTCGAGCGCTGCTGCGCTACGTCGACACCTACGCGGAGACTGACCCGCAAGACTTCGCCTTCCCGCCCACGCCGACGTCGGGCTTCATCATCGACGGCGACGAGAAGACGACCACGACCCAACTCTATGGTGCGGTGTCGGCGGAGCTTTCCGCGCTTGACGATCGCTGGAAGACGCGGCTGACCTATGCGTTCGCGGATGTGACGCGTGACAATATCGGGTCGCTGTTTTCGGCGAGCGAAGGCGATCGCTCGAAACTCAGCCTCGTGTCCGGCTTCACGTTCGAGACTGGCGAGGTGCAACACAAACTTACCGGCGCCGTCGATTGGAAGTGGGAGAGTTTCTCGAACGCGGTGCCCGCGTTCTTCATTCTCGCAAGCGGCGACACGGATACGACAGGGTTTGTCGGTTCATATGACGTCTCGCTCGGCGCGTTCGACGGTGGGTTCGCGTTCCGGCACGACAGTAACGACCGGTTCAAGGACGCCGACACGTACCGTGTGCAGGCAAGCTACCGGCTGACCGACGCGACGCGTTTGAGAGCGACGGCTGGCACCGGCATCAAGAACCCGACATACACCGAACTCTTCGGGTTCGACCCGACGAGTTTCGTCGGCAACCCGAACCTGAAGCCGGAGCAGTCCAAGGGATGGGACGCCGGCATCGATCAAACGTTCGCGGACGGCGCCGTACGCGTAACCGCAACTTATTTCAGTGCGCGGCTCAAAGACGAAATCTTCACGGACTTCAGCGTTTTCCCCTTCACTGCCGGAAACCGAACGACGACGAGCAAGCGGCAAGGCGTTGAACTAACCCTGCAGGCGACACTCGACGAGGATTGGAAGATCGGTGCGCAGTACACCTATCTCGACGCGATCGAAAACGGGCAGGAAGAGGTTCGCCGCGCGCCGCACATCGCGTCAGTCGACGTCACGCGGCGGCTTGGCGACAAGGGTTCGATCACAGTGACCGTGCGCTACAACGGGAAACAACTGGACAACGCGTTCACGCTGGTCACACCACCTATCGTCACGCTCGGCGCGTTCACGCTCGTGAACGTCAATGCAAGCTACGACTTGACCGAGAACGTGCAGCTGTTCGGGCGCGTCGAGAATTTGACCGACGAGCGCTACGAGGAGGTGTTTAGCTATCGTTCACCGGGCATTGGGGCGTACGTGGGGGTGCGAACGAACTTCTAGGCGGCGCCGAGTTGCTTGGCGATCGCTTGAATCCGTGTCGTAACGCCGAGTTTCATCTTGGCGTTACCGACGTGGAAGCGGACGGTCCGCGGACTGATCTTCAAGATTGTGCCGATCTCGGCGTCGGTCTTGCCTTGCGCGACGAGTTGCAAGCACTCGGCCTCGCGCTCGGTCAGCGGACCGTCGCTCTTCTTCGGGTCGAACAACTGGCGGAAGGACTCATAGCCGGCATGTGCGCCGCAACTCATCAAGGCCACGACACGCGGCGACAAGTCGGGATGCGCGCCGGCGAAAGCGGTGTACCACGCAAGTCTACCGTCATGATGGACCGGCACTACTATGCCATTGAAACCCTTGAAATAATCCGGAAACATTTCCCACCACTGGTCCTCGGAGAAATGCCTGGCGACGCGGACATCCGACATCAAGAAGGGTTTGTTTGTCGTGTATGCGTGGCGGACCAGCGGGTGGTCGCTGAGGGGCCGCTCGGCGTGGAAGCGTTCTACCGTCTCGCGGGTCGGCGCGAAGATAACCGCCTCACCAAAGTCGTCGAACAGCTTCGTGGCGTCGAAGCCCAGACCTGTGGTGAACCCAAAACGACCGCCGATCGAAAACAGAGCAGTCCCAATGTCCGTAGCGGACCGAGCAGATAGCAGCTGCGCCGTTAAAAGCCTTAATGCCTCAAGCACGACCCATTCTCCGTGCACGCGAGTGCGACATAAGCGTATACACGCGGCGGGCGTGATTGGCAACGATCCGACCTGGAATTACTAGCGTTAATCGCCTGTTCAAGCTTGGCGACTAAATTTGACTTTGCTTGGCAGAACCGGCATATCGCACCAGCGAAGGCCGATGGTGCCTTGCGATGCGCTCAAGCCGCGTGAACGGCTCGAGATCTAAAAGCGGTCTCTCTTCGATACCTTTTGAGCGCGAATTTTTCCGGACTGCCCAGGTAACACGCGGGGCTTCCTCAACCCGCGATTTTTCGCGCCGGCGCAACAACTGCGCTCGAGGCGCGCCTCATCGCATATTTGAAAGTGAACTTGAGTGAACGATTTTTCCAATTTGGGCCTTGAGCCGCGCCTTTTGAAAGCTCTGGAGAGCGAAGGCTACACGACCCCCACACCGATTCAGGCGCAAGCGATCCCGCATGTTCTTGCCGGTAGAGATTTGCTCGGCATTGCGCAGACGGGAACCGGCAAGACCGCGAGCTTCGCGCTGCCGATCCTACAACTCCTGACGCAGAACAAGCGTCAGCCCGCGCCGAAGACGGCGCGCGCATTGATCTTGTCACCGACGCGCGAACTTGCTGCACAGATTGCCGACAGCTTCCGTGCTTATGGCCGCTTCATGAACGAGCACGTGACCACGATCTTCGGCGGCGTCGGGGAAGGCCCGCAGAAGCAGACGATGGCTCGCGGTATCGACATCCTGGTGGCAACGCCAGGCCGCTTGCTCGACCTCGTCAGCCAGCGCGCCGTCGATTTGAGCAAGACCGAGATCTTCGTGCTCGACGAAGCGGACCGCATGCTCGACATGGGCTTCATCCGCGACATCCGGCGGCTGATCACCTATTTGCCGCGCGAGCGGCAGAACCTGTTCTTCTCGGCGACTATGCCCGAGGAAATCGGTTCGCTGGCCGGCGACATGTTGAAGGATCCGGTGAGCGTTTCGGTGACGCCGCAAGCGACCACGGTCGAGCGGATTGCGCAGCGCGTGATCCACGTCGAAAACGCGTCGAAGCGTGCGCTGCTGATCGAGCTGCTGCGCAACGACAACGACATGCAACGCGCACTCGTCTTTACGCGCACGAAGCATGGCGCGGACAAGGTCGTGCGGGCGCTTTCGGCCGCGGGTATCGTCTCGTCCGCGATACACGGCAACAAAAGCCAAAGCCAACGCGTGGCTACGCTGAACGCCTTCAAAGCGGGGCGCGCACGCGTCCTGATCGCGACGGACATCGCGGCTCGCGGTATCGACGTCGACGGCATCACGCACGTGATCAACTACGACTTGCCGCATGTGGCGGAGTCGTATGTGCACCGCATCGGCCGCACGGCGCGTGCCGGCGCTGATGGCGTTGCGATCGCATTCTGCGACCGTGAAGAACGGTCGCTGTTGCGCGACATCGAGAAGCTGACACGTCAGGCCATTCCGTCCAGCGAATGGAAAGCGCGTCCGGGCGAAGTGCAGGCCGTCGACACGGCCGCGCGCGAACACAGAAGCGAGGAACGTCCGCGTCAAGGCCGGTCGTACAGCGACCGCAAGCCTCATGGCGAACGCAAGTCGCAGGGTGAGCGCAAGCCGCATGGCAAGCATAAGCCGTTCAACGATCGCAATGGGCCGCGCAAGCCTCACGGCGAACAGCGTGCACATGCGCCAGCCGCTCCAAACCATAATGATGCTCACAGCGAGCGTCCGAGGCACGCCGAGCGTCCGCAACATGCCGATCGCCGCAACGGCGGGCATGAGGGAAAGCCCCACGGCGAGCGTCCGGCGCACGCTGACGCCAGCCGCCCGCAACACGCGGATCGCCGCCATAGCTCGCATGATGGGAAGCCGCGTGGCGAACGTCCGAAGCACGCCGATGCGGGCCGTCCGCAACATGCCGACCGCCGCAACGGCGGGCACGATGGAAAGCCTCACGGCGAGCGTCCGAAGCACGGCGAGGCCCCGCGCGTGCACAAAGGACCGAAGCCGCACCGCAAAGGCCAAAGCCATAAGGCCGCGCAAGCGCACACGGCAGCCGTCGTGCGCGACGGCGGTGGCAACGCCCTGCCCCGCTTCTTGCAGCGCCGCGCTCGCTAGCCGGCATTTATGTAACGCTATTGCGGGCCCTTCGGGGCCCGCTTTAGTTTGCCGCGACACTTCATAGAGGCGGCACATGCTCTCGAACAAACTTCGGTCCCTGTGGGCGAGCGGCAAAGGGGCGACGAATGCGTGGGCCCAACTCCCGGCCTCGTTCGCCACCGAGACACTCGCGCATCAGGGGTGGGATTCGATCACCGTCGATACGCAGCACGGGCTCATCGGCTACGCCGACATGGTGGCTATGCTGACGGCGATTGCGACGACACCGTGCGTGCCACTTGTCCGGGTCGGTTGGAACGATCCTGCTGAAGTGATGCGCGCCGCCGATGCCGGTGCAATGGGCGTGATTTGCCCGACCGTGAACACCAAAGACGAATGCGAGAAGTTCGTCGGCGCATTGCGCTATGCACCGCTTGGGTATCGCAGCCTCGGGCCGAACCGCGCGCGCTTCTACGGCGATGACTATCAAGCCAAGGCGAACGAGACGCTGCTTGCGATCGCGCAGATCGAAACGGCGGCGGGACTTCAGAACGTCGAGGCGATCGCCGGCGTGAAGGGGCTCGACATGCTTTATATCGGGCCGTCGGACCTCGGGCTTTCGATGGGCCGCGACGGGGTGATCGATCAGACCGACCCGGTCGTGGTGGCTGCGATCGACAAAGTATTGGCGACGGCGAAAAAGGCGGGGCTCAAGGCCGGCATCTATTGCATCGCGCCGACATATTCGAAGCAGATGTTAAAGAAGGGCTTCGACCTAGTGACGTGCGTGTCGGACACCGGCCTGTTGCGTGCCGGCGCTTCGCTGCAACGAGAGTTCGTGTAGCCGTCAGCGCGCTTTTGCTTCAACTTCCGCAAGCAGCTTCTTCGGCGCTTGCCGCCTCCAAGCAATGGCGATGCGGTGGGCGAGTTCGTCGTCCTTGATTTTAGAGAGACGAACAAGCACGGCGGGCCAGCCCTTGTAGTGATCGGTTTCGAAGTAGATTTTCGGCGCGTTCTGCATGAGAAACTCTTTCTCCTCGAGCGAGCACATCAGAACCAGGACGTCGGGTTCGCGCATGCGCAACAGGAACTTGCCTTTCACCTTCATGCTGGGCGTGCCGTAGGACGCCGCATCTTCGATCCCCGGCAACTTCGTCGCTTTTGCAGCGGCCTTCACGCGTTTGAAGCCGGGCATCAGGTCGCTCGGCATTGCGGCGGGTCTTGTAGGCTTCCTGGTTCGCGCGGTCGTTTTGGCCATGCGCGGGCCTACTCGAGTACGAAGCGGATGCGTTTGCGAAACCATGTCCCGACAGGGCTCTTGGAGTCCTTGGTTTGCGGCGCGACGCGAAACAAGCGGGCGATGTCGCGCGCCGCGTCCTCGAACTCGTGCTCGATATCTTCATCGTTACCGCGACCGAGCGTAACGACGATGTGTGGACATTCGACCCGCAGATCCTCGCGCACCATGCACGCGACGTCGAGCACCGCCTCTTGCTGCAGCTCGAGCGCTTCACTGGGATAGAACCTGTGTAGGTCTTGCCCGCGCGGTTCGGCCGCGAAGACGACTTGATCGCCGCGTGACAGGTCTACCGGCGCAAGAGTGAAGCGGTCGCTCGGCAGTATCTTCCAGTCGGACACGAAATTCTCGCCGGGCGCTGTGGCACCTGGGCGCGGCATCGGCATGAACCGCACGGTCGTTGCACGTTTCATTGCGGCAGCTAAGAATGGCGATGTGCCGTCCTCTGAGGCGCATGCAGCGCGGCACGCTTGCAGCGAACCATCCTCGCCCCGCGTACAAGCAAGTGTGACGACGACGCCTTCCGCCGGAACGGGCGGCGCGCCCTCCAAGCTCAGGTGCTTCGAATTCTCGCTGACGAAACCGGAAAGCTGGACCCGGTCGGCGGAGCAATTGGCCGGCGGCTCTCCGGCCGCGTTCGCGATACCGACCGGAATAAGAAACGCATAAATGTAGGCCGCAGTTCGCATCGCACGCACCCCAAGCCACAATTTTCCCGTAGGGACGCGTTGCTGACAAGAGGTGCACTTGCAACACCGGCTGTCACGACCGACACTGATCCATCACCGCCACATAGCGAGAGAGCGAGAAATGTCCGAACCCGTCATCCTGGTCGAGAAGCACGGCGAGGCCGCTTTGGTTACGTTGAACAGGCCCCAGTCGATGAACGCGCTGTCGCGAGAGCTGCGCGGGCTGATCGCGGAGACGTTCGACAAGCTTGAGGCCGATCCCGGGACGCGGGTCATTGTTCTGACGGGTGCGGGCAAAGCGTTTTGCGCGGGACTCGATCTGAAGGAGTTGGGCAGCGGGTCGAGCAGCGTGCAGGGTTCGGTCGACACGCGCGATCCCGTGACGTCCATGGGACGTTTCTCAGGACCGATCATCGGTGCGATCAACGGCGTTGCAATCACGGGCGGCTTTGAGGTGGCGCTTGCTTGCGATGTGTTGATTTGTTCCAGCGAGGCGCGGTTTGCCGATACGCACGGACGCGTCGGCATAATGCCGGGTTGGGGTTTGTCGCAGCGGCTATCGCGAACGATCGGGATCTATCGCGCGAAGGAGCTGTCGCTCACCGGCAATTTCTTGAGCGCGCAGCAGGCCGCCGATTGGGGTTTGGCCAATCGCGTGGTGGCGCCGGCCGAGTTGATCCCGGCGAGCCTGAAGCTTGCGCAAGATATGCTGTCGCTCGAACCGCGTTGCCTTGCGGCCTACAAGAAGATCATCGACGACGGGTACGCACAGCCGTTCGGCGAGGCTATGGCGATCGAGCGGCGCTTGTCTTCCGCCGCGAACAAGGCCGTCAGCGCCTCAGATATCGAAGCGCGGCGCGAAGCCGTGCGCGCACGCGGGCAAACGCAGAAGGCGTAAGCTTCAGTCCATCAGGTTTTGCGTGAGATAAATGTAGTGCTTCGCCCAGCGCGCGGCATTCATTGCGGGATCGGCGTCATTCGAATGTCCGCCGAACGTGTTCTCATAATAGACGTATGGCACCCCTAACTCCGACAGCTTGGCCGCGTACTTGCGGGCATGGCCGGGGTGGACACGGTCGTCCTCGGTGTTTGTGGTGATGTATGGCTCGGGGTACTTCGTGCCGGGCTTGAGCTTTTGATACGCGGAATACTCCGCAATGAAGGCGCGGTCGCCGGGTACGTCAGGGTTGCCGTATTCGCTGACCCACGAGGCGCCGGCCGAGAGCTTGTGGTAGCGCAGCATGTCGACCAACGGGCTTTCGACGACGACGGCGTTGAAGAGGTCGGGGCGCTGCGTCATCTCAACCGTCATGAGCACGCCGCCGTTCGAACGGCCGTAGATGCCGAGGTGGCGCGGGCTCGTGACTTTCTTGGCAATGAGGTCTTCGGCGACGGCTGCGAAGTCGTCGAACGCGCGCTGACGATGTTCGCGTAACGCCGATTGGTGCCACGCGGGGCCGAACTCCCCGCCGCCGCGGATGTTCGCGATCACGTACGCGCCGCCATGCTCGAGCCAGAGCTTGCCCATCTCCGGCAGATAGACCGGCGGTTTCGAGACGAGGAAGCCGCCGTAGCCGTAAAGCAGCGTCGCGGTCGAACCGTCGGCCTTCATCTTTTTCGGACGCACGAGGAAGTACGGGATCTTCGTGCCGTCGCGCGAGATCGCCCAGTCTTGTTCGACGACGTGCGTCGCGGCGTTGAAGCGCGCGGGCAACGCGCGGATGGCGCCCACCTTTTGCGTCGCGGCGTCGGCCCACCACAGCTTTGTCGGCTCGAGGAAACTTTCCGACGTCAGGAACAACAGGGAACCGGACTTCTGGCTCGCGCGCACGATGAGCTGTGAGTCCTTCGGCAGGTTCAGCCGCTTGCCGTGCCAGGCGCCGGCGTCGCGCGCATAGACTTCGATGGCGCCTTTCACATTGTCGAGCAGCTGAACAACCACGTGGTTGCGGGTGATATAGACGCCGTCGATCGTTTGGCTGGCGCTCGGCTGCATGATCAGCACGGGTTCGCTTGCAACGTTTGCCAGATCGAGCGCGATGAGAGCACCGGTTTCGAATTTCCCGAACTTCTCTTGCAGTGAAAACACGAGTTGCCCGTCGACGAGGCCGCGCACCGTTGAACGCTGCGGCACGTTCAGCTGGCGCTTCTGGGAGCCATCGAGCAGGTAGAACTCCGCCTCGAAGAAGCCGACGCGGCGTTCGGCGATGATGGCCGCGACTTTGCCGTCCGCGTCGCGCAGGACGCGAGGCGCGACCAGGGTGTCTTTGCGTTCGCCGCGGAAGACTTCTTTTGCGTCGGCCCAGGCCTGGCCGCGCTTCTGTTCCTTGATCGTGAACGCATAGCCGGATTCCGTCGTGTCGGCGTCGGAGGTTGGGCGGGCGACGAGAAGCGTGTCGCGATCGACCCATTCGACATTTTGCTTAGCGCGATCGAGATGGAAGCCATCCTTCACGAACGTCTTTGAGGTTGCGTCGAACTCGCGGATTTCGACTGCGTCGCCGCCGCCGTCGGAGAGGCTGAGGAGGCAGAAGCGGTCTGCGGGCGCGAGGCAGTCGGCGCCTTTCCAGAACCAGTTCTTGCCCTCGGACTTCGAGAGCGCGTCCAGGTCGAGCACGGTTTGCCAACGGGCCTTGCCGGCGCGGTAGGACGCGGTGGTGGCTTCGCGCCAGAGGCCGTGGGGATGCGTATCGTCTTGCCAGATGCTGTCGACGCCGTCGGCCCGGAAATCGGGATAGGCCAAGCGGTCTTTTGCCGTCAGGATGGCAAGAGCGTCGCTGCGGTAGGCGGCAAAGCGTTTGTCCCCATCGAGGCGCGCGGCCGACTTGGCGTTCTCGGCCTTGACCCATTCGAGTGCGCGCGCGCCGTGCACGTCTTCTAGCCAAAGGTAGGGATCATCGCCTTCCGCCTTCACGGATGCACACGAAGCGAGGCCGAACGCCGCCAGAAGGAGAAGAAATCGCATGTCATTGCCACCGTTGCCCTGAACCCGGCGCCCTTATGACGAATGCGGCGCGGCCTGGGAAGGGTTAGCGGCGGCGGGGACACGAAGGCCGGAAACGGGCCATGATTCTGCACTGCACAAAGATCGGGCGGCCAGGCGAACCCGACTCTTGTGACAAGTGTACCATTGACCTTATCACCCACCGCACCCCACCTTTCGCCCAGCATTCGGGCAGGGAGGCCCTCAGGCAGTGAACGTTCTCGAAAACAAGAAGTTTCTAGCCGCCGGTGCCGCGATGATCGCGCTCGCAGCCGGCGCCCTCTACGTCACCGGAGTGTACCCGCCGTCGGGCGACCAGACGGCCGGAACGATCGTTCCGGCGGAACGCTATCAAGCGCCGCAGGTCGACAGTGCCGACGTGCAGCTTGGGGATCAAAGCGTCGCGCAGTTGATGCAGACGGACGCATTTGAGCTGATGGTCAAGGACGCGTCGTTCCGTACGCTCGTGTCCGATCCTGGGTTTGCGGTCCTTGCCGCGCACCCGAAAGCGCTTGAAGCTCTCGCTCAGAACGCTAAGGCATTCGAGGCGCTCGCACGTCATCCGAAGGCGCTTGCAGCGATTGCAGGCAATGCCGATGCGTTTGCGAAACTCTTCGACGCGAACGCCCGGTCAAAGGGCATGGACGCCAACGGGCTGGATGCAGCGGCGCGCCAGAAAGCGTTCGATGCGAATGGAACGGATGCTGCCGCGCGCCAGAAAGCGTTCGACGCGAACGCAACGGATGCAGCCGCGCGCCAGAAAGCGTTCGATGCGAATGGGACGGATGCCGCCGCGCGTCAAAAAGCGTTCGATGCGAACGCAACGGATGCAGCGGCTCGCCAGAAGGCTTTCGACGCCAACGCCACGGACGCTGCCGCACGTCAGAAGGCATTCGATGCCAACGCGACGGACGCGGCCGCGCGTCAGAAGGCATTCGATGCGAACGCGACGGATGCAGCAGCTCGCCAGAGAGCATTTGACGCCAATGCGATCGCTGCGATGTCGCAGAATGCGCAAGCTTTCGAGGCGTTTGGACGTCACCCGGCAGCGCTCGCGGCGTTTGCCAGCCACGCGCAGGCGTTCGACGCACTAGCGCGCCACCCCAAAGCGTTTGAAGCGATGGCGACTAATGCCGCGTCGTTTGCGGTCTTTGCCAAGGACCTGAAAGCGTTCGAAGCGGCGGCCCTGAAGGGTACCGACGCAATGGCAAGCGATGCTGCG
>JBGAPZ010000025.1:0-53412 GCA_044220975.1 Micropepsaceae bacterium | reverse complement strand
GAAAGCGAAATGCTCAATGTTGTTGGGTAGCTCGGAGAGCTTGAAGGCAACCACTCCGCTGCCTTCCAGGTCGTGAAGCTCGAAGGTCTGGAAGTCGGACACAAGTATGAACCGCGGAACCTCGTCTTCCGTCAGGTTGGGGAAGTAGTCGAGCGCTTGGCCCTTGGCGCGTGCGAGGTCCCGCCCCGCGCTCTTTTGCTCAACGATCAGCGTACCCTTCCAGAATAGATCGATGCGGCCCCGCTTCGCCCCGAGCATCTTCACGGGCTCCTCGAAGCTCGCTACGCGTCGGCGTGAGATGCCAAACACGTTGAAGAACTCGTTGTAGAAGGTATGCGTCTCAGCGTTTTCACGGCGTGCGCTCTTGAACTCGTGTGCAAACTGCACGGCGCGACGCCGTATTTCGTTCCAACTCAGCGGCATGTGGGAATCCCCGGTCATGCGGATTGTGGGGACGGTGCCACCTGATGGCAAGGTTTTGCTGCGACCCTGCCAGCCGTAGTAGGAACGCCTTTCTAGGCCGCCGATATCAGCCGCAAATGCGACTGCCGCCTAAGGCGAACGCCTAAGTAGACCTTTCGTTTGTTGCGATCATTGAAGGCGAAGGCTTTGCCCATTCGTCGACCGAACCACTGGTTCGTTTCGGGCTGTCTAGCTTGAGCCGCGCACCACCTCTCGTACGCGGCGTACGCCTCACCCGCCTTGGTTCGTTCGCCCGGTGCAATCTCAAGGATCTCGGCTACAAAGCGCAAAAACGGGTCCGCCTCATCGGTGGTTGGTGCGCTGTCGGCATGCTCCTGTTGCTTCGGTATTGCCGTTACCTGGATAGCGGGTGCGCGCGGCGGCTGAGGTTGGCGGTCGATCCGGCCAAGCATAACGGCTGGCATAAATGCGGCCAGCAATTCAGGTATGACTGCCCAAACGCCATCAAAGAAGGTTCTCACCCAGGCAGGCGCCACGGCAAAGCCCACAGACCCAAGAACGCCGGCCGCCGCGTCGGCGAACGGGTCGGCACTGGCTCGGGGCGTTGGCGCTTTTTCACGCCGCAAATCGAGTACCGCTAGTTGTTCGTCGATTTGTTCGCGCCGCTGGGCCGCCTCAAGTTTGCCCTGCAGAGTCGCGATCCCCACGCAGTAGGCTTGGGACGCGGGTAGGGTGATGTGCGCGGGGTCGCAGCCGCGTGTCGCTCGCCAGCGTGGCGCATCGCTTGCCTTCCGGCTTTCGATGTCGGCATTGAAGCGCGCCGCAGGGGCCACGCCAACGATCGCCACCGCTTCTTCGCGTGCTGCATTGAGGCGTGCGCGCGTTTGGGACGCCAGCGCAGCGGCCTCGATATCCCCGCGCCGATGGTCGCTCGCATCCCCGCTACGAGTCACAGCGTTGCGAAATCCGTTCGCCACGTTTGCGCAGAGCAGGATCATGCCAAGGAGTACCAAGCCCGCAAGCACAAGGCGGTTACGCTCATGCCGCGCGGCCTCGAAAATCACGGCCGTTGCTGCGATTGATCCCGCGGCCGCCAGGTTCCAAGGCAGGGAAGCGGACTCGCTCCAATCGAGGTTGATGGCAAGCGCCGGCACCAGCCACAGGGGTGTAAGCAACTGCCGGAAGATCCCCGCACTTATCCCCGCAGCTATGCCGCGCTTCCCCGATTCAATTCGCGTCGTCCGCTTTTTCATGTGATGCCTCTTGGGTCAGACCATTTCGATGGTTTGGTGAACGTGTCTAATCAGGGCGCGCACAGCCTTTCGCTCAGCGAGTGCTACGCGCGAGTACTGCCCATGTTTCCGAGCGTTCTTGTTGCCGATCGGCGCGCCAGCGCGGCCGCCGTGGTGCCGGCACACGCGCTTATCCCTCATCGCGGGATTGCGGCATTTTTGCTTCGTTCGCTTCGAATGCGCATGGCAGCGCGGCGCCATCTGGAGCCGCAATACTCGTGAGTTCATGGGATTGTTCCTCGTGTTTGGTGGGCGCCCCGCCCCCCGGGGTGACGTTTCCAACGATGGCTTGGCCGCCCTCGTGGACGTGCACGTGTTCGACCTTGACCGTTTGCTGACCCTTGCCGCGGTGCTTGTTGAGAGCTTCGGCGAGGGTCGCGTAAGTCCGCGATAGCTTGTTCGCCTGATTGAGGTTTTCGCGCCGACCTTCGAACGTCTGCTCCGAAATCATGGCGCGCCGGTAGCACTCCATCGACGCGAAGTGGCACGCCAGCAATTGCGCCGCAAACATCCCTTCAAGCTCGTCCTGGGGCGCTATGCCGGCCAAGCCCGCGACGACTGCTGACATGAGCTTGTCGATTGCTTTGTCGTCCGAGTGCTTCACCCAAAGCGTTTGAACGGTCGAATTGGCTATGACGTTGTTCCACGCATCGGAAGCCGAACCGCCGATCGCTTTTAGACGCCCCTCGCGGTCTTGCGGGTCATTGGCGACGACGGTGCGCTCCTGAACTTTGTCATTCATCGGGAGTGTCCTTCGTGCATATCGATGCAGGAGCAGCAACAGCCGGGTGTCTGTTGTATTCGTCGTCATCTGACGACGTGCCCGAGCAAAGGCGTGAAAAGCGGTACTGAGAAGCATCGCCCGGAGCGGACCCGCCAACGTGGACTCGCTCGATGATCGACCCTTCAATGAGGCGCTCGATGGCACTGCCTACTTTTCGGTCGCCGACTTTCATGATTTGCGCCATCGGCTTCAGAGCGATTGCGAACGTCCCAAAGGGCTTGTGATTTGCGCGCAGCAGTGTGAGCAAACAAAGGGCGACCGGGTTCGACGCAAGTCGTTGGGCTTCGCTCCTACGGATCAATGCCGTTGGTTCATCGCCTGGCACCAGCAAGCGGCCGCTTTGCCTGTACTTCCAAGCCTGCACGGCTTTCGCGCGCGCTTGTGCTTCGGGTAAGGGCGGTTGAAATCGAGCGTTTCGGTCGATCGCGTATTTTTCGAGTTCCGAAAGCGAGTTGGCGGCGGCCGCGAAACGACGGCAATCTCGAAACAGCTCTCGATCCCGATGGCCGATGTCGCCAGTTTCTAAACAGGGCCGTGTTTCCTGGCCGGCAACCGATGCGATAGCGTTTTTGTTGATCGTGGGAAGCGCGGCTCTCTCGCGCAGCGCGTCCAGACCGCCGCTAAGAAACTCGTAGGTGCCTTTGTCGCCTCGACTTGGAGGAAGGACAACAAACCCGCCTTCCCCTAGGATATCGATCTTTGCCCTGCCATCGAACCGGATGCGTCTGCGCTCGCCTTGGTGCCGGTAGTAAGCGTGGTGTTTTCCCGAATGCGTCCGAACCAATACTGGTGTGTCGCCGAAGGCTTTTAGGGCCTCGCGCAGCGCCGCGTCGCCGGGCTCGTCGATGTCGACCACGGTGAGTCCGGACGCCGCACCACACCACATCCCGATGTCGGCAGTAGCAAAGCGCGGATGATTGCTGAGCGTGACAGCAGCCCGGCAGCCAATGGTGTTAGGTTGGCGCACCAGCGGGCGCTTGCCAGCGATCGGGAACGTGCCGATGCCGACGGCCGCGTAGCGACCTGCCCACTCGTTGAATGCGCCCCTCATGAGGGCGCCTCCGCAACGCGCCTTGCGCACGCGTTGAACGTGAGGCGAACAGCATTCTGCGGACATTCTGCGGACAACGCAGAACACACGCGAACGCGGATTGGGGCTAAGTCATTGGGAAAAGGTGGCGCACCCAGCACGACTCGAACGTGCGACCTCTGCCTTCGGAGGGCAGCGCTCTATCCAGCTGAGCTATGGGTGCTTATCGGTCGGGGAAACTAACGAAAGTCCGAGGATTGCGCAAATCGCTCGCTTTAGCGGGCGTGGCGCCGGACGGTGACTTGCGCTATCTCAGGCGCTTCACATCAGCCATGCGAATTGAGAGCCATGTCAACGCCTGCTCCCGAAGTTATTGTCGTCGACAAACGCCGGATCGCCTGTGACGGCGATGGGGGCGCCTTAGGGCACCCGCGCGTGTTTCTAGAGATGGGAACGGACAGCTCCGTCGAGTGTCCCTACTGCGACCGGAAATACGTGCTTTCGCGCGAAGCAGCCGAGGCCGATCACCATTGAACGCCAAACCAGCCGTTGCCGCCAAGGCATCGTCGATCAAAAAGGGCGACCACCTCTATCTGATCGACGGCTCCGGCTACATCTTCCGGGCGTTCCATGCGTTGCCGCCGTTGACACGCAAGAGCGACGGGTTGCCGATCGGCGCTGTGGCCGGGTTCTGCAACATGCTGTTCCGCTTGTTGCTCGACACGAAAGCTGGCGACAAGCCGACGCATTTCGCAGTCATCTTCGACAGCGCGCGGGCGAATTTTCGCAACGAGATTTATGCCGACTACAAGGCTCACCGACCACCGCCGCCGGATGATCTGATTCCGCAGTTCGGGCTTATTCGCGACGCCACGCGCGCGTTCGGCGTGCCGGCGATTGAGAAAGAAGGATTCGAGGCCGACGATTTGATCGGCACCTATGCGACGCAAGCCGCGAAGGCGGGCGCAACCGTGACGATCGTGTCGTCGGACAAAGACCTGATGCAGCTCGTTGTCGACGGGAAGATCGAGCTTCTGGACACGATGAAGACGCCGAACAAGTCGATCCGGTCGGCCGAGGTGATGGAGAAGTTCGGGGTGCCGCCGTCGAAGGTGGTGGAGGTGCAAGCCTTGGCCGGCGATTCTACAGACAACGTGCCAGGCGTGCCTGGGATCGGCGTCAAAACCGCGGCCGAGTTGATCAATACCTACGGCGATCTCGAGACGCTGTTGAAACGTGCGGGCGAGATCAAGCAGCCGAAGCGGCGGGAGACGCTGATTGAAAACGCAGAGAAGGCGCGCATTTCGAAGAAGTTGGTCGCGCTCGACTGCAACGCGCCGGTGCCGGTGCCGGTGAGCGAGCTTGGGATTGTCGAACCCGATGTGAAGGAACTGGTCGGCTTTCTCAAGGGCATGGAATTCGCGGCCCTTCTCAAACGTGTCGCGAAAGAATGGGATTTGGCAGACGTGGAGGGGATTCCCGCGTCATCGCTTGGTGTGCCGGCGCCGAAAGTGGGCGCATCTGAGGCGATAGGCGACGAGAAGGCAGCGGCTCCCGGTGCACTCGATCGCGCGGCGCTCATCAAACCGTTCGAACGCGCGGCATATGAGTGCGTGACGACCGCAGAAATGCTTGAGCGTTGGATTGCGCGCGTGAACGAGGCGGGCGCGGTCGCGATATGGGCGACGACGACAGGGGGACAAGAGACCGAGGCGGAGTTGGCGGGCGTTGCGCTTGCCGTTGCGCCGGGACAGGCGTGCTACGTGCCGGTCGCGCATGGATCGGGGGGCGGGCTCGATTTCGGTGACGCGAAGCAAGGGCAATTGGCGCGCGACTTTGTCGTGAAGAAGTTGAAGCCGCTCTTGGCAGACGACGGCGTCCTGAAGATCGGACACAACATCAAGCGCGACTGCCACGCATTTGCGCGGTACGGCGTGAAGATTTCGGCGACCGACGACGTGATGTTGCTGTCCTACGTCGTCGAGCAAGGCGTTCGCGGTCACGACCTGGTTGAGTTGGCCGACGCGCATCTGACGCACAAGCTTCCGGCCCTGGCGGATGTGGTGGGCAAGGGCAAGACGCTGGTTTCGTTCGACAAGCTGCCGATCTCCGACGCGACGGCTTACGCCGCGGAATGCGCGGACGTGAAGCTTCGGCTTTGGAGCGTTTTCAAAGCACGGTTGGCTGCCGACAAATTGACGAGCGTCTATGAGACGTTAGAGCGGCCGCTTGTTTCCGTCCTCACCGACATGGAAGAAGCGGGCATTCTCGTCGACCGCAACGTGCTGACGCGGCTGTCGCAACGCTTTGCGCAGAAGATGGCCCAGCTGGAAGAGAGCATCTACAAGCTCGCAGGCGAAAAGTTCAATTTGGGCTCACCCAAGCAGCTCGGCGAGATCTTGTTCGAAAAGATGAGCTTGTCGGGCGGGCGCAAGACGAAGACGGGCGCGTGGTCGACGGACGCCGATGTGCTTGAAGAGTTGGCCGCGCAAGGCCACGATCTGCCGAAAGAAATTCTCGACTGGCGGCAGTTATCGAAACTGAAGAGCACGTACACGGACGCGCTGCCGAACTTCGTCAATTCGCGCACGGGTCGGATTCACACATCCTACGCGTTGGCGTCGACGACGACAGGGCGGTTGTCGTCAAACGATCCGAACCTGCAGAACATTCCGATCCGCACGCAGGAAGGGCGCGAGATCCGTACCGCCTTCGTTGCGGCGAAAGGCATGAAGCTGATCAGCGCCGACTACAGCCAGATCGAGCTTCGATTGCTGGCGCATATCGCCGACATCCCGGCGCTCAAGAAGGCGTTTGCCGAGGGGCTCGACATTCATGCAATGACGGCGTCGGAGATGTTCGGCGTTCCGATCAAGGGGATGCCTGCCGATGTGCGCAGGCGCGCGAAGGCTATCAACTTCGGCATCATCTACGGCATTTCGGCGTTCGGGCTTGCGAACCAATTGTCGATCCCGCGTGACGAGGCGAACACCTACATCAAGACCTATTTCGAGCGTTTCCCGGGTATCCGCGCGTATATGGACCGCACGAAAGCGGAGGCGCACAAGAACAAGTTCGTGACCACGATTTTCGGACGCAAAGTGAATCTGCCCGACATCAACGCGTCGAATCCGTCGCTGCGGTCGTTCCTGGAGCGCGCCGCAATCAACGCGCCGATCCAGGGCTCAGCCGCGGATGTCATCCGCCGCGCGATGGTGCGCATTCCGGATGCGCTGGCGGCGAAGAAGCTATCGGCGCGCATGCTTCTGCAGGTGCACGACGAGTTGGTGTTCGAGGCGCCGGACGACGAAGCCGCGGAGACGGCCAAGCTGGTGCAGAAGGTCATGGAAGGCGCGTGCCTTCCCGCGTTTGAACTCAGCGTGCCGCTCGTTGTCGAGGCGAAGGCGGGGAAGAATTGGGACGAGGCGCACTGACGCGCTCGTCCCAGAAGCGGTCGCGATTATTCCGCCGCTGCGGCGAGCCTTGGGGCGGCGTCTTTGATTTCAGCGCCAACGTGGGCTTCAAACTTCGTGAAGTTCTCGCGGAACATCTGCACGAGCTTGGTCGCCTGGCGGTCGTAAGCCGCCTTGTCGGCCCAGGTCTCGCGCGGGTCTAGAATCTTGCTATCCACGCCGGGAACGTCGACCGGGACTTCGAAGCCGAAGTGTGGGTCGACGCGCATCTTGGCCGTCTTAAGCGTGCCTTCCAGGGCTGCGGTGAGAAGGGCACGCGTTGCCTTAATCGGCATGCGTTGGCCGGTGCCGAACGCACCGCCGGTCCAACCGGTGTTGACGAGCCAGCAGTCGACCTTGTGCTTGGCGATCAGTGCCTTGAGCAAATTGCCGTATTCAGTCGGGTGGCGCGGCATGAACGGCGCGCCGAAGCAGGTGGAGAACGTCGGTTGGGGTTCTTTGCCGAGGCCCTTCTCGGTGCCGGCCACCTTTGCCGTGAAGCCCGAAAGGAAGTGGTACATCGCCTGGTTCGGTGTGAGTTTCGCGATCGGCGGCAACACGCCGAATGCGTCGGCGGTCAACATCACGATATTCGACGGTTGGCCTGCAAGGCCGGTCGTGCTGGCGTTCGGGATGTAGGAGATCGGGTAGGCGCCACGGGAATTTTCGGCGAGCGTCGCGTCGCTCAGATCGAGTTCGCGGGTTGCCTCGTCGATGACGACGTTTTCAAGCACGGTGCCGAAGCGCTTCGTCGTCGCGAAGATTTCGGGTTCAGCCTCGGGCGAAAGGCGGATCATCTTCGCGTAGCAGCCGCCTTCGAAGTTGAAGACACCCGTGTCGGCCCAGCCGTGCTCGTCGTCGCCGATGAGCGTGCGGGTGGGATCCGCCGAGAGGGTCGTCTTGCCGGTGCCGGAGAGGCCAAAGAAGATCGCGCTTTCCTTCGACTTGCCGACGTTCACCGAGCAATGCATGGGCATGACGCCGTTGGGCGGCAGCAGATAGTTCAGAATCGTGAAAACCGACTTCTTCATTTCGCCGGCGTACGAAGTGCCGCCGATGAGCACGAGTTTGCGCTCGAAGGAGACTGCGATGACCGTGCCCGACGCGGTGCCATGCAACGCAGGGTCAGCTTGGAAGCCCGGGAAGTCGATGATCGTGAAGTCCGGGCTGAACGCCGCACGCTCGCCCGCCGTGGGTTCGATAAGCAGATGCTGAACGAACAACGAGTGCCAAGCGAGTTCAGTCACGATGCGTACCGGCAAGCGGTGGGTCGGGTCGGCGCCACCGAACAGGTCTTGCGCGAAGAGTTCGCGGCCTTGCGCATAAGCGCGGAACGAATTGAGCAGCGCATCGAAATGCGCGGGGGTCATCGACTTGTTGTTGTCCCACCAGATGTGCTTTTCGACGGAGGGTTCGCGTACGACGAACTTGTCGCCGGCGGAGCGTCCGGTGTGAACGCCGGTCTTGACGACGAGCGGGCCATCCTTGGCCAGGATGCCTTCGTTGCGTTGCACAGCCTCTTCGACAAGGCTTGCCATTGGCAGGTTCCAGTGGACGTGGCGCGTGTTTTTCAGGCCCACGTGGTCGAGGCTCGGCGCGGCAATCGTCTTCATTCGTCAAGCTCTCCAACGCACCGCTCGCCTCGCGAAACGGTGGCACTTCGATGTCAAATGGCTAAGAGCGGGCAACATAGGGTCTGCCCCCTCGCTGAGGCAACAAGACTCTGGCCGCCGAAGCGTCGCGGTGCCAGGAATACCCTCAGCAACTTAACCAGTCTCCGGCGCCGTTTCGCAGATGCAGCAGTTCAAGGCGGCCACCTTCGGCACGGCCATCCAAAGCGTGTCGCGGTTATGGCGCGACGACGGCTGGCCGACGCTACGTTTAGCGGCCCCAGTGATGGTGGCGCGCGCGGGCGTGGTGTTTTTGTTCTTTGTGGATTCGCTTATGACCGGGCGCGGCGGCGCGAACGAGCTTGCGTTCTTGGGCCAGGGGCTCGCCGCGCAATCGGTGATGATGCTGATTTCGATCGGGCTGTTGCAGGGCGCAATGGTGCTGATCGCGCAAGCCTACGGCGCTGGGGAAAAGAGCCAGTGCGGCGTCGCTTGGAAGGGTGCGCTGATCGTCGCCAGCGTCCTTGGGCTCATCTTTGCTGCCATGTGTTTCTTGGTCGAGCCCGCGTTGCGCGCAACGGGACTTGATCCGGCGATCGCGGAAGGGTCGGGGCGCGTGTCGCTGCAGGTCGCGTGGGGCATGCCGCCGATGCTGCTCTACATCGCAAGCAGCTATTTTCTGGAAGCGATCAAGCGGCCGATGGTGGGCATGACGATCATGCTGGTCGCAAACGTCGTCAACATTTTCGCCGACGGCATCTGGGTGCTCGGCTGGTTCGGTTGGATTGAACCGATGGGTGCGGTCGGTGCGATGATGACGACCTCGGCGATCCGGTGGCTCTGCCTCTGCGCGGTGCTCGGCTATATCTTCACGATGGACGATGCGGAGGCGTACGGCGTGCACGCGCCGCTCGCCGAAGCGCGGACGAAGGTCCGGCGCATTTTGGCGTTGGGTGCGCCGATCTCTGTGGCGCTCGGGCTTGAGACGGCTGCGATCAGTTCGCTCGCCTTCATGGCGGGACACTTGGGTGCAGCCGCGGCGGCCGCACATCAGCTGACGTTCAACTTCAATGGGCTCATGGTGATGGTCGCGGTGGGCATGTCGGCGGCGACGGCGGTTCGCGTTGGGCATGCGGTCGGTTCGGGCGAGCACGAACGCGTGGCGCGTGCTGGCCTCACCGGTATCGTGCTCGCGTTTTTGATCATGACGTTGTTCGGCGCATTGGTCGCGTTGTTCCCCAAGGCGATCAGCGATGCCTATGTCAGCGATCCGGCGGTATGGGCGATCTCGCAGCAAACGCTGACCGCGATCGGCCTTATGGTCGTCGTCGACGGCGTGATGGTGGTCACGATGGGGGCGCTTCGGGGCATGGGGGACGTGCGCTGGCCTGCCTTCATGCACGGGATTGCGTTCTGGGTTGTTGGGGTTCCGATCGCCTATGCCCTCGCTTTTCCGGCGGGAATCGGCGCTGTAGGGTTAATCTTGGGGATAAGCCTCGCGATGTTCGTTTCGCTGGTATTGCTTGGCTTCCGCTTTCGCCTGGTGTCGGCGCGCGCAATCGCACGCGCGTAGCGGTGCGGGCGGCACTTGCTTATATTTGCACGACAGATTCACGAGGCGGCCAAGGGGCTCATGACAACCACTATCGCGCTTGTCGACGACGACCGGAACATTCTCTCCTCGCTTTCGATGGCGTTGGAGGCGGAAGGCTATCAGGTGCGCACGTATACGGACGGTGCGCAGGCTTTGACCGCGTTGCAGGCGACGCCGCCGTCGCTCGCCATCCTCGACATCAAGATGCCGCGGATGGACGGGCACGAAGTGTTGCGGCGTTTACGGCAAGCATCGGATTTGCCGGTGATCTTCTTGACCTCGAAGGACGACGAAGTGGACGAGGCCTTGGGCCTTTCCATGGGCGCGGACGACTACATCAAAAAGCCATTTTCGCAGCGTCTGTTGTTGCAGCGGGTTCGTGCGGTGTTGCGCCGGGCGGAAGCGCGCGGAATGCCCGCGGCACTTGCCGGCGCGAAAGAGGTGATGACGCGGGGCAAGCTCACGCTCGACTCGCAGCGCCATTCTTGCAGCTGGGACAATAAGGACGTGCAGTTGACGGTGACCGAGTTCTTGATCTTGCAGGCGTTGGCGCAGCGGCCGGGCTTCGTGAAGAGCCGCGACAACTTGATGGACGCGGCCTATGACGATCAGGTCTATGTCGACGATCGGACGATCGACAGCCACATCAAGCGGCTGCGCAAGAAGTTCAAGGTCGTCGACGAGCAATTCGATTCGATCCAGACGCTGTACGGCGTCGGTTACAAGTACATAGAAGCTTGAGTGCAGCAGATCCGGTAGCGCCAGACGAAGAGAAACAGACGGGACGGTTCGCCCGCTGGTTCGACGGCCTCTTTGTTACGCGAACGCGGCCGACAGGTATGGCCGCGCGACCGAAGCGATGGCTGTCGGCGCTGACCGTCCAGGTCTTGGTTTTCAACTTCCTCGCACTCGGGTTCTTCATCTTTGGTGTCTATTGGGTTCAAGCGGTCCGCGTGAGCCTGGTTGAAGAGCGCGTCAAATCGCTGATGGCGCAGGCCGAGATCGTATCGGCGGCTCTGGCCCGCTACGCCGCGAAAGGCGCTGTTCCCGAAGACGAAGATGCCGCGACAGATGTCGACGCCGACAAGGCCGCGGACGTTCTGAAGCTCTTGGTTGGACCAACCGGAATGCGTGCGCGCGTGTTTGCGCGCGACGGCGCGCCGCTGCAAGACACGCGCTTTATTCTGACCCGCAATCAGGTAACCGTCACGTCGTTGCCGCCGCCAGGACAGATCGACGTGCTTGGCGAGATCGAGAAGGGCGTGAAGCAAAACGTCTATGCGCTTCGGCCCGGCAAAGACTTGCCGCCTGTCGTCAACGACGACCCGCAGCAGCGCGGGCAAAACTATGAGGAAGCGCGTGCCGTGTTGGAGCGCGGCGAGGCGGGTTCGGCCGAACGCATCAACGCGGAAGGTAATTTGATCGTCTCTGTCGCGGTGCCGATCCGGCGGCTGCAATTCATTATGGGCGTCTTGATGCTCTCGACGGAGGCCGGCGACATCGACGACGCGCTTCGGCAGGAGTGGCTGCAGTTGTTGCTCGCCGCTCTGATCGCGTTCCTCGTGCTTTTGGCGGCGTCCGGCTTCTTGCTGTATCACGTGACCGGCCCCTTGCGGGCGCTGTCGGACGGTGCCGATGCGGTGCGGCGCGGCGAGCGGCAGGTGAGCGTGATCCCGAATTTCGCGAGCCGTGCGGACGAAATCGGCGACCTTTCCGTGACGCTGCGGTCGATGACGTCGGCGCTCTACGCACGCATGGATGCGATCGAGCAATTTGCAGCCGATGTCGCACACGAGATCAAGAACCCGTTGACATCCGTCGGCAGCGCGATCGAAACGCTGCAGCGCACCACCGACGAGGAAAAGCGGCGCAAGCTGATGAGCGTCGTTCGTGACGACGTTCGCCGCCTCGACAAATTGATAACCGATATTGCGGATGCATCGCGGCTCGACGCCGAACTTTCGCGTGAACGAGCGGCTGACGTCGATGTCGCCGCCTTGATCGGCGCGATGACGCAGATGTTCGACGATCCGGATAAGCCCGAGCGCCCGCAGTTCAAGCTCGATCTGCCGGTCGACACGTTCGTGGTGCGAGGTCTAGACGGACCGCTTGCGCAGGTCTTCCGCAACGTGCTCGAGAACGCCGTGTCGTTTAGTCCAAAGAACGGTGAGATCAAGATTGCCGCGGCGCCCATCGACGGACGAGCCGTGATCACGATCGACGATCAGGGGCCGGGGATTCCGGAAGAGAATCTCGAGACGATCTTTCGCCGCTTCTACACGGAACGGCCGCCGTCGCACGGGTTCGGCCGGAACTCGGGACTTGGCTTGTCGATTTCGCGCCAGATCGTCGAGGTGCATGGCGGGCGCATTTTTGCGTCGAACATTCGCGACGAGGCAGGCAAGGTGACCGGTGCGCGGTTCACTATCGAACTGCCGCTCGCACCACAGAGTTAGCAGCCATGCTCGTGCATGCGACGACGCTCGACATCGTGGGACTTGGGGTTTTGATCCTGGGGCCGTCGGGCGCGGGTAAGACGGACTTGGCGCTTCGCCTGATCGGCGAGGGTGCGTTGCTTGTCGCGGACGACCAAACGTCGGTCGAGATGCGGGGTGATCAGCTTTGGGCGACGGCGCCGGCGACGATCGCTGGGCTGATCGAGGCTCGAGGGGTTGGGGTGCTGCCGGCGGCGATCAAGCGGGCGACGCGATTGGCGCTTGCGGTTGAGTTGACGGCCACGCCGGAGCGAATGCCCGCGCGGCGCGGTTGGTCATTGCCGGGGTCACCCACGCAAATTCCACTGATCGAACTCAGCCCGTTTGAGGCGTCGGCGCCCGCAAAACTGCGGTTCGCACTGGGTTCGCCCGCGGCGTAACGAGCAATCCCCTTTCCCGGCGTTCTGGCGCGTTGAGGTGGCCCTCGAAGCAGACTATGTAAGTCGCCCTTGAAAGCCCGAGGGGCGGCGGCTGGAGTGCATCTAAATCGATGATCGGCGTCCTTCTGGTTACGCACGGCCGCTTGGCCGATGAACTCAAGTCTGCGACTGAGCATGTCGTGGGACAGCAGCAAGCCTTCCAAACCGTCTGCATCGGCCCGCAGGACGACATGGAAGCGCGGCGCGAAGAAATTCTCGAAGCGATCAAGACCGTGGACTCGGGCGATGGCGTTATTCTGTTGACCGACATGTTCGGGGGTACGCCGTCTAACCTTGCGATCTCGGCGATGGGATCGGGAAACGTCGAAGTGATCGCCGGCGTAAATTTGCCGATGTTGATCAAGCTTGCGTCTGTGCGCGCGAAAGCGAGTTTGAACGAAGCCGTCGACAAGGCGCAGGAAGCGGGCCGTAAGTATATTCGCGTCGCGTCGAAGGAATTGGCGAGTGGCTGAAGGCGAAGGCACGCAAGCGCGTGTTCTTACGATCGTCAATACCAAGGGTCTGCATGCCCGCGCATCGGCGAAGTTCGTGCAATGCGCGGCAAAGTTCGATGCGCAAGTGAGCGTCGCCAAAGACGGCAGCGCCGTCTCCGGCACGTCGATCATGGGCCTCATGATGCTGGGTGCGGGCATCGGCAGCGAAATCGCCGTCTCGGCTTCGGGCCGCGAAGCGGAGGCGGCGTTGGACGCCTTGGCGGCGTTGGTTGCGTCCAAGTTCGGTGAAGATTCATGAAGTTCGTTTGGGTTGTCGTCGTTGCGGCGTTGATCGCGCTTGCGCCTGCGGCGTTCGCGGATTCGCCGACGGTGCCCGATGTCGCGACGCCACCCATGTGGGTGGTCGAGCATGACGGCAAGAAGCTCTATCTTTTCGGCTCGCTTCATCTGCTGCCGCCGCACACGAAGTGGTCCTACGAGGCGCTGGACAAAGCGCGCGCCGAGTCACAGGTGTTCGTCTTCGAGGCACCGCTCGACGAAGGCGGCGGCGCTATGATGCGGTTCGTCGACAAGTCAGGCCGGCTGCCGTTCGGCAAGACGCTTTCCGACATCTTGCCAGCGAAAGTGCACGCGGAGCTCGAAGAGGCGGCGTGGAGCGTGCAGTATCCACCGATGATGCTGGAGCCGTTGCGGCCGTGGCTCGCTGGCGTTTATCTGGAACTCTACAGTTACATCAAAGTGGGCTTTTCTTCGTTCTACGGCGTCGATCACGTGATCGAACAAGAAGCGAAGGATCGCGGTGCGGAACGCGCCTATCTCGAAACCGTCGAAGAACAGCTGTCGAATTTTTCGGCGCTCAGCCAGCGCGGCGAGATTACCTACTTGACGGCGACCGTGCACGGCGTTCTCGCAGAGCCCGACATGCCACTCGCGCTCGCACGTGCGTGGGCGACGGCCGATACGGGGAGCCTTGCGAAAACCATCGATGAGGGTTTTGCCGAGGTACCGCAATTGCGCGCGCAACTGCTGGTCGGGCGAAACCGGAAATGGATTCCAAAATTGCGGGCGATGCTGGCCTCCGACAAAACTCATTTCGTGACGGTCGGCGTCGGGCATTTGGTTGGCCGCGACAGCGTCGTCGCCATGTTGCGGGCGCGCGGATACAAGGTCACAGGCCCATAAAACGGCGCCCCGAGGACACTTGTCACGTTCTGGGATAGACCTTATTTTTGCCGTGTGACGGCTGCACAGAAGTGAAGTGCGGGCAAGATTGACGGCGGCGCCAAGCGCTTTCGTGCAGGACGGTTCCCCTCCATTCGCATGGCCTTTCACGACGCGCGGGCATGTCGCACGCGTGGAACCCGAACTGCATAGCATAAGGACTTGAATCGCATGTCGCAGAAGACCGGAACGGTCAAATTCTTCAACGCCACGAAGGGCTTTGGCTTCATCCAGCCGGAAGGCGGCGGAAAGGACGTTTTCGTCCATATCTCCGCGGTCGAGAAGGCGGGCTGGCGCTCGCTCAACGAAGGCCAACGCGTGAGCTTCGATACCGAAGCCGACGCACGTGGTCCCAAGGCGGTCAATCTGCGCGCGGCGTAAAGGCTGGCGAATCTTTGATGAAGTTGGGGCGGTCCATCAGGGCCGCCCCTTTTTGTTGCACGCGAAAAGTGATTTGATGCGTTCGAACTCGCGAAAACAGAGGGTCCTCATGGGCGACGAACGCAGTTCGCTGCGCAATAGTTTGGCCATCATCGCAATCGCGTCGCTTTGTGGCTGTGCCGAGATGTCGGAATTTTTCTCGTACGGTGATGAAGAAGAGCGTGCTGCGGCGCGCGCGCAAGCCGACTCTGCCAGACTATGGGAAATGACTTTGATGGCGGGCCGCTATGGCGTGATGCTGGGTCAAGTGCGCGAGATCTTGGACTTGCCCGAACCCCGGCAAACCGCAGCCGACCGTTTCCCCACCGAGGATAACGACGAGGCCAAGCAACGCGAAGCGCTGGCGCGCTATCAGGCGAGCGTAACCGCGGAATTTCTGTCGGATGTCACCAGCGCTTGCAAACGGCGGCGTGTGCCGAAGGACGTGCGCAAGTTGGCTTGCGATCAGCAAACGAAAGTGCCTGCCGATCTGAAAGCCCCGGTTCAGCCCGAGATCCAGGTGCTGGCTGCGCGCAACGACCGGGTCGGCGAGTTCGTCATGCCGTGGTGGGACGCCGTCTGCGCGACGGCGCCAAAGCCTAAGGAAGGCGATGTGCCGGCCTGCGTGATGGAGTAGGCGCGTTCCAGCTTCGAATGCGTAACAAACCGCGCGGCCGGCACGAACAAGGTTTGCGAATATTCCAGACGACTTAAAGACATAAACATCTCTTTATGTGTGGCTTGCAGGGCCAGTTTTTGGGTGGTATAGAGCCCTCAACTGGCGCGCTCGGGCGCGCAGCCTTCACGGATATTACGGAGCATCTCATGGCACACGATTACGTCGTCGCGGACATCAAGCTTGCGGATTGGGGGCGGCGCGAGATCGCGATCGCCGAGACCGAAATGCCCGGATTGATGGCGACGCGCGAAGAATACGGCGCGTCGAAGCCGCTGAAGGGCGCGCGGGTCGCGGGTTGCCTGCACATGACGATCCAAACGGCGGTGCTGATCGAGACGTTGAAGCATCTGGGCGCCGACGTGCGCTGGGCTTCGTGCAACATCTTCTCGACGCAAGATCACGCGGCGGCCGCGATTGCTGCTTCCGGCACGCCTGTGTTCGCGAAGAAGGGCGAGACACTGATCGAGTATTGGGAATACGTGCACCGCATCTTCGAATGGGCGGATGGCGGCGTGCCAAACATGATTTTGGACGACGGCGGCGATGCGACTTTGCTCTGCGTTCTTGGACCGAAAGCCGAGAAGGACATCGGCCTTTTGGCGAAGCCGCAAAACGAAGAGGAAGAGGCGCTCTTTGCGGTCATGAAGAAGACGATCGAGAAGAAGCCCGGCTGGTATTCGAAGATTTCGGCCGCGGTCAAGGGCGTCACCGAAGAAACGACGACCGGCGTGCACCGGCTCTATCAAATGGCCGAGCGCAAGGAGCTTCCGTTCCCGGCGATCAACGTCAACGACAGCGTCACGAAATCGAAGTTCGACAATCTCTACGGCTGCCGCGAAAGCTTGGTCGACGGCATTAAGCGCGGCACGGACGTGATGATGTCGGGCAAGGTTGCGATGGTCGCGGGCTTTGGCGACGTGGGCAAGGGTTCGGCTGCGTCTTTGCGCAACGCTGGGTGCCGCGTCGTCGTTTCGGAAATCGATCCGATCTGCGCCTTGCAAGCCTCGATGGAAGGCTATGAGGTGATGACGATGGATGAAGCGGCGTCCAAGGCCGACATCTTCGTCACGGCGACCGGCAACGTTGACGTTATCACCGTTGAGCATATGCGGGCGATGAAGGACCGCGCGATCGTTTGCAACATCGGTCACTTCGACAGCGAGATCCAGGTTGCGGGTCTTAAGAACTTCAAGTGGCACAATGTGAAGCCGCAGGTCGACGAGATCGAGTTTCCGGGCGGCAAGCGGATCATTCTTTTGTCGGAAGGCCGGCTCGTAAACCTCGGCAACGGGACGGGGCATCCTTCGTTCGTGATGTCGTCGTCGTTCACGAACCAGACGTTGGCGCAGGTCGAGCTTTGGGCCAACCACGCGAAGTACGATCGTAAGGTCTACACTCTGCCGAAGAAGTTGGACGAGAAGGTCGCGCGCCTGCATTTGGACAAGCTCGGCGTGAAGCTCACGAAGCTCTCACCGAAGCAGGCGGAGTATCTGGGTATCGACCGCGAAGGACCGTACAAGTCTGATCACTACCGCTACTGAGCTATGAGTGGAGCGGGATGAGAATGCGCATTCTTTCGCTCCACATTTATCCGATCAAGGGGACGCGCGCGGTCGATGTCGATCGCGCGCAACTTGAACCGCGCGGACTTGAAGGCGACCGGCGTTGGCTCGTCGTCGATGCGACGGCTAAGTTCATCACCCAGCGCTCGCATCCGCGGCTTGCAACGATCTCGGCGGTTCCGACGCGCACCGGGTTGAGCCTGTCGGCGCCAGGCGCCGGCGAGATACTCGTGCAACGGCCATCCCCGGCCGAGCGTCTCGAGGTCACCGTGTGGCAGCACCGCGTCAGTGCGGCGCTGACCGACGCCGAGGCAGGCGCGTGGCTTTCGCGCGTAGTCGGCGAACCGTTGCGGCTTGCGTACATGGACGCCGCTGCCGAGCGGCTGCAGCGCAACATCTGGGTGGAGGCGCTGCCGCTTAGCTTTGCCGACGCCTATCCCGTGCTCATCGCGACGACCAGGTCTTTGGCCGCGGTAAACGCCGAGATCGAGAGAGCGGGCGGTTCGGCCGTCACGATGCGACGCTTCCGGCCAAATGTCGTGATCGACTGCGAGGACGCTTGGGCCGAAGACTATTGGCGTGTGCTGCGCATCGGCGGCGTCGAGCTTGAGCTGGTGAAGCCTTGCGACCGCTGTGTGGTGACGACGATAGATCAGACCTCGGGCGCGTCGGCGGGGAAAGAACCGCTTGCCAGCCTCGCGCGGTTGCGCCGTTCGGCCGATCCTCGCCTGAACGGTGTGCTGTTCGGTTGGAACGCTGCACCGCGCGCACTGGGCCAGATCGCGGTTGGCGATTCCGTCGAGATCCTGGAACGGCGGCCGGAAGGATTCCCGTTGCGCACAGGTCTTGCGCACGGCTTTGAAGTCGAAAATTTTTTGCCGTAGCAGCGCCTTCATTTGGTCATTCTTGGCGCTAAGCTGGTGCAACATCCTTAGAGGGGTCTTTATGCGAATTCGTTTTATCCTGGCGGCGGCGGTTTTGGCTGTGAGCGGTGTTGCGCCGGCATCGGCAGCCGGGTGCAATCTCGGTGCCGCGAAAGCGTGGGTGCCGCTCAAGGGGCAGTCGTATCGCACCGAGGTCTATTCGAACGGCGCGACTTGCGCGGGTGCGGTGGTTACGATCGTCGTGCGCGCCGCGAACGGACATGTGTTGTGGGCCGAAGCTCTGACGGCGGAGCACTTGATGACCTTTGCCGAAGCCAAGACCGTTTCCAAGATGAACGCGGCACTGGCGGAGACGCTGGCGGGGCCGCAGACATTCAAGTCGACCGGCGATCTGCCGGAGTGGAAGAAGGGCGCCGAGACGCCATCGCCGTTGGGCGAGTTTCCGTTCTATCCGGAGCAAGGGGTCGATCAGGAAACCTATGCAAAGATCCGCGCCGAAAAGCAGGCCGTGTTCTGCTACGTGCAGGGGATGGAAAGCATGGCGTGCATCGCGATCGCGCGAGACGGAACTGCGACTAAGGTCGGCGTGCAGACGTTTCCGGGTTGAGCTCACTCCTTGAACGCGATCTCCGCCAATACCGCGCGGTGATCGGAACCTGAGACCGTGAGGAGCTTTCGCGACAGGAGCGAGAGTTCCTGCGTCGCAAGCACGTGGTCGATTGGGATACTCATCGCGCGCGGCAGGAATGTCGGCCGGCTGCCGTCGCCGCCGGTCAGCAGTGTCATATTCAGTTGCTCGCGCGGGCACGCCATTGTGGCGGCCCAACTTGAGGCATTGAAGTCGCCTGCAAGAATGCGTGGGCCTGCAACTGTTGCAATCGTCGTCACGACTTCTTCGATCTCATCGGTTTGGCTGCCGCGACGATCGAGCGGGAACGGTAGAGAGAGGTGTGTCGGAAAGAGCGTAAGTTTCCGGCCGTCGATCGTCACTGCGACGGCGCCCATCGGGCGGCGGAATTTCGGTTCCGGCAAAGTCGCGCGGATGTCGGTGAGCTGGAAGCGCGAGAGGATCAGCGCATCGCACCATTTCTCCCTCCAACATTCGATACGATACGGATACTGATCTGCGACGGCGTCGAGGCTCGGGCGCACGCGTGGAATGACCTCCAACAGCACCACGATGTCGGGCTTCGTTTCGTGCACCAACTCGGCGATCAGGTTGAGCTGCGGGTTGTTGTAGTAGACGTTGAAACTCAGCAGCGAGAAGTGCGGGCCCGCTGCTGCCGTCTTTTCGGGTTGCTGGACCCACGGCCAGACGAGCGCGATCGCGCCGGCAGTAAGGGCCATGAAGATCAGCATCGTCGTCGTGCGGCCAGCGATTGTCGCGAGCAGCGCCATGAAGGCCGCCGCGGGGATCGCGGGCAGCAGGAAGTGCGCGAAGATGTCGATCAGAGGATGCAATTTGCCGAAGGATGCACCTAGGAGGACAGCGGCAAGACCCAGGATGGCGGCGTTGAAAAACGTGCCAATGACGAGGTTCATGGACGGGTTCACGAGGTGAATGGGTGGAACGGCTCGGAGCGTTATTCCTTGGGCGGACTTTTTGGCCATTCGATGGCGCAATTGAGCAACAGGCCTCCGGCGCGTGTTGCAGCTCACATTTCACTTTAAGAGCCAGACTCAAATCGTTAGCGAAACGTAAAGATCGCGGTTGGCGCGTTAAGCATTTCGCGTGCGCTTCCAAGTCCCTGACTCCATTTGGTTTTCGTCCCCAAGACCCACCCGTCCAGGGACAGACTCCGCCGCCGTTCCTAAGATCGTTTCTCGGGAAGTGATTCTTAGGTTCACACAGGGGTTTTCGGGCGGCTTGGGTCGAAGCGAGGCTGGCCTGCGGAATAAGCGCGATTCTTTGGCCCGCGCTGCCGCAGGTGTCTCTCCCCAGGTGCTGAGCTCCAACGAAGCGTGGGGTTAGTTTGGAAGCGTCCAGCGACATTGCATTTCTGTTGCCGTTCGGAGTGACGCTTGGGGCAATCGCGCTTGCGGGGTCGCTGGCGTTTGTCATGGTCGCGATGCGCAGCCAGTCCGACGCGATGCTGCGCCGCGCGGCGCAGCGTACGGCACGGGCTGAGGCCAAGTTTCAGAAGGAAGCCGCGATCGTTTCCGGCGATCCGGGTGCGCTGTTTGTTTGGCGTAACATCGACGGCGAGCCTGAGGCGCGGGCCGGTGCCGCGAACGTGCTTGCGGGCTGCCTGTCGGCTGACGGTCGGGGCGATCTGAAGGGCGCGCTCGATACGTTGGGCGATGAGGGCTCGCTTTTCTCGATGACCGTGCCCGGTGCGGACGGGCGCGTCTTCCAGGCATACGGCAAACCGGCGGCGGGGCAGGCAGCGGTGTGGCTGCGCGACGTCACGCCGGACGCAGAGGCGAACTACAATCTCACCGTTCGATTGACGGCGAGCGAGGTCGAGCGTGGACGGCTCGGCGATTTGCTCGACGTGTCGCCGATGCCGGTGTGGCGGCGTGGACCGAACCTCGATCTTTTGTGGGTCAACAAAGCCTATACGAACGCCGTCGATCCGCCGGTCGGGCAGGATGTGATTGCCGATCAGCTTGAACTGGACCGCGACAGTCGCGCGCTTGCGGAACGTGCGCTTGAATCGAAACAAACGCAGGTCGAATTGCGGCACGTCGTCGTCGGGGGGCAGCGGCGCGCATTCGACTTTTACGCGGTGCCTATGGGCGACGGGGTCGCGTCGTTTGCAGTCGACGTGACCGACGTCGACGAGACGAAGCGGCTGTTGCAGAAGCACATCGACACGCACGAGGAGACACTGCACCGGCTTCCGGTTGCGGTCGCGATCTTTGGGCCGGATCAGAAGCTTAAATTCTCGAACAAGGAATATGCGCGGCTGTGGGACTTGGACGAGCGTTGGCTTGCGACGCACCCGTCCGACAGCGAAATTTTGGAGCGGCTCAGGGAATCGCGGCGGCTGCCGGAGCAGCGCGATTTTGCGTCGTGGAAGAAGGAGCGTCTTGCGCTCTACACCAGCGTCATCGACGAGCGCGAAGAGCACTGGCACTTGCCGCGCGGGTCCACGCTTCGGGTGACGTGCCAACCGCATCCGTTCGGCGGGCTTATCTTCATCTACGACGACGTCACCAATCAGATGGCGTTGGAGCGCAGTCTCAATCAGCTCTCCAGCGTGCAGCGCACGACGATCGATCATTTGACCGAAGCGCTTGCCGTGTTCGGTACGGATGGGCGCCTTAAGCTCTTCAACAAGGCGTTCGCCGAATACTGGAAGATCGACGCCAAAGCACTCGCCGAACAGCCGCGTTTTGCCGACGTGTTCCAGCTTTGCCGCCGCGTGCTCCCCGATGAGAGCCATTGGAGCATGCTCACGATGCTGATCACCGGAGCCGCCTCTGAGCGGCGGGTGAGCGCGGAGCGGCTGACGCGCAGCGACGAAAGGGTGTTGAGTTTTGCTGCCGCCCCGCTGCCGGACGGTTCGCTGCTTCTCTCTTACCGCGATGTCACCGACACCGCGATGCGGGAGAAGGCGCTGGAGGAGCGCAACGCTGCATTGCTCGCTTCCGACAAACTCAAGTCGGACTTCATTTCGAATGTGTCGTACCAGCTTCGCACGCCGTTGAATTCGATCATGGGGTTTGCGGACCTCATGAACCAAGGGATTGCGGGCAAGCTGACGGACAAGCAGTCGAACTACCTCGGCGACATTTTGGCCGCGTCCAAGACGCTTGAGACGCTGGTCAACGACATCCTCGATCTCGCCTTGATCGAGGCGGGCACGATCGAGCTCGACCGCAAGGACGTTGTGGTCGCCGACGTGCTTGCCGGCGTCATGCCGCTTGTCGAGGAAAAGGCCCGCAAGGCGCGCGTCGAAGTGACGTGCGAAAACGGCAAGGATATCGGCGAGCTTTTTGTCGATCAAAAACGCCTGCTCCAGATCGCCTATAACCTCGTCATCAATGCGATCGAGCATACGCCGCCGAACGGGCGCATCGTGTTCGGCGCTGAAGGTGCGGCCGGCGAGGTGCGCGTCTTCGTCAACGACACCGGTGTCGGCATTCCTGCAGCTTATCAGCCGGTCGCGTTCGAGCGCTTCGAGAGCACGACGCGCACGAAGGACGCCCGGCGCGCGGGGCTTGGCCTCGCGCTTGTGCGCTCTTTCGTGGAGCTGCATGGCGGCTGGGTCGAACTCGACAGCGCCGTCGGCAAGGGCACGCGCGTCACCTGCCATTTCCCGCGCCATGCCCTTCAGAGCGGCACGACGGGCGCGGCGGACAAGACCGAGGCCAGCACGAAGGGTGCAAAAACCGGTTAGAATCCGCGTTTTCCGGCCTATTCTCTCATCGGAATCAAACGGTTGGCAGCTTTCGTCAGCGAAAGTTGCGAAATCGCATCCGTTATATGCGTTCGCACGGCCCATTTCTGCGGAAATATCCGTTCGGAATGCGTTCGGAATCCGTTCGGCCGGCGTTCGCGTGACGCCGGGCCGTTGATCGAGGATTGGTAGGTTCGGGTGCATCGCAAGCGTGTCCATGCGCGGATGTCACGGTTGATCAATGCAAATTATATTTGCGTAAGTTTAAACCGGGCAAATCGTCCCGCGAAGTTGTCGCACCGCTTGGCAGCGACGATCCGATCTCGTGCGCAGAATTTCGGGTGTGGCGTTTCGGCCCTCTTGCGCTCCGCAACAGCGTCTTGTATCCACCGCGCCCCTTTGAAGGCAAAGGCTCGGGCTCTTTGATGTCCCGGCTGGCGCGTGCCGCTCTGCGGTGGCGTGTTCCGTCTTCAGGTGGGAAATGATCGCCCGTAGCTCAGTGGAAGAGCAGCCGATTGTTAATCGGAAGGCCGGTGGTTCGAGTCCATCCGGGTGAGCCATGCGAATAGCTCAGTTGGTAGAGCAGAACGCTGTTAACGTTCGGGTCGCGGGTTCGAATCCCGCTACGCAACGCCCTGCAAAGGCAACAACGGTGAAACGTTGATCGAGACTGAGAACCACCGGCCGGCGCGCCATCCGGCCAACATCTAAGCGACACTCGTGAAGGCTGACGCCGGAGCGGGCGTCGCCGAATTTGGACCGGCAGGCGCGTGAACGCTTTGTCCGGCGCTGGATACCGCTGCGCGTTCGCGCCGGCCAATGCATGCGTGCGCGCGTGCAGGAGCCGGCGTCGAGGCGCAGCTCAAAGCGCCGGCCGCGGACATTCGTCGGCGGCTGGCCGGTGTTTCTGTTTTCGCGTGAGGAAGTGCCGTGCAGTCCCTCATTCGTCTCGCCGCGCAAAGGCGATGCGATGAGGGCTTGATGTTCTTATTGGAAGGAGAAACGTGCCGTGCGTGCTGGTTTGTTTTTGACGGTGGTGGTGAAGGACGACGAGCGGGCTTTGCTCTCGCGCGATGGGAAGTTCGTGCGCGTGCTTGGCGCCGGGCGGCACAAGCTGCTCGACCCGTTCGGGCGGTTGAGCGCCGACACGTTCAAGGTCGTGCGTGGTGAGATCGGGTGGGATCGTTATGCGACGATCGCGTCCGTCGATGCCGCGGCCGCGACCGAGAACTTTGTCGCGGTGCAGACGGGGGCCGGTGAAGTGGCCGTTGTTTCGTTCGACGGACAGCCGACGCACCTCATGACGCCGTGGCAGTCGCGCGCGTTTTGGAAGGGCGTCTCGAAGGTCGATGTCGAGCGGATCGATGCGAAGGCATCGTTGCGCGTCGAGAAGCGTCACCTCGAGAAGCTCGACACGTCGCGGTTGGCTTCGGTCGTGCAGACCGTGGTCGAGGCGCACGAAACGGCGCTCGTCTTCGTCGACGGTGCGTTTGTCGAAACGCTCGGCGCCGGCCGGTACGCGTTCTGGAACGTCGATCGCACGGTCCGGGTGCAGAAGCTCGACCTGCGTCCGCAGGCCTTGGAGATCACCGCGCAGGAGATCCTGACGAAGGATCGCGTGTCGGTACGCGTGACTTTGACCGCGTTCTACCGGATCGTCGATCCGATGAAGGCGGTGACGGCCGCGACCGATGTGGCGCAGACGCTCTACAAGGTCACGCAGTTCGCGATCCGCGAGGCGGTGGCAGCACGGACGCTCGACGACATTTTGTCGGCGCGCGACCGGCTTGACGGCGAGTTGCGTGCGTTCGTGGCGACACGGACGGACGCGCTGGGCGTGGCCATCGAGGAGCTTGGCGTGAAGGACGTGATCTTGCCGGGCGAGATCCGCGAGTTGATCAACAAGGTGGTCGAGGCCGAACGTACGGCCAAGGCCAACTTGATCCGCCGGCAGGAAGAGACCGCGGCGACGCGGTCGCTCGCCAACACGGCGAAGCTGATGGAGGACAACAAGCTGCTTTTGCGTTTGAAGGAGCTCGAGTCGCTTGAGAAGCTGGTCGAGAAGGTGGGGCGCATCGACCTGCACGCGAGTGAAGGGCAGGGGCTTGAGGCAATCCTCAAGGGCCTGTTCCGGTTCGACGGCGAAAAGGCCGCCTAAAACAAGACGCCCCGCGGTTCGCGCCGCGGGGCTTTTTGTATGGCGGGCTAGTGCTGGCTCTTCGGCATTTTGACGGTCAAGCCGTCGAGCGCTTCGGTCACTTTGATTTGGCAGGAGAGGCGGCTGTTCGTTTCGACGCCTTCGGCGAAGTCGAGCATCGTCTTTTCCATTTCCTGCATCGGCTCGATCTTTCCGAGCCATTCCTGTCCGACATAGACGTGGCAGGTGGCACACGCGCAGGCGCCGCCGCAGTCGGCGTCGATGCCGGGGATTAGGTTTTTGACCGCCCCTTCCATGACAGACATGCCGGGCTTCACGTCGACGACGTGCTCTTTGCCGTTGTGCTCGATGTACTTGATCTTCGCCATGTCGTGGTCCGGAGTTCCGTTGTTAGCCCATGTCTTTCATAGGTATGGTCTTGTCTGCAAGACGCTCGGGCGCGACGCGGGCGCGCGCGGCGATCAGGCGTCTGCCCATCATGTATTCGGGGGCGGCGTTGACGGCCTCCACTGCCGCTACGACACCGTCGCGCAGGCGGAAGGCGGCGAACGAGCGGCTGGCCGGGTCACCGCGGATGACGATCTGGTCGTCGAGGCTGCCTAGCCCCGCGATTTGAAGTTTGAGGTCGTATTGGTCGGACCAGAACCAGGGCACTTCGTTATAGGGCTTCGGCTTGCCAAGAATGGCGGCTGCCGCGTGTTTTGCCTGGTCGATAGCATTTTGCACGGATTCCAGCCGGACGCGGCCGCTTGGCGCATAGGTGCAAGGCAGGTTCGCGCAGTCGCCGATGGCGTAGATCGCTGGGTCCTCGGTTCGCGCGTGGTGATCGACTACGATTCCACTATCGACCTTCAAGCCGGCCTCGGCGGCAAGTTCCACGTTCGGGACAATGCCGATGCCGATCAGTACAAAGTCGACGTCGACCGGGCCGCCGGACGTTTTTATGCGCAGCCCGTCGCCGTTCTTTTCGATCGCATCGATCTTCGTGTTGCAGCGAATATCGACGCCCGCTCTGCGGTGAACGTCTTCATAGAATGTCGAGATTTCTGGGCAGGCCGCGCGCGCCATCACACGCGGCAACGTTTCCAGCACCGTAACTTTCAGTTTGTGTTTGGCGGCCACCGCCGCGACCTCAAGCCCGATGTAGCCTGCGCCGATGATCGCAACGCGATTTCCCGGCTTCAGTTTGTCTTGCAGAAGCTCAACGTCGGCGATCCCGCGCAGGTAAAAGCAACCGGGCAAGTCGGCGCCGGGTAGCGGAAGTTTGCGCACACGCGAACCGGTCGTGATCGCTAACGTGGCGTAGGGCAGTTCTTTGCCGCTCGCGAGTGTTACCGTCTTGCGCGCACGGTCGATGGCGGTGGCGCGCGTGTTTAAGTGCAGCGTGATTTTCGCTTCGGTGTAAAATTCGTCCGGCTTGATGAATAGGCGCTCGCGCGCGAGTTCGCCCGCCAAGAACGCCTTCGACAGCGGTGGGCGCTGGTAGGGAATGTAGGGCTCGTCGCCGATCAGCGCTATTTCGCCTGCGAAGCCGTCTTGGCGCAGGCTTGCGATGAGCTGGCTTGCCGCTTGCCCGGCGCCGATGATGAGGACCGATTCGGTCATGAAATCAGTGCGCCTGGCGCCCCTTGAACCCACTGTCGGTTAGCACGGCCTAAGGCTTTGCAGCAACCGCGCAAATCGGGCGTTTTCAGAACGTGCGCGGTGGCATTGAGTTGACCCAGAGCCACGGGTAGAAGGGCCTCATGCGCGTCAGCCCTGCATCCTCCGGTATCGACAGTTTCTATCGTTCATTCGATCTCCAAGCTGAGGCCGACACGTCAGCGCTTGGGCGGGAGATCGCGCAGCATTTGGCGGCTGGCGATACGGTCACGCTCTCCGGGCCGCTCGGCGCCGGCAAGTCCGTGCTGGCGCGCGCGATCGTGCGGACCTTCCTCGCGCGTGAGGAGGTGCCAAGCCCCACATTCACGCTGGTTCAAACCTACGAAACACAGAACTTCACGATCTCGCATGTCGATCTCTATCGCGTGAAGCGTGAGAACGAGTTGCAAGAACTGGGACTCGACGAAGCGTTGGAGCGCGGCGTTCTGGTCGTCGAGTGGCCCGATCGGATGGGCGCGCAGCTGCCAAGTGATCGGCTGGATATTATGTTCGAAGCGGTCGATGGCGAGACGCGGCTGATGAAACTTGTAGGCCGCGGCTCGTGGTCGGCGCGCGTGAAGACGTTGCGCTTTCCGGGGGCCGAATAATGTCCCGGCCGGAACAAATGCATGCGTTCATCAGGGCCGCGGGTTGGACGGGGGCGGAGTTGCATCCGCTAACCGGTGATGCCTCGACACGGCGCTACGTGCGGTTGGCCCGGCGTGGGCACACGGCGATGTTGATGGATCAGCCGCGCGGGGCGGAAACATCGGCGTGCCCGCCCGATGCGAGCGATGCGGAACGGCGCAAGCTTGGTTACAATGCGATGGCCCGCCTTGCCGGGCCCGATTGCCGGCCGTTTGCGGCATTGAGCGCCTTCTTGCGGGCGCAAGGATTGAGCGCGCCGGAGATTCTGGCGCACGATTATGACGCGGGTTTCCTGCTGATCGAGGATTTCGGCGATGGGCGGTTTGCCGATCTGATTGCGGGGGGAAAGCCGGAGCAGCCGTTCTATGAAGCGGCGATCGATGCGCTTGCGGATTTTCACCGGGTTGCGGCGCCGAAGACGCTCGCGGTGCCTGGTGCGGGCGCGGTTCACCTGCTGGGCTATGATCCCGTCGCCATGGAAGCCGAAGTGCAGCTGCTAACGGAGTGGTTCTATCCGGCGGCTGCCGGCAAGCCGATCGGCGATGCGGCGTGGGAAGAATTCGTTGCGGCGTGGCGGAAGGCGCTAGGGCAGTTGCGTACGGCGACACCGGTCGTGGTCTTGCGCGACTATCACGCCGAGAACTTGATGTGGCTTGGCGACCGCCAAGGCGTGGCGCGGGCCGGGTTGCTCGATTTTCAAGACGCGCTCGCCGGGTCGCCAGCTTACGATTTGATTTCGCTGACCGAAGATGCGCGGCGCGAGGTGAGTGTCGCTCTCGCCGGTGCGATGACGGAACGTTACATCGATTTGCGGCGGCGAATGGATCCTGCGTTCGACAAGGATGCGTTCCGGTTTGCTGCGGCGTTGTTAGCGGCGCAACGCAATACGAAGATCGTCGGCATTTTCTCGCGGCTATGGAAGCGGGACGGAAAGCCGCGCTACACGCAATATCTGCCGCGTATGTGGGGGTATCTCGACCGCGACCTCAGCCATCCGGCGCTTTCCGAGTTGAAGGGTTGGTTCGATCTGCACATCCCGCGTGCATGGCGCGGCACGTTGGGGAACTGAGATGGCATTTCATCCCACTCGCGGCATGGTATTGGCGGCGGGACTTGGTACGCGCATGCGGCCGCTTACGAACGACCGGCCGAAGTCGCTTGTGGAAGTTGCGGGACGTACTCTGCTCGACCACGCGATAGACAGGTTCGTCGCCGCGGGCGTGAAGTTGGTCGTCGTCAATGTGCACTACAAAGGCGAGATGATCATCGCGCATTTGAAGGGCCGCAAAGACGTCGAGATCCGCATTCAGGACGAACGCGACAAGCTGCTCGATACCGGCGGTGCGTTGAAGCGTGCCCTGCCGCAGTTCGAGAACGAACCCTTCTTCACCTACAACAGCGACTCGATCTGGCTTGAAAGTTTGGGGTCGAATTTGAGCCGCATGGCCGCGATGTGGGACGATGCTGCGATGGACTGCCTGATGCTGATGGCGCCGACATTCAGTTCGATCGGACTTGAGGGCAAGGGCGACTTCACGATGGATTCGAACGGGCGGCTGAAGCGGCGCGAAGCACAACGTGTGGCACCGTTTGCGTGGCCGGGCGTGCAGATCATTCACCCGCGGCTGATCGCGCGCGGGCCCGATGGACCGTTCTCGACGAACATGCTCTGGGACATGGCGATCGCTCAGGAGCGTTTGTTCGGCATCCGACTCGACGGCAAGTGGATGCACATCGGCACGCCCGAGGCCAAGGCGGAAGCGGATGAATTCATGGCCGCGCGCAACTCGGCGCCATGAGCTCGGGCCATGCGCCGGATCAACCTATTCACGATCCCCCCGGGCGCCGCTTTTGCCGATGAACTTGCGCGTGGGGTTCTGGCACGATTCTCTGCCGGCGATCCCTTTGCGTTGTCACGGGCGCTGATCCTGCTGCCGACGCGGCGTGCGATCCGCACGCTCGGAGAAGCTTTCGCACGCGTAGCACCGGCGCGCGTCGCAGTGTTGCCGCGGATGCGGGCGCTTGGCGACTTCGACGATGCGCCATCCCTGCTTGAAGACGATTCGGACGATGCCGTGCGCGAGCTTGGCGTGGATTTGCCGACGCCGCTGTCGCCGTTCCGACGCGAACTGTTGCTCGCGAAGTTGATCCAACGATGGTCGGCGCGACTTGCGGAGCAAGAAGGAACGCGCACGCTGGGCGCGGCGACGCCTGCGCATGCGCTGAAGCTTGCGCGGGAGCTTGCGCAGTTGCTCGATCAGGCAACGGCGGAGGGCCTTGCGTGGGAGCGGTTGCAGACGCTTGTGCCTCATGAGCTGTCGCGGCATTGGGAGAAGACGCTTCAGTTTCTTTCGATTTTGACCAAGGAATGGCCGGCAATTCTCTTGGCGGAAGGCGCGTCCGATCCGGCTGCGCATCGCGACACGGCGTTGCGCCAGGCGGCGGCGCGCTGGCGCGAATTGGCGCCCGGCTTTCCGGTGATCGCCGCGGGTTCGACGGGCAGTGTGCCAGCGACGGCCGAGTTGCTGCGTACGATTGCGTACATGCCGAACGGCGCTGTCGTGCTGCCCGGCATCGATTTGGAGCTCGATCGCGAGACGTGGGAGGCGACAGAGGCGGGGCATCCGCAGCACGGCATGCGCCAGTTGCTCACTAAGATGGACGCGACACGCGGCGATGTTGAGGCGTGGACAGACCGTGCGCCGCATCGCGCGCGTGTGCGGCTGTTGGCCGAGGCGCTGCGGCCGGCGGCAAAGACGCCAGCGTGGCGTGACCTCGTTGAGGAGCGTCGAACGGAAATCGCCGACGGGTTGCGCGGCCTTTCGATCGTGGTTGCGCACACGCCCTCCGAAGAAGCATTGGTCATTGCGCTTGCGCTCCGCGAGGCGATCGAGACGCCGGGGAAGACGGCAGCGCTTGTGACGCCGGATCGAACACTTGCCCGGCGCGTTGCGGGGGAGCTCAAGCGGTGGGGCATTGCGATCGACGATTCGGCTGGTGTGCCGCTCTCGCAGACACTGCCCGGGCGTTTCCTTTCGCTCATTGCGGATGCGGCTGCGCAGGAATTTGCGCCGGTGCAGCTGCTTGCGTTGCTCAAGCATCCGCTCGCGGCACTGGGGTTCGAGACGGCGGCCGAGGCACGGACGCTTACGATAGATCTTGAAGTGCAGGCTTTGCGCGGCGCTCGTCCACCGGCAGGCGTTGCCGGGTTGCGTGTGGCTGTCGATCCGTTGTCCTCGGCAGCCAAATTGGTCGAGCGGCTCGACACGGCGTGCGGTTCGTTTGCCGCGGCGATGGTGGGCGACGCGCTGGACGTGATGCGGCTGGCGCAGCTTCATCGCGAGGCTGGCGAGCTTCTGAGCGGCTTCGCGAAGTCGACGGCACAACCGTTGTGGGAGGGCGATGCGGGGGAAGCCGCCTTCAATATGTTCGAGCAGTTGGCGACGGCGGCAGACGGTGTCGGCCTCTCGATGCGCGGCGGTGAGTACGCGGCGTTCATTCGCACTGTGATGGATGCGATCTCGGTGCGGCCACACCTGGGGCAGCACCCGCGGCTTTCGATCTTGGGACCGCTGGAGGTGCGGCTGCAGCATGCCGATTTGATGATCCTTGGCGGTTTGAACGAGGGTGTTTGGCCGCCCGCGACCGATCCGGGGCCGTGGCTCAACCGGCCGATGCGGCGCGAACTCGACGTCAGTCAGCCGGAGCGGCGCGTCGGTCTCTCGGCGCATGATTTTGCCCAAGCTGCTGCCGGCGACGAGGTGTTGTTGACAAGGGCGGAGAAGGACAGCGGAGCGCCGACGACGCCGTCGCGCTGGGTGACGCGTCTCTCGATGCTGGTCGGCGGTGCGGGCCTTGGTTCCGCTCTGGAGAACAGGCGTTTGGTCGACATCGCGCGGCGGATTGACAAGCCGACGTCGGCGCCCAAGGCGATCGAGCCGCCCGCGCCGAAGCCTCCACTCACTGCGCGCCCGCGGGCATTGCCTGTGACGCAGGTCGAGCTTTGGTTGCGCGATCCCTATGCGCTTTATGCGAAGAAGATTTTGAACCTGCGGAAGCTCGATCCGATCGACATGGTGCCGGCTGCAGCCGAGCGCGGGTCGGTCATTCATGATGCGCTGGACAAGTTCGTGAAGCTTTATCCGGCTGGGTTGCCGGAGGAGCAGGAGGCGCTCGGTGCTCTCATGCAGTGTGGGCAAGACGCGTTCGGCGACTTGCTCGATCAGCCCGGCGTGCGCGGGTTTTGGTGGCCGCGGTACGAGCGCATCGCGAGGTGGTTTCTGACATTCGAGCGCGAGCGGCGGGTGCGTGCGGGGACGGTGTTGGCGGAGCAGGTCGGCACGCTCGTCATTCCCGCACCCGGTGGGGCTTTCACGTTGAGCGCGAAGGCCGATCGCATCGAGGTGCTCGGTGAGGGGGCCATCGCGATCGCCGATTACAAGACCGGAACGGCGCCGACTGCGCCGCAGGTGATGTCGGGGTTGAACCCGCAGTTGACGCTTGAAGCGGCTATTGCGCTTGAGGGTGGGTTTCCGGGCGTCGCGGCCGCCAGCGTCGATGAGCTCGTTTACATCGCACTGAAAGGTGCGGCGGTGGCGGGGGACGAGCAGATCCTCGACTTTGCGAAGTCGGACGCAAATGCGGAAGCGGCGAAGGCGAAAGCAGGGCTGCAGAGGTTTGTGAGCCAGTTCGATTCTCCGGACACGGCCTATCTGTCGAAACCGCGCGTGCTGCTGGAGCGGTATGCCGGCGATTACGATCACTTGGCGCGCGTCAAGGAATGGTCGTCGGGGGACGAGGAACTGTGAGCGTCCACGAACAACACCTTGCGACCGATCCGTGGACCTCCGTCTGGGTGTCGGCGAATGCGGGATCGGGCAAGACGCACGTGCTGGTCGACCGGATTGCGCGCCTGTTGCTCGACGGCAGCCCGCCCGACCGGTTGTTGTGCCTGACCTTCACGCGGGCGGCTGCGGCCGAGATGTCGACGCGGCTGTTCAAGAGACTTGGGGCTTGGACGCTAATTCCTGACGAAGAACTCGCCGCAGATTTGGAGCAGCTGACCGGCAGCGATGCGAATGAGCTGATGCTGGAACGGGCGCGGCGGTTGTTTGCCGAGGCGCTGGAATCGCCGGGCGGTTTGCGCATTCAGACAATTCACGCGTTTTGCGAGCGGTTGTTGAAGCGATTTCCGCTCGAAGCGGGTGTCGTTCCGCAATTCTCGGTGCTCGACGAGCGGGCGACGGAGGAGTTGATCGACGAGGCGAAGGATATCGTCTTGCGGCAGGCGGCCACGACGGATGCGGCGCTGGCGGATGCGATCGCCGCGCTCACGGCTTATGCGGGGGAAGAGCGGTTCGACGTGCTTATGCGCGGGATCGCGGGCGAGCGCGGTTGGGTCGAGGCGTTTCTCGAGCGTGCCTCGCCGCTTGACAGCGCGTTGCGGGATTCGGTCGGCCTTGATCTCGCGGCGAGCGAACGGTCGATCTTGGACGACACGCTGGCGGCGCTTCAACCGGCGGCGTTGACGCGTGTTGTGGCGGCGCTCTCGCGCGGTTCGGAGACGGATCGAAAGCGGGCGGAGACGATCCGGCGCTTTGGCGCGGAGCGGGACCGGGCGCGGTTCGAACGGTTTTTGGAGGTGTTCCTGACGCAAGACGGCAAGCGACGGAAAGCGCTTGCGACGAAAGCTGTGCTCACGAATGAGCCGGCTGCCGGCACCTTGTTGGATCAGTTCGGCGATGTTGCCGAGGGCGCGCGTGATCGGTTGAACGCGCTCTTCGTCGCCGAGACGTCGGGGTATCTGCTCACCGTCGCGCACGCGATGTTGCGTGCCTATGCGGGGCTGAAGAACCGGCGCGCTGTGCTCGATTACGACGATTTGATCGCGCATGCGGTCGCGCTGTTTTCGAGCCCAGGTGCGGGATGGATCCTCTACAAGCTCGACGGTGGCATCGACCACATCTTGGTGGACGAAGCGCAGGATACGAGTCCGCGTCAGTGGGAGATCATCAAGGCGATCGCGGAGGAGTTCTTTGCGGGTCAGGGTGCCGATCGCGCGCAGCGAATCGTTCAGCGCACGGTTTTTTCGGTCGGCGACACAAAGCAGTCGATCATGTCGTTTCAGGGCGCGCGCCCCGCGTCGTTCGCCGAGACGCGGACCGTGATCGAGCAACAGGCCTTCGGCGCCAAGGTCGATTTTGCGCGCGTGCCGTTGGTCAACTCGTTCCGTACGGCGCCGCGCATTCTTCAATTCGTCGACGAGGTGTTCGGCGATGCGGCCGTGCGCGAGGGTGTTTTGTTCGACGAAGACGACGTGCGGCATGTGGCCGTTCGGCGCGATATTCCGGGGGTCGTAGAGCTTTGGCCTGTGGTGAAGCCGCCGGACCTACCGGAAGCCGAGATGTGGGACGCGCCGAAGGATAGGGTCGCGGCCGATCATCCGGCGGTGACCCTTGCGCAGACGATTGCCGCACGCATTGCGCAGTGGATCGAGAGCGGCGAGGCCGTGTTCGACAAGCAGACGCAGCGGCTTAGGCCCATGACGGCCGGCGACGTGATGGTGCTGGTGCGCCGGCGCAATCTTCTTGCCGAAGAAATCATCCGTCAGTTGAAGCGGCGCTCGATCCCGGTTGCCGGCGCTGACCGGTTGAAACTTGCCGAACACATCGCGGTCATGGATTTGATCGCGCTGGCGCGGTTTGCGCTGATGCCACGGGACGACTTAACGCTTGCGACCGTGCTCAAGAGTCCGCTCTGCGGGATCGACGAAGACGCGTTGTTCGAGCTTGCCCACGGCCGCACGCGGCCGCTGTGGTCGGTGCTGCGTGACAAGGCCCACGATCCGCGGTTTGCTGACGTGCTTTTGTTCCTCGATCGCGTTTGGGATCAGGCCGATCGCCTGCCGCCCTATGAGTTCTTCGCCAGTGTGCTTGGCGAGATGGGCGGTTGGACGAAGATGCTGGCGCGGCTTGGCTTCGACGCCGCCGATCCGATCGAGGAATTCTTGAACGCCGCGCTGGAGTTCGAGCAGGCGCATACGCCCTCGCTCGAGGCGTTCCTTCACGCGATCGAGAACACGCAGACCGAGATCAAACGCGATCAGGATCGAGGTGAAGGGTCTGTGCGCGTGATGACGGTGCACGCCGCGAAGGGGCTTGAGGCGCCAGTCGTCATTTTGCCCGACACCTGCACGACGCCGCGGCATGGGCGGCACGACAAGGATCTGCTGGACGCCGATCGCGTCCCGCTTTGGAAAATCGAAGTCAAGCGCGACGATCCAGTGCGAGCGAAAGCGCGCGCCGACGGCAAAGATGATCGGATGCGCGAGTACCGGCGGCTGCTCTATGTGGCGCTGACACGCGCGCGCGACCGGCTCTATGTTTGCGGCTATGAGGGCCGGGATGGCCGCGAGCGCGGGTGCTGGTTCGATGTCGTCTCGGCCGCGATGGCTAAGCTTGATGCGGATCAAGTCGTTGATGAGACTGGCGAGGTGTTGCATCGCTTCGGCGAGATACCCCTTCGGGAAGTACATGGCGCGACGTCAATCGTCCCGGTGGCGCCTGCTCTTCCAGCTTGGTTGCGGGAACATGCGCCGCGGGAACGCACGATCGAACACGTCGAACCGTCGGTCGTCGTGCCCTCCGTGCGCCGGCGCGGTGACGGCGCGGGTGGAGGTTTGGAGCGAGGCCGCGCGATCCACCGGGCGTTGGAGCGGCTTGGTTCGGCGAGCGCCGAACGATGGAGCGACATTGCGCGCGAGACTGCGCTTGGGTCTATCGACGATCCGGTGTTGGCGCAGGCGGCTGCGAACGAAGCGCTCGCGGTGCGGCGCGATCTGTTGCTCAGCCATGTGTTCGCGCCGGGGTCTTACGGCGAGGTGCCGTTGCGCGGACTTGTCGATTGGCGCGGAAGGACTGTCGACGTCGCGGCGCGCCTCGACCGTGTTGTCGTGCGCGAGCGCGATATTCTGATCGTCGAGTTTAAGACCGATAGGGTGGTGCCAAAGGCTCTTACGGCGATCCCCTCGAGCTACGTGGCGCAGCTGGCGCTTTACCAGATGGCGGCGGAGCGGTTGTTCCCGGGGCGGGCTGTGAATTGCGCGATTCTCTGGACGGTTGAGCCACGCCTTGGATTACTGCCTTCAAGCTTGCTTCAGGAGGCCGTGAGCGCGCTTGACCCCCCGGCAGGGGGTACCTAGATTTTGTACCCAAGCTATTGCAAAGGACGATGACAATGCCTTCCAAGGTAACGGATGCCAGTTTCGACAAGGACGTTCTGAATTCTTCTACGCCGGTGCTGGTCGATTTCTGGGCCGAATGGTGTGGGCCTTGCCGCCAAATTGCGCCCGCGCTCGAAGAACTATCGGGCGAGTTTGGCGGGAAAATTGCGATCGCCAAAATGAACATCGACGAGAACCCGACGATCCCGACGCGATTCGGTGTTAAGAGCATTCCGACTCTGATGATCTTCAAGGGCGGCCAAGTGGCGGCGACGAAGGTGGGTGCGCTCTCGAAACAACGCCTCAAAGAATGGATCGATTCGGCGCTCTAAATTTACCGCAGAAAAGCAAAGCCGCCTCGATTTTCGGGGCGGTTTTTTGCATCCAGTGATGACTCGACGACGCCGCGCCGATGCGCCTACGGTCGCTGCCTCCCGTAGATTCACGATTCGAGGAAAACGATGAGCGTGACCGTTACCGATGCGACGTTTCAGCGTGACGTCTTGGGGTCGCATAAGCCCGTATTGGTCGACTTCTTTACCGAGTGGTGCGCGCCGTGCAAGCCGCTTGCGGTTTCGCTCGACGAGCTTTCGGGCGAAATGGGCGACAAGATCACGATCGTGAAGGTGAATGCCGAGACCAGCCCCACAGTCACGAACAAATACGGCGTGCGCGGGTTTCCGACGATGCTGATCTTCAAGGGCGGCGAGGTCGCGGCATCGCGTAGCGGTGCGATCCCCAAGAGCAAGATTCGCGAGTGGATCGAGCAGAGCATCTAAATATCTTCGTGAACGGCCAAACCTGACGCCCGATGTCAGGTTTTGGCGACTATGCCATGCCCCGAACAATTCGCGGGGCGGTCATGACGCAAGTTTCGGTTTTCACAAGGCGGGTGGTGCTGGCACTGCTCGGCGGAGCTGCGGCGTTGCCGCTCGGCTTGCAGGCGTTGGGCGCTGAGGGCGAAGGCGCGCGCCTGGCCAAGGTGTTTCAAGACAGCGACGAAGAGCAGCTTCGCTTGGTGCCGCAGTCCGCGACCGGACGTGGCGACTTTCGCTATCTTGATCAATTCGGCGATCTGATCACCGACGATTATCAAAGAGCGTTTGAAGCCTACGCCCGGCGCGATTTGGCGCGGATTGCGGGCGTGAACCGTTCGAAGCTGTCGCCAGTCGAACAGTTGGAATACGACGTCTTCCGGTATCAGACCGAGTTCGCCATCCACGCCTATGAAACGGGTGCCGCGCAAACGAACACACAAGACTTTGCGCTCGACCATTTGAATGGACCGCACATCACGTTTCCGCAGTTCATGTCCTCGCAGGGCAGCTTTCCCTATCGCTCGGCGCCGGACTACGAAAGTGCGTTGAAGATGCACGAAGGGTTCGTCGTTTTCCTGGATCGCGCGCGGGAGTACATGGCTCGCGGCTTGAAGCGGGGGAACGTTCATCCGCGTATCGTCGCGGAAAGGATCATTGGGCAACTAAGGGACGCGTTGACGGCGGGTGTCGACGGCAGCCCGCTGCTGACGCCGACCGCGAGCTTTCCGGCGGCAGTCGCAGCCGCGGACCGTGTGCGACTGACTGCAGCGTTCCGCCAGTCGATCGAGGCGCGGGTGCTGCCCGCGTTTCGCACGCTGCTTGCGTTCTTCGAGCAAGACTATTTGCCCGCGGCGCGCACCGGCGTGCCTGGGCTTGCGGCGCTGCCAAAAGGTCCCGCGCTCTATGATTATTTCTTGGAGTTATTCACGACGACGCGTCTGGGCGCCGAGGAAATCCACACGACCGGCTTGGCCGAGGTCGCCAGGATCACGGCGGAGATGGAGCGCGTGAAGGCGCGAGTTGGTTTCGGTGGAACGTTACCTTCGTTCTTCGCCTATCTGAAGGCCGATCCCAGGTTCAAGTTTGCGACGCGGGAGCTGTATCTCGCGCGCTTTCAAGCGATATGGGACCGGGTTCGTCCGCTACTGCCGCGTTATTTCGCAAAGGTGCCGACGCTGCCGTTCGAGATCAGACCCGTTCCGAGCGAAATCGAAACGTCCACGGGCGGAGCCTACTATATCGGCGGCACACCGGATGGGTCGCGGCCTGGCGTGTTCTACGCGAACACGTCGAACCTCCCGACGCGGACGTCACCGATTATGACGGCGCTGTTCCTGCACGAGGCGCAACCGGGACACCATTTCCAGGGTGCGCGCGCGATGCAGGACGAGACGCTGCCCGCATTCCTGCGCTTCTTGTGGAACTCAGGGTATGTCGAAGGCTGGGCGCTCTATTGTGAGCGGCTCGGGATCGAAATGGGCGTCTATGACGACCCGTTTCAGTATTTCGGCATGCTCGACATGGAGATGTTTCGCGCTACGCGACTTGTGATCGACACTGGGCTTCACGCCAAAGGGTGGAGCCGCGACCAAGCGGTCGATTACATGGCGACGCACACATCGCTCGATCGCGAAACCATCGTGCTTGAGGTCGACCGTTACATTGTGACCCCTGGACAGGCAACGAGCTACAAGGTCGGCGAGATCGTCATTCGCAAGTTGCGGACGCAAGCTGAAAAAGCGCTTGGATCGCGCTTCGACCTACGCGCTTTTCACGAACAAGTGCTCAACACAGGCTCGATTCCGCTGCACGTGTTGGAGGATAAGATCGGTCGGTGGATTGCAGGCGGAGGCGGTTGAGAGCGATGGCGAATGTTCTCTACATCGGCAACAAGAATTACTCCTCGTGGTCGCTTCGACCGTGGCTCTGTTTGCGGTGGGCAAAGATTCCTTTCGAGGAAAAACTGATTCGCCTCGATCAACCGGGCTACGGCAAACAAGCCATCGCCGAGGTTGCGGCGGTCGCGCCAAACGGGCGCGTGCCGGCGCTCGATGCCGACAGGTTTGTAATTTGGGATTCGCTGGCCATCGCCGAATGGGCGGCAGAGGAAGCGCCCAAGGCTAACCTTTGGCCTCAAGACCGGCGTTTGCGTACGGAGGCGCGAGCCGTGGTTTGCGAGATGCATTCGGGCTTCGCATCGGTGCGGCGCGACCTTTCGATGAATATCCGCAGACGCGTCGATGTGAAGGGGTGGCCCGCTGACACCGCGACGGAGCTCTCGCGTCTCGATGCTTTGCTTGGCGGCCTTCGCGCGCGATTCCGCGGCACCGGCCATTGGTTGTTCGGTGAGCGCACGATTGCGGACGCTTTCTACGCGCCGATCGCTACGCGACTGCGGACTTATGGAGTGAAGGTGTCGACAGAGACGCAGTCCTATTGCGATGCAGTGTTTGCCGATACTGATTTTCGAGCCTGGGAGGAGGCGTCCATTCCCAACAGTTGGGATGCGTCCGGCTATTCCGTCATCGATGGCCTTTATGCGTGAGGGCGGCTTGTTAGAAATCGATCGTCGTTCATTCGTTGTAGGTGCGGGCTCACTTGGGCTGGCAGGTCCCTTGCTCGCGCGCGCGGATGCGCCTGCGGCCTGGAGGGTCCTTAACACGGAGCCTTACAAGGGCAAGCAAGACGATATCTCGTTCGTCTCGCGCGATGTGGGGTGGTACGGCAACGGCGCGGGTAAGCTCTATCGCACGACCAATGGCGGGGAGAGCTTCGAGAAGATTTGGCAGCAACCGGGCACGTTCATTCGGGCGCTCGGATTTGTCGACGAGCGCAATGGATTCTTGGGCAATGTCGGCACCGACTATTATCCCGGAGTCACAGACACCAAGCCACTCTATCGAACGCGCGACGGTGGCGTGTCGTGGCAAGCGATCGATGTGCCTGGGATCGAGATCGTCAAGGGTATTTGCGGGATCGACATCCTTCCGCAGACGCGGATCTTCCAAGGGTCGCTGCAACGGACACCCATCGTTCATGCGGCGGGCCGCGTCGGTGGGACGGCCGCTATGCTGCGTTCGACGGATGGCGGCGAGACGTGGCGCGTCATCGATTTGCGGCCGCATGCGGGGATGATCTTGGACGTAAAGTTCTTCGATGCGGAAAACGGGCTCGTGTGCGCTGCGACATCCGACGACATCGAGAAAGCGAATGCGCTGATCTTACGGACGAGCGACGGCGGGAATACTTGGGAACCGGCGTACCGTTCCGCGCGGCCGTTCGAGAATTGCTGGAAGATGAACTTCCCTTCGCGCAACGTCGGCTATGCGACGGTGCAGAACTATCAGGAAGGAACGACGAAGCGGGTGGTCATCAAGACCACCGACGGCGGCGTGACGTGGAGCGAATTGCCCTTGGCGGATGACGCGCGCGTGCGCGAGTTCGGGGTCGGGTTTGTCGATGAGCGTTGGGGCTGGGTCGGCACCACTGTGTCGGGATTTGAGACGCGCGACGGCGGTGCGACTTGGGCGCCGGTTCAAATGGGTGCGGCCGTGAACAAGATCAGGATCGTGCGCGACGGCGCGCAGTTCCGTGCGTTCGCGATCGGCGTGCAGGTGCACCGGCTGGACGGCTAAGCGTTTTCGCGCAAAACGGCGCCTGCCAGGCGCAGCGAACCGCAAAGTACGATGCGCGGTGGGGTCTTCGATTTGACCATAAGATTGCGCGCTTCGATTTGGAGCATCGCGTCCTCGATCGACGGGGCCGGGTGCGCGTCGAGGCCTTCGGCGCGTGCGGCGTCGTAGAGTTGGCCTGCGCCGAGGCTGCTTGCATCACCCGGGATTTCGACTGTGGTGACGTGTTTAGCGAGACCGCGGAATGCCGCGAAGAAGCCGCGCGGATCTTTCGTTTGCAGCATTCCGCAGACCAGGTAGAGGGGCCGCGGTTGAGACTCCTCAAGATCGGCGATGGCGTGCGCAAGAGCGCGGCCGCCGTGCGGATTGTGCGCGCCGTCGAGCCATATCTCGGCATCCTTCGGAGCGGCGTTGACCAACGGGCCGCGCGTCAGGCGTTGCATTCGTGCGGGCCAATCAACGCTCATCAGGCCGTCTTCGAGGGCACGGTCGTCGACGGCAAAGCCCGTCGCTTTGCGAAGGGCTGCAATCGCGAGCGCCGCGTTGACGATTTGATGTGCGCCGGGCAAGCGTGGCATTGGTAGATCGATGAGTCCGTTCTCGTCCTGGAACACCATGCGGCGGTGTTCTTCATAGGCCATGAAATCCTGACCCCAAATCGTGAGCGGCACGTCGCGGCGCATGGCCAGGCCTTCGATGAGTTCGCGCGCTTCGTCGGTTTGGGGCCCAAGGATGCATGGGACCTGAGGCTTCATGATGCCGGCCTTTTCGGCGGCAATGGTTTTGATGTCGTCGCCCAGATACTGCTGGTGGTCGAGGTCGATGGGGGTGATGACGGTAACGGCCGGGCGTTCGACGACGTTTGTCGCGTCTAGGCGGCCGCCCAGGCCCACTTCCAAGATCAGTGCATCTGCCTTGCGGCGGGTGAAGGCCAGAAACGCCGCCGCGGTCGTGATTTCGAAGAAGGTAATCGGGTCGCTTCCGTTCGCGGCTTCGCATTCTTCGAGCAACGCCTGCAGTTCGTCTTCGTCGATCAGCTTGCCGCTCAAACGAATGCGTTCGTGGAAACGCACGAGATGGGGCGACGTGTAGACGTGGACGCGCTTACCCGAAGCCTCGAGCATCGCGCGCAGGAAGGCGCAGGTCGAGCCTTTGCCGTTCGTACCTGCGACGTGGATCACCGGCGGCAAACGACGCTCCGGATTGCCCAGCTTCGTCAGCAGGCGTTCGATCCTGTCGAGCGACAGGTCGATGACCTTCGGATGAAGCTCCATCAGGCGGGCGAGGATTTCGTCGCTGGCCAGTGCGTCCGGGGACGGGCCGCTCATAGTGTCGGCTGTTTGGGGCCCGCGTAAGACGGCATCGCGTAAGGGCTTGTCTCGTAAGAGGGCCTCGTGGCGACGGCGCGCGCTGTCTTGCGTGTGAGCAGTTTCAGGATGCGCCCGATTGCTTCACGTAGTTTGTGGCGGTGGACGACCATGTCGACCATGCCGTGATCGAGCAGGTATTCCGCGCGTTGAAAGCCTTCAGGTAATTTTTCACGGATGGTGTTTTCGATCACCCTGGGACCGGCAAAGCCGATCAGCGCGCCAGGCTCCGATACGTGAATGTCGCCTAGCATCGCGTAGGACGCGGTCACGCCGCCGGTCGTGGGATCGGTGTGGCAGACGATATAGGGCAATCCCGCTTCGCGCAGCATCTGTACCGCAATAGTCACGCGGGGCATCTGCATTAGCGAGAGGATGCCTTCCTGCATGCGTGCGCCGCCGGAGGCGGTGAACAGCACGAACGGCGTTTTGTGGTCGATCGCGGCACGCATTGCGGCGATCAAGCCTTCGCCGACGGCCATCCCGAGCGAGCCGCCCATGAAGTCGAACGATTGGATTGCGATGGTGGTGCGGACGCCGGTGATGGTTCCGCGGGCCGCTTTCAATGCGTCGAGCTCGCCGGTCTTCGCGCGCGCTTCGCGCAAGCGGTCAGCGTAGCGCTTTTCGTCTTTGAACTTAAGCGGGTCGAGCGGCACTTCGGGAAGCGCAATGTCTTCCCACAGGCCTTCATCGAACAGGGTCTTCATGCGCGCCGCCGCGCCGATGCGCATATGGCAACCACAATGCATGCAGACATAGGACGCGGCTTCGAGATCGCGATGGAAGATCATGCCGTCGCACGACGGGCATTTGCGCCAGAGATTATCGGGCGTGTCTGACTTCGCGCTCCAAAGCGATTTGATTTTCGGGCGGACGAAGTTGGAGATCCAATTCATGCCTGACCGCTACACCTGACCGAACGAGTTGTTTACCATATCCCCTGCGATCCGCCGCCTGTCAGTTGCGGGCGCTGTGGGCCGCGGTGGCGAGTCGACGAACCAAGCTTAGCACAGCTTCCGTGGCTCCTGGCGAGACTTTGCCGTTTGCGTCGGTAAACCGGCCAATTTCCGTCACCAAAGCCGAGCCCACGACGGCGGCATCGGCCACCTTGGCGACAGCCTTTGCGTCCGCTTCAGTCTTAATGCCAAAGCCGACGGCTATAGGCAAAGATGTGGCAGCTTTGAGCGGTTTCAAGGCCTTGGCGACCGCCTCTGCGTCGATCTCTTTGCTGCCCGTCACACCGGTGATCGAGACGTAATAGAGGAAGCCCGTCGCGCCATCGAGGACGGCCGGCAAGCGCTTCGCGTCGGTCGTGGGGGTCGAGAGGCGGATGATGTCCAAGCCCGCGGCCTTGGCGTAGGGACGCAGCTCCGGGTCTTCCTCCGGCGACAGGTCGACGATGATCAAGCCGTCGACGCCGGCGGCGTGGGCGTCCTTGCAAAACGCCTCACCACCGTAGGCGTAGATCGGATTGTAGTAGCCCATCAGCACGATTGGCGTCGTCGTGTCGGTGGCGCGAAAGCGGCGCACGATGTCCAGCGTCTTTTTCATCGTCTGTCCGGCCTTGAGCGCACGCAGCGATGCCGCTTGAATTGCGGGGCCGTCGGCCATCGGGTCGGTGAACGGCATTCCGAGTTCGATGACGTCGGCACCCGCGGCAGGCAGACCCTTGAGGATCTCAAACGAGGTTTCGAGGTTCGGATCGCCTGCAGTGATGAAGGCGACGAAACCGGCGCGGCTTTGCCTTTTCAGTTCGGCGAATCGGGTCGCTATGCGGCTCACAGTTTCACCCCTAGGCGTTCGGCAACGGCGAAGATGTCTTTGTCGCCGCGGCCGCACATGTTCATCAGGATGATCTTGTCCTTCGACATTTGCTTCGCGAGCTTGCCGGTGTAGGCGAGCGCATGCGCGGGCTCGAGGGCCGGGATGATGCCTTCCTGTTTCGCGCAGATTTGGAACGCGTCGAGCGCTTCTTGATCGGTCGCCGAAACGTAGTTCACGCGCTTCATGTCGTGCAGCCAGGCGTGTTCGGGACCGATACCGGGGTAGTCGAGACCTGCCGAGATCGAGTGCGCCTCAATGATCTGGCCGTCGGCGTCTTGCAGCAGATACGTGCGGTTGCCGTGAAGCACACCGGGGCGTCCGCCCGCGAGCGAGGCTGCGTGCTGGCCGGTTTCGATGCCGTGGCCGGCGGCTTCTACGCCGTAAAGTGCGACCTCCGGATCGTCGAGGAACGGGTAGAACAGGCCCATCGCGTTCGAGCCGCCGCCGATGCAGGCGACTGCGGCGTCGGGCAGGCGGCCTTCGCGTGCCAGCATTTGCGCCCGAGCTTCCTTGCCGATCACCGATTGGAAGTCGCGTACGAGGGCCGGGTAGGGATGGGGACCGGCGACGGTGCCGATGATGTAGAACGTGTCTTCGACGTTGGCGACCCAATCGCGGAGCGCTTCGTTCATCGCGTCTTTCAGGGTGCGCGAGCCTGAGCTGACGGGTCGTACTTCAGCACCAAGCAAGCGCATGCGAAAGACGTTCGGCGATTGGCGCTTGATGTCGTCTTCGCCCATGTAGACGACGCAGGGCAGGCCGAAGCGCGCCGCCACGGTCGCGGTGGCGACGCCGTGTTGGCCCGCGCCGGTCTCGGCGATGATGCGCGTCTTGCCCATGCGGCGGGCGAGCAAGATTTGGCCCATGCAGTTGTTGATCTTGTGCGAGCCGGTGTGATTGAGCTCGTCGCGCTTGAAGTAGATCTTCGGGCCGCCGAAATGCTCGGTCAGGCGTTCCGCGAAGTAGAGCGGCGACGGGCGACCGACATAGTGTTCGAGGAAAGCGTCGAGTTCGGCTTGGAAGCTCTGGTCCTTCTTTGCCGCGTCGTACGCCTTCTCGAGATCGAGGATCAGCGGCATCAACGTTTCGGCGACGAAGCGTCCGCCATAGAGCCCAAAATGGCCGTTGGCGTCGGGGCCTGTGCGATAGGTGTTCGGTTTCATCTGGCTCATGCGTGGTTTCCGGCGAACGCCGTGCGCGCCGTAGCGACGAAGCGTTCGATCAGTTGCGGATCCTTGTGGCCGCGCGATTTCTCGACGCCGGACGATACGTCAACCGCGTGTGTTCGCGTGGTGCGGATTGCTTCAGCGATATTGGCGAGGTTGAGGCCGCCGGAGAGCATCCACGGCTTCGTCCATTTTTCGCCGGCGATCAGCTTCCAGTCGAACGCAAGGCCGTTGCCGCCCGGCAGTGTTCCCGGTTTCGCGTCGAACAACAGCCAGTCGGCGACCCGTTCGTAGGCTCGGGCGCGCGCGATGTCGGCGTTGGTTTCAATCGCGATCGCTTTCATGACGGGCACACGAAATGTGCTGCGGATGGCGCTCACGCGTTCGGGCGTTTCGTCGCCGTGGAGTTGCCACATCTGGGGATGCAGACCTGCGGAGATTTCGTGCAGCGTTTCGTCGGTCGCATCGACCGTCAGTGCGACGCTTCGTAAGCCGGGGGCAAGGGCTGCGAGTTTACCGGCGTCATCCGCCGAGATGTTGCGAGGGCTCTTCGCATAGAAAACAAAGCCCGCATGCGTGGCGCCTGCGCGGGCCGCGGCGTCGATCGCCTCCGCAGTGCGGATTCCGCAGATTTTGATGCTGCCGCTCATGCCGCGGCCGGGAACAACTCGTCGCGAATCGCGCGGGCGGCGGCGGCTGGGTCAGCGGCTTCCGTGATCGGGCGGCCGATGACGATGATGGTGGCGCCGAGCGCAAAGGCTTCGTGCGGGGTCATCACGCGCTTCTGGTCGGCGAGCGTCGCGCCTGCCGGGCGAATACCGGGGACGATGAGCATGAAGTCCGGTCCGCACGCGCGGCGCAGCGGTTCGATCTCGTGCGCGCTGCAGACGACGCCGTCGAGGCCGGAGACTTGCGCGAGTTTGGCGAGGCGAACGACATGTTCCGACGCGGTGCCGGTGACGCCGGTTGCGGCAAGGTCGGAGGCGTCGAGGCTTGTCAGCATCGTGACACCAATGATCTTCGGGCGCTTCGCGCCAGCCTTTGCGGCTTCGTCGGCGGCGGCGCGCATCATTGCAGGCCCGCCCGCCGCGTGGATGTTGGTGATCGCGATCCCAAGCGGCAGGAGCGCGCGAATGCCGCCCGCCACCGTGTTCGGGATGTCGTGGAGCTTTAGGTCGAGAAAGATCGGGAGACCCACTTCGGCCACCTTCGCGACGCCTTGCGGGCCGTTCGCGTTGAAGAACTCCATCCCGATCTTCAGGCCGCCGACATAGGGCTTGATCGCCTTCGCCCATGCGAGCGCCTTGCTCACGTCGGTGGTGTCGAGGGCGCAGAAGACGGGGTTCGCGGGCGTGCTCATGTTGCGCCGCTTATAAGCACGGTTTCGGCGGGTGGCAACGCGTTCGGATTAACCGTCCAAGGCTGCGTCCAAGTGGATGTCGACCGCAGCCAAGGCCTTCGAGACCGGGCAGCCTTCCTTTGCGGTTTTGGCGAGTTCGGCGAACTTGGCGGCGTCGAGGCCCGGCACGCTTGCGCGGGTGACGAGGTCGATGCGGTTGATTGTGAGGCCGGCAGGCGTTGCCGCCAGGTTCACCGCGGCTTCAGTGCGGATGTAGGTTGGCGGCGTTTTGTTCGTGGTCAGCTGCGCGCAGAGCGCCATGGTGAAGCACCCGGCGTGGGCCGCGCCGATCAGTTCTTCGGGCGTCGTTTCGCCGGTGCCGCCTTCGCTGCGCACTTTGAAGCTGTAGGGGCCTTCGAACACACCGCTAGCGAATTTGAGGCGTCCGGAACCTTCGCGAAGTGTTCCTTTCCATTCGGCATTGGCTTTGGCGATGGGCATGAGGTGGCTCCTCTGTTGGCGTGCATGACATAGGTGCGCCATCGTCATCGAACCAGACGCGTATCAAGGCGTTGCGACGATCCGGAACTGTGGCGGCGGTGGGGGCAGCGGCTTCGTGCAGAGGGCGGTCACCGTGTCAGGCTTGCCGGTGCGGGACAGCTTGATGTCGCCTCCCGCGTCGCACGCCGCAGCAGCTGCAGCGAAGGCGGCAGGGGCGTCGGTGTAGAGGCTCAGACCGTTGAGCGTGTCGACTTCCGGATCGCCGTTGAGCGGGCCGCAGCGGTCACCCGTGTCGAGCTTCAGATAATCCGCTTGGTGCCAAGCCCCGCGACTGCCGGTGCAATAGAGGTCCAGCAGGTGAGACACGGCGGTCCAGCGGAGCGCGTCGTTGGTTGGTGCGTTTGCGTCCGCGCGCACGCGAAAGGGGCGCAAGAGATTGGGCAAACGCGACCAGCGTTCGCTTCCGGTGTCGGTCAGGAATAGAGCAAGAGCACGCTCGGCCGCGTCCTCCTTCATCGATGCTTCTTGAAGCAGGCCGACAATATCGTAAAGACCGCCGTTGTGTTCCGCCGTTCGGAAAATGCGCTGCCAAACGCTGAAGATGTCACTTCGTCCGTTCGTGCGCCTCTTCTCGAAAACATCGGCAAGCCACATGACGGTTTGGCCGCAGACATAGGTCGTCATCGATCGCGCAGCTGCGAGCGGCCTGCTACTCAACGACGCCACACATTCGTTCAGCGCGCTTTCGAGTTTTTTGCGGCGCTCGTCCGCGGAGATCCAGCCCAGTTTTTTCTGTGCCGTCAGCGCCCAGTACTCGGCGCCACCTTCCCAGAGCCACGCAGGTGAGCCGGGTGTCGGATGGAAGGAATCGGAGTTCCAGAAATGAGCGGTCTCATGCGCGATTAGATGATCGGTGCTCTGTGCCGTCTTGTTGTCCACCGGTTCGCTACCGAAGAAGCGCAAGGCAACGGCCGGGCCGTTCGTCGTGTCGCCTTGGATCCCGTGACCGGGCATTGCACGGTTTGCGGCGATGAGCGCCAGCGGCTTACCGGCGAGCGCGTGATGGGTCGCGCGCGTATAAAAGGCAATTGTGCGATCGACTTTGGCGCGAATGTCGTGCACAACGTCTTGCGGGAAATCAGGCGGAACGACGATCTGGATGTTTGCGGTTTCGGAAAGGCAACTCGCTGGACCAACATACGCGTAGCGGTGCGCGAGATTGTGTCCGAAGGCGGCGTCGACGGGCCAGACGCTACGCCCGAGCGGTAAGCCAGCCACGATTTGTCCCGATGCCGATGCGACTTCGATCGTGTTTTTGAAGTCGCTTTCGTTGCCGACAAAGCAGCCGGCGTAGAATCCGAAACCGTCCGGGCCGATGGCGAAGAGGCAGGGATATGTCGCATCGGTCGGTTCGTTGCGAGGGCGGATGGCGACTTCGACGGCGTCAAAGGGGGTGCCATCGCTGCGGGCAATGACTGATTCCTGCAGCACAAAACCGTCGGGCAGCGTCCACGTTTTTTTTCGAACGTCGCCGCCGTCATAGGCGAATGCGAGTGCATCGATCGGGTGCGCGGCCTTGAAACGCGCGATCATGCCGTCGGATGTCGTCGTCAGGCGAACCTCGAGCACGGTGGGGTCTGCGGCAGCGCTTGTTGCGGCAAACGCCAGGATCGCGAGCGCGCTCGCGAAGAGCCTAACCAAGATCTGCTGCCCGCCGCGTAAGCTGGGTCGAGGGTGTTGGTTTGACGATCAGCTTTTGCGCCACTTCGTTTTCGCGTTCAAGGCGGCGGATTTTTTCTTCCGCTTCGCGTAGCGCTTGGCGGACATGGGCTTGGGCGAGCCAGGTCGACCAGCCGCCTAATACGATGCCGATCAGCGCCGTGCCCATGATGATCCAGAACAACGGCAGATCGATGACGAGCGCCGGTGCTTTCGCGTTGAACGGGTCGGCGCTGAAGGGAACCTTTTGGCGGTTCGCGACGGCGATCACGATGGTCGCGAGCGCGAGCGTCCAGAAGAAAAGGGTGCGGAAGAGGCTGGTCATGGGCACTCAGCTTGGGGCTGGCCTAAAGAACCGCGCTCACTTGTTTAGCCGGTCGCGCAGTTCTTTGCCGGTTTTGAAAAACGGGACGTGCTTTGGGGCGACGTGGACGCTTTCGCCGGTGCGCGGGTTGCGTCCGGTGCGGGCGGGTCGCGACTTCACCGAGAAGGCGCCAAAGCCGCGCAATTCGACGCGATCACCTTTGGCTAGCGCGGTCGCGATCTCGCCAAAGATCGTCGCCACGATTTTCTCGATGTCGCGCTGATAGAGGTGCGGGTTCTGTTCCGCGAGTTTCTGGACCAGCTCCGACTTGATCATCGACAGCCCTTCCCTGAGGCCTTTGAGTCACGTCAGAGGCGAAGCTGCCCCGGAGCGTCTCATGCGTCAAGCGCAAGTGCTTCTAAAATAAGGGATATTCGCATTCGCAATGCAACAAGGGGCGGCCTTACGACCGCCCCTTGCCTTAAACGTCATACGGATCGTGGCGATTAATCGGGCTTTTCCTGCTTCTTCTTCAGGGCCGCACCCAGAATGTCGCCGAGCGAGGCGCCGGAGTCGGACGAGCCGTACTGAGCCACCGCTTCCTTCTCTTCGGCGATTTGGAGCGCCTTGATCGAGAGCGTGAGCTTGCGTGCTGCCTTGTCGACGTTCGTCACCCGCGCGTCGAGCTTGTCGCCGACCGAGAAGCGCTCGGGGCGCTGTTCGGCGCGATCGCGCGACAGTTCGTTCTTGCGGATGAAGGCTTTCAGTTCGCCGACTGCAACTTCGAGACCGCCATCGGTGACCTCTGTGACCGTGCAGGTCACAATGTCGCCCTTCTTGACCGGCCCTAGGCTTTCCATCGGATCGCCGGAGACCTGCTTCAGACCGAGCGCAATGCGTTCCTTTTCGGTGTCGATGTCGAGAACGATCGCTTTAACGATGTCGCCCTTCTTGTGCTTCTTGATCGCCTCTTCGCCCGGCTCGTTCCAGTCGAGATCGGAGAGATGGGCCATGCCGTCGATGTCGCCATCGAGACCGATGAACAGACCGAATTCGGTGATGTTCTTGATCTCGCCTTCGATCTGGCTGCCGACCGGATGCTTGTCGGAGAACGAAGCCCACGGGTTGTCCATGGTCTGCTTCAAGCCGAGGCTGATGCGGCGCTTGGCCGAGTCGACCTCGAGCACCATCACTTCGACCTCTTGGCTGGTCGCGATGATCTTGCCCGGGTGGACGTTCTTCTTCACCCACGACATCTCGCTGACGTGGACCAAGCCTTCGACGCCAGGCTCAAGTTCAACAAACGCGCCGTAGTCGGTGATGTTCGTGACGCGACCCTTGAACTTCGCGTTCACCGGATATTTCGCGGCGACGCCTTCCCACGGATCTGCCTCAAGCTGCTTCATTCCGAGGCTGATGCGCTGCGTGTCCGGGTTCACTTTGATGACCTGAACCTTCACGTTCGCGCCTATCGAAAGCACTTCGCTCGGATGGTTGACGCGGCGCCAGGCGATGTCGGTCACGTGCAACAGACCGTCAACGCCGCCCAGGTCAACGAATGCACCGTAGTCGGTGATGTTCTTGACCACGCCATCGATGACTTGGCCTTCCTTGAGGTTGGCGACGAGTTCGTTGCGCTGTTCCGCACGGCTTTCTTCGAGGACCGCACGACGCGAGACGACGATGTTGCCGCGGCGCTTGTCCATCTTCAGGATGTGGAACGGTTCCTGCTTGTTCATCAGCGGGCCAGCATCGCGCACGGGGCGGATGTCGACTTGGCTGCCCGGCAAGAACGCAACGGCGCCATCGAGATCGACGGTGAAGCCGCCTTTGACGCGGCCGAAGATGACGCCGGTCACGCGCTGCTTGTCTTCGAACGCGCGCTCAAGCTTCGTCCAGCTTTCTTCGCGGCGTGCCTTGTCACGGCTGAGGATTGCTTCGCCCATCGCGTTCTCGACACGATCGAGGAAGACTTCGACGCTGTCGCCGATGGCGATCTTGGGCGTCTGCCCTGCGAGGGCGAATTCTTTGAGAGCGATCTTGCCTTCGGTCTTCAGACCGACGTCGATGATCGCATATTCTTTTTCGATCCCGATCACTTTGCCGGTGATGACGTTGCCTTCTTCGAGGGCGTTCGTCTTGAAGCTCTCTTCGAGCAGGGCGGCAAAGTCTTCGCGGGACGGGGTAAAGGATTCTTTCGGCGCAACGGTTGTGCGCACAGCGGCAGTACGTGCCATTCGATCTCCAAGGCTTTTAGGCATTTGCCGAACGGGCTTGAAGCCCGGCGGACTTGGCGACGCATCCGTGCGGGACCACGGCGCGACACCCGGTTGTTTCCAAAAACAAAAAAGCGCTTAGAAGGGCCCCAACCCTTCAAGCGCGAGCGTCACCCATCAGTGCGCAAGCCCGCGCGGACGATTTCCAAAGCCCGCGCGACGGCCGTTTCTATATCCAAATGGGTGGTATCCAGCAAGTAAGCGTCGCTTGCTTGGCGTAGGGGTGCGACGGTCCGTCCCGAGTCCCGGGCGTCGCGGGTTTGGATGTCCGCCAGGACCTGATCTTCCGTACGGGTGGACCCTTGCGTCTTTAGTTCCAAAAAGCGGCGTTTGGCGCGGGTTTCGGGGCTCGCGGTTACGAACAGCTTAACAGTGGCATCGGGGCAAATGACGGTTCCGATATCGCGGCCGTCGAGGACCGCGCCTTTGCCGCCGGGCGGGTGGGCCGCAAAGTTACGTTGAAAGTCGAGCAAAGCATCGCGGACGGCTTGGATCGCAGCCACCTTCGAGGCGGCGCCACCGGTCTTGTCGGAGCGTAGTGCCGGATCTTCAAGGAGCGACAGGTCGAGCGCTTCGACGGCGCGTTGCGCAGCCGCGGGATCAGCAGGGTCTTCGCCGCGCTTCAAGACCGATAGACCGACTGCGCGGTAGAGGCGGCCCGTGTCGAGATGCGCGAAGCCCAGCGCCTGTGCGATCCGGCGCGCGAGCGTTCCCTTGCCGGAGGCTGCGGGTCCGTCGATGGCGATGACGGGGAGCGCCGTCATGCGTTTGGCCGGCGAAACGTGGCGCCGAGTTTTTCCATCATCGGCACGAAGATCGGAAAGCTTGTTGCGACGAAGCTGGTGTCGTCGACGGTGATCGGTGTTTTGGCTGCGAGGCCTGCGATCAGGAACGACATGGCGATGCGGTGATCCATGTGCGTTTCCACGCGGGCGTTTCCCTGCATCGTACCGCCCTCGACCGCAAGCCAATCGTTGCCTAGGTCCACCTTCGCGCCGCAGGCTTTGAGGCCGTTCGCGATCGCGGCGAGGCGGTCGCTTTCCTTGACCCGTAGTTCGGCGAGACCTGTCATGCGCGTGCGCCCGGAAGCGAACGCAGCAGCGACGGCCAAGATCGGGTACTCGTCGATCATCGAGGGGGCGATTTCGGGTTCGATGTCGATGCCTTTGAGCGCGCTCGCTTTGACGACGAGATCGCCAATCGTTTCGCCGCTCTCGACGCGTTCATTTTCTATCGTGATGCTCGCGCCCATACGCTTCAAGACGGTGAAAAGGCCCGTGCGCGTTGGGTTCAACATCACGCCGTCGATGCGCAGTTCCGAGTCCGGGACCAGCAAGGCCGCGACGAGCGGGAAGGCTGCTGATGACGGATCGGCGGGTACACGGACCGGTGCTGCCTTCAATTCAGGCTGCCCGACGACCGTGATTGCCGTGCCGTCTGCCGTTTGCGTGCGTCGGATCGTGGCGCCGAAGTGGGTCAGCATGCGCTCGGTATGATCGCGCGTCGCTTCGGATTCGATGACGGTGGTTTCACCGGGTGCGTTCAAGCCCGCAAGCAGCACTGCCGACTTCACCTGCGCGGAGGCGACGGGCAGGCGGTAGGTGACCGGAATCGGGTTGCGCGCGCCCGTCAATGTCACTGGCAGGCGACCGCCTTCGCGTGAAATCGCCTCGGCGCCGAAAAGGGCAAGCGGGTCGAGGACTCGCTTCATTGGCCTGCGGCGCAGCGACGCGTCGCCGGTGAACGTCGCTGTGATCGGACTGGTCGCGACGGCGCCCATCATAAGGCGCACACCTGTGCCGGAATTGCCGTGGTCGAGGACAGTCGAAGGCTCAGCGAAGCCGCCCACGCCGAAACCGTGGACGTGCCAACGATCGCCCTTTTTCGTGATGTCGGCGCCGAATGCGCGCAGGACAGCGCCCGTATTGAGCACATCCTCTCCTTCGAGGAGGCCCTCAATCACCGTTTCACCGACGCTCAAGGCACCCAGGATCAGCGCACGGTGGGAGATCGACTTGTCGCCAGGCACAAGGATGCGGCCTTTCAGCGGCCCTGAGGCGCGGGCGGTGAGCGGGGCCGGTTGGGCTTCTGCGGTCAAAGGCTTGGCGGGACTCTTGGAACGAGTGATTGAGCGGTTTTGCGGCGCAACTTCTCTTTGACAGGCGGCCCGCTTCGTGGCAATGGGACGCCCCCAATTTCCCCTTAAACGTCTAGGAAATCACCCGGTGGCTGCTCCGGATATCGGTCTCAAGCGCATTTGTCCCAGCTGCGCGGCGAAGTTCTACGATTTGAGCAAACGACCCATCGTTTGCCCGAAGTGCAGCTTTGCGTTCGCGCCGGAGGCACTTGTGAAGATCCGCCGGCAGCGTGCTGGCGCCGCGCGCGACGAAGAACAAAGTGTCGTGAAGGCCGCCGTCGTCCGCAAGGATCGCGACGACGACGACGACGACGAAGCCGAAGAAAAAGAAGAGGTGGCCGACGACGAGGAAGAGGCCGCCGAAGAGATCAAGGAAGTCGCGCTCGACGACGAGACCGTGGCGGATCCCGATCTCGTCGAGGACGAGGAAGCGGCGGACAAAGACGAGGATAAGCCGGAAGTCGTCGGCGACGAAGTCGACCTCGAGGAAATTGCAGAAGACGACGATGATGATGATGAGGACGATGACACGCTGATCGAAAGCGTCGACGAAGATGACGGCGTGGCCGACATCATCGACAAGGACGAGATCGAGAAAGAATAACGCAGGCGTTTGCCGCCTGTTTGTTGTCGTTCTATATAAAGGCTGCGCCGCCGCCCAAAGTGGCGCACCGCTTGGTGCAAGGGGCTATAGCTCAGCTGGGAGAGCGCTTGAATGGCATTCAAGAGGTCAGCGGTTCGATCCCGCTTAGCTCCACCAATTTCCTCCCTGTTTCATCTCCCGGCCTGACTTACGATCGTTTGCTGCAGCAACGCGGACGCCTTCCATGATCAACGAGTGGTTCGGGCTCTCGCTGTGGCAATTGCTGCTTGTTGAAGCCGTGATTGGCGTTGCAGGCTTTGTCCGTGGGCTGACAGGCTTTGGGCTTGCGATCATCCTTGTGCCGCTCGTGAACCTTATCATTCCGCCCGAGCGTACGGTGCTGCTTGCCATC
>JBGAPZ010000084.1:0-7173 GCA_044220975.1 Micropepsaceae bacterium | reverse complement strand
GGGCGAGCGCGTGCGCAACCGCACCGCTCGCCAAGCGCCGATCGAACAATCGTAAAGGAAATGCGGTGACAGCTTACCTGTCGCAGCCTTAAACGCCGAAAGGACCGACGAAGCCCCCCATGCCGAGCCCCACCACCTCCGCCCGCTTCTGGGATCGCATGGCGCGCCGGTACGCCGCGCGCCCCATCGCCGACACGGCCGGTTACGAGCGCACGCTCGAGCGCACGCGCCACTATATGAAGCCGACGGACCAGGCGATCGAGTTCGGCTCGGGCTCGGGCGCAACCGCGCTCAAACTCGCCCCCGCCGTCGCGCGCTATGTGGCGACCGATTTTTCGCCGGCCATGATCGCCATCGGCGAGGCGAAGGCCAAGGCCGAGGGCGCGCGCAACGTCACGTTCCAGGTCGCGACCCCCTCAAGCACGCCCGACGCCGGCGCAAGCTTCGACGTGGGCCTCGCCTTCAACGTCTTGCATCTGATGCCGGGACTCGCGGGCGAACTCAAAGCCATCCATCGCCTGTTGAAGCCGGGTGGGCTCTTCATTTCCAAGACGCCCTGCATCAAGGAGATGAGCGCGCTCATCCGCGCAGTCGTGCGCCCGATGCAGTGGGTGGGCCTCGCGCCCGCCGTCGTCTTCTTCACGGCCGGCGAACTCGAACGCGAGATCGCGGCCGCAGGCTTCGACATCGTCGAAAGCGACCGCCACGGCACAAAGCCGAAACAGGAACCGCGCATCTTCATCGTCGCCCGCAAGCGCTAGGCGCTTGGGAGCCGCCGGCATGAACCGGCGGCGAATGCGAGCGCACCGCCCCCCTCAAGCCCCGCGCTGAATATTTCGTCCGTAGAAGATTTCGCCGATTTCGTGATTGACGCGGCCGCGGATGAGTTTGGCTTCGCGCGCCGTCAGGTCCGCTTCGCCCGCGCCGAAGAGATACGTGTCGAGGTCCAACTCCTTCAGCCGCATCTTCGTGTGGAAGATGCTCTCTTGATAGACGTTCACGTCGACCATGTCATAGCGGTCCTGGATGCCGGGCGAGATGAAATTTTGGATGGAGTCGATCGTGTGGTCGATGAAGTGCTTCACACCGCGCACGTTGCGGGTAAAGCCGCGAACGCGATAGTCCATCACCACGATGTCGGACTCGAAATTTTCGATGAGATAGTTCAGCGCCTTCAGCGGCGAAATCCGCCCGCACGTGCTGACGTCGATATCGGCGCGGAAGGTCGAGATGCCGGCGTCCGGGTGCGTCTCGGGATAGGTGTGCACGGTGATGTGGCTCTTGTCCAAATGGCCGACGACGGAGGCCTTCTTCGGCGTGGCCAGGCCGTCGTGATGGCCCTCCGAGATCAGCATGGTGACGCTGGCCCCTTGCGGATCGTAATCCTGCTTGGCCACGTTCAAGATGTGCGCGCCGATGATGTCGGCGACTTCGGTCAAGATCGCGGTCAGGCGCTTCGCGTTATAGACCTCGTCGATATACTCGATGTATTCGCGGTTCTCCCCCTTCGTGCGCGCATAGCAGATGTCGTAGATGTTGAACGACAGCGACTTCGTCAGGTTGTTGAACCCGTGCAGCTTAAGCTTCGGATTGCTGGTCGGCTTTACCTTCGCCAAGATGGGCTCTCCCCCTAAAAGATGGGCGTCAGGGATACAGTCTCCGCCCCCCGCTTTCTAGGGACTGCATGCGAACCGAAAGGAAAGGGTGGGGCGCGCGCGCCACGCGGCACCTCATTGCATTCTCCCTCCGCCAAGGCCACCTTGGCCCCGCACCACGCCGGAGATCCACGTGCGCCGCCGCTCTCACGTTATCGCCACAGGCTTGCTCGCCTTCTTCCTCGCCGCTTTCACGCTCAAGCAGCCTGAGTTCGAGATCGACTTCCCGAACGGTTGGGACGTTTCTCCCAAGGATGCGGACGGGATAACGACGGTCAAGCCCGCGGGCGCGGCGGACGGTGCCAACTGCAACGTCTATTTCGTCGAGCAGCCAAAGATCACGGACACGCAAGCCGTTCTGAACGACCGGTACCGCATGCCGATTTCGGTCGCCGACTGGAACGACTTTCTGGCGACGAAGACCGAGGACACGCTCATCACCGACCGCGTGGCGGTCGACGTCGGCGGCAAGGTCGTCTTGCAGATCGCAACCATCGAAGTCATCGCCAAGGGTGCCAAGGCGCGCATCGGCCTCATCGTGACCACAGGCCGCGTGTTCGACGCCGGCTGCTACGTCACGGTGGACGGGTTCGAAAGCCGCAAGGCGGTCTTCGAAAAAATCGTCCGCTCGCTCCGCGTGAAGTAAGGTGCCGCAATCCCAAGAGCCCAAGCGCGCCAAGCCTGAAAATGTGTTGGAACCGACGCCGCCGCCTTTTCGTTTAAGCAGTGGAGCAATGCGCCCGCTCGTTGGACGGGCTAGATGGTGAGACACATGGGAATTCTGGAGAATCCGAAGAAATACTACACGCTGGCCGCGCAGATGCGCGCCATGGCCGACGAAGAGGCCGACCCCTTCCACGCCGAACGCCTGCGCCGCGTGGCGTTGGCGTATGAGAAGCGCGCCTGGGCGATCGAAGAACAACTCAAGACCGACCATCAGAGCACGGCCCGCATGGTCGACGACGAACCGGAACACATGAAGCCGGGCAAACCGGCGAAGCTGCGCCTACCGTCGCGCGCCAGCGCTCTGCACTAAGAGGCGAACCAGACAAAAAGGCCGGGTGGTTTGCACCCGGCCTTCTTTCCTCGACGCGTCGCCGACGTCTTCAGCGCACGCGGCGAAGCGAGCGTGCCCGGTCGTTCAGCCCGATGCGCCGGAAGTTCGGCGCGCTCGCGCGCAACGTCACGCATTGTCCGCGATAGTAGGTGCGCGTGCACAGCTGCCACGCACCTGAGCGCAGATAGGCGCTGGACGCCATGTTGGCCATGCCATAGCGGGCAAGATCGGGAACGTCGAACGTGAACGTCCGGCCCGGCCCCGCATAGCCGATGTCGCGGTAGATCGAGATGCGCCAGCCCACGGGCGCGGGCACGATCGGCACGATGCACACGAGCCTGCCGTTGGAGTTCATCACGCCTTGCCGGCACCGGCGCAGGTCGATCGAAGTTTCGACCCAGCGCCCGGCGCGGTCGCGGCACTCGGCCGACAGCACGCTGCCCGACACCTCTTCGTCGCGGCACGTTTGACGCCACGTTCCGGTCGGCACCGTGTAGTCGTCGCCGCCGCCGCCGTTGTTGCCGCCCCGGTCGCAGGTCAACACGCCGTTGATGTTGGCGATGTCGTCGCGGCAGTAGCGATAGTTCGAGAGCACCGAATGGCGCCAGCGGCCGTTGCGGTCGGCGCAATCGGCGATGAGGTCGGAGCGTTCCACGCGCTCGTTCTGGCACGTCTGTTGATAGGAACCGCCGGGCGTGTTGCCGCCCCGGTCGTCGCGACCGCGGTCTTCGTCGCGCCGGTCGCCGTATTCGTCGTCGCCTTGATCGTCGTCGCGCGTACACGTCAGACGCCCGTCGACGTTGCTGATGTCGCCGACGCAGTCGTTGAAGTTGTCGAGCCGGCTGAAGATGGAATCGCCGTCCTGCGTCTCGCACCGCGCGCGCAACGTGTCGCCGCTCACCGTTTCGTTGTCGCACGTGTTTTGATAACTGCCCGAAGGCACGGGCTGCGCCATCGCAGACCCCGCAAACGCCCCGAACGCCAACGCCGCCGCAGCGCCAAGCAAACTGAACTTGAGTCTCATGAATCGTCCTTTCGCACGCGCTCCCTCAAGGGGAACCGCGGTTCCTTCGCGCCCAATACGCTTATGTCCGCTATATCAACGCGCCCGCCGCGCGCAGGTTCCTGACCCGGCCACCCGCGACCCATGAACACCTGGTAGAGCAGGAACAATTCGCCGAGGTGATAAGCGCCGCGCGCGGGGATGAAATCGCCGACGCAAGCGCGCGTTCAGTTCTCCGAGATCGTGTAAGTGAACGTGCCGCCGTCGTCGAGTTCGATCGGCTGCGACGTCTGCTGGCCGTCGGAGGCCTTGGCGTAGAGCGTGTGTCCGCCGGCGTCTAGGGCGTGGCGCCAGCCACGTTCACGGTGCTCTGATGTTGTCGCGCCACCGCATGTTGCCACGCGATGACGAGGGGCCAGCTAAGCTCCAGACCCATCGATATCAGCGCCCCATCGCTGGCGGAGCCGAATTGCAAGACCGAAATCAACCGCCCAATGCCACCGCACATTTGCGCCGCGGCGACCAAGCGGATCGGCATGGCGTGACGTTCGATCGAAGGAATGACCCACAAAATCACGAATGGGAACAAGAGGTATGCACCGGCCAAAAACCGTGCGGCATTGTCAACGGATGCCGACTTCTCCTCGCCCTCTATCAGCGCGCTTCCAAAGATCAAAACGCTAAGCGCGATCCAGAGCATGACGCCCGCATACAGCACCAGCCAGGCTTGCAGCGACCGCCGAAGTGCCAATGCACCGATCGATTTGGTTGTCATCTGCAAATGATATAACATGGACGCGAGTGGGACAGATGAGATCGGCGATTTGCTTGACGATGTTGCACCGTTGTGTCGTTTCAAATACCCCACGCATAGCTAGGCGGCGGTGAGTAGAAAGCGGATCCGGCCGCTCATCGGTTCGATTGCCGGCGTGCCGCGCATGCGAACGCTTGCGGCGGGACTCGCACTTCTCATCTGTTTTGGTGCCGCGTTCTACGCACTTACACCAACCCTCAGCTGGCCGGCGATGTCCGTGGTGACGCCGGAGAAATCTTCGCCCCGCGCGCGCACATTCGATGTCGGCCCCGTGGCCGCAGGACATCCGCAAGCGCTCTACATCCCGTCCGCTGGCGGGGTCACAGCGCTGCGGATCGGGGAGCAGGAAGTCGCGCCGCTGCGGGGGGCAAGCGGTTTCGGGAGCAACAGCGACTCAATCGTCCTGCCGCTTCCACCGCCGACGCCTGCCGGGACGACGATTGTCACCTTGCGGCTCGGCGACGACAACGGGCGTATCGGAATTTCACGCGTGTTTGCGGCCCCTCGAGCTGCGGTCGAGGAAGCTGCAGCGGCACAGCGCGAATGGGCGCGGCGCAACCAGTTCGAAACGATGATCATCGCGGTGGTGGCTTCGTTTCTGCTCGTGATCTTGATCGGTGGCGTGTCGCCTCATTTCAGACCGGGCGCGCTTGGTGCGCTTTCCTATATCGTTTTGGGCCAGGCGCTCGCGCGTGAGCGCGCCGTCGGCGCGTTCTTCGGACCTTTGATCGACGGCGCGGAATACTGGCTCGCCATTTGGGCGGTATACGCTCTTGCGGTCGTGCTCAAAGAGAATTCCGATGTCGCGCGCCTAGGCCGGACACCTTTTGTCCTGCTGTGCCTCTCGACCGCCGCCGCGCTGATCACACTCATAGACGTCACGCCGCTTTATACTTGGCCGGCGGCCATCGTCGCCGCGCCGTTGATCGGCATCGGCGCGGTGCGCGCATGGCAAGCGACAAACGATCCGACATTTTCGCCGCTCAATTTCGCCGTGCTGACCCTGGCTCTTCTCGCGGCGGCATTCGGTCTGCTGCGCGCCGCCGACCCACGCATATTCAACGGGGTCTTCGAGCTGGCCACGCTGCATAGTTTGGGCGCAATACCGTTGCTGATATTGGGCGCCATCACGGTCGTCTATCATTGGTTCACCGCCAGGCGGCAAACGCTGGCCAAGCTTCAAGCCGAGTACGCCGCGCAGTCTGCGGAACTCGGCGGCGTGCGCGCCAGCCTCGAAGAGGAATCGCGAAAGCGCATGCTGTTCGAAGAGCGCGGCCGCATCACGCGCGACATGCACGACGGCATCGGCGGACGCCTGATGTCGCTGCTGATCCGGGTTCGCGCCGGGCGGCTCGACATCTCGGACGTCGAGCGTGAGGTTCAAGAAAGCCTCGACGACTTGCGCTTGATCGTGGATTCGCTGGACAGCGCCGGCGACACTTTGAGCGAGGCGCTCGATGCGTTTCGCACGCGGGCAGAGCGCCAAGTGACGGGTGCCGGCCTCACGCTTTCTTGGCGCGAAGAGACGGGCGCTCTGAACGGCGTGACCCTCGACCCGCACGCAACGCTCAGCGTCTTGCGCATCTTGCAGGAGGCAACCGCAAACGCCATTCGGCACGCAGGCGCGAACACCGTGTCGTTCTCGTTCGCCCGCGATGAGACAGGCAAGCTTGCCGTCGCGGTCGGCGACGATGGGCGCGGCCTTGCGCCGGACTCAGGATCAGGCCGTGGCAAAGGACTGAAGAATATGAGGGCGCGCGCTGAGCAGCTTGGGGCGGCATTCGCGCTTGCGAGCAACGGCGGAACCGGTTGCCGCGTGTCGTTTGCGCTACCGCTCGACCGGGCGAGTTAGCTCGCCATCAATCCTCTTCCGGCTCGTCGAGCCAGCCGAGTTGGCCTGCTTCGTACAGCGCCCGCGTGCGCGAGTTGACCTGAAGTTTGCCGTAAATCGACTTCACGTGCGCGCCGATCGTGTTGGGTGAGACGCCAAGTTCAATCGCTGCCTCCTTGTAGGACCGACCTTGTGCAAAGAGGCGCAACAGCTGGCTCTCGCGCTCCGTCAGCGGCGATGCCGTTTTCGCGCCTTTCGCCTCTGCCTGCCGCTTGAACGCCTTAAGGAGGTGCGCCGCGGCGCGCGGACTGACCGGCGACGCGCCGGCGAAAGCGCTTTTGATATCGCGCACGATCTGCTCGGGGGGCGTGTCCTTTAAGAGGTACCCATCGGCGCCCACCTGCAGCGCTGCGAACACGCTCTCCCGATCGCCGAGGACGGTAAGGATCAGCGCCTTCGCATCCGTCTGCGCCTTGAGCCGCGCCGCAAAGTCGAGCCCATTGCCGTCCGGCAGCTGAATGTCGATCAGGCAAACGTCGACCGCATGGCGCATGCGCCGCCCCGCCTCGATAAGCGACCCGGCCGCGAACGCGAGCCTCAAGCCCGGAGCTCCGCTCACCACCGACGAAAGATATGCCCTCAGATCGTCGTCATCCTCGACGATGCCGACAGCAATTTCGTCCTTGGGACCGGTCGTTTCGCTCACCTGTGCCATCGCTACGTTATGGACGCTCTCTCGCAAGAGTACACGCCGCTACCCTGACCGCCTCTCGCCATACCCGAGAGTATCGCCGCAAACAAATCCAACGCACT
>JBGAPZ010000024.1:0-56081 GCA_044220975.1 Micropepsaceae bacterium | reverse complement strand
TGAAAGCCCTTAGCGATGAGCGCCTCGGCCGCTTCCAGTGCGCCGATAATGCCCGATTTCGTGTCGATCGCGCCGCGGCCCCAGACGTAGCCGTCGGCGATGTCGCCCGAGAAGGGATCGTGCGTCCAGCTCTTCTCCGTACCCGGCACGACGGGGACCACGTCCATGTGCGACATCAGCAGGATGGGTTTCAGCGCAGCGTCGCTGCCCTTCCAGGTGTAGAGCAGACTGTACTCGCCGACGACTTCGCGGGTCAGCGTCTTCGCGACATTCGGGTAAGTTGTTTCGATCCAATCGCGGAACGCGACGAATGCGGCCGCGCTGGCCGCCACGTCTTCGGCGGGCGCGCCGTCCTGCCAGGAGATCGTGCGAAACTTCACGGCTGCGGCGAGGCGAGCTGCCATCATGTTCGCGTCGAACGCGGAAGCTTGGGTGACGGGTACGGGCTTGTACACCGGCGCCATCAACGTGCGGCCGATCACGATTGCGACGAGCAGAACGACGATGCCCGCGAGAGCAAGCAAGACGCGGCGCATGGTTTTCCCCCTAGCGTTTTTCTTGGGCGACACAATACTCGGGCCGCGGCCGTAAAGTCACCCCTCTCCCCGCGCGCGGCGCCGCTTGTGGCGTTCGCGCTTTGGTTCTAAGCCTGCGTCCGCGGACATTTCGGAAAGGGCATATCCCATGGGCGTTTCTCTCTATGACTTGAGCGTCGCAAGCTACTTGCAGACGATCGGCGGTGTGGCCGGCTTCCTCGAGAAGGGTGCGAAGCATTGCGCGGAGCACAACATCGATCCGAATTCGCTGGTCGAAACCCGGCTGCACGCGGACATGTTTCCGCTGCAGTTTCAGGTGCAGTCGGTGACGCACCATTCGATCGGCGCGATCGAAGGTGTGAAGAAGGGATTGTTCACGCCGCCGCCGCAAATTCCGGCGCAGGACTACAAGGGCTTGCAGAAGATGGTGGCAGATGCGCGCGAGGCGCTGACGAAGCTGACGCCCGCCGAAGTCAACGCGCTTGAGGGTCGCGACATGGCGTTTCAGATTCGCGACTTCAAGATTCCGTTCACGGCGGAAGGCTTCATCATGTCGTTCTCGCTGCCGAACTTCTATTTCCACGCGACGACGGCCTACGACATCCTGCGCATGAAAGGCGTACCGCTGGGCAAGCGCGACTACATGGGCCAGATGCGGATGAAGACCTGATCTGACGCGATGCGCGGTGCAACGTCTTGGTTTGTGGTCGCTGTCGCCGTCCTACTGTTGACGCGTGCATTGGCGGCAGCACCCGCACCCACGCGGGACGACAACTGCGAAGGTGTTCTTACTGGGGGCGATGAGTTCTTCCGGCATTGCATGGAGGTACTCTCGAAGCGTGTCGAGAGTGCGCCGAAGCGCAGCTTTGAGCGCGCCAGCGCGCTCGTTGCCAGAGCAGCACTTCACGACGCCTTCGGGTCGTTCAAGCCGAGCAAAGGTGCAGAGGAGCGCGCCGCCGCTCTTGCAGACTATGCCGCCGCCGTCGCAATCGTGCCAAACGATGAGCGAATACGCTATTCCCGTGCGCGATTCCTTATGCGCATCGGACACAGCGAAGATGCATTGAAGGATGCCGAAGTCTTGATTGCGCGGGCGCCAGATCGCGCCAAATTTTTCGCCCTCAAGGGCGACACGCTCTTCCAACTCAACAGGATGAACGAAGCCATCGAAATCTACTCGCGCGCAATTGGGCTCACTCAATTCTGTGCAGAGGCATCGCTCGTTCAGCAGCACGTCAATGCACTTCGGGCACCGCCAGGAACCGATAACGCCGGTGGGCAACCGTTCATTGCGGCGACAAGTTCTGTCATGAATGCGACGGTCTTTCGTTGCGCGCCGCCCGCGGGCAGTTCAGTCGTCGAACTCGCGTTGCTCAAAATCAACCTTCTCAACGCTCGGGGCCAAAGCCGTCGGGCAACGGCCGACGACGCTGGCGCGCTCAGGGACTATGAAGGGGCTCTGGCGATAAGCCCAGAGTTGTTCGTTTCCATGGGCCACCTTCAAATTTGCCAATGGGCGATCGAGACAAAGCGATACAGCGTCGGCGTGGAGCACTGTGAGCGCGCGTTCGAGGGCGAATCGATGACGATCATCGATGACCCTGGTCTTGCTGCGAAAATCGGCAACCTTCTACTCGCCGATGGTGACCTCAAGGGCGCGTGCAGGAACGCGTTTCCTTTCATGGCAGGGGGAGAGCTGCGAATCTTCTATTCTGCCCCGGAAGTACAAGCGCTACAGCAGCGCGTTCGCCGTGCACTCGCCGGAGCCGGACTGAAAGATTGCTCTTTTATCAACCGGCATCCCGACCCACCATCTAAACACTGAATCGCCAGATCGAGAAGGCGTGTTACTCCAGCGTTTTCAGATACGCGAGTAGGTCGTCGATCTGGTCGGGCGTCATGACGAATTCGGGCATTTGCTTTTCGCCCTTGTGGCCGACCAGGATGCCTTCAGCGAAGGCTTCGGCGAGGCCTTCGACATCGTACTTCTCATGCAGCGTGCGAAACGGCGGCGCCGGGGCGTAGGGGCTTTCGCCGGTTAGCCCCACCGCGTGGCAGCTGCTGCAATTCTCCTCCGCCATGACGCGGCCGCGGGTGACGTCGCCGGGGCCGGAGCTGGAGCGGCCGGCCGGCGCTTCGTCATCGGGCGATATGCAGCCCGTGAGCGCAACGGCAAACAATGCAGCAACGGCAAGGTTCCTCACGCTCGACTCTCCTTTGTGGCGGCGAACGATGGTTGCGGATCGGCGCCACCTCGGGCCATGACCTGCGTCAAGGGCTTCGCAGTTACTTCGCCGGTTTGACGAACCGTAGCGCCATGCGGTCGCTCTCGCCTATGGCGTCGTAGGGGGCGCTGTCGAACGTCGGGTCCGCCGGTTGGCCCGGTGGGGCGTTGCGGCGGGTCGGCGGCAACGTCCAGACGCCGAACGGGTGGTCGCGGTCGTCCTTTGCGTTCGCGTAGAGGTCGGAGCGCGCGTCGAGTTTGAAGCCCGCTTTTTCGGCTGCGGCGATGACGTAAGCTTCCGTCACGTAACCGGTCGGCGCTTTCGGGTCTTGGGTTGCGCCGGGGCTGTTGCGGTGTTCTTCGATGGCCAAGACGCCGCCCGGTTTCAGCACGGCGAAGCTTTCGGCCATCACCTTGTCGAGCGAGCCTTGCGCCATCCAATTGTGAATGTTGCGGCCGTTCAAGACGAAGTCCACCGAGTTCGGTTCGCCGAGGCCAACCGACTTGGCACCGAAGTTCACGTATGCGACCTCGCCGTAGATGGCTTTATCCGCAAAGCGCGCTTCGAACTTTGCGCGCGCATCGCGGGCGGCTTGGCTGAGTTCGGGATTGGCGAGGTCGGCTGCGGTCGTGATGTAGCGGCCCTTCGTCAGCTTTGCATAGGGCGCCAAGATTTCCGTCCACCAGCCGGCGCCCGGCGAAAGCTCAAGGACCGTCATGCCCGGCTTCAAGCCCCAGAACGTCAATACAGCGATCGGCTTTCTGAACTTGTCGCGTTCGACGTTCGCGGGCGTGCGCCAAGTGCCCGACACCGCCTCGATCAGCGCACCGTCACCCGCGTGCACGGCTTGCGCGAAAGCGACGATGGCCAAGGCTGCTACGGCGGATATCAGGATGCGCATTTGTGGTGTCCCCAGGGTTGTTGCCGGCAGAACCTAGAGAATGGGTGACCTCTGGCAAGGGGGCAATTTGGTGTAGGCTTACCGCAATCGGCAAAAGGACGGACGGACATGGCACGCAAGCGCAAGGGTGACGGGCAGACGGCTTTGGTGACGGGGGCGTCGGCTGGGATCGGCGTCGATCTCGCCGAGTGCTTTGCGGCGGATGGGTACGATGTGATCTTGGCGGCGCGGTCCGAGGCCGCTTTGAAAGAAGTGGCCGACCGCTTGGCTGCAAAGCACAAGGTGAAGGCCGCGGCGATTGCGGTCGATCTGCAGCAGCCGGGCGGCGGCGCGAAGCTTGCGGACGAGATCAAAAAGCGCGGCTTGAAGGTCGATGTTGTCGTCAACAACGCGGGCTATGGGATTGCGGGCGGGTTCTCAGGATCCAAGCGCGACGATCAACTCGGCATGATCGACCTGAACGACCGGGCGCTGGTCGAGCTTACACACATCTATTGGGCCGACATGCTGGCCGCGAAACGCGGCGGCGTGTTGAACGTCGCGTCGACCGCGGCGTTTCAACCTGGGCCGTTGATGGCGGTCTACTACGCATCGAAGGCGTTCGTGCTGTCGTTCAGCGAGGCGCTTTGGGAAGAGGCGCGCGGCACTGGCGTGAAGGTGTCGTGCCTTTGCCCCGGACCTACGAAGAGCAAGTTCCGCGAGCGTGCGGGCACCGGCAAGACGCGGCTCTCGAACCGTGCGGTGATGACGTCGGCCGCGGTTGCGCAACAAGGCTACCGTGCGTTTCAGGCGAACCAGCGGGTGAAGATCAACGGCTTCTCGAACGCGATGACGGCACGGCTCATTCCGTTTCTCCCGCGCGCGACGGTTCTCAAAATCGTGCGCGGCGTGCAGAGTCCGGCTTGAAGTGCTAGTCACCGACGCGAAATCAACGAACGAGGTTCGACATGTTCTCTGACAAGGTTTGGTGGATCACGGGGGCGTCTTCGGGGATCGGGGCAGCGTTGGCGGAGGCGCTGTCGGCGGAGGGGGCGAAGCTAATCCTCTCGGGGCGCAATGTCGGCGCGCTGAAAGATGCCGCTGGGCGGTGCAAGACGGCGACGCATCTCTTGCCGTTCGAGGCGACGGATTTTGCGAACGTACCTTCTTTCGTCGAGCAGGCGTGGAAGTGGCAAGGTCGTATCGACGGGCTGGTCAACAATGCCGGTATCTCGCAGCGCTCGCTTGCGGTCGATACCGTCTTTGACGTCTATCGCAAGATCGTGGACATCGATTTGATGGCGCCGATCGCGCTGACGCAGGCGCTGTTGCCGAAGATGACGGCGGCGGGCGGCGGGCACATCGTTGCGATCTCAAGCGTGGCGGGGATCGCCGGCGTGCCGCTCAGGAGCGCCTATTGCGCGGCGAAGCACGGGCTTATCGGCTACCACGACAGCGTGCGCGCGGAGACAGCGCATCAGGGCATGAAGGTGCTGGTCGTGGCGCCGGGCTCGGTCAAGACGAACGTTTCGAAGAATGCGCTCGACGCGACGGCGCACGCGCGCGGCGTGAGCGATGCCGTGATCGACGCGGGAATGGATGCGGGCGTCGCCGCGCAGCGCATGATCGCCGCACTGAAAACGGGCGAGCGCGAACTCATTCTGGCCGACGGCATGGAGGGCGAGATCGCGAAAATGCGACGCACGAATCCGAACGCGCTGTTCGATCAGATGGAACGCATGGTCGCCGCCGGTTACGCGCAGCGGATGGGTGCGGAGAAGAAGTCATGAGAGGTGTTGCGATTGTTTTGACGGCAACGTTGATCGCCGTTGCTGCTTGCGATCAAAAGCCGAAGCAAGAAACAACGACACCAGCCGTGCCGTCTCCCCCGACAATTCCTGTGACGGCGCCCGCCCCTGCTCCGGCGCCTGCCCATCTGATCCGCGAGGGTGTCGGCGTCGCGGGCGTTGCGCTCGGTATGACCGCGGCGGAGGTCGAGCGTGTGCTTGGCAAAGCGGAGCAAACGAACAAGGCGGGCGAAGCCGTCGTCTTCATGGGGTACGACGCGGGCGAGATCTTCGGCGTCTATTTCGACGAGGGTACCGGGCGCGTTCGTATGATCATCGCGGCGAAGAAGGACAAGACCTGGTGTACGGATTTCGACGTGTGTCTTTATCGCGAAGGCGATCTTGCGAAGCTGAAGACGCATCATGGCGCGAAGCTGTTGCGCTTCGTCGACCGCGATGGGTCGGTGACCTACCGGCTGCTCGCGAACGGCGTGATGACCGAGTACGTGCCCGTGGAAGAACGCAACGGCGTCGTGCAGGTGAGCGTGTTGAAATGGGACGGACCGATCGACCGGTCGGGATTCGATTGAACGCCGGCGCGATTACGTGATCTTGCGGCCGAAGCTCGGGCGCGCTGCCGGCGCGCCGGCTTCGGGTGCGGCATTCGCTTGCTTCGCCATATAACGGGCGAGCACCGCGTCTGCGTCGAATTCAACCTCCGGTTCTCGCTCCGATGCGCTCGCGCGTCCGCGTGCACGCGCGCCGCTGAACATCCCGACGACCTTTATCAAAACCGGTATGCAGCAAAGCAAGCCGACCGCGCCCAAGCCCACAACCGTCGGGCCCAAGCCATTCGTCACGGCTTCGTCCATCGATCCGCTCAAGTCGAGGAAGTAGTAGAGAAGACTGCCGCAATAGACGACGGGCAAAAGCGCGCCGATTACGCCGAACACGGATTTGAACGACCCCATACCGCGCCTCCTCCACCGTCAAGCGGACCGATGATGACGCGATATCGGCAACAAATTCTAAATCGGCGGATTTGTTGGGTCGAGCGCGCTCCCGTCCAAGAATCGGACAGGTCGAGGTGGCGCACCACCGGCGGGTTTGTATAAGTCGCGGTGCGCACGCTGCGCTCGCTTCGAGGGACATGATGACCAACGGTTGGGACGCCTCTGCCGCAGCTTGGATCGCGAGTCTGGGTGAGGATGGAGATTTTGGGCGACGGTACGTGCTTGATCCAGTGATGCTCTCCCGGGCGCTCGCCGCGCGGCCGAAGACGATGCTCGATGTCGGCTGCGGCGAGGGACGGTTCTGCCGGATGATGGGCGCGCACGGTGTTGCGGTCACAGGGATCGATCCGACAAGGGCCTTGCTCGCGCAGGCTAAGGCGCGCGATCCGGCGGGCACGTACATCGAAGCGGGCGCTGCGAAGCTGCCATTGGATGATGGGGCGTTCGATCTCGTGGTGAGTTATCTGTCGCTGATCGACATTCCGGATGCTTCGGCTGCGATCGCCGAGATGGCGCGGGTGCTCAAGCCGGGTGGCCACCTGCTCATCGCGAATTCGACCGGATGGAACACAGCGGGCGACGCGGAAGGGTTGGGCTGGGCGCTGGATGCGGACGGCCGCAAAGCTCATTTCCGGATCGACCACTACCTGCAAGAGCGCGCGCAGTGGATCGAGTGGAAGGGGATCCGGATCTTGAACCATCACCGGCCACTCAGCACGTATATCCGATTGCTGCTGGGCCAAGGCTTGCGGTTGACGTTCTTCGACGAACCACGGCCTTCTGCGGACGCACCGGCACGCGCGATCGACTACGTGCGTGCACCATGGTTTTTGGTCATGGAATGGGCGAAAGGGTAAGCCATGCGCCGGACACTGATGATCCTCTTATCGTCTAGTCCTCGCGCCGTATGATCGCGTGGGCGATGTTGCGGCGACCCTTCCCAGGATTGCGTCGGCAGAGATGGTGGCGCCTGCGAAACGGACGCTAGCCGGTGCATTTGCACCTCGCGTGAGCCGGACGCCGCGCCGGCTCTCAATGTGCGTCAGCGGATTCCTTCACGAGTTCTTTTGAAACTTTGCAGGCAACTGGAAGTTTGAACCAGTTGGGTTTGGGGTCCAGGAACTCTTCTAAACGATCGCAATCAACGCGCGCCAGCTTCGCGTCCTGGTGGGCCATGTATGAGAGATACATTCCTATGGCGCGGTTCGTGTAGTCCTTATACGCAATAACGTAACCGTAAGTGCACAATACGCCAACAATCAGCCCGCCACGGCACCAGCCTTTTGCGGAGTCTAGTTTGGCCGAGCGCGCCGTGGCGTCTTGCGATGAATTTTTCCGATGTTGATCCCACCTAACGGCAGCCCAAAATCCCGTCGCGGTTAACACGACAAAGATTGACGCCAGCGCCACCGACCCCAACATGTCGATCTGGATTTGCCAACGGCGGAGGACGCGTGACGATGCGTCGTTCATCATCGCCCAATTGTTGCCGTCGTAATAAAGGCCCTTTGCAACATCAATCGCGATCTTGCAACGCCGCTCTTGTTCGGCCTTGCTGAGCATTGGAAGAAACATATCTGGGCTCGTAATGAGGCCCCGCCAGGCCCCAGTTTCAAGTTTCTTGTCCGCCATCAGATACGGATACGGATACGGATACGGACGCCCCGGTAAGAATCGCGCGATCAATTGCGGTTGACCCACGAGAATCTCGCGTCCCAACGGCGTGAGTTTGAATTTTTCATTTTCTCGACCTGTGCAGGTCACAGGTGGCGTAAACGTTATCGAGTCCCACCAACGTGGCTTTCGATCAAGCGCGAACAATGCACTGAACCGATACGCATCTTTCGTTTGCAACACGACTTGAAGGGGCGCTGCGATCGAACTGAGGCCGACCGGCCGCGTATCGATGGCATCGTCTACAGCACTTTGCGATGCCAGCCCTATTGCGAGGACGAGCGCTACACCTATTGGATAGACTAGGTACTCCCGGACTTTGTCATCTGCCCGCCAAGTGAAGAATCGAATGCGCTCCTTGAGCCAAGCGACAAAAATGGCCTCACTATTTCTGGTCGATAGCCAAACAAAAAACAAAATCGCTGTCGCGACGGCAGTTCCGGCGACAATTTCACTTAGCAGGGCGAATAGTTCTATGTCGAACACTGTCGATCTCTATTTCTTGGTCTACGATCATTGGTATTGATGCCAATAGTCAAGCCTGACAGTCGCAGAGAATGGCAGTCGACGAGTGCACGAGATCGGGCAGCCTCTCGCTGTCTGCGGTTTTCCGCCTGTGCCATCACATGCGCGCGTTGTGACAAGCACAGCCAACCGGCTGAGCGTCTTGGGTTTTTGAGACTTAACTTCCCTTACTTCTCTTCCGTCACCCTCGCCAACGCCCAGGTGCGTACCGCTTCGTCGCTCCAGAGGCCTTCGTAGGGGATGTCGGCTTCGTATGCTTCGCCGGGGGCGCGGCCGGCGCCGCGTTCAACTTTTTGCGGGAAGGTGAGCGTCGTTTCGCCGGATGGCAACGGTTCGCTGCGCACTTCCATGTAGGCGCCGTCGGCGGATGTGGCGCTGCCCAGCACGGTAACGCCCGGCACCATCAAGACCGTGTCGGCGAAGTTTAGGCACGACGAGCCGCAGCTACCGTTTGAGAGGAAATAGACGCGCGCGGGGAACGGGGCCCTGCCCTTCGGGCGCATCTTCGAGAAGCCGCCGGAGCGGCCGGGCTTGCAACTGCCAAGACGCCACATCGGCGGGTCTTGCGTCGCGGTGCGGCGCGTCTGCCAAGCGATGGCGTGGGCCATGAAGCGGTTCAGCGACCACGGGCCAAACTCTTTCGCCATTTGGCCGGCCCAGTCGTGCCAGTACGCGGCGTTCGCTTCGGAGGCGCGCCAGTCTACGGCTTGTTCGCGTTCGGGTGCTTTGTGATGCGCGAGTACGTCGTCTGTGAAGATCGCGGATGCGAGCTTGTCGGCCCACGACGAGTTGCCGCCGCCGTTACCGCGCGTGTCGATGACAATGGCGCGACCGTTCCGCATCGCGGTGCCTTTCGCCTCGACCGCTTTGATCAGGGCGTCGAGCTTCGGGAAATTTTCGTCGTCGGAGGAAAATGTGGGGACGCCGATCCAGGTGACGCCGGGCGCCGGTTCGCTGACGCCCCACGCGGCTTTCGGTCCGACGCCGGCGGCTTGCACCTTGTCCCACCACGGGTCGTCCGTCGGCGGCGTGTTGCGCCAGGTCAGCGCGATGTCACGCACGGTGCCGTTGTGTTCAACGCGACAGGTGACGGACAGCGGGGCGAACGGATTGCCGCGGTCGATGAACAGGCGCGCCATCGCGATGCGGCGGTCGTCGGCGAGGCGCTTGTCCAAACGGAACGGGAAGATGCGCTCGTCCAGTAGTGTTGCGACAGGCTTGCCGTCGCAGGCCACGATCTTCGAGCCTTCGGGCGGTGCGTTTGCGTCGGTTGGATCGCGGTAGACGACTTCGGCGACATCGCCCGCGCGCGAGACGATGAAGCCCGGCCAACGCGCGGTCAGCTGTTCGCCCTGCAACGAGATCGCAATGTGCGGATCGTGGAAGCCGTTGATGTAGGCCGCCAGCGTGTAGAAATAGCCTGCACGATCTGTCACACGCCGTGCACGCTCGTAGGCCTCGTCGTAGCCTTCGTTTGCCCATTCCGCGTAATGCGGGTTCTCGGCGTCGTAGGGGATTGGGGTGTTGTTCCGTAGTTGCAACTGGATAGCGGTGAGATCTTTGAGCGTTCGGTCTGACCAACCTTGCGTCGCACCTGCGCTGTGGGTGGAAACCGTCGCGATTGGTATCATCGCCGCCTTCATTGGCGGCAGCGTGCAGGTGTAACAGACATAGAGTGTGGCCAGGCCCGCAACGGCTAGCGTGACGAGCAAAAGTATTGCGACGAGTAGCGTACGCAAGCGGATTCCCCCTTCATGTCCCCGAAGGGATTAGGGCTTGGAATCCTGCGTTTCGCAAGTTTTAGGGACTACGTGCCCTTCGGCGTCAGCGATACCGTCGTCGGCACGCGCGAGGGTTTGCTGGTCGTCGGCACGGGTTTAACCGGGGTCGTTGTCGCCGTGACTTCGTTGCTGCCGGCGTTGTTGCCTGCGTTACCGCCGTCGCTCGCCCCTTGGGAGAGTTCTTGCTCAAGTTTCGCCGCACGGCGCATCGAGCCTGTGCACTGGCTCATATACTTCGACTTCGACATGCCGACGGGGATCGTGCCGCCAGCTTTTTCCGTGTTGTAGCGTTCGGTGCAGATTTTGACGGCGTCTTGCGCAACGGCTGCATTCGCGGCTGCGCCAGGCAGAGATAGACCGCTGCCGTCAACACCACGAATGCATACGCGACTCCATCGAACTGGGGGATCGAAGCCGCGGAAGACCTGCGGCCGCCCGAAATCAAGGGGCAAAACTTCGCACTAACGTTACGCTGCCACACCGGGGCTTCGACAAGCTGTGAACCTCGTCACGTCCGGCTTCAAGAAAAACCCCCCGCTTCGGTTGGAAGCGAGGGGTTCGCAACGGTTCGCGTCGTTAGATGACTTCTTCGGGTTTCTTGCGGCCGCCAAGTCCGATCATCAACGCCACGATCAGAACGAGGCCCACGAGACCGATCAGCCATACCGGGAAGCCGCCGAACTGCGCCTGTAACAAAGACGCGGGATCGGAGAACAACGACTTTGGCGCCGTGCCGTCTGCAGCGGGCGTGACGTCGCTGGTCGTCGGTGTGGCGCTGTCATCGGGCGCGGTGTCGGTCGGCGCAGGTGTTGTTGTTGTCGGGTCGGTGGGCGCGGCCGGCGGCGGTGTTGCGGCGTCGGCCGTCGTCACCGGCGGCGCGGCTTCGGCCTTCGATGGTTTGGACGGCTTCGCGGGCTTCTCAGGTTTGGAGACGGGTGCAGCAGGCTCAGACGCTTCGACCGGATCGGCGGCTGCGGTGTCGTAGCTCGACGCCTTCACGCGATGCTTCTTGGGCCCGTACACTGCCGCGATGTCGGCTTCGTCGTCAGGCACGAGCGCACTGCGCACAATGGTTGGGCTCGGCGGTTCGGCGGGCGGCGTCTGAACCGCGACCGGTGTCGGCGGTGCGGTATCAACCGCCTTTGTGGACTCGCATGCGGCCAAACCTACGACCGCAACCATCAGCAATACTATCCGCGCTGTCATGGCTCACCACACTCCAAAAAATGTAATCCGTTGCAGGGCCCCGCCGCGGTTAGAAATGTACCCGCCAACGGCGCCACTTTCCACGCACGCAGACCTGTAGAATGGGTGCGGCACAACCGTTCATGAAGGTTACTTCGCCTGTGATTCCCTAGTGATTCTGAGCGCCGTTCAAAGTTTTGGCGCGTGTGTTGCGCAATGGGCGCGGCCTGGAGACTCAGCTGGCCCTCAGATTCTCTATCCGCGACGGCAGGCTTGAAGCGCCCGGCGCCCCACTTTCTTGCGCTCGCGTGGGGGAACGGCAATGAGTAAAAGGGAGCTTGGTGACGGCGAGGAGCGACGACAATGAGCATGCGGACCGTGTTGCTGATGCTGAGCACGCTCTCACTCGCCGCGTGCACAACGACGATGGATACGACGCCTTCGAATCCGCAGGCGGTGATCGCGCAGCGGGTTGCGATCATGAAGGGGTTTGGCGGTGCGCTTGGCGCGTCGGCGGCGTTCGTGCAGGGCAAGGGCGGCGCGGATGCGCATGCGAAACTGACAACGGCTATGGCGAACGCCGACAAGCTGCCGGGTTTGTTTCCGCGCGGGACGGCGCTTGGCGACAAGAACGTGGGCTCGTCGCGTGCGCTCTCGACGATCTTTACGAACCGCGCCGACTTTGAAGCGAAGGCGGCGGCGGTTGGCCGTTCGCTTGGCGCGCTCGATGCGCTGATCGTTCGCGGCGCCAAGAGCGAGGCGGCGAAAGCGCTTGCAACGACGAAAGCGGCTTGCGGCGCTTGCCACGACAAGTACCGCGCGGCAGACGAGTAGCTGTAGCGCACGTCACACGTAGCGCCCATCACAGGCGTTCGCGGCGTTTTCGCGGAATACGGCGGCGGTTTCTACTCCCGCACGCGGTTGTGACGAGCGGCACTTCAACCTTGGCCCGACCTGGCACACTTAACAGGCGTGTTTAACAGGATGTTGAGCCGGCCACCGAAAAGGGGCCCCGCGCTCAGCCCTCAAGGGGAGTGACGACAATGTTGATGCAGAGCTTTGAAGATTGGCTGATCGGTGCGGCGTCGGTTGCGGCGGTTGCGGTTACGGTCGGTGCACATGTGTTGGCCCAGCCGATTGCGGGCACCGCGATTGCAGCGGAACGGATCCAGCCGGCCTATTCGATCACGGTCACCGGCAAGCGGTTGCCCGCGATCTGCAAGACGGACGCCGGGTTCACGGCGGAAATCTGCCAGCACCGCGGCGAGACGCGGGTCGAGGTTCGGGCCCACTAATCCAGCGCACTCACGAAACGCCCTCATGGCCGGGTCGAAGCCCCATTTTCTTTTGTGCTATGGTGCACTGCAAAACGCGGGCTTAGGCCCCTTTGGATATTCATTACGCGATCGGCGACGTGCATGGGCGGGACGACATGCTCGCGATGATGCATGCGCGGATCGAGGCTTGGCATCGCTGGCGTTACGCCGATCAGAAGGGCGTCATCGTTTACGTGGGCGACTATATCGACCGGGGCGCCAAGAGCGTCGAGGTGATCGACCGCGTGATGAAGGGCGTTGCCGGGTTCACGAGCGTGTGCCTGAAAGGCAACCACGAGCAGCTCATGCTCGATTGTCTGGACACGGACGACCGCGAGGTTTGGATGCACTGGCTCGACAATGGCGGTGCCGAGACGATGGCGTCGCTGGGCCTTCAGCATCACGACGCGTGCGATCCTGTGGCGCTGGCCAAGGCGTTGGGTTCGCGCCGGCTGCAGTGGCTGGAGCGACTGCCGCTGACCTACGAGGCGGGACCCTATCTCTTCGTGCACGCCGGCATCGTGCCGGGGCGGCCGCTCAGCGAGCAGAAGCCCAAGGATTTGATCTGGATCCGCGGCCACTTCCTCGACAGCGACGTCGATCACGGCTTCATCGTCGTGCACGGGCACACGCCCAGCGAAGTGCCGGAGTGGAAAGCGAACCGTATCAACGTCGATACGGGCGTCGTGATGTACGGACAATTGACCGCGGTGGTGCTGGGCGCGCCCGATACGCCACGGTTCATGACGGTCGAAGCGAACCTGGGCCGGGGCCTGATTGAGATGAAGCGCCTCTGGACGATTGTCGGCGTGGCGGACGTGGCGAAGTGCTGTGCGTGGTATCAACGGCTGCTCGACTTGCCGCAGACGCCGCCCGCGCACGACGACTTCGGCCAGATCGTCGATGCAGATGGGACGGTGTTGCTTAGCCTGCACGCGTGGGGTGCCGAAGAGCATCCGCCGCTGATGAGCCCGCATGACGCGAAGCCCGGAAACGGGCTGCTGCTGTTCTTCCGCGTCGACAATTTCGACGTCGCCCTGCAGAGAGGGCGGATGCTCGCCAGCACGTTCGAAGAAGAGCCGCACGAGAACCCGAGCACCGGAACGCGCGAATTTTCGCTGCGTGACCCCGACGGATATTACGTCAGCATCAGCGCGGCGTAGCTCACGCCTCTCGCGCGAACATCCCACCGATATAGGCAAGCAACGGCAGGCTGGTCAGAAACGTTGCGTGGTACCAGAGCGGGAATTTGTCCCACAGCTGGATGTGCACGGGGATGAAGAGCACGAGCAGGATCAGGCCGCCGATGAGCGGCGTGACGCGGGCGTCGCGCGTGGTCAGGCCTGCGAGGTAGGCGCCGATCAACGAACCGGTAGCCGCGACGGCGAGGCGGGTCGCCATCATGGGCGTGTCGAACGTCATCGCCTTTTCGACCGCGGCGTAAGCGGGCCACGTCAGCCGCATGACAATAAACCCGATCGTGCCGATTGCGACGAACGTCACCACGTTAATCACCGCGCCCAGCGGTATGCGCCACCACATGTGTCTTAACCCTCCTTGCCCCGGTGACAGAATAGGGCAAGTCAGTGGCAGCGTCACTCACCGCGTGCGGGTTCTGCATTTTGCCGCGCCTCTGCTATAGAGGCGGCCCGGGGACTTATCGACTCAGCCTGACCTTGTTGACGCGCTGCTCGAACGGGCGCGCGCCGCCCCAAGGGACGGCCCACACCAAGGCGCTATGAACGATACCACTCGCAAACTCGCCACCATCGTCGCGCTCGACGTTGCCGGATACTCCGCGCGCACCGAGGCCGACGAGGCCAAGACCGTGGCGCAGATCAGTCTGCTGCGTCCGATTATCGAAGGCATCGCAAAGTCTCACGGCGTGTTCAACACGGCCGGCGACGGCTTCATGTTGGAGTTCGCTTCGAGCCTCAACGCCGTCAGCGCCGCGCTCGCCGACGAATGCCGGCCGCGGGTGCGCGTCGGCGTGCATGTGGGTGAGGTCTCCGTGCAGCCGAACGGCGATTTGCTAGGCCACGGCGTGAACGTCGCCGCGCGGTTGATGGCGAAGGCGGAGCCGGGATCAGCGATCATCTCCGCCGATGTCTGCCGCATGATCCGTGGTCCGCTTGCTGAGCGCTTCGCTTCGCGCGGCACCGTTCAACTCGACAAGATGGCCGAGACGATCGAGATCTTCGCGCCATCTGCGGGTACGCACACGCCGACGCCCGCGAAGCCGAAAGCGGCGACGCTGAGCGCGGTCGCGTGGAAATGGCCGGAGCCTCGTATTGCGGCGGCCATCGGTGCTGCGGTCGTGGTGCTCGCCGCCGTCGTCATGTGGCTGACGCGCTCGCCAACGCCTGATGCACCCGGTGCGGAGGCGGCGGCGTCCATCGCGGTGCTGCCGTTCGCCGACATGTCGGCGGGGCAGGACCAGCAATATTTCTCCGACGGCATTTCGGAAGAGGTGCTGAACGTGCTGGCGCAGGTGAAGGATCTGCGTGTCGCCGGGCGCACGTCGTCTTTCGCGTTCAAGGGCCAGAACAAGGATCTGCGCCAGATCGGCGAAATCTTGGGCGTCGGCTACATCGTCGAAGGCTCGATCCGCAAATCCGGCAACAAGGTCCGCGTCACCGCGCAGCTCATCCAGGCGAAGGACGGCTATCACCAGTGGTCGAACACGTATGACCGCGACCTCAACGACATTTTCACCGTACAGGACGAAATTGCGAAGGCGATCGTGACGGAGATGAGTGCCGCGGTGCCGGCGCTCGCCGGCGCTTCCAGGACGCTGAAGCCGTCGGAGCGGGTTGATGACGTCACCGCCTACGACCGCTTCCTGCTGGCGCGCGAGAAGATGACCATGGACGGCTCGCGCGCAGCCTATCAGGCGGCGGCGAAGCTTCTCGACGAGGCGATTGCCGCCGATCCGCACTATGCGCCGGCGCTTGCTTGGCGATCCTATGCGGAGCAGATGCTGTCGGACGCGCCTGGCGCTGTCGGCGCAACGCCCGTGAAAAACGCTCTGCCGATCGTCAAGGATTTTGCCGACCGCGCGCTCGCCGAGGATCCGGGGTCGGCCGAAGCGCTGTTCGCGATCGGCAGCTACCACGGCCTGCTCGCAGACTCCGGGGACCTAAAGCGGATCGACACTGCGATCGGCTATTTGCGCAAGGCGACGACGATCCGTTCGAATTTTTCGCAGGCTCAAAACGACCTCGCCTATTTTCTGGGACGAAAGGGCGAGTTGGCGGAAGCGATGAAAATCCTTGCCAGCGTGCTTCAACGGGACCCCGGTCTGCGCGACGCCAACGTTATCTACGTGAACTACCTTATTTCGATGGGCCGCACCGAAGAGGCTGAAGCCGCGCTCGCCCAATGGGCGAAGGTAAGCCCCAATCAGTCATCGATTAAAGCGATGCGCGTTACTGCGCTCGCGGGGCACGGCGACCTCGCTGCGGCTTGGCGCGTATCGGAAGAACTCAAGGGGGTCGAGGAGAACTTGCTCAGTATCCGCCGCTATTCCATTCGTTTGGCGCTCGGCGATGGCGACTGGGTTCTTGGGTCCGACCTCCCAGGCCGGCGCAAGGCGACTGGCGCCATACTCAAGGGCGAAAAGAAGCGGGCGCTGGAGCTTCTTGCCACTGATCCGGGAGCGACGGCGTCTGTCGATGCGGGACTCGGCTCGTATGTTCCGATCCGCTATGCCGCCGACGATATCGCCGGGGCGGTTTCCTATTACGATGACAAGATCGGATCGCCCGCGGCCGCGAAGGCGGGCCGCCTTGTGTGCAATTGCTCGCTTCTGCAGCTCTTGCTGGCGCTGAAGGAAACAGGTCACAAGGATGCCAAGGGCGTGCTCGCGGCGTGGAAAGCCGCGCACGATGAGCTGCGGCCATTGTACAAGAATAGCCAGCTGTTCTTGCGCGAGTCGGGCGAGATCGCGGTGCTCGAAGGCGATTTCGCGGCGGCCAAGGCGCATTACACGGCGGCGATCGACGCCGGTTGGCGCAGCGCGCTGTTCTTCGATCCGAGCTACGTCAACTTCTTGCCGAAGGACGCCGGGTTCGACGCGCTGCGCGCGCGAATGAAATCGCTGATCGACAAGGAGCGCACCGCTGTTGGACTCGCGCCGCTTTAAGCGCGGCTAACGCTTCGCCGCCAGCCAAAGGTCGTAGACGAGTTTGGCGGCGGCTACGTCCATAATGGCGATGCCGACAGAGTCGTAGATGACCGTCGCGCCTTTCGGCACACTCTTGGCGCCGGAAAATATCTCGCCCGCTTCGGCGAAGATCTCGCAGTTCGATCCCCTGACGTTGCCGGACTCTTTGCGCGCTGCATCCGTGGATTCGACGATGACCGTGTTCGCCATCGCGACATCGTCGAGTTCGCGCCCATCGGCCCCGTTCCATCCGACGGCAGCCACGAACGCGCCGGGCTTCAGCCATTCGCCGCGCAGGATCGGCGTCTTTGCCGCGGTCGTGCAGGCGACGATATCCGCGTCGCGCACGGCCGCTTCGGCGTTCGCGACGAATTTCGCGCCGAGCCGCTCCGCCAATTGCCGGCCACGTGTTTCGTCGCGTGCCCAGATGCGCAGTTCTTTCCAATCGCGCACTCTGCGCAGCGCCTCGACATGCGCGCCCGCTTGCACGCCGTTGCCCATGATCGTCACGACGTCGACGGACTTGGGCGCGAGCGCGCGGGCGGCGGCGGCCGAGCCCGCCGCGGTTCGCATCTCGGTGATCAGCCGTCCGTCGAGCAGCGCGAGCGGCGCGCCGTTGTCGATATCCAGGACCACGATTACGCCCTGGTGGGTCGGAAGGCCGATTGCGGCATTGCCGTGGTAGAGCGTCACGATCTTCACGGCCATCGCCGTTCCGACCGCGGGCATCGCGGCGAACACGGCATCGCGGCCCGGCACCGGAATGATCTGGCGGACCGGCTGCACGACTGCGCCTGCCGAAAACTCCTTCAGCGCTTTTTCCGTCGCGTCGATGAGCGCGTCCCAACTGAGGATCGCGGCAATCTTGCGCTCGCCGATGACGGGCAGCGATTCCAGGTCCGGATGCGGCATTGCGACGATGTCCTTCGGCTCGACCGCTTGTTGCGATTCAGCGAACCGTCTCTTTTTCTTTGGGTGCCGAAACGCGGCGGGGCGTGGACTCGGCCTTGGGCTTGGGCAGAAGGCGGAAGCGCGTTTGGCACCACGCGAAATCAATGCCGACATCCAGCAGAGCATCGGACCGTCCGCATGGGCAGGCGAATTCCATGACCTCGATCACACGGTAGGTCTCCCCGGCGACCAGAGGCACGGGCTGTCCCGTGACGTGATTGGGGGCGGCGTTGACGCATAGCACCAGATCGCCAGGACCGACTGCGTCGCTCATAACTTCCATCCGTTACCTAGAGAGGCGAGATTAAACGCCAAAAGACAACGGGCCAATACACATCGTGAGAAACTCGGTTCCGCGCCCGCGGCCCTAACCTCTAAGTCCCGGTTTGCGGCGACGCGTCCGTCATCAACCCATCGACAAAAGCAATGAACTTCGGCTGCGCCGCGCTCGATACGCCTTTGTGGGCGTGAATGAATTGCCGGAAGCCCGGCTCGCGCAGCCAAACACGATAGGTTGCGCAAACACCGTGGAACTGCTCGTCGTTCAGCAGACCCTCGCGATGCTGCGTAAACACGTCGAGCATGACGCCCACTTGCCCAAGACATTGCAGCATGAACTGCCGCTGTTTGATCGCCTCCGGCGTTGCCGCCTGTCCGTTTCCGGTGAGATAGGCGGCGCACTTGTCTGCATCGGAATAGCCGATCACTTGCGCCATCAACCTGTCGACGCGGCCTGCCTGGATTAGCGCCCGCGTATGCTTGGAGTTCTGATGGGCCTGCACACCCAGATAGATCAGCGACACCGCGACCGCCGCACTGCTGACAATGCTCGCGATGGACGCCAAGTCGGAAAGGTTCATTGTGATAGCCCCTATAAAAACGCTCTTGTGGCGAGACTAGGCGGAATATCGGGCTCTTGCGAGCCGTGGGCGGCGTGCCACGCGACCTCGGCGCTTAGCGCGCGTTGACGCGACGATGTTGCAGGCTTGCGACCGAATTTCGCTTGAACGGGCGCTGTGCCCCTAGTAATGCACTGCCCGCGAAGGCGCCAAGCGTGGCGCGTTGTTCTTGATCAGGAAAGGAGTGCGTCGTGACTGCAGCAACTGCAACCAGCCTAACCACTCTGCATTTCCGTTATGTTCAGGAACAAAAATCATGGGCCATTCCTGTGAGGGCGACTTCGGTCGTCTGAGTAGCTTTCCGTTAGAATTGTCTGCCGCCGTCCTCAAGTCCGGGGAGGCATGATCGTGTCCAAAGCACACGTCGAGATCATTGCATCCGCCGATAGTTGGATCGAGCAATCGGCGATCGATCAGCTTCACCAATCGGCGCTGCTTGAGGGGATCGAGCGCGTCGTCGGCTTGCCGGACCTGCACGCCGGGCGCGGCATCGCGGTCGGTGCTGCGTTCTGGTCGCGCAGCCATGTCTATCCGCACCTTGTCGGCAGCGACATCGGCTGCGGTATGGCGCTGTGGGCGAGCGACATGCCGGCGCGCAGGTTCAAGCCCGATGCTGCCGAGAAGCGGTTGACCGGGTTCGAAGTACCGTGGTCGGGCGACAGCGAAGCGGCGCTTGCCGAGGCGGGCTTGCCGTCCGATCTGATGGGCGGTTCGCTGGGCAGCATCGGCGGCGGCAATCACTTCGCCGAAATCCTTTGCATCGACGACGTCGCGGATCACGCGGCATTCGACGCGGCGGGGCTTGGCCGCGATTGCATCTATCTGATGGTGCACAGCGGTTCGCGCGGGCTCGGCCACATCATTTCGGAGCGACAGCTCGAGCGGCAGAATGTTCAACCGCTGACCGTGGGCAGCGATGCGTGTACGGCGTATTTGCGGGAGCACGATAAGGCGATCCAGTGGGCGGTGTTGAACCGCAAAATCATTGCAGCGCGCTTCTTCGAGCGGCTGGGCATGAGCGGTGAGCGGCGGATCGACATCTGCCACAACAGTGTCACGCCGCATGACGGCGGCTGGCTGCATCGCAAAGGCGCGGCACCTGCGGATCGCGGGCTCATCGTCGTGCCCGGCTCGCGCGGCGATGTGACGTATGTCGTGCAGCCGCGACTGGAGACGGCGGATCGGGCGCTGCATTCGCTGGCGCACGGCGCGGGGCGGAAGTGGAGCCGCAGCGAAGCAAAGGCGAAGCTCAACCGCCGCTTCACGGTCGCCGACATGCAGCGCACGAAGATCGGCAGCCGCGTTATCTGCGAAGACCGCGAGCTGATCTATGAGGAGGCGCCGCAAGCGTACAAAGATATCCACCAGGTGATCCACGACCTGACCGCGGCGGCGTTGATCGACGTCGTGGCAACGCTGCGCCCTCTCATCAGCTACAAGACGCGGCGCGTATGAGCGGGATCATTCTTCACATCTCCGCGGGTCAAGGTCCGGCCGAATGCGAATGGGTCGTCGCGAAACTCGCCGACGCATATTGCCGGGAAGCGGCGAAAGACGGGCTCATATGCGAAGCGGTGGAGCCATGTGCCGGTCCGTGCGCGTCGGTGTTGTTGCGGGTCGACGGCGATAGCGCCGAAGCGTTCGCGGCATCGCGGACCGGAACCGTGCGTTGGATCGGCACCAGCACCTTTCGCCCGACGCACAAGCGCCGGAATTGGTTTGCCGGCGTTAGCCGGGTGTCAGAAGTCGAGGATGGATCCGAACTGCACGAGCGCGATATCGCCTACCAAACCATGCGCGCTTCCGGTCCCGGCGGGCAGCACGTCAACAAAACCGACAGTGCCGTTCGCGCGACGCACCTGCCCAGCGGGCTGACGACGGTTTCGCAAAACCAACGCTCGCAACACGCCAACAAGAAGGTCGCGCGGCTGAAACTTGCGCTGATGTTGCGCGAGCGGCTCGAGCGGGAGCTTGCGGCCGGCAAATCGGCGCTGTGGGTGCAGAATCGCAGTCTGGAGCGGGGGAACGCCGTCCGCACATATGAGGGCGTGGCCTTCAGGCTAAGGCGTTGATTCGCTGGTCGCCCCTGCCCTTCACAAGCGAGAGCGTTGGCTCCAAACTGGCGCGAAGCAATCGGGACGACGCGCATGAAGGTCGACGGTGGATGTCATTGCGGGCGAATTCGTTTCAAGGCGGAGGTCGATCCGTTGACGGTGGGCATTTGTCACTGCAGCGATTGCCAGTCGCTTTCGGGGTCGCCCTATCGGGCGATGGTGTCGGCGGTGGCGGAAACGTTTTCGATCGAGGGCGAGCCCGCGATCTATATCAAGACGGCCGAGAGCGGTACGCGGCGCGCGCAAGCGTTCTGTCCCGTCTGCGGTTCGCCGATTTATGCGGCGGCGCCGGAGAACCCGCCGGCTTATTCGATCCGGCTCGGCAGCATTCGCCAGCGGCACTTTCTTGAGGCGCCGGTGCGGCAGCTTTGGTGCGACTCGTCGCTGGCGTGGGCAATGGATTTGCGCGACGTTCCGGCGACGCGCCGGCAGACGTGAACTTCCAGCCAGGGGTAAAGCCGCATGGACGCCGTGTTTGCGATTGTCGGGTTTCCCGTTTTCTTCGTCGCGATGTGGCTTGGCGTGACGTCGCTCTTGGGATGGTTGTCGGGTTGGTTCTCGCTGGTGGAACGCTATCCCGATAAACCGGAACAGCAACCGATGCTGCAGCTTACCTGGCAAACGGGCGCGATGGGGATCGGCGTCAACTACAAGAACATCCTAAAGCTCGCCGCGTGCCCTACGGGCTTGCGCGTCGGCGTGCCGAAATTCTTTGGGCTCTTCACGCACGACTTCCTGGTGCCGTGGCGCGACATTCATGTGAAGCGCTACCGCTTTTTTTGGACCGATGTGGCGGAGCTGACCTTCGGCACGCGCAGCGACGGGCGGCTGACAGTCGCGGCCAAGGTCGCGGATCGGATTGCGGCTGCTGCGGGCAAGCAATGGCCGGAGACGCGGCGCTAGATTCTGGAGTCGCCTCTTAGGCGAGTGATTTGGGCGGCGTTGCACCCCCGGCACGAATTGCGGGTGTCGGCGATTGTCCCTTCGGCGTTGTGCGGCGGTCACCTTTTGCGCGCGGCGAGGCGGTAGGGTTTTGCCTTCGCGTGCGGAGTTGGGGGACGATGCTGCGTTGGGGGGCACTTGGGCTAACCGCCATCTTTTGGGCGGCCGCGACGGCGTTTGCGGCGGGGCCGGCGGCTAATTTTGACGGCGCGTTCTTAGGCCTGCAGACGGAGTACGGCTTCGGCGCGCACGCCGACTGGTGCGGTTGCACGTATGTGACGCCGGTGACGGACGCGGCCGGCGGCGAAGGCGGCATGATCGGGGGCGGTCAGGCGGGCTACGACCTGCGCTTCGGATCGTTCGTCGTGGAAGCGGGCGTTCGCGCGTCTTATGCCGATCTGGGCTTCGATCGCGTTTGCGCGGGAACCGCGCAGTGCGTCGGCAATCTGAGTTGGCTCGGCGAGGCGCAGCTGAGCGCCGGGTTTGTCGTTTTCGGGGACATCTTGCTTGCGGGGAGCGCGGGGCTTGCGGCCGGCGACGTCACGGCGAGTGCGGGCGGCGTTGTCACGTCGAGCGAAATCCATGACGGCCACGTCTTCGGCGGGCGCGCCGAGATGGCGATGAGCGACGGCTGGCGCTTCGGGGTGGAGTACCGCTTCTACGACATGGCTGGCACGAACACGGTCGACACACCGACAACCGCCCCCGCCGACGTCGACATCAAGTGGACCGCGCACGTGGTGGGGCTCACGATCGCGAACGAGTTCTAAGAACGATGCGCGCGTTCGGTTGGGTCGTCGCGCTCGCCTTGGTTGGAGCCGTCGGCTACGCGTTCTGGTCGGGCGCAATTTCGATCGGACTGAACGCCGGTGTCTGCCATGAAGATGCGGAGATCGACGCAACCCTACGCAATAGCGCGGACGCGTTTGCGACAACATTCTTCGACGGCATCTTGAAGGGCGAACAGGAGCAAACCTACGCGACGCTGTCGGGCGAATTGAAGACGAATATGCCGGCGGACAGGTTTGGCGGCATCTTGAAAAAGATTGCGGGCCTCGGCACGTTTTCGCCGCGCAAGCTCGAGCATATCTTCCAGCCGTCGATCACCGGCGGCGATCAATCGATCTGCAAGATCAGCACGCCGGACGGTTCGGTGATCGTGACAGCGTTTCCGAACCGCACGCAAGTGCACCTGCTCTACGCCGCCAAGAAGGGCGCCGACGACTGGGCGTTCACGACGTGGCTCTTGAAATCCGAAACGACCGGCACATGGGAAGTCGCCAGCTTCAATCTGTATCCGGCCTCGCTTGAGGGGACGTATGCACGCGACTTGATGCCCTTGGCGGCGGCGCAAGATAAGAAGGGCAACGAGCTCAACGCCTATTTGCTTTATATCGGGGCGCTTGGACTTGCCGATCGCGGCGGCGACTACAGACTGGGCGTTCATCAGGACGCTGAAAGCGCGCTCAAAGCGTTCGACGTACCGGAAGAGGTGCGGGGCGATCCGCCCTACGCTTGGACGTTCGACGGCAACACGTTCAGCGTCGTGCACGTGGAGATCACCAGCGCGGAGAAGCAGCTTGGGCTCGCGTTCTACTACCAATATCCGGAGTGGGACGGCAAAGACAACGGGATCGCCGACAAGCGCAACCGGCTTCTGCTGGACGGATTCGTCAAAAAGCATCCAGAGTTCAAGGAAGCGTTTGGCTTCCTCGTCGCACGCGCCCTTCGCACCGGCAGCGACGCCGGCTTCGGCACGGTCTACGATGCGAAGACGGGATACGGCGAAACGAAGAAAGATAGCGCGAAATAAGACGCTAACGCCGCCTGTTGTGCGGCAGCGTGTTCCACCTTGTCGGAGCGGTCACTTGGTTTGGCCGTAGCACGATTCCAGCCGTGGCCGAGCGTGGGCCGTAGGATACGCTCAACGTACTTTTCTGCATGTGGTCGAGCAGGACGTCGTTGACGCCGATGAAGAGGGCGAGTTCGTCGGCGACTTGTTCCGTCGACGATCCGGCGCCGCCGTTGATTGTCCGCATTGAAATGAGCAATCCGCTCGGCTTTTCCAGGACGGCTTTGCCGTAGACGTATTTATCGTTGAAGGCGTTGACGGCATCGAGCGTGTCGGTCGGGTTCGGATCGTAGGCCACCATGAACATCAGACCGGTGCAGCCTTTTCCCGCCTCGCAACCCAAGAGGTCCGCGACGAGGCTCACTTCTCCCATTTTGAAGACCAGCCGGGGGCCGTTCTCGACCGCCTTCTGGGCGATGTCCGTCGCGCCGGCACTTTTCAGAACCGCGCTGACGTTGGCGTCCGTGAATCGGGCAATTGGGCTTGCGTGCGCGGCGGCGCTCGTTGCAACGAAAGCCAGTGCTGCGATTGCGGTTGTCAGTTTGAGCTGCACGTTTGTCCCTTTCGCGATTTCGTTTTCTTTGGTCGATGCGAGACCTTAACACCCGTTGCCGGGTTCGCGCCTGTGATCGCCTTGTCACATGATACGGCCATCCCCTACCATCCGCGCGGTTCTCGGAGACTCGCATGCGGAATACTTGGATCGCGGTTGGGGCGGTCGCTGTGTTTTTGGTTTTTGCGGCGGTGATGGGGTGGTTGCCGCTCGGCGGGGGGCCGCGCTGCCTGAGCGACGATGCGATCGAGCCCGCCGTGCGGACAAAGGCGCAGGGCTTCTCCAAAGCGTTCTTCGAGGCGGTGCTGCGGCGCGACGGCGAGGCCGCTTATGCGATGCTGTCGCCGGCCTATCAAAAGCAGACGCCACGCGACACGTTCGATGCGGCGGTGGGTGCGATCGTCGACGGCGGCGGCGGCACGTTCACGAAACTTGCGCCGCGTGCCATCTATCAGGTGAGCCGCGAGCGGCAGCCGGGGCGCGTGATCTGCGGCAACTCGGAAAGCGGCGTGCAGGTGAATGCGCTGCCGGGCGATGCGCAAGTGCACGTGCTTTATGGTGCGGTGACGCCGGCGCATGAGTGGGCGCTGACCGCGTGGCTGTTGCCTGCGGGCGACACGTGGCAGGTCGCAAGCTTTTACGTCACGATTTCGGGCATTGCGGGGCATGACGCTGCACGGCTGCAGCAGCTCGCCGATGTGCAGGCGGGCAAGGGTCACGCCTTCAACGCCTATATGCTGATGTCGGCGGCGTCGGCCACGGCGTTTCGCGGCCCGGATTTTCAACCGATCCAGAAACCGCGGATCGATGCGGCGCTGGCGAGCCTGAAAGTGCCCGCAGAACTTGCCGGCAATCCACCGCGGGTGTGGAAGTTTGGGCGCGTGAGCTACAGCGTCGAGCAGGTGACGATCGTGGGGGCGGAGAAGCAACTCGGCCTCGTCATCCAATATCGCGATGCAAGCTGGAACTTGACGGACCCCGACGGCGAGGTGCGTAACCGCTTGCTGATCGACGCGTTCGTCAAAGCGCATCCCGATTGGAGCGAAGCGTTCGGCTTCATCGTCGCGCGTATTTTGCGGCCGAACGAGAGCATGGGCTGGGGGACGGTGTTCGACGCGAAGGGCGGATTTGCGGAGGCGACGCAGGTGCGTGCGCCGGAGAACTGACGCCGGTGTAACCCGGCGGACTCGCGCACCCTCTAAAGTGACGCGTTGCGTTGCGAAACGGCGCGCAAGCCCCTCGAATTAACGACTCATTAACCGGCGTCTTGCGAACTGGCGTCTCATCATCAGGAGACTTGCCCCATGACGACGCGCCAGATTCTTGCAGCCGGTGTTTGCATGCTCGCCCTTAGCGCGGTGGCGTCGGCGAACGAGCCCATCAACCTGAACATGATGCCGCTGCAGCAAACCGCGGGCGGTTGGGTGATCGGCGGCGATGCTTCGTTCGATTGGTATCAACTGCCGACCCACGGCAACGGCGTCATCCAGTTCGATTTCACCGGCGGCGGCGTGCAGCCGCAGTTTCTGCAAGCCGATGCGGACGGCTTTAGCTACACGCTTGGGATTGCGCGGGATTTCGCGGGCGGATGGCGTCTTGGCGTGCATGGCAACGTCATCGACGCGGACGGATCCTCGTCGACGCGCTTTCAAATTCCGGACGGCACCCCTTATGCGTACGGGTTCTTGGACGGCACGCTCGACGGCAGCGGCACTTACGGCGGCACGGGAACGGCCGACCAAACGCTTGAGGTGGACTTGAGCGGCTTTGCGCTCGGCGCGTCGGCGGGCCAAGTGATTTTCGAAGAGAACGGACGGATTGCGCGTGCGGACCTTTCGTTCACGTATCGCGACCTCGACACAGACTATCTCAACACGCAGTTCGACTTCGTGTTCGGCGAATTGCACGTCACCGCGACGTCGTTCGAAACGCGCAGCTTCGAACTCGTCGGGCACGTGTCGGGATCGATCCCGCTCGGCTCGAGCTTTCATTTGGGCGGCGGCGCTTCCGCGGGGTTCGCGTTCAAGGACTTCGAGATGGACGCAAGCACGAACCGGATGAACGCCGACTTCTCGACGCTGCATGCAGAAACCGACAAGACGGGTGTTGTGGCAAGGCTTGAAGCCAATGTGAGCTACGACATCACGCAGACGATTTCCGCGGCGGTCGCGGGCGGCATGGTCTACGACTCGGCAGTCGCGGCCTACATAGCACCCGACTACTTCGCCGGTACGCCTGCGCGGCTCGACACCAAGAATGAGACGTCGCCTTATGTGGGCGTGCGCGTAAACGCACGCTTCTAGAAAGCGCGACCTGACCCTTGGATGCTCCTCAGATTATCGCGCGCGAGAGCCGCACCACGCATTTGCGCGCCGTCGTGAAGGCGATCTCTTGGCGCAGCATCGGTTCGATCGACACGTTCGTGCTGGGGTGGCTGATCACGGGCAATGCGGTGATGGGCGGATCCATCGCGGTGCTGGAGCTCGGCACGAAGATGTTTCTCTATTATCTGCACGAGCGGGCGTGGTCGCGCATCGTGTGGGGCGTGAAGGCGCCTTCGCCTGCGGTCACGCCGCCGGCTTAGCGGTCGACAACAGCCCCACGTCGCGAAGTCGTGCTGCCTGGCGGGCGGCCAACGCGTCGGCGTCGAAGCCCGCGATCAGGCCTTCGAACATGCGGTGCCAGTTGAGCTTGGCGTTCAAATGCACCAGCGCAGCACCGATGCCGACGATCGCGCGGGCGACGAACACGAACTCGCGCGGCGGACGGACCGTCGAACCTTCGCGCATACGCAACTTCATCGTCCAGACTTGGCCCATGTCGACCATGAACGATGGCGCGCCTTCGGCGATCGTACGTTCGCGGTCTTCGAGAAACGGTTGGAAGACCATCGACGACCACGGGCGCATCTTTTCCACCAACTCTGGCGTCGCCTCGGCAAAGCCCCAATCGGCATAGGCCTTTGCGGCAGCCACGTCGTCGCCTGCAATCTGCGCACGATAGAGTTTTACGAGCGCGCCAACGACGCGCGCCGGAAACACGCGCACGCAGCCGAAGTCGAGCAGATTGATCGCCCCGCCCGGCCGCACTGTGTAGTTCCCCAGATGCGCGTCGCCGTGCACGACGCCGAAGCGGTAGAGCGGATAGAACCAGGCGTGAAAAAGAGCGTGTGCGATCGCGTCGCGGTCGGCTTGCGGGCGCTGGAGCGAGTCGCGAAACGGCGCGCCCTCGAGCCACGTCATCGTAAGGAGCCTCGCTGTCGACAGTTCGCTCACCGGTTCGGGCACAGCAATGCGGTCGTCGCCCTTCAACATGGCGGCGAACAGGCGCATGTGCATGGCCTCGCGCGTGTAGTCCAGCTCCTCGCGGATGCGTTCGGCCGCTTCTTCGGCGATTTCGGTGGTGTCGAATTTGCGCTCCGCCGCACGCTGCAACGACAGAACGGTTTTGAGCTGCGTGAGGTCTGCTTCCACGGCCGAGCGCATGTCGGGATATTGCAGTTTGCACGCCAGCGCCCTGCCGTCGTGCCCGATTGCGCGATGCACTTGGCCGAGCGAGGCGGCGTGCGCGGCCTTCAGATCGAACGATTTGAATTTTGTTTGCCAATCGCGCCCGAGTTCGGCCGCCATGCGCCGGCGCACGAAGGCCGCACCCATCTCCGGCGCATCGCTCTGCAGCTTGGCGAGTTCGGCGGCAAACTCCGGCGGCAAGATGCCGGGCAAGCCGCCCGCGATCTGCGCACCCTTCATCAAAGGTCCGCGTAGCCCACCCAGCATGCGCACGACATCGCGCGCGTTGTCGATGCCCATGACGCCCTTGCCGCCAAGCCAGCGCCCTGCCCCACGCACCGCAACGCCTGCCACGCCCGCGGTCACGCCCGAATAGCGCTTCACGCGGCCGATCACCGAGTTCGCTTCGTCGTCTTTGCCGTCCGCCATTGGACGACACTAGACCTGCGGCGCGCCGACGCCTATGCCGCTGTTAGCAAAGTGCAGTGGGCACCGGTGTCGCTTGGCATCGGCGACTGCGTCGCGGCGCACACGGGGGCGATGCGCATCTCTGCCTAAATGCTTGCCCTGCGCTCGAACCCGCGGCTTTGAGCCACCGTCGCGGGCGATACATAGGCATGCTAGGCTCTCCGCGTTGGCCGGGGGGCACAGCTTATGAGATTCGTCAATTTCTTTCGCGCGACGCTTTGCTTCGCCTCGTGCGCCGCGTTGGCGCCGATCGCTGCGGGCGCGGACACGATCCCCGGATTCTATCGCGCGCCGGTGCCGGAGGTGCCGCCAGACAAGTGGGAGATGCGCAGCCGCGATTGCCGGCAATCGGTGGATCTCAAAAAGGCGTTGTACGAATGCAAGTACATCATCAAATTGAGCATGGTCGAAGGGCGGGCGAAGGCTGCGTATCACAACAGATGCGCGGAGATCGAAATACTGCTCGGCAAATTCGAAGACGCCATCGCCGACCTTGAAATTGCGATTCAGGAAGATCCGGCAACCCGCGATTACGAAAAGAACCTGGCGATTGCGAAGGGCGCCGGCGGCGTGCAAACCGAGGCTCCGCGATTCACCAGCCTTCGCCTGCCGGCGGTGCTGCCGGGGCGGGCAATGCTGAACGTGAACGTGTGCGCGCAATCGGCAGATCTTGAGATGGCGCTGCTCGAATGCCGGAAGATTATCCGCAAGAGCGATCTCGACGGCAAACGGCTGTCGGCGATCTATACGCGTTGTGTGGAAATCGATCTTGCGCTCGGCCGCAATGCCGAGGCGGTCGAGGATGCGGATAAGGCGTTGCAACACAACCCCGGCAATCGCAAACTTGAAGCGAACCTCGCGTTCGTGAAAGCGCGCGCGGGACTTTAGACCTCGGTTGCGGCACCGACGGCCGGGCCATGCGCGTGGGTGCGCGGGATCGCGCCAAGTCCGAACGTACGCACGCCTTCGCCCGCTTTCGTCTCTGCGGCGAGTGGCGAACCGCGCGACGCCGTCATGGGGCGAATTTTGTTGCGGGGACGCCGCAGAGGCGTTGCGAAACCGGCTCTAGCAATTGACCTGCACGAGGGCGATGGCGGCTACTGCAGCTGACTAGCGGCCGGGGGCAATGGCTATGGGGTTCGTCAATTCGTTTCGCGCGATGCTTGGCATCGCCGCTTGCGCGGTGGCGCTTTCGTTTGGGACGGCTGTGCCTGCGCGGGCGGATCAGGCCGACGATTGTGCGAACGGAAACCTGGATCCGGATTTGCGCATCGGGGCGTGCACGGCATCCATTCAGTCGGGACGGTGGTCGGGGCGCGATTTGGATTGGGCCTACGTCAATCGGTGCAGCGCCTATATCGGCAAGAAGGAGTGGGACAACGCGATCCGCGATTGCGACACCGCGCTGCAGCTCGAACCGAGCGAAGCCATCAGTTACAACAATCGCGGCGTCGCCTATGCGGGCAAGGGTCAAGACGACCGGGCGATCCAAGATTTCGACCAAGCGATCAGGCTCAATCCCAATTACGCAAACTCTTACTACGGCCGCGGCAACGCCTATTACAGAAAAGGCCAGTACGACCGCGCGATCCAAGACCTCGACCAAGCGATTAGGCTCAAACCGAGCGACGGCGACTACTACGGCAGCCGCGGCGATGCCTATGCCGCGAAGGGCGACCATGACCGCGCGATCCAAGATTACGATCAAGCGATCAGGCTCAACCCGAACGACCACTACTCCTACAACACCCGCGGATTGTCGTATGAGAGCAAAGGCTTGTACGATCGCGCAATCCAAGACTACGACCAAGCGATCAGGATCAAACCGGACTATACCGTTGCCTACCTGAACCGCGGCAATGCCTACTTCAAGAAGGATCAATACGACGCCGCGATCCAAGACTACAGCCAAGCGATCAAGCTCGACCCGAAATATGCGTTTGCCTACCGAAACCGCTGCTTGGCGTTCGACAACAAGGAACAGTACGACCGCGCGATCCAAGATTGCGACGAAGCGATAAGGCTGAAGCCGGACTACGCGGAGGCCTATATCGATCGCGGCATTGCGTATGAGTTGAAGGGGCAATTCGACCGCGCGATCCAAGACTACGACCAAGCGATCAGGGTCAAACCGAACAACGTCGCGTATCGCAATCGCGGCGACGCTTATCGCAAGAAGGGTCAATTCGAGCGAGCGATCCAGGACTACGACGAAGCGGTCCGGCTGAAATCCGACGATGCCGATGCTTATTACTTCCGCTCGATTGCGAAGCAGGAACTCGGCCGCTTCGAAGAAGCGCTGACGGATGCGGATGCGGCTGGGCGGCTTGTGCCCGACTCCGCCAACGCGAACAACCAGCGCTGCTGGGTACGCGGCGTCTTGAACCGGGACTTGAATACGGCGCTCGATCTGTGCACCCAAGCGCTCGCCAAAGCACCGAAGGACGCCAACACACTCGACAGCCGCGGCTTCATCTATTTTAGGCTCGGCGATCTCGTACGAGCGCGGGCGGACTATGATGCTGCGCTTGCGATCGAGCCGAAGTCTGCGAGTTCGCTGTTCATGCGCGGGGTCGTCAAAAAGCGTATGGGCGACAACGCCGGCGGCCAGGCGGACATCGCTGCGGCGAAGGCGATCTATCCCGACGTTGTGACCCGCTATGCACGTTACGGCGTGAGCGATGGCGGGGCGCCGGCCGTGGCCGCACCACCGCCGCCGGTTCAAACACAGCCGGTTCAGCCACCACCCGTTGCTGTCGCGCCGCCGCCGGTCGCGGTTCAAACATCTTCTCCGCCGCCGCCGGTTGCTCAGCAGCCTCCGCCGGAGCCGGTTGCCGTTGCTCCACCTCCGATGCCCGCGCCTGCAGCCGCCCCTGTCGGCGGCTTCTATCAAGCACCGCTGCCGAAGGTACCGGGCGGGAGCGCAATGTTGAGCACGGACGATTGCCGCCAATCGGAAAATCTCGAAAAGGCGCTGCGCGAATGCCGGAAGATCATCAAGAAGGGCGAACTCGATGGCCCGCCGCTGGCGGCCTATCACAACCGGTGCGCAGAGATCGAAGTGCAACTCGGCAAGTTCGACGACGCCATTGCAGACATGGAAAAGGCTGTGCGCGAAGATCCCGGCAATCGCAATTATGAAGCGAACCTCGCACTCGTGAAAGCGCGCGCGGGACGATAGGGCAAGGGAGCCGATAGATCCCTTCGCCCGCGCACTTCGCGCGGGAGCCACCTTCCCTTGGAAGGGCTGGGAGAGTATCACGCCGCCCACCGAGGGGTTTCATGGATCTGAAGACGACGTTGGAGCGTGGGCGGAAGTTGCTGATTAGGCGGCTGCCGTCGTGGCCTTATTTGGTGGCGGCTTTGGCGGTTGCGATCGTCGGGCATTATTTGAGCGAGCTCGAGATCGTGGCGCCGCTGCGTGCGTTGACGGGGCAGCTGCTTGCCGATCTTCAGGTGATCAGCCCGTTGAACGTGATGGGCGCCTATTACGCGGAGCTCACCGGATGCAGCGTCGCCTACGCGGACGGCGCGGTGAGCGGCGGGTGCGACACGCATGCGGTCGGCCAGCAATTGGAACTCTATGGCCTGAGCGGGATCTCCACGGTCTTTTGGCCGGTTGTCGTGCTGCTAAAAACGGCGATCGTGGTTTGGGATACGTCCGGTTGGATGGGACGCATCATCTATCTTGCGACCTTGCCGGTCGGCGGGATCATGGCAATCGGGGCCGTCGACAAGATCGGGGACACGAGCGACGATTGGACGATTTTCGGCTGGGCACTGTTTGCAGCGTTGTTGCCGCTGTTCGCGGGCGCCGTCGCGCTGGTGCTGCAGGGGATGCTCATCATCATCTTGTGGATCGTGGGCAAAACGCTCGCCGCGATCGTCTGGGGCGTGACCGTCGCCGCCGGGCCCATCGCCTATGCACGCCATGGGCTTGGCGTCTTGAAGGAAGCCAAGGAATTGGAAGAAGGACACGCCACGTTGAAGGGCGAGGAGTAGCCTGGCGCGGTTCGATGTGGCCGCATCGATACAGAGGAGCAACTTTAAGTTGATTCCCTGCTTTGGCGAGCTAAGGATCGCGCCGAGCCAGCTTGTGGGCCCTACATAGAGTTCCGGTGAACCTGTTGCGTCGCGGCCCGCTGCTTACCAAGACCACCCAATCAACTACTTTGAGTTGTAGAACTTTTGGGGGACTTGATGCGGGGATTACTTGGCGCAGTACGCGCCGGGCGAGGCGCGTTGTTGGGCGCGCTCGTTTGTGTGGCGGCCGGGGTGCCGCTTCTTCTTTCTTCAGCCGCACGGTCCGAGACGCTCGAGGAAGCGCTGGTCAGAACCTATGCGACCAATCCCGACCTTGCGGCGGAGCGCGCGGCGCTGCGTGCGAGCGATGAAGAAGTATCGAAGGCGCGCGCGAAGTGGCGTCCGTCGCTGAACGCCGAGGCCAGTTACGAGCTCTCTTCGGAAAGCGAAAAGAAGAGTGCCACGCACTACGACACGCGAAGCCGCAACTGGTCGGCCGAGTTGGTGGCGGAGCAACCGCTGTTCACGGGCGGGCGCAACGGTGCGGCACGGCGCATCGCGGATGCGCGCGTTGAAGCGGCGCGAGCACGGCTGCGCGGTCGGGAGCAGCGCGTTCTGCTTGAAGCGGCAAGCGCATTTGCGATCGTCGTGCGCAACGAGGCGATCCTCGATCTGGTTCGCGCCGACATCACGCTTTTGCAGGATCTTTTGAAAGAGATCGGCAACCGGCACGACGCCGGTAAAGCAACCGACAGCGACGTCGATCAGGTGCAAGCGTCTCTGGAAGCGGCGCGCGCGGAATGCATTGCCCATTACGCCGCGCTGCAAAACAGCTGGCGCTCGTACGAGCAGGTCGTCGGCGAGGCGCCGGTCATCGTGTCCCCCGCCGGCGAAGCGGCGAATGTGAGCCCATGCATCGATGCCCGCGGACAGCGCCGCAGGTCGGCGCTCACCATGCCGGAAAAGCTCCCCCGCGTTCCCGCCGCACTTTCCGAGGTCGAAGAGGCGGCGCAGGGCAACCTGCCGCAACTCGACGAGGCGCGCGCCGAAGAAGACGCGTCGCGCGGCGACGTGTCGGCGGCTTACGCCGAATTGCTTCCGCATGCGGGACTGACCGCCTCGATCGAAACGAGCGGCGAAGCGGTCGACCCGCAATCGCAGGCCCGCGAAGCGTCGGTCAGCGCCACGCTTCGGATTCCGCTGTTCAACACGGGCGCCGAGTGGTCCGAAATCCGGGCCGCACGCGAGCGTGCCAATCAGGCGCACTTGCAGATCTCAAGTGCGCAGCGTCGGGCCATGCGCGATGCCTATACGGCTTGGTACGATCTCGTCGCCGTCAGAGCGGTGCGCGCCGTCAGCAAGGTGCAAGCGCAAACCGTACTGCGCGCGTTCGAGGGCTTGAGGAAGGAAATGAGCGACCCGAAGCTTCATCGTTCGGTGACGGATCTGCTCGGTTTGCGGCAAGTGTATCTTGCGACCCAGATCGCGTTGATGGACAGCAACAAGGACGAGGCGATTTCCGTTTTCGAGCTCCTCGCGGCGACCGGCAAACTCAACGCACGGGAACTCAATCTGCAGGTCGAGATTTACGATGCAGAGCCCAGCCGTCATTCCCCCATCGCTAAAGCTTCGGGGGATTAGGTCAATCAGACCCGCCGCGCGACGCTTAACGCGGCGTTTTCGGTACACTGTCCCCATTTTTTTAAGCCGGTCTTGAGCCGGGGCGCGTTGCTTACGTGCGGCGCCAGCTCATCGCAACAACGCCAATACCCGCCCTTAAGGTGCCGTGTGCATGCTTAGACGCGTGCGTACCATGAATACACCGACGCCAGTCCTCGATGATCGCGCCGCTCGCCGGCTGCGGCGGGAGCAGTATCTTCTCGCGTGCGCCACCAATCAGACCAGCACGATCGGCATTCCGGTTTTGGCGGCGGCGGCAGGCCTCGTCCTCAATCAATGGATACCCGTCGGCAGCTTATTGGTGTGGTGGTGGGCGGTCACCGCGGTCACAGCCGCGAACACGGCGATCGATCTGTGGCAAGCGCGTTCGGTGGTGGACGACAAAAACGTCGGACGATGGGTTGCGCTGCGCTCGCTGCATGGGCTCGTCTTTCATTCGGTTTGGACGGCGCCCGCTTACTTCTTCTGGAGCAGTTGCGACGTCACCGGGCAGCTTTTCCTCATCCTGATCTATACGTGTTCGATCCCGGCCAGCATTTCGGTTCTGGCACCTTGCGCGCCGTGGCTTGGCGCCGTGTTCTTGCCGCTGGGCACGGCCATCGTGGTGCCAGCGGCTCTCAGCGGATCGCCGTTCCATCAAGCGGTCGCCGTGCTTGCAGCCCTATTCCTCGGCTACATGGGCGTGGTCGCCCGCCAACAACACAAGGCCGCACGGACGCTACTCGTGCTGCAGCAGGAAAAGTCAGACCTTGTCGCCGCGCTCACGCTGGCGAAGGCTCTGTCCGACAGAGCGGCGATCAAGGCGGAGACCGCCAACCGCGCGAAATCCGATTTTCTGGCCAACATGAGCCACGAGTTGCGCACGCCGCTGAACGCGGTGATCGGCTTTTCCGACATGATCAAGGGACGCATTTGGCGCGACGATCCGGTCGAACGTTGCGTCGAGTACGCTGAGAACATCAACGTCAGCGGTCGCTACCTGTTGCGGTTGATCAATGACATTTTGGACCTTGCCAAGATTGAGGCAGGGAAGTTCGAATTGCGGCCGGATCAAGTCGACCTATCGCTGACCGTGAGCGAGGCGATGCGGCTTGTACACTTGCGCGCCGAGGCGAAGGGCGTGCGCGTTGGGTTTCAAGCGCATGCGCGCGTTATCTTGGCGGCTGACGAGCGCGCGGTCCTCCAGATGCTGACGAACCTGTTGACGAACGCGGTGAAGTTCACGCCGAAGGGCGGCACCGTCACCGTCCAGATCAAGGCGTCGCTGCGCATCGCGGGCGGGATCGCACTCGCGGTGCATGACTCGGGTGCCGGCATTCGGCCCGAAGACATGGGACGCGTCCTCGAGAGTTTCGGTCAAGGCCGCCATGACGTCGCCTCGCCAGACGAGCGCGGGACCGGACTTGGCCTGCCGATCGTCAAAGCCCTGATCGAAACGCATGGCGGGCAGTTCGAGCTCACGAGCGAATTCGGCAAGGGCACCTCGGCGAAGTTGCATTTCCCGCCGGAGCGCTTTGTGTCCGCGCATGCAGCGCCGCTTCTCACGAAGGCGGCGGGCTAGGCCCTACTCCCTGACGCCGAACAACGCGTGGAAGGCTTAGGCGCCACAGGTTTGCAGCGTCGATTGGTATGGCGGGGCGTCGCTGGTCACGCCGTAGCGAGATGAGGTCGCCGCCCTCAGGCGTGCGCGAGCATCTCGCGCAGCGATTTGTCGAAGGCTTTCAGGTCTCGCGGGATGCCGTCGGGGGTTAGGAAGTACCCGTTGTAGAAGAGGCCGGGTGTGCGGGTGACGCCGAGCAGTTTGCCGGCCATCAGGTCTTGCTTCACCGCGGACCACTTTGCTTTGTCGGCGTAGGCCGCTTGCAGCGTTTTGGCGGAGCCGCCTTCGGCTTTCGCGAACTCGGCCAGTTTTTCCGGCGTCAAACCGGCGTAGGCACCGTTCGCGGTATAGACCGCGGTTAGAACTTTGAACGTGAAGCCCCAGAAGTGATCGCCTTGAAAGGCAAGGCCCGCGACGTGAAGCGCGGGATCGGGCGGGTGCGTTGGGAAGTGGCGCCACTCCAAGCTCGCCGCTCCTTTCAGGTCCGTCACGATGGTCTTCAAGCCGAAGGCCAGCATCGCGGTGAACGGGCACGTGTAACTGCCCCACATGACGAGGCGCTTGGGCGCCTTTGCGTCGCCGAGCAGCGGCGGCTTGATCGCTGCGGGCGCGGGTGCGGGTACCGCATCGGCTGCGTGCGCGATGGGGGCAACACATGCGCCGGCGAAACTGGCTGCGCCAAGCGCGATCACTTTGCGGCGTGTGGCAATCATCTTTGTGCTTCCTTACTTAGCGCCCGGGGCAGCCCATCGAGCCGCCCGAGACGGCTGTGTAGCCCGCGGGTGCGTCGCCGCGCGCGCCGCCTTCGATCGGCTGGTCGCTCAAATAGATGCCGGGCAAGCCCGCAATGCCGCTCGAGAGATTGGCTGTCATCGCTTGCGCTTGAGGTTGCGCCTCCGGCGCGACGAGCGGCGCCGCTTCTTGCAACGTCTTCGGCGAGGCCACCATCGTGATGACGGTGGCGAGTGCCGCGGTGCTCGCTTGATCGGACGCGGCGCTCGACGCGGCGGTAAGCAGCTTCGCCGCGGACGCGGGTTTCGTCACCGCGACGTCGACGATTTTCTGTTTTGCGGGCGCCGGTGCGCCGGCGGCTGGTGGTGCTGCGGCGGGCGCGGCAGCGCCTTCGACGGCTGTTTTCAGCGCGGTGTAATTCGCGCTTGCTTGCGTCGTCTTCCAATCGCCCCAGAAGCGGTCGCTCATCGTTTGAAGTGCATTCACCGCCGGCACCGCCGCCGACGCGGGCGCGGGCTTCACCGTTCCCGAAGGCGCGGTGGTCAAGGTGCAGGTTTCGCACGCGGGCTTTTGCGCCGTGGGTGCGGGTGCGGGAGCTGCGAAGGCATTGAAGCTCAGCGCCATCGCGCCGATCGCGAGCACGCGTCTCATGCGACCTCCAGAATCTTACGTCGCGCAAACGCTAGCATGCACGTCGGCGGCGCGGCTAGCGCTTGCGCTTGGGGGGTGGAGGGCAAGGGTCTTAAGAAGATGACGAACGGCGCCTGCGGCGAGCGGCTCTGAGGTTAGACCGGCACGTGGGCGACGCGGCCCTCGATTTCGCAGACCACGCCTTCAGGCCGGTAGTCGATCGTGACCGTGCCGCGCAGTTCGCTGGCGAGTGCGGTTTCCAGGAGGCGCGAGCCGAAGCCTTTGCGCACCGGGGGCACGACCATCGGGCCGCCGGTCTCTACCCATCGCATCTTGATGCCGCACTCTGGCGCGTCGTCGACTTCCCACGAGAGGCTGATGACACCCTCGTCGTTCGAGAGCGCGCCGTACTTCGTTGCGTTCGTGCAAAGTTCGTGGAGTGCCAGGGCGATGGATACCGCGGGCTTTGCACCGACGCGCACTTGCGCCCCGTCGATGGTGAAGCGTGCGGCGTCGCCGCAATGGGCGAGCAACGTCTGCTCGGCGATGTCGAGCAGGCCCGCGCCGGTCCAGTTTTGTTGGATCAAGAGGCTGTGCGCGGCGCCGAGTGCGGCCAGGCGTTTGTTGAACGTCTCTTTCACGAGGGCCGGAACGTCCTCGCCGCGTAAGGTTTGGTGGGCCAGCGCCTGAACCAGCGCCAGCGTGTTCTTCGCGCGGTGGTTCAATTCGCCGATCAGCAAGTGCTGATACTTCTCGCGTTGGCGCAGCTCTTTCTCCGCCGCCCTGCGCGCGGTGATGTCTTGCGCCACGATGTTGATGCCGGTGACGGCGCCAACAGAATCGCGCATCGGGTACCACGACTCCAGCCAGGTGTGGATCACACCGGGGTCGGCGGTCGTTTCACCCTCTATCTCCACGTCCACGACCGGTTCGCCGCCTTCGAGGAGCATGCGAAGCGCCGGCTCCGCCTTGGGCGCGATATCGGGGACGACTTCGGCCACGGTCCGACCAATGTGATCGGCGGCGGGGATGCCGTTCATCGCGGCCAGCGCCTCGTTGATGCGGACATAGCGCAAGGACGCGTCCAGTTGCGCCATACCCACGGGCGACTGATCGTAGATCGCCTGCAGTTCGGTGAGTGTGTCGCGCAGACGGGCTTCGGCGGTCAGGCGCTCCGTCACGTCGTAGCCTTCGACGAAGACGCCGGTGATCAGGCCGGTGGGGCCGCGCATCGCTTGAAAGATGAAATCGACCAGCTTCGTTTGGTGCGGCGCGTTCGGGACGCTGGCCAGCGCCACGGGCGTGCCGCGGCCGATGTGCGGCTCGCCGGTTTCGTAAACCCGGTCCAGCAGTTCGACGAAGCCCTGCTCCACCACTTCGGGCACGGATTCCAGCACGGTTTTGCCGATGAGTTCGCGTGGGCCGATGATGCGTTGAAACGCTTCGTTCGCGAATTCGAACCTGTGTTCGGGGCCGGCGAGAACGGAGGCGAAGCTCGGCGCGCGTTGGAAGAGATCGCGTAGGCGATCGAGCTCCTGCGTCTTACGCTGGTTTTCCAGCACGCGCTCGGTCACTTCGTTGCACAGGACCAGAACGCCGCCAACGCCGTCGGCATGATCGATGGGACTGTAGCTATAGGTCCAATAGACCTGATCCAGTTTTCCGTGGCGGATGATGGGCACCAGCGCGTCTTCGTGCCACGTCGGGCCCTCACCCGACATGACCTGTTCGATCTGCGGGCCGATGATGTCCCAAACCTCGGTCCACATCGTGCGGCCAGGCGCGCCCAACATCGCGGGATGTTTTTCAGGACCGATGGAACGGCTATAGGCGTCGTTATAGAAGCAAGTGAGTTCGGTGCCCCAGAAGATGAAGACGGGGTGGTTCGTGCTCAACATCAAGCGGACGGCGGTACGCAACGCTTGCGGCCAGCGCGCGGGCGAGCCGAGCGGCGTCGACTCCCAGCCAAACGCACGAATGAGTTTGCCCATCTCGCCGCCACCCGACAGAAAGTCGGGGTGAGGCGGCGGGCCAGCACCGGTCAGACTCCGTTCGTCCAATCGTTTACTCACGAGCCGTGGTTCCGCAGGTCCAGAGCTTTGCCCCCATGTGGGAACCGGAAATTACCAGGTTTTCACTTGGCGGAAAGCGGAAAGCGGGCGCCCAGAAGCTACGACCCGCTGGCGGGAACTTTGGCCGGGTTCGTTCGTTATCGTCTTTTAGGGCAACACTGCGTTCGAGGATGGCTAATGGCTGCGGGCATTCCCAAAGTTCTATTGGTTGAGGACGAGGCGCTTTTGAAGCTTCCGATCGAAGAGGCTTTGATCGATCGGGGGTTCGAATGCCTCTACGCCGGCACCTTGGACGGCGCCCTGGAGATTTTGCAGCGCGAGAAACTGTCGGCGGCGATCCTGGACGTCAATATCCGTGGCACCGCGGTGTTCTCGGTGGCGCGCGAGGTTCGAGCGCTGGGCGTGCCGTGCGTCTTCACCACCGGCTACACGGACGCGGCCATCCCCCCCGAGTTTGCCGACGCGCAGTATTTCAAGAAGCCCTACAACATCGACCAGGTCATCGACGCGATCGCGGCCTGCATCGAGAAAGCCCCCGCTTAGCTTCGTGCGCCCTTCCGGGTACGGTCGCGTACTTGTTTTGTGGAGCGCCGCCTTTGATGCGGTCTTTTCTTGATCCCGGATTTTGGTATCATCGAGGAGAGAGAAAAAAACGAACCACGGGTGTGAAATCATGGGTGTACGGCAGTTGTTGCTGGGGCCGGAAGCCGTGCGGGCGAGCGTTTGCGCGTACAACACGGCGGTCGAGGTCGTGGCCGGTGCGGAGGGGGCGCGGCGCGAAGTTTCGGATTCCCTGCGTTCCGACATGGCGGCCGCCATCATCTCGCTTGCGGAGACGGGCGTTACCGATCCCACGCAGCTCGCCGACGCGGCTTTGTCGCGGGCCAAATATGCCGACATTCACGCCGCTTAACCTAGATCGGCGCTCGTTGCTTCTTTGCACGACGGCCGTTTCGATTGCCGCGTGCGCGCCGTCCGCGCCTGTTGCCAATACAGTCGCGGATGAGAGCGGCACGGCCGATGTGCCTGGCGGCAAAGTTTGGTGGCTGCGCGCAAGCACGGCGGCTTCGAAGAAGACGCCGCTTCTCACGCTGCATGGCGGGCCGGGCTCGGGGCACAATTATCTTTTGCCGTTGAAAGCGCTCGCCGACGAGCGGCCCGTGATTTTCTACGATCAGCTTGGCTGTGGGAAGGCGGACGCGCCGGCCGACGACGCGCTCTATACGATCGCGCGCTCGGTCCAGGAAGTCGACGCCGTACGCAAGGCGTTGAAACTCGACAAGATCATTCTCTACGGCCACTCGTGGGGAGCGATGCTCGCGATCGAGTACATGATTGCGACGGGTGGTGCCGGCGTCGAGAAGCTGATTTTGGGCGGCGCGCTTGCGTCGACACCGCAGGCTTCGGCCGGCATGAGCAGGCTCATCGATGCGTTGCCCGACGGTGCCGGCGCGCGGATGAAAGCGCTTGAGGGCGAGCACAAGGAAACGTCGAAAGAGTATCAAGACCTGGTCGGGCTTTTCTATCAGCGCCACCTCTGCCGCGTTCCGTTTCCGCCAGAGGTGCTGGCGACGATCGAGAACTTAGGCAAGTCGCCCGCCTATCGGGTGATGAACGGGCCGAACGAGTTCACGATCGTTGGCACCATCAAGGATTGGGACCGGCGCGCGGACTTGGGCCGGATCACGTTGCCCACGCTCATCACCACCGGCGAGTTCGACGAGATCACCCTCGACTGCCACCAGACGATCCAGGCGGGGATCAAAGGATCCGAGCTCACGATCTTCGGCGACTGCTCGCACCTGACGATGAACGAGAAGCCCGACGCCTATGTGCGCACGCTGCGCGCGTTTATGGGGTGAATGCCTAGAGAGATTTGGGCGGAGAGCGCGACCTGTGACGCCGCCACGCTCTCCTGACCAACAAGGCGCGGACGCATACGCGTTGTTTGGCTTGGTCGGACGTTACGACGCGGGTTTCACCGTTTCATCGCGCGCTTTGGGCAGCTGTCAGCTTTCCCCGCCCGGTGCACGCCGTGCCGCAAACATCAGGACGAGACCAGCGACGAGGGCGCCGATAGCTGCGATTTGCGGAATGTTCACCTGCTTCGTCTTGTCGGCGTCGATTTGCACGGGGCCGACGTCCACGACCTTTTCCTTGGTCGTATAGGTGAAGTACGGGACCGCCAAACCGGCAACGCCCCCCACGATCAACAACATTGCAATTAGCATCGTTCCGCGCATGAGCTTGCCCTTCGTTGGTGGGCCGGTTCCATTCATCGGCCGCTGCAAGTTAAAACGCGGGAGCGCGCTTGCGGTTCCATGAGCGCTTGGCTCAGACGTTAGGCGCAGCGCGGGGCCATGCCTTCGATCGCGCATTCGAAGCTGTCGAACGTCATGGTTCGGCCCGATTGGGTTATCTCGAGCGGCTTGTCGTATTTGTTTCCGCAAACGTCGCAGCTGCGCATCACGCTTCTCGCCTCGTTACCGGCCCAATGGTTCGCCCTGCTCGACCACCGCGCCATTCGAGGTACGCGTTTTGGGCGTTGGAATGCCGCTTTTCGAATACGCCGCCTTCAGCTGTTGCTTGCGTGCGGCGAGGCGGGATCCCAATTCCATGGTATCGATATCGGACGCTTTGAGCTGCGCGAAAAGACCGTCGCGTTGTTCTTCCTCTTTGACGTGGTGCTTGATCATCTCGGACAGCACTTTGACCTTCGCGTCGTAGAATTCGTCGCTCGGCGATCCATCCATCAGCTCTGCGATCAGACGTTTGGCACCGTCATGCTCCACGTATGCTTCGTCGAGCATGTCTTCCTCGACTTCGCCGTTGCAAATCGGATAGAGCAGTTCTTCCTCGATCATGGTGTGAACAGAAAGCTCCAAGCAGATCTGTTCCGCCAACTTCGCTTTCTGAGCGGCAGACTTGGACGCTTCGTACTTTTCGAACAGATCTTCCACGGCGCGGTGATCGGCTTTCAGCAGGGCGATCGCGTCCATGGTCTCCATGGCCGGCGATTTGGACGATTTTTTCGAAGAATGGATCCCCATGTCGGCGCTCTCCTTGTGGCGTGCTGTCGGGTTGTCTAACGCGTGGTACGAGCGGTGGTTCCAGACGAAGCCCACGCGCAAAAACGAGCCGGCGCGATGGTTGTCGCGCCGGCCCGTCGCTTAGACTAACCGTCGTTTCCAGCGATCACCGGCAGTGGAAGCGCGAAACCCGCGTGACGTAACGATTGGTCACATACGTTCCGCCGCGAGCGTTGCGGCACACCTGCTGCTGCACGCGGACGCAACGCCCGCGGCTCCAGCCGTAGTGGATGTCGGTGCGGCAACGGGGGCGGTATCTATACCGATTGTCGCGGCGATCGTAGCGCGCGACCGTGAACTCGCCTGTGCTTGCAGCGACCGACACCGTCGGCGCCGCAGCCACCGTTTCGACACTCGCGGCTGTCAGACCCAAGGTGAGCAGCAACGCCGCCCCCATCAATGAAATCCCTGAAATTCTCATACCTATTGCCTCCTGTTAGCCCGGGTAGGAACGCGCCTGTTGCATTCGGGTTCCATGGGAACGAACGCCAAGCGCTTGCGTTTTAGATTTATCTCTCCGCGACCGGGCGCCGCCTCGTTCCGTTTGCCGGCAAATGCCCATCGGAACAATGCCTGGCGCGGAGAGACCCAAAGGAACCTACTCAGCGTATACTACGTTGCTGTACGCACAAAGATGGGATTTGATCGCGATGCGCCATTACATTCTCGCCTCCGTCGCGGCGCTTGGCGTCGCATTTCCAGCGTTGGCCGGCGACCCGCCGGTGTTGAGCCGACACGCGCCGACGGAGGATTATTTGCGTCAGCTCGACAACGCGCAGCTCAAGCTTTTGCGGCGCGCCATTCAGGGCTGCCCCTCGTCCACGACCGGTCGGGCCGTTATCAGGCCCGAGCGCAATCCGTGCGTCACGTCGTCGACGGACAAGGCGGTTGCGGACTCGGGCGACGAAGACTTGCTCTCGTTTCACGAGGCGCTGCGCGTCAGCGACCGTTACGACGAGAACCGCACGTCGGCCGCGTGGATCATTTGGCGCGTCAACGCGCAATGATTTGCCGGCATACGTGGCGCGCCCGTCCGGCAAAGCCGCGGTGGTGCCGGCAAATGCTTCGTGACCGGAGAAACTCCATCAGGCGGCGGGAACTTTCCGGCCGAGAGCGAGTTTGATTGTCACGCAACGAAAGGGCGCATGACATGGATAAGGATCGCATCAAGGGTTCGGCTAAGCAGGCCAAGGGCGCCGTGAAGGTCGCCGTCGGCAAAGTCTTGGGCGACAGCAAAATGCAGGCCGAAGGCAAAGCCGACAAGTTGAAGGGCAAAGTGCAGAACGCCGTTGGCGGGGCGAAAGACGCCGTGCGCAAGATGGTGAAGTAGCTTTCCGTTTTCGTCTTCTTTGAGTTCAAGAGGTGGGTGTGATGGCAGTGAGAAAGAAAGCCGGTTCGAAGAGCCGCAAAGCGGCCGGCAAGACGACAATGCGCAAAACGATGAATCAGTTCGCCAGCGCCGCGCGGCGCAAGACGAAGAAGCTGGGCCGCGACGCGGAATCGGCTGTCGAGGACGCGGGCGAATGGGCGCAAGACCAGGCCGCGAATGTCGGCGGCGCGATCAAGCGCAATCCCGTTACGACAATTGCGATCGGTGCGCTGATCGGGTTGGCCGGTTGGTTCGTCGGCCGCCGCGTGGCTGCGAACTGAGGCAACTACCAATAAACCCCTCGCCTGCCCCACTGCGGGCGGGAGAGGGGTTGTGGTGGCGTGTCGTCTCGATCGATGCTGCGTTCGGGCTTAGTCCCTCGCCCCGGAGCTCGCGAGTGCGCTGTAGGCAAAGAGCGTTGCGAAGAGCAGCAGCACGCTTTGCACTTGGACCGAGGTTACGACGGCGACGAGGGAGAAGAAGCCCAAGAGCGCGAGACCTAAGAATGCGAGTATGCGATCCAACATGGCGCGGGCCTCCGCTTAACGCCGGCAACGGCGGTTGTAGGCTTTGCGTCCGCCGTTCTTTTTCCAGAACGGGTCGCCGAGGTTGAGCTTGCACGGATCGGAAACTGCACCGACCACTGCGCCGCCGACGGCGCCGACGACCGCGCCCGTGCCCACGCTACCGCCCGTTGCTCCGGCGACAACGGCGCCAGCGCCCGCACCGAGCAGACCACCGGAAATGGTCCGGTCTTCGGTCGTGGTTCCGCAGCCGGTTAAAGCTACCGCGACCACCATTGCCGATAACAATTTCCCACGCATGTTTTTGACCTTTCGACGTGTTGGTACTTACGACCATGCAGACCAAACGCAGAAGAACGGCCATGGTTCCTCGCGAAACGGTCAGTCAACGCTACGGCGTGGGCACTGCTGCACCGCCGATTTCGGAACCACATGGAAGGGGCTGCGTTACCGTCCTTCGAAGAGTGTCAAAGGAGGACAGATCCATGACGACGATTATCGAACGGCCAAGCGGTGAAAGCAGCGATGGCGGCAGCAGCATTGCCGTACTTGGAATTATTGTCGGCGCGATGGCCGCGGCCGTGATTGCGATGGTTGCCTATAGCGGCGGCTTTGATCGCGGCACCACGAACGACACGAACCTGACGATCACGACGCCGACGGCGCCGTCGAACTCGCCTGTTCCAGAATCCGCGCCGACAGAAGCGCAGCCTGCACCGCAGCCGACGCCTGAACCGTCGCCTGCCCCGGTTCAATAACCGCATCGTTTCGTCGCGGGTCGACCACAGACGCCTCGCGACGTTTTAGGGCCCATCCAACGGCAATCCCCTTGCCGGCGGGTGGGCCTCTTCTTTTCGTGCCCCACGACGAGCGGGGTTCCGCCGAAACCAAGGCGGCCGAGCAGCGTTGTCTCTGCACTGCAGGAGGAAAGGAAACACCCCCATGTCTACGAACAAATATAAATACGGCCTTCTGGCCGCCGGTGCGCTGATGGCGCTCGGTACATTCACGATGGTCACCGTCACGCCTGCGCAAGCGCGCGACCGGATAACGCTGTCGTTCTCGATCGGCGACGTCGCCTTCGGGTATCGCGACGGTTATTACGACCGCTATCGCCGTTGGCATCGCTGGCAAAGCGATGACGAGCGCGAATGGTACCGCGATCACTACGGGCCTACGTATTACGAGGTCTATCGCGACGACGACCGCGATCCGTATCGCACGGATTGGCGCTATGGCCGGCGCGATAACTGGCGATATGGCGACAACCGCGGCGGGTTTGCCATCGCGCTCGGCAACGTCGCCATCGGTTACTACGACGGCTATTACGACGAAAGCCGCCGCTGGCACCGTTGGAACAGCACGGCCGAACGCGAATGGTGGCGCCTAAACCGCCGCGACGCCTATTTCCACATCCGCCACGACCGCGACCGCGATCCGTTCCGCCGCGATTGGTGGCGGGGCCGGCGCGACGACTGGCGCGCGGGTTACTACAACAACAACGGGCCGGACTTCGCGATTTCGCTCGGCAACATCGTGTTCGCGTACTCGGACGGCTACTACGACCGCGAGCGCCGTTGGCACACGTGGCGTAACGACGGCGAGCGCGAGTGGTACCGCCGGAATTATTCGCGGACCTATTACGACTTCCGCCGCGATCGCGACGACGATCGCGGGCGCCGCGACTGGCGCGAAGGGCGCGGCTCCGATTGGAACAACCGCGACGACGATGACGACGACGATCACGATCGGTACTAAGGCGTTCATCACGGGTTCATACAGCCCCGGCGGTCAACCGATCGCCGGGGTTTTTGCATCGTGAAATGCAGCGCTTTGTTCAGAAAGCCCAACGATTGCGTGATGCATGCAACCAACGGGGTGTGGGCACGTTTCCTTCCCACTACTGAGGAAAGGAGTCCCATGTTGAAGAAATATAGACTTGGCCTCGTTGCCGCCGGTGCGATTCTTGCGGCCGGTACGTTGACGACTGTGCCGGCCGCGCAAGCGCGCGACCGCGTGTCGTTTTCGATAAACCTGGGCGATGTCGTGCTTGGGTATCAGGACGGTTATTACGACCGCGACCGCCGTTGGCACAGATGGCACAGCAATGCCGAGCGCGACTGGTATCGCCAGCAGCGCCGGGATGCGTACTTCGCCATGCTGCGCGACAACGACCGCGACCGTTATCGCCGCGATTGGTGGAACGGCCGGCGTGACGACTGGCGTTACAGCAACGGCGGCGGAGCTGATTTCGCCATCGTGCTCGGCAACGTCGTCTTCGCTTACTCCGACGGCTACTACGATCACGATCGCCGTTGGCACGCGTGGCGCAGCAACGACGAGCGCGAGTGGTATCGCCGCCATTACGGGCGGACCTACTACAACTACCGCCGCGATCGCGACCGCGACCACCGCCGCCGCGACTGGCGCGACGGCCGCAGCGACCGCTGGCAGTTCTAGCTCGCGCGCGTGACGTAAATGAGCCCCGGTGGTCGACGAGACCGCCGGGGTTTTTCGTTGCGGCAACGCTCATCCTGCCTTGGACGGCTCAGCCCTGCAGGTACGAGCGCGCCACTTGACGCTTGTCCTATATTTTCATACTTCTCGAATTATGGAATCCACACAAGCCATAGCCGCGCTTGAGGCGCTGGCGCAAGAGAGCCGATTGGCGGTGTTTCGCGCTTTGGTTCAGGCGGGGCCTTCCGGCCTCACGCCGTCGCGTTTGAGCGAGGCGCTGGATGTGCCTTCGCCGACGATGTCGTTTCATTTGGCGCAGTTGAAGCGCGCGGGGCTTGTCAGCGCGACGCGCCAGGGACGTTCGCTCACCTATGTCGCGGCCTACGAGACGATGAACGGGTTGATCGAATTTCTGACCGAGAATTGTTGCGCGGGTTCGGCCTGTGTGCCCGCGATCTGTGCGCCGAAAGCCAAGTCACGCAAGGTGAAACCGCATGAGACCCCTCTCCGTTCGCGCCGCCGTGCTTGATCTGGCGGGCGCACTCCGGTTGGCGCGGTGAGCGCGCCGCCGTTCAACGTGCTCTTCCTGTGCACGGGCAACTCTGCCCGCTCCATCATGGCAGAGGCTTATCTGAACCATGTGGGCCGCGGGATCTTTCGCGCCTACAGCGCCGGGAGTTCGCCAAAGGGCGCGGTGCATCCACTGTCGCTTGCGACGTTGGACGCGCACGGGATAGCCGCTGTCGATGCGCGCTCGAAGAGTTGGGATGAGTTCGCGACGGCCGACGCGCCGCGCATGGATCTGGTGATCACCGTTTGCGACAACGCGGCGGCGGAGGCGTGTCCGGTTTGGCCCGCAGCACCGTTGAAAGCACATTGGAGCTTTCCGGATCCGGCGGCGGCCGAAGGCACACGCGAGGCGCAGCTTAGTGTCTTCGGGCAAGTGTTCGCGCGCATTCGCAAGGCCGTGGACGCGCTTGCGGCGTTGCCCGTGGGCCAGATCGATAGCGCGACGCTCAAACAGCGCGTAGCCGCGTTGGCGCGATGACCACCCTCGCCCGCCAAGTCTTTGCGGAATTTCTCGGCACCGCGTTCCTGCTCGCGGCCGTTGTCGGCTCCGGCATTATGGGGGCGAAGCTTTCGGATGGGAACGATGCGATTGCGCTGCTTGCCAATTCGCTGGCAACGGGCGGCGCGCTGATCGCATTGATCGGCGCGTTCGGTCCGGTGTCGGGCGCGCATTTCAATCCGGCGGTTTCGGTCTTCGAGTTGGTGGGCGGGCGGTTGTCGCTACCGCAGCTCACGTTCTACATCGTCGCGCAGATTTGGGGCGCGATCGCCGGCGTGATGGTGGCGCACGCAATGTTCGGGCTCGCGCTCGTCGAGGCCTCGAGCCACGTGCGCGCGACGACGGGCGAGTTGATCGGCGAGGCGGTCGCGACGCTCGGCTTGCTGCTCACGATTTGGGGCGTTGCACGCTCGCGGCCGGACACGGTGCCCGGCGCGGTCGCCGCCTATATCGTGGGCGCCTATTGGTTCACGTCGTCCACGTCGTTCGCAAATCCGGCGGTGACGCTCGCGCGGGCTATGACCGACACGTTCGCAGGGATCGCGCCAGCGTCGGTCCCCGGATTCGTGTTGGCGCAAAGTCTCGCCGTCTTATTGGCGTGCGGCGCGGTTTGGATGCTGGGCGACGAGCGGCGGTCGCTCACGAAATAGCGCGTGTTACGACCCGTTTCCGTTTCTTTTGCCGAGGCCCAACCCCAGGCCAAGACCGTTGCCGTTGCCATTGCCGAGGTCTAGGCCAAGGCCTGGACCATTGCCGTTTCCGGTGTTGGCGTTGCTGTTGCTGTTGCTGTTGCCGTTTCCGAGATCCAGAAGGCCGTTGCCGAGGTTGACGTCAACGCCAAGGCCGTTTCCGTTTCCGTTTCCGTTTCCGTTTCCGTTGTTTCCGTTGCCAAGATCAACGTCAACTCCCAGCGCGAGGCCGTTGCCGTTGCCGTTGCCGTTACTGTTGTCGGTGTCGGTGCCCACGCCGACGGCGAGGCCGCTGCCGAGACCGGGCTCGCTTACATCGACCGCAACGCCGAGCGCGAGGCCGTTGCCGTTGTTGCCGTTGGCGTTGTTGCCGTCGCCAGTGCCGTTGCCGTTGAGCGCCGAGGCGATCACGCCCCCGGCTCCCTTCAGCGGCTCTACGACCGTACCGGCCAGGCCGCCCGACACTTCGGTCACGTCGATCACGACGTCGCCGATCGGGCGCGGGATGACGACGGTGGGTGTCACGGATTTCGGTTCGTCGAGTTTTGAAGGTGCGAAGCCCACGGCGGTGCGATCGACGGTGATGTTCTTTTCGTCTTCGCGCACCGTCGCGCTGAACCCGGCGCCGACATATTGCGTGTCGGTGAGATCGGGGGTCGCGACTTGAACCAAGCCTTCGGTGACGTCGACGGAGGCCTCGCCGTTCTTCACGGTGACGGTGAACGTGGTTCCTTTCACGACGGCCGCGAGGTAAGGCGTTTCAACCTGAAAATGCGGCGCCTTCTCTTTGCCGATTTGATAGAGGACCGAGCCCAGCGATTGCAGAACTTGCGTGTTGCCGTTGATCCTTTCGAGCGGCAGCTGCACGCGGCTGCTGGGTGCGATCGCAATCGTTTCGGTGGCGCGCACCAGAATGGCGCGCGCGCCGGGCGCCGTTTCAAGCCATGCGCCGCCGGGCAGCGTCTGATCGTTCGTCACGGCGACAGGCGTGAGCCCCGCGCCGCCGACCTTCACCGTACCCACCGTTTGGACGACGCGCCATGCATCGGCTGCGTAACCCGGCGCCGCCCCCGCTATGAAAGCGACCGCACAGACCAAAACAGCGAGAGATCGATTCAAATTCATGACGCTTTGTCTCCATTCGGCCAGCATCGGCTCTTGGATTTCCGCCGGTCGATGAGCATGCGCACGCGTTTCCTAATGCGATGGAAAGGGACATAGTGGACGAGGTGTGAAGGCCCGCCTTAATGCGAAGACACGCGTTAAGCGCAATTCGCAAGGGATCGGCGGCGAAACATTGCCGAACAACGCCGCTGCGTTAGCCGTGTTGCGCGCGAAGGCCGGTGTGACGGGTGACACTTCGGAGAAGGCGCGCGGCGTGGAACCGCATCCCCAATATCTGGGGACACGTCAAACATTCCGGTCAAACAGTGAAACGGTTGCGTGTTCCCCGAGTCCAAGAGCCGGCAGGATGCCGACGCTCCCAGGCGAGGACCAGGCGCTGGTCGTTCCAGCGCTCTGGCCCGTATTTGCTCTGGGCGTTACTTCTTGCGCTCATAGATGGCGTAGGTGCCGTCTTTTCTGTAGATGAACTTCCATGCCGGGAAGTTGCTCGACAACTCGCCCTTCGTGCCCGACGGGCAATATTGAAAATTCATGCGGGTCTTGTCCGAGGCATAGGCTCTGCCTGAATCGGGATAGACGCCGAAGATGATGACGGAGTTCTGGTCCTGGTAGATCTCCTTGGTCTGCTGTCCCGCCTCGAGGAAAAGTCTCCCGTTCGGCAGGATGTCTTTCGTCTCCTGATCCATATTCCCGAGCCCGAATTCGACTCTAATTCTCGTCTTCGAATTGTTTTCGAACACGATGTGCGGCCGCGACCAAGAGCACGCATCCTTGGATAGGTCCTTCGGGAACCACGAGCCACCGACAAGATTCACGTCCGCTGCCAAAGCCGGCACAGTAAGGAGGGCGACAGAGGCCGCCGCGAGTAGTTTACGCAAGTTCTCTTTCTCCGGTTATGATTTGGAATGTTCGAAGATGCAAAATCCGGGTCGCTCGCAGACAGGCCCGAGCCCCCTTAATGCGGTGACACTGCCCTGAACTGCGTCCAACTGGCAAGGCGTCGCGCTGCACACGGTCAGGCACGCGATCGGCGATTGAGGCCGGCGCCGCCAGCACTTCTTCAACGTGGCGTGCCTGTCTAACCGTCCCGGTCGCGCGGTCGACCGCAGACGCTACTTCGCGTCTTCGACTGTCCCCGGCGGACATTCGCCCGCCGGCCAGCATGCACGCGGACCGGTGACCTTCAGGCTCTTGGCGATGGCGCGCACTGCAGCCAGATCGGTGTCCTTGTCGATGCCTTTGAAGGTCAGCGTTTGTGCGCCGATGTTGATACGGGCAGCGACTTTCGCATCGGAAAACGTCAATTGCGCCCGCAAGGTGACGTCGCCGGGCGTCAGCGGGTTATCGGCGTATTCCCATGACAACGTGCGGTCGTCGCCGATCTTTTCAACGTTTGCGTAGCTCGCGGCGTCGCCCATCAATCCGTAACGCTCGACGGCAATGAGATCGCCGTTCTTGGCGTTTTTCAAGACCGCTTCGCCGGTTTTTTTGGTCCACCTGTCGACGGTCCAGCCGTCGGGCAGTTCGTAGGCGACCGATTGCTGCGTCGTGACAAGCGAGCGCGCGTCAGCGCCGACGACGATCCATAGGAATGCGGCAAGCGCGATGAACCCGAGACGACTCATGTCCAACCCTCCAAGGCAGAGGAGAACAATACTGTCGGGCTTAGCGAATTCCAACCCGCCAGCTTACTCCTCCTTGTGGCGGCGGTTGTGGAGGCGGACGACGGTTTTGATGGCGCGGTCTAGGCGGTTGGGGCCTGCGATGTGTTTGATGAAGTCGGTGCGGGCGCCGCCGATTTCGACGATCTCGAGATTGCCGACGCCGAGCAAGCGCTGCCACCACGACTGACGGATGCGCGTTTCGGTGATGCGGTTCAGGTCGAATTCGCGCTTCTCGAAATTGAAGATGCCGCCCACGATGATGAGCGTTGCATCGCCCGTCACCTTGTCGATGAAGACGCCGTAGCGCCAGCTGGACCAAAGCGCCACGTGCACGACGAGCAGCATGCTGGCGAAGTTCAGCGGGAAATACGCCATCGCGACCGGCCCGTTGTTGGGCAGCCACGTGTAAACCCCGCCCATCCAATCGAACCACGGCGCCGATACGACGACCAAGACGATGGCGAGCACGAAGAGCCAGCGCGCCAGCCGCGCTGCGAGCGGCACGAGCGGCACCCATGCAAACATGCGCTCAGCGTAGATCAACACGAGCCAGCTTGCGAACAACACGTAGAGCAGGAGCCACGTGTCGGTCCGGCCGGCCGCGACGAACGCGTGAAGCCAGGTGGGGAGGTTTGTGAAGAACGCTGCGGCGAAGTCGGCGAAGACCCCTGCCCCGCCGGTCACGTTCGTTTGTATGTAGGCGAGCGCGGCCGCGCACCATCCGGCAAATGCCTCGGGGACATTGCGTATGGCGTAAGCTGCCCAGCCGAGAAAGAAAACCGTCGTCACTGCGGCCAGTGCCATGGGCAGCCACACGACGTACCACGTGACTGAGCGCGCACGGCCTGCCCCGCGCTCGAACAGGTCTTCGTTCAGCTCGCGCTCGTCGCCGTCGTTGATTTCGCCGGTGCGGATTTCGCGCAGCAGCACCAGCCAATGCAGACCGGTCTCATAGCGCAGGTCTTCGTTGGCGCCAGCGTAACGGCGAATGCGCCGCGAATTCGCAAAGGGCAGACGCGCGAGTTCTACCCAGAGCCACGTCAGCGAAAACGACACCCAGCCGAGCCATGTCCATGCCGACGCGCTCTCGGCTTTCATCAAGAGGTTGGTGACGAAGCTCGCCTGCGGATTGCTCTCAGGCCCGCCAAACCAGAAGGCGGCCGCTTCGATGGCGAGGCTGACACCGAGCGCCAGCCAACGCACGAATCTTGGATCTTCGAGTTCGAACATGGGTGTTCACCGTGCCGCTGCAAGCTTGACGATGTCGGACGGCGGCACGATGAGCGTCGCTGCCAGCGCCAGAAGGGCCAGCACGATGAGGACGAATGTCATGACGGCACCTGAGACAAGTGCGCGGGCTTGAGCGGCAACCGCGGCGCGGTCGAGAGGCACACGTCAGCGCCCTCTCGTTTGGCGGGGTGCCGGTTCGACTTAGCGTGCGCGATAGATAGGCGGCGATTGTGGCGAGCGCTACAGGTGCGCATGTGGATTTTATCGGCGGTGGCCACGGAAATCGGCGCGTGGCCCGGCGAATTGCGGCGGCGTCATAGCAGCGTTGCAGCGTTTGCAATGGCTCGGCCAACGAGGCTGTCCCTCATCCGTCACGCCGCTTGCGCGGCGCGCCACCTTCTCCCGTTCGCACGGGAGAAGGGCAATGCAGCCACTTAGATGATGCCTTTAGTCCGGCGTGCCGTGGTGGTCGTGGGTGAAGTAGATGAACATGAACATGACGGCGGCCAGGACCACGATCATCGAGCCCACGATGGCAGCGCGGTGATCGTCGCTGACGATGGCGATCGCGATGCCGGGTGCGAAGATCAGCACGCCCACGACATGCGTGATGCATTGCACCCACGTCAGGCGCGAGGTCTCAAGCTTCGGATAGGCGCGGTGCGTGAGCCCGTAGAGCGTGGACGTCACGAACCCCACCAGATTCCAGTGCGCGTGGGCTGGCGCATACTGGAACTCTTGATTGATGCCCATCCACATGCCCGAGAGCATGCCGATGACGAGAAAGATCAAACCCAAGCCGATGAAAACCACATGAACGTGAACGCGCATAAGCGAAGCCTCCCTCTACGCCGCGACGCTTGAGGTTGCGCCGCGAGTCGTGGGGACGATCATCGGTGAGACTCAGGGACATGGCAAGAAAGGGGAATAGGCGTGCCGCCTCGCGTTCGCTTACTTTGCGCCGTGCGCCAGCAGGATTTGTTCTGTTGCGCCGCAGGGTCCGGGGTTCATGTCCTTGATGTTGCGCAGGCGGTCGAGCGGGGTTTGACCCGACGAAACGGCGTTCACGTCGGCGCCGTTGTCGATGAGGAGCGAGGTGAGGTTCGGCAGGCACGCGAACGCGGCCTCCATCAACGCGGTACCGCCATACTTGCCGGCGTATTTGACGTTCGCGCCTTTTGCGATCAGCAGCTTTGCGATGTCGACGGCGTCTTGTTCGGTCATCTGATAAAAGTCATCGAAATTCGAAGCGAGCGTGGACGTCACATGCATCAGCGGCGGACCGAATTGGTCGGCCATATTCGGCTTGGCGCCGTGCTTCAACAGCAGTTCCGCCGCGGCAGCGCTGCGCGCGTAGCCTAAGGGCCTATAGTCCTTCGTGCCGACGGCGCTTGCGCCGGCCTTGATCAGCGCTTCCATGTTGTCGACCTTGGCGACCGTGTTGGCGGTGCCGAGCGGCGTGCCGGAGCCGCCGCTTTCGCACTTGCCGTCCGCCTTGGCGCCCTTTGCGATCGCCGCCGCGATGTCGGCGGGCGTGCCCGATTTCGCGGCCTTGCAGAGCGCGTCTTGTGCGGGCGTCGCGCCGGCCGGTAGGACACTCAAAAGCATCGCAGCTGCAATCGGTACGAATCGCATCTTGGCCTCCCGTTCGTTCGGCAAGCGATAGCACGACCCGGCGCGACCCGCATAGGTTCGCCCGAACGAGGCGTGGCCGCGGCGTGCGCGCGGCAAGGCGTTGCGCACGGACCGCCTGCCTCGTGCTATCACCTGCGCGCATGTGCGGACGTTTTACCCAATATTTCACCTATGCCGACCTCCATGCGTTTTGGAACATGTTCCTGGACGCGGACGCGAAGGCTGCGCTCGGCAATTTGCAACCGCGCTATCACATTTGCCCGACCGATCCGATCGTGGCGGTGCTCGCCACGAAAACGGGGCTGGCGCTTGAGCGCGTGCGCTGGGGCCTTGCACCCTTTTGGTGGAAGCAGCCGCTGAAGAAGTTGCCGGCGACGTTCAACGCGCGCGCCGAGACGGTTGCGACCAAGCCGATGTTTCGCGAGGCGTTCAAACAGCGGCGCTGCATCATTCCGGCGTCGGGCTATTACGAATGGCAGGACCGCGCCGACGGCAAGCAGCCGTGGTATTTCACGGCGAAGAACGGCGACCCGATCCTTTTGATCGCGGGATTGTGGGAGACGTGGAAGGATCCCGAGGCGCCGCACGAGACCGTGCGCTCCGCCACCATGGTCATCACCGAGCCGAACGCGTTCGTGGCGAAGCTGCACGACCGCATGCCGGTGCTCTTGACGCGGGACACGATGGGCGACTGGCTCTCCGGCGCCAAGGGCCTCGAGCTGCTGAAGCCCGCGCCGGAAGACGCCGTGCAAGCGTGGCCGGTTTCGCGCAAGGTCAACTCCTCAAAGGCGCCGGATGAGGCGGGGTTGATTGAGAAGATTGCGCTGTGAGCGTGTCGCTCTTGCGGCTTGAGGGGTCGGCGGCGCCGCTACTGCGCGAACCGTTGCGGCGGGGTTGCGCTTTGTTCCTTGACGTGCAGGCCGTGACCTAGCGTTGGCGGCGCGTAGGTGTTCATCACCACCAAGCCGTTCTTTTCGATGCATTCTTCGACGAACCAGGTGGCGAAGGCTTTGCGGAAGGCGTCTTTCTCGCGCGCGTCGCGCGGGGCCGACTTGCCGCGCAGGATCGGCGGGTTGCGATGCGTCGCCGCCATCTTGATGGTGAGGCGTCGGATGAGTTCTTCGCGGGTGATCAGGGTGTTGTACTTGTTCATGCGCGTAGCCTGCCTGAGCCGCGTGCGCGCGCGCAAGCTGTGACGCGCGGTGTTTGCACAGCGATGTTTCCACCCCTTCGAGGCAGCCTTGGAGGGAGACCCCGCCAACGAAGGCGCGACGCCAGGCGCGATCGCCCGGCCGCTTTGCTTTTGAGGACACACCCGTCCCGCCTCGCCAATCCTCCTTTTCGGCGTGCGCTATCGGATCCGTGTCACCGTTGCAGCGGAACGTGATTTGCGGTGCGGAGGCTTCGGGTGTGGCGTTCGCAGCCGGGAGGACTCAAAGCGTCATGATTCACCGGGCACTACTCGCGCTTGTCTTTGCGGCAGGCATCGGCGCCGCGGCTGCTGAAGACCTGCATTGGAACGGCGCGGGATGGTACGGCGTCGCCGATGCGGTCGATTGGGGCTGGATCGTCACCGGCCCCTATGGCGACGAGGCAAGCTGCAAGGCGTCGTTGCCGCAAGACTACGACGAGGTCGAGCACTACTGCCAATACCTGGCCGAGAAACCCGGTTGGGATTGATGAGGGAGGCGCGTCATGGCGCGTAGAGCAGCGATCGCGGCTGCGGCTGCATTTGCCGCGTGCGCGGCGGCTGCGGGGACAGGATACGGCCAGATCACGCTCGTCAATCAGACGGGCCAAATGCTGGACCTTTATGTGGACGATCACTACGGCTGCCGGGCGCTGGCCGGGCTTACCTGTTCGACGATGGAACGCGCGGGCGCGCACACGCTCTACGCCAAGGCCTCCGACGGACAGCAGACGTCGCAGCCGATCGAACTCGACGACGGCGGCACGTTCACTTACACGATTTCGGAGAACTGAAGGCGCGCTTGCTGAAGCGGTTGGATTTCGGGGGACGCGCCGCAAATTCCGGTCAACCGGCGAATCTGGTCCGCGTCTCGCGGATGCTTGCGGAGAACCGTCGGACCCGCGCACTTATCCTCGTCGAAGCGATGA
>JBGAPZ010000023.1:0-56331 GCA_044220975.1 Micropepsaceae bacterium | reverse complement strand
GATCGGATACTTCTTGTTCAAGGGCACGATCACGTCGCGCACATCGTCGCGCGGCGCATGCAGCGAAATCGCGAGCATCGCGCCGATCTCTTCGCCGGCCCGCTCGATCATCGGTGCAACGCCTGCCGTCGACAGCGTGATCCGCCGCTTCGAGACCGACAACCCCTCGCCGTCCGCAATCACGTTGATCGCATCGCGCACATTCTCGAAATTATAGAGCGGCTCGCCCATGCCCATCATCACGACGTTCGTGATTTGGCGCTCGTCCGAGTTGCGTCCCGCTCGCGGCCATTCCTTCAAATCGTCGCGCGCGACCAAGACCTGAGCAACAATCTCTTCGGCGGTCAGATTGCGCACGAGCTTCTGCGTCCCCGTGTGGCAGAACCTGCACGTCAGCGTGCACCCGACCTGGCTGGAGATGCAGAGCGTCCCCCGCTCTTCGTCCGGGATGAATACGGTTTCGACCTCGACCCCGGGGCCGAACTTGATCAACCACTTGCGCGTGCCGTCTTGCGATACCTGCGCCGTCACAACCTCGGGCCGCGCCAGCGAAAACCGTTCCGCGAATTCCGCGCGCAACGGTTTGGCCAGCGTGGTGATCGCGTCGAACCCCGTCGCGCCCTGTACATAGGCTGCGTTCCAAATCTGCCCGGCCCGCATGGACAGATGCTTGGGCTCAACGCCGGCGCCGGCGAACGCGGCCTTGAGGCCCTCGCGCGTCAACCCGATCAAACTCTTCGGCGAACCCATGGGATGCATCCAAAACGAAAAGGGCGGCTGAATGCCAGCCGCCCTCAAAGGCCCTGAAATCTGGCGGTTAAGGCCGTTCTATTTGCAGCCTTCCGCCACTTTGTCGAGTGCGGCGGATATGCCCTTCAGCGAGTAGGTATCCGTGGTCAGCGTTCCGCGCTTCGAGATCCCCTTAACCCTCATTTCGCTGGCACCGCGTAGCGCCGTAATGAGCCGCTGCTCATCCTGCTTGCTCTGCAACCAAGCGCCGTCCGCCTTGGTGAAGAAGCTGAACTTGTCGGACCCGACCTCAACCGTGGCCGTCGCGCCGTCTTTGAACTGATAACCGATCACGACCGAAGGCTCGTTTGCGATCGAGGCTTTCGGCCACGTCGTGATCAAGAAGTAGATCGGATCGCGCTTCGCCGTTGCGGGTTCCTTTGTCTGCGGCTGTGTCACCGCCCAGCAGACGGCGCCACGCCCGTCATTGTTCTTGTAGGCTTCCCAAGCGTCGTGTGTGCCGAGCAATGTCGGCCCCGCCTGCGCTGCCGCCGCGCCGACGCTGGCCGCAAGAGCAACTGTTGCAAGAGCAACCCGGCTGAACATGAGAGACATCGAAACTACCTTTGCTTGAAAGGACACCCCAAGCCGCATGAATTGGGGCCCCAAGAATCGCAGACACCCAGCATGTGCTTTGCCAAGCCCAATGTCTCGCCCATCTTAGGCCGTTTTGTGAAGCCCCCCACCCCTGTGAAGTCTGCGGCGGAAATGCGATTCCCGCCCGCGCGGGGCATTTGCTAGGGTCGCGCCCCATGCGAAATGCAACGGCCCCGGAAACCGACATATTGGACCGTGAAGCTTTGGCCGACTTGGTCGAGGCGATCGCGGCCAAGGCCGACAAGGCGGCCTTCGCGGCCCTGTTTCGCCACTTTGCGCCGAAGATCAAAGGTTACCTCATCAAAATCGGCACCGATCGCGGCCAAGCCGAGGAGTTGACGCAAGAGGTCATGCTCACTGTCTGGCGAAAGGCAGCGACCTTTGATCGACGTCAGGCGTCGGTTTCGACATGGATGTTCACGATCGCTCGCAACCGCCGCATCGACGCTGTGCGCAAAGAGAGACGGCCTGAGCTCGACCCATCCGACCCCATGCTTGTACCTGCCGAGCCTGAAGCGGCCGACGATCGTCTCGATACGCTCGACCGCGAGGCCCGCATCACGCGCGCGTTGAAGACGTTGCCGAAGGAGCAAGCCGACCTCGTGCACGAGGCGTTTTATCTCGCAAAGTCGCACAACCAAATTGCTGAGGAAACGAAGATCCCGTTGGGCACCGTGAAGTCGCGCTTGCGCCTGGCGTTCGGCCGCCTTCGCAAGGCTGTCGAAGGCGAGGAGAAACCGTGAACCCCGTCCTCGTCGAAGTCACGCGCGGCGGCATCGTCGAAAGCGCGCATCGTGGCGCCATCGCTGTTTGTGACGCAGCCGGCAAAGTCGTGGCGGCTTGGGGCGACGTGGCGAATGCGGTCTTTCCGCGCTCGGCCTTCAAATCGTTGCAAGCGCTGCCGCTCGTTGAAACGGGGGCCGCCGATGCGTTCAAAGTTACCGATGAGCAGCTAGCCCTTGCGTGCGCCTCGCACTCTGCCGAGCCAATGCATGTCGAACGCGTCGAGGACTGGCTTGGCCGCATCGATTGCCGTGAGGGCGACCTTGCCTGCGGCCCGCACCTGCCGTTCCACGAACCGACAGCGCACGCGATGCTGCGCACCGGCGAACGGCCATGCAAAGTTCACAACAATTGTTCGGGTAAGCATACGGGCTTCTTGACCGTTGCGCGCCACCTGAAGATCGCGACCCAGGGCTACGAACGCCCGGATCACCCGGTGCAAATGTTGGTGCGCGAAGCGATCGCAAACCTCTGCGGAATCGACGCGAACAGAATGGCGATCGGAATCGACGGCTGCGCTGCGCCGAACTACGCGATTCCGCTCACTCATCTTGCGCAAGGCATGGCGCGCCTGGGTGACACGGCGAAGCTAGAGGCGACGCGCGCGCAAGCGGCACAGCGCATCGCGGCCGCATGGAAGGCGCATCCGCTGTTGGTGTCGGGTACAGGCCGCGCCTGCGCCGATCTGATTGAAGGCGCACGCGGTCGCGCGGTTGTGAAGACCGGCGCGGAGGCCGTATTCATGGCCGTGCTGCCCGATCAAGGCTTGGGCGTTGCGCTGAAGATTGACGATGGCGGTACCCGTGCTGCCGAAACGACGATGGCAAAGATCCTAACGCTGCTTGATGTGGCGGACGAAGCGTCGCCGCAAATCGCCAAGCACTTGAACCCACCGATCAAGAACTGGCGCGGCGATGTTGTGGGCGAACGCCGCACGACCGCGGCGCTCGGGAAAATCGAACGTCAGTAGGCGGCGGGCGACGGCGCGTTCTTCGGTGACAGCAGCGCGATCGACTTAATGAAACAGCGGTCGGCAAAGCCGCTTCGTCTCGTGACGATCACGTCGCCGGGCCGCAAACAAATGCCGGGCCGCGACTCGACGCGCGCAGACCAAGCCCACTTAAGCTCACGGCAACTGTTCACGAACGTCACGAGGTAGCGCTTGCTGGGCCCCGTCTCGAGGATCGCCGTGTAGTTGTCGACAGTCTGGAAATTGTCGATCATACGCACGAAGGGGCAGGGCGCAGGCTTTCGCGCATCTTCGGCGGTCGCTGGGCCTATCAAAGCGAGAGCGGTCAACGCTCCGACAATAAGGGTTCGTTTCATGGGGTGTCTCCAATCGAGGGCGAAGACCAATATGGCATCCTCGCGCCTGTATGCCTGAACGCCCGCTGAATGAACGCACACGAAGCCACGACGGCCCGCTTGGCCTTTGCGAACGCCTGGCCTAACGTTGGCCTTACAAAAGCACACACCCGAACTGGAGTTTCTGCATGAAAGCCGTCCTATGCAAAGCCTACGGTCCGCCCGACAGCCTGGTCGTTGAAAATGTGCCGAGCCCCAAGCCCAGCGACGGACAAGTCCTGATCGACGTGAAGGCTGCCGGTGTCAATTTCCCGGACGTGTTGATCATCCAAAACAAATATCAGTTCAAACCGGCGCTTCCGTTCTCCCCGGGCGGCGAGGTCGCGGGCATCGTCAAGGAACTGGGCCCCGGCGTCACGAGCGTTAAGGTCGGCGACCGCGTGATGGCATCGACCGGCTTCGGTGGCTTCGCGGAAGAAGTCTGTGCGCCCGCGGCGCGCTGTATCTCATTCCCGTCGAACATCGACTTCGTTCAAGCGTCGGCTTTCGTAATGACGTACGGCACCTCGCACCACGCGCTGAAAGATCGGGCCAACCTGAAGAGGGGCGAGTCGCTGCTCGTGCTCGGCGCCGCAGGTGGCGTCGGCATCGCCGCAGTCGAGATCGGTAAGATTATGGGCGCACGCGTGATCGCCGCCTGCTCATCTCAAGAAAAAGTGGACTTCTGCATTGCGCGTGGCGCGGATGCAGGAATCGTCTATCCGCAAAATCCGCTCGATCGCGACGCGCAAAAGAAACTCTCAGAAGACTTGAAGAAGGTCATCGGTGGCGACGGTGCGAACGTGATCTACGACGGTGTCGGCGGTGACTACGCCGAACCCGCGCTCCGCGCGATCGCCTGGGAAGGTCGCTATCTGGTCGTCGGCTTCCCCGCCGGCATTCCTGCGATTCCGTTGAACCTTACCCTGCTTAAGGGCTGTCAAATCGTTGGCGTCTTCTGGGGCGCCTTCACCGCGCGCGAGCCCAAGCGCAACACCGAGAACCTGCAAGAGCTGATGCGCTGGATCGAAGAGGGCAAACTGAAGCCAACGGTCTCCAAAACCTATCCGCTGGCAAAGGCGACCGAAGCCCTGAACGACATGGCCAACCGCAAGGTGAAGGGCAAAGTGGTGCTCGTCACGGGCTAGCGCTCACCGCACCAACCAAAAAAAGAGGGGCCCCATTGCAGGGCCCCTTCTTCTTGCTGCGCTGCAATAGCAGCGCGAGGTTAGAACTGCGGCTGACGGCCCAAAAGCTCGAGCAGCGTCCGCCAAAACCCACGATTGGATGAGCGGTGCTCATTCCGCGGGATCATATAGAGCGGATATGCCTTGAACATTGGAAACCTCACTTTCTTACATAAATGACTTAGCTAAGCCAAAATATGGCGATGAGCTCCCGTTAATTCAAACGAGGACTTTTCATCGACAGCATGAGAATAATTCATATACTACGTCGATGCAGCGCAGACTTCCGCCATTGAATTCCTTGCGGGCCTTCGAATCCGCGGCCCGTTTGCTTAGTTTCACAAGGGCGGCCGATGAATTAGCGGTCACCCAGAGCGCCGTCAGCCACCAAGTCAAAACGTTGGAGGATTGGGCCGGCCTTCCGCTCTTTCGCCGCGACGGGCGCGCTGTGGCCCTCACAGAGGCTGCTGCCAAATTCCTTCCGGCTGTAACGCTGGCGCTGGATCAGCTCGCCTTGGCAGGCCGCAAGCTTCAGGCCGTGGACCCAGGGCAGGGTTGGCTGACCGTCGCCGTCATGCCCTCCTTCGCCGGCAAGTGGCTGGTGCCGCGGCTCTCCGCATTTCGAGCCAAACATCCAAACATCGACGTCTGGCTGGCGACGTTTGAATCTCAAACCGGCGCGCTCGGCGCCGACGTCGACATCGCGATCCGCTATGGCCGCGAAGAGTGGGTGGGAACCGGCCTAACCAGCATCAAGATCCTGAGTGAAGAACTCTTCCCCGTCTGCGCGCCGGCCTTGGCAGCGCAACTGAAGGATCCGACCGACCTCGCGCGCGTAACGTTGCTGCATGATGAACTGCGCGAAGATTGGCCGATGTGGCTCCGCACCGCAGGGGTAACGACGGTCGATGCGACCCGCGGTCCGGGCTTCGACGATTCCGGCCTGCTCATCCAAGCCGCGATCGAAGGCTTGGGCGTAGCGCTCGGCCGCAGCGTCCTCGTCAAGGGCGATCTTGAAGCCGGACGATTGGTCCGCCCGTTCGCGACAACGCTCCCCGGCGGCAGCGCCTACTATCTCGTCTACGCGCCCGAGTTGGAGAACGCACCGAAGATCAAAGCCTTCCGCGAATGGATCCTCGCGACCGCGGAGCAAACCGGCACATGACGCGTTTGCTCTTTGTCTGCAGCATGAACCGTTTGCGCAGTCCGACGGCGGAACAGGTTTTCGCGAGCCACCCCGGCATCGAATGCGACTCCGCCGGATTGAATAACGACGCGGAAAACCCGGTGACCGGCGAACTCGTCGAATGGGCAGAGCTGATCTTCGTGATGGAAAAGGCCCATCGCACCAAACTCGCAAAGCGCTTTAGAACGCACATCGGCAGCCGCCGCGTCGTTTGCCTCGATATCGCCGATGACTACGACTTCATGGATCCAGAGTTGGTGGCGATTCTGAAGCGCAAAGTAACGCCGCTGCTTAAATCTTCACGCTCGAGTTGAAGGCGACGCGCCTACGTCTTTTTCTTGAGCGCCCTTAGCGCATCTTTCCCCGCCCACCGCGCGCCCGGATCTGAAGATGCCGCCAATCGCTCGGCAACCTTTAGAGTCGCGGCCTTCAAAGCGGGGCTCTTCTTGCCGCCGATCGCACGCAACGCCCAACTGACGCCCTTCTTGACGAAGTTGCGCTCATCCGCTGCCTCGCGCTCGATCAATTTCAATGCCGAAAGAAACGGCGCATCAGGTCCGCCCTTGGTATGCAACGCGAGGCAGGCGATCAGTGCGAATCCTGCGCGCTTCACGAACTCTTGCGAGCGCGCGGCCCAAGCGCGTGCCGCCGGCCAGGCGTGCGGCGTTTGATCGAACAACTTGAAGCATGCGGTATCGACGACGCCCCAATTGTCGAAATCGCGGGCCCAAGTCTCCATCTGCTTTGCGGTAAGAGCGGCGGGCTCGGCGACATAGATCGCGAGCATCCGCCCTTCATAAACGCGGGTCCGCCAAAGGGCGCTCGCCAACGCGTGATCATGTCCGATCTCTTTCGCGATCTTCTGGATCTGCGCCATCGGCACGCCCAGCGTCCGATCCGCGGTGACGATGTCGTAGCGCTTGGCCATGTCGTCGCGAAATCTTGCCGAGGCGCGGGCTTTGAGCGAGCGAAGCGCCGCAGCAACCCGTCCCTCGATTGCCCGCGCCATCGGCTAGTGCATTTGCGGTTCGAGCATGCCTTCCAACCGCACGTAGCCCGCTTCCATTCCGTGTTCCATCCCGGTGCTGAGCATCATGGTCCGCGTTGCTTCGTCGGGCAGCGTCATGCGCATCGTCATCAGCGTACCCGTGCCGTCCTTCACGAACGTCGTCTCGATGTGATTGTCCGGCGTGGGATCGGGCAAGTGCATCCGCTCGACATGCAAGATCCGGCTGTTTGGTTTGATCTCGATAAACTCGCCCGTGAGATAAAACCCGCGGCCCTTGCCGTCGCTCCACTCGTAACGAATCTTGCCGCCGGGCTTAGCTTCGTTGATGCAGACTGGCATCGTCCATCCGTCCGGTCCCAACATCCATTTCTGAATGAGTTCGGGCTCCATGTGGGCACGATAGACCGCCTCCGGCGCCGCCGCGAACCGCCGCGTAACAACGACGAACCGATCGTCTTCGGTCTTGAGAGTTAGTTTGCTCATCATCTGTCCTTCCTTTTCTTCGCGTGCTTCGGCCCCATCGCCGCCAACACACCATCCAATCGGTCGTAATTCGCACTCAGTCCTTTGCGCAGCATGTCCAGCCACACGTCGATCTCGCGCGTCGCGTCGGGCGCAAGGCGACACGGCCGCTTCGTTCCCTCCACACGGCGCAAGATCAACCCTGCTTCCTCGAGCACGCGCAGGTGCCGCGACACCGCGGGCTGCGTCATCTCAAACGGCTCGGCGAGTTCCATCACAGTGGTTTCGCCCAACGCCAGCCGCGCCAGGATGGCCCGGCGCGTGGGGTCGGAAAGCGCGGCAAAGGTGGTGTCGAGGTTTGGCATAAACATCATCAAGAAGTTATATAACGAATATATTATATATGACGTGCTTGTCAAGCCGCGCCGAATTGGGCACTCGAAACGCGCTGCCTTCGCCTTACATTCCGCCGGACGCAGAAAGACGTGCGAGCCATGGCCGTCACCCTCAATCACACCATCGTCCACGCGCGCGACCCGGAAGCGACAGCGCAGTTTCTGACCTCGATCTTGGGTCTGCCGCCGCATCGCAAACTTGCGCACTTCACCGTCATCGATGTTGGGGTGACGTCGCTCGATCTGCTGCCGACGACGGAGCCGATCATCCCCGTGCATTTCGCGTTCCTCGTCAGCGAGGCAGAGTTCGACGAGATCTTCGCACGCATCAAAGCGGCAGGCCTGACCCACTGGGCCGATCCGTTTCACTGCGAGCCGGGCCGGATTAATCATTGGGACGACGGCCGTGGCGTCTATTTCAACGACCCGAACGGTCATTTGCTTGAGATACTGACGCGGCCATACGGTAGCGCGGGGCTTGACGCAAAGAACCCGAACCCGCTCCTCACGCGCTAGGAACAGAAAGAATGACCAACACCACAATGAGCCGCATCGGCTGGACGATGAGCGGTCTTATGATCGCCTTCTTGCTGATGGACGCGACCATGAAGCTGCTCGCCTTGCCAATCGTGTTGGAGACAAGCGCACCGCTCGGCTTTGTTGGCGCCGACATGGCACGCGCGTTGGGCGCGGTGCTGCTGGTAGCGACGCTTCTATATGCGTTGCCGCCCACGGCGGTGCTGGGAGCGATCCTGGTTACGGGCTATCTCGGCGGCGCCGTCGCAACGCACGTCCGCGTCGGCAGCCCGCTCTTCAGCCACACCCTGTTCGGCGTCTATCTGGGCGCCGTACTCTGGGGCGGCCTCTACTTCCGCGACGAACGCCTGCGCCAGCTAATCCCGCTACGCCGCTAGTCGTTCCTAAATGCGCACATCGATCAACAAGGCGCGCCGCGCGAGTTCGCGGTGCCAAACGCGAATATGCGCACCCGCGACGGCAATCGCTGTCGCCAGCACCGTTGCATCGTCCGTGAAACCGATTCCCGGAATGAAATCCGGGATCAGGTCGAGCGGCGTCACGAAATAGGCGACGGCCCCAAGCAACACGGCGCGCGCCGCCAGCGGCGTCTGGCTGTCGAACGCGCAATAGTAGGTCGCCACGACTTCTTCAGCGAACGGGATACGGCCGACGAATCGGCGCAGCTGGCGCCAAAACCCCTCGCGTACGATGCGCTCGTCGCGCGCCATGCGTTCGGGGGCCAAGATCTCGCCTTCAAGTGGGGGCATTTGTGCGGTCATTTGCGTAACAACCAGATCCCTAGCGTCAACACGGCGCTGATGAGGAGGCATGAGGTCACCGGAATATATATTTGAAACCCGTCGCGTTCGATCACGAAATCGCCGGGTAGGCGACCGAGCCCGAGGCGCCCCAGATACGGCCAAAAAAAACCGGCCGCAACCAGGACGACGCCAACGACAACCAACAACCGTCCGAAATCCACCGCTCTGGCCTGAAACGTCAACCGCCGCTAAGAAAGCGCCAAAGCAATCTAGCAAAGGAAACGCTCTCATGCAGCTCAATCGCGCAGTCACAGCCGTCATCACTGGCGGCGCCTCCGGCCTCGGTGAGGCAACCGCCCGGGAACTCGCCGCCGCCGGATGCCGCGTCGCCATCTTCGACCGCGATAAGGCGAAAGGAGAAAAAGTCGCGGCCGACATCGACGGCGTTTATTGCGAGGTCGACGTAACGAGCGAGCAAAGCGTTCTCGACGGCTTCAAGAAGGCGCGCGCGGCACTCGGCCAGGAACGCATTCTGATCAACTGCGCCGGCACCGGCATCGCGATCAAAACCGCAAGTCGCAAGAAAGACACGAACGAGGTTGTGCCGCATCCCAGCGAACACTTCGACCGGATCATCCAAATCAATCTCGTAGGTTCATTCCGCTGCCTTTCGAAAGCGGCCGCCGGCATGCTGTCCCTTGAACCAGTAACTGAAGACGGCGAGCGCGGCGTCATCATCAACACGGGTTCTGTCGCTGCCCAAGACGGCCAGATCGGGCAAGCAGCTTACTCGGCTTCGAAAGGCGGCATCGTCGGAATGACATTACCCATCGCACGCGACTTGTCGCGCGATGGCGTGCGTTGTTGCACAATTTTGCCGGGACTCTTCAACACACCGCTGATGGCGGGAGCACCGGAAGAACTGAAGAAAAGCCTTGGCGCGCAAGTGCCGTTCCCTTCACGCTTAGGTCACCCGTACGAATTCGCAAAACTCGCGCGCCACATTTGCGAAAACTCGATGCTGAATGGCGAAGTCATTCGCCTCGATGGCGCGATCCGCATGGCGCCTCGGTGACCGCGATCGATAGTGCTTTCGCAGACTCGTTGCCTGGCTTGCTCGGCCTCGAGTTCGGCGAGACCAAATACGGGCTGGTACGTGGACGCATGGCGGTCAAGCCGCAACACATGGCCCCGAATGGTTTCCTGCATGCGGCGAGCGTCATTGCGCTCGCCGATTCTGCCTGCGGCCGCGGCGCAATGGTTTCGCGCCCTCAAGGCGCTACCGGCTTCACGACCATTGAACTTAAAACGAACTTCCTCGGAACCGCGAAAGACGGTGCCATCGAAGTTGAAGCGCGTCTCATGCACGGCGGCAGATTGACACAGGTCTGGGACGCGGAGGTGCGCCGCGAGGGCGATGTCAAACCAATCGCGCTCTTTCGCTGCACGCAAATGCTGCTCTATCCGAAAGCGTAGACAATCCCTCGCAAACTTGCCCCTCTACCAGGGCGTCGGTAAGGTCCCCGCGGATTCGCTGAACATCACCCAAGGGGACATTCTCAAATGAATCGCAATGTGGTCATCGGCGGCGTCGCGGGCGTGGCTGGCATTCTTGGCGTTGCCGGTTGGTACTTCCTCTCAGGCCCGGGCGCGGGTCTCGTCGGCGGCGCGTCGACGGAGCCCACCGGTCCGATGACGTTGAACACCGTCACCGTCGTGACCGATCAGGAGGCGAGCCAATCGGCTGACGGCCGCATGCTCAGCGTGAAGTTCCCGAAATTCGAGCTTGTGGCCAAAAACGGTGAGACGACATCGTCGGTTTTCTCGACGACATGGCATTTGAAGCTCGGCGCGAATGAGCGCGCGGTCGCAGCGATTGCCTCGCTTCAAGGCTTCATGAAATCGGCAGGCACGCCGCCGGCTGTTGCTCCCGCTGCTGCGCCAGTCGCAGATTCGACCGCGACGCCGGCGACACCCGTGGCCGATGGCGCCGCCCCACCGCCCGCAACGGATGGCGCAACCCCGCCACCAGCCGACAAACCCACCGCCACACCTGCAGCCGCAGCGCCCGCGCGACCCGTCGCCGGTGACGGCGTCGCCCGCGTAATCGTCTCGATCGGTGGCGAAACAACGGTCAGTGAATGGCGCGACTGGACCGGCAACGGTGCCGACCAGCAACTTTCGAAAGCTGTCGCCTATGTCGGCACGCCAACCGATCTTCGCGACGGTGCATCGGTACCGGTCACTGTGACGGTTGAAGTCGCTGGCGGCACGTCGACGGAAACGATTTCGCGGTTGAACTCGCTCGTTCTGCGCGTCGTCGCCGAAGAAGTGCCGGTCCCGGTCGAAGAGGGCAGCACCCCTGGCACCGCGACCGAAACGCCAACCACAACGACACCACCGGCCGCCACGGATGCAGCCCCGGCGACACCGGTACCCGCGACGCCACCTGCCGACGGCACCACGACACCGCCGCCGGCGACGCCGAACCCCTAAACGCGCGACGCCAAATCCATGGCGCGGGCGAGCTCGATGTCCTTCATCGTCAGCCCGCCCGCGTCATGCGTCGTCAAAAGCACGTTGACGGTTTTGTAAACGTTCGACCACTCCGGGTGGTGGTCCAAGCGCTCTGCAACAAGCGCAACCTTAGTCATGAAGCCGAACGCCTCGACGAAGTCGCCAAAGACGAACGTCTTGACGATCGCATCCCGCGACGCTTCCTCTTGCCAGCCGTGCAGGTCTTTCAAAGCGGCCGCCCGCGCCGCCGCATCGAGTTTTTGGCCCAACGAACACTCTCCCAATCCTGAAGCGGTCTGGTCTATCTTCGCGTAAAGCCGATCCGCTGGCGAGGGCCCTCAATGTCGAATGAAACGCTTTTTGAACTGACCGCGCCGACGACCGAAGACATCGACACGCTCGCCCGCGAAACATTCGAACGTCTGCCGAAGAAGTTCCGCGAACGTTGCGGTGAAATCGTCTTTCGCGTCGAAGATTTTCCCGATGACGATGTGGTCGAGGAAATGGAGCTCGAAACCCAGTACGACATCCTGGGGCTCTTCCAAGGCGTTGGCATCACCGAGCAGCAGGAAAGCGATCCGCAGCGCGAACCGAACATCGTCTTCCTTTACCGCCGCCCGATTCTCGACGAATGGAGCGACTCGGAGATCACGCTGGGCGACATTGTCACCCACGTGCTGATCCATGAGATCGGCCACCACTTCGGATTCAGCGACGCCGACATGGAACGCATCGAAGCCGAAATGATGGACGACTAGGCGTCGAGCGGATAGGTGCGCTCAGGCCTGTACAAGCTTCCTGCCGAACGTCCGTGGCTTGAAAACAATGTAAACGACTTTACGGCGAATGGACCGCTGTCGAAAGCTGCGTGCGCCGCAAGGAACTCGCGCACCTTCATCAGCGGGGCATCGCGCAGCCGTGCCAGCGTCACGTGCGGGGAAAATTTGCGCGTTTCCGCCGCAAGCCCCATCCGCTGCAGCCCACTCTCGATCTTCGCCGCAAGCCGCATCAGTGGTTCGTTTAACGCAACGCCCACCCACAGCGCGTGCGGGTCGCGCCCGCCGAATTCCCCGGCCCCTTTCAGTGTCAGCTCGAACGCCGGCACATGAAGTGCGCTCAGCACGTCGTCGATGTCGTTCGCTGTCGCCTCGTCGACTTCGCCTATAAACCGCAACGTGAGATGCAAATTCTCCGGCGGCGACCAACGCGCACCCGGCACGCCGCCCTGCAGCAGCGAAAGCCGAATGCGCACAGCTTGCGGAATCTCGATCGCGGTGAAGAGGCGTATCATCTAGGGCGCAGGGTTGGGCTGTGCGTGGTGCGCTTCGTCAACAGCCTTTTCAAGCGCATCGCTCCAGGCGACGTTCACGCTCGCGATGTTGGTCTTGAGTTGCTCCATCGTCGTAGCCCCGATGATGTTCGACGTCACGAACGGCCGCGTCGTCACGAACTGCAGCGCCATCTGCGCCGGATCGAGATCGAACCGCTTGGCGATCTTGAGATAACGGTCGATAGCAGGCCCTGTCTCCGATTTCTCGTAGCGCTGCAAGCGATTGAACAAAGCCTTTCTTGAGTTAGCGGGCATTGCACCTGCCTGGTACTTGCCGGTCAAATATCCTTGGGCCAACGGCGAATAAGCGAGCAATCCGATGCTCTCACGATGCGCGATCTCGGCCAATCCGATCTCGAAAGATCGGTTGACCAGGCTGTACGCATTTTGAATGGACTGCACCCGCGGCAAGCCCTTCGCCGTCGCATGGTGTACGAACGTCATCGCGCCCCAAGCGGTTTCGTTCGAAAGTCCGATCCAGCGGATCTTGCCAGCCTTCACGTGATCCTGAAGGGCACCCAAGATGTCTTCAATGGGAACTGTCGACGCCTCGACATGCTTATATGTCAGGCCCGTCGCGCCGAACATGGCGACCGGCCGATCCGGCCAATGCAATTGGTAGAGGTCGATGCGGTCGGTCTGTAGCCTCTTCAAACTGGAATCCACCGCCTCGGCAATTTGCTTCGGCGTCTGCTCGCTTGGCGCGCCATCTTTGCGCAGCCAAGTCATCGGCGAACGTCCCGCCACTTTTGTCGCCAAAATCACCTCGTCGCGCGTGCCGCGGGCCTTGAACCAGGAGCCGATGATCCGCTCCGTGGATCCTTGCGTGGTGGGCTTCGGCGGCACGGCGTACATCTCGGACGTATCGAAGAAGTTGATGCCTTGCGCCAGTGCATAGTCCATCTGAGCATGGCCATCAGTTTCGGTGTTCTGCTCGCCCCACGTCATCGTGCCCAGGCAAAGTGCCGACACCTTGACGCCCGTGCGTCCAAGTTCGCGATAATCCATGCGGAATGTTCCGATCAGTGTGTGGCCTGAGTGGCCTCGGCGTTGATTTGCGAAAGCAATTTTTCGACGTAGGGCAGCATCCCCTTTACGATCACTTTCGTGCCGGCTTCGTTGGGATGGATGCCGTCCGCCTGATTGAGCTTCAGGTTCGCGGCCACGCCTTCGAGAAAGAACGGGTAGAACAGCACGCCATGCTGTTTCGCAAGCTCAGGATAGATCGCGTCGAACGCTTCCACATATTCAGGCCCCAAGTTTCGCGGCGACTTCATGCCCGTGAACAGCACCGCAATCTTGCGCGCTTTCAGCTTCCCAAGCAGCTGATCGAGGTTCTTGCGCGTCTCGGCGACGCTCAATCCTCTAAGCGCGTCATTCGACCCAAATTCGACAATTGCGCCAACCGTGTCCTTGCTGAGCGCCCAGTCGAGCCGCGCTAGGCCGCCGGCCGTCGTGTCGCCGGAAACCCCAGCATTGACGATTGTGACGTCGTGCCCCTTGGCCTTCAACTGAGCCTGCAGAACGGTTGTGAACTCCGTTCCCGGCGGCAGGTTGTACCCCTGTGTCAAACTGGTGCCGATGGCGACTATCTTGATCGGTTTCGCCGCAGCCCCTGCAAATCCGTTGATTCCGATCAGAAAGATGGCGAGAATCAGCGAAATCGCGTTGGAAATGGCCCAGCGCGTCCCATATCGGGTTTGCTCCGTAACGCCTCTCGTTGGTAGTCCGTTGCGCATGCAGCGCTCGCTGAACACTGACCCAATCCTCCGCCTCGAGGCCGTCAAGCTCACACTTATGAGTCAGGCGGGCCCCGTCAATATCCTCAATGGTATCGAATTGGTGATCCGCCAAGGCGAAGCCGTTGGATTGGTCGGTCCGTCGGGCTCCGGCAAGTCCACGATGCTGATGGTCATGACGGGGCTTGAGCGGCCGACCTCGGGCAAGGTCACAGTCAAATCGCAAGTTCTTTCGAACTTCAGCGAAGACGAAGCGGCCCGCTTCCGCCGCGGCAACGTCGGCATCGTCTTCCAATCGTTCCATTTGATCCCGACCATGACGGCGCTGGAGAACGTTGCCGTCCCGCTCGAACTCGCATTGATCCCGAGCGCGTTCGAAAAGGCGAAGGAAGAACTCATAGCAGTCGGCCTCGGCCACCGCCTCGATCACTACCCAAGCCAGCTCTCCGGCGGCGAACAGCAGCGCGTAGCGCTCGCGCGTGCGATTGCGCCGCGTCCAAGCCTGCTCTTTGCCGACGAACCGACTGGCAACCTCGATGGTCGTACGGGCGCAGAGATCATCGAGATGATGTTCAAACTTCAGCGCGAGCGCGGCTCGACCCTCGTTCTCGTCACGCATGACGAGGCGCTGGCACAACGCTGCGACCGCATCGTGAAGCTGCGCGACGGCTATATCGAGTCTATCGAGGATGGGGCGCACCCCGCTGAGGAAGCGCCGGCAGAGGCGGCGGCTGTCGCAGTCGCCGAATGAGACACATCGCTGTCGCATTGCGCCTCGCGCGCCGGGAGCTGAGGCGCGGCCTGTCCGGCTTTCGCATCTTTCTCGCCTGTTTGATCTTGGGCGTCGCCTCCATCGCCGGCGTCGGCTCGCTTTCGGAAGCGCTGCTTCAAGGTCTCTCGCGCCAAGGTCAGCATCTTTTAGGCGGCGATGTCGAAGTGCGCCTAACGCAGCGCGAACTCGGCAAGAAGGAACGTGAGTGGCTGGCCGCCAACGGCAAAGTCTCGATGGTTGCAGAACTGCGCGCAATGGCGATCGCGCAAGGGCGCGATGCTCGGGCACTTGTTGAACTGAAGGCGGTCGACTTCGCCTATCCGCTGTTCGGCGTGGCAGACGTCTCGCCGCGCCAACCGTTGAGCGAACTTTTCGCCAATCGCGAAGGCGTCTTTGGTGCCGCCGTCGACGAACGCTTGCTTGCCAAACTTGGCATTCCTGAAGGCGGCATCGTGAAGATTGGCAGTGCCCTGTTCTCGCTTCGCGCCGTCGTCCGGCAAGAGCCTGATCGTGTCGCCGGCGGCTTCACGCTAGGCCCCCGCGTGCTGATCTCTGAGTTCGCGTTGCGCGCTACGGGCCTGGTCCAGCCGGGTAGCTTGATCAACTACAACTACCGTGTAGCCCTCCCTCAAGGCGTCGCGTCGCGCGAAAGCGTCACGAAATGGGTTGAACGCCTGAACGCGGCATTCCCCGAAGCCGGATGGCAAGTTCGCGACCGCTGGAACGCGGCACCCGGCGTGCGCCGCTTCATCGAGCAAGCGGGCGCGTTCCTGATCCTTGTGGGCTTGACGGCCCTCGTGGTCGGCGGCGTCGGCATCGGCAGCGCCGTGAAGGCCTATCTGGACCGCCGGCGTGACGACATCGCAACATTGAAATGCGTCGGCGCCAGCGGCCGCTTCATCTTCTTCATGTTCTTGGCCGAAGTGATGGCGCGCGCGGTGATAGGTGTCGGGGCGGGATTGGTGCTGGGCGCCATGTTGCCGATCTTGGCGCAATTCGCGCTGGCGCGGATTCTTCCGTTCGAAGCGGAGTTCGGACTCTACTGGACGCCGATAGGCGCCGCCGCCGCGTTCGGTCTCGTGACCGCACTCGCCTTTGCAATCTGGCCGCTCGCGCGCGCGATGGAAACCTCGCCCGCAGTCATGTTCCGTGACCTCGTGTCGCCGACCCGTCGCTTGCCGAAACCTACCTATATAGCGGCAACTGTTGCGGCCTTTTCGCTGCTCGCCGCGCTCGCGCTTCTGCTGACCCCGAACTTGCGTTTCGCCGCCGGCTTTGGAGTTGGCGTCGCCGCTGCGTTCCTGCTGCTACGCGCGACCGCCTGGGGCATGATGTGGCTCGCCCGGCATGTACCGCGCCCGCGTTTCATGATGGCGCGTCTTGCGCTCTCGAACATCTATCGTCCCGGCGCGCCCACGCCCGCGGTGATCCTGTCGTTGGGCTTGGGCCTAGCGCTCCTCGCAGCGATTGCGCTCACCGACGCGAACATCCGCCGCCGCATGCAAGAAGAAATCCCCGCCGAAGCGCCGAGTTTTTTCTTGGTCGACATCCAACCCGATCAAGCCAGACCTCTGGCAGCGTTGGTCAGGGGCGCCAAAGGCGTCACCGAGCTCGACATGGTGCCGATGGTGCGCGGCCGTATCGTCAAGCTGAAGGATACGCCCGCGGACAAGGCTGTCGTCGCGCGCGAATCGAAATGGGCGTTGAACGGCGACCGCGGCATCACCTACGGAAATCCGGAAGGCGCGCGCAAACAAGTCGTCGAGGGCCAATGGTGGCCCGAGAATTACAAAGTCGGCAGAGACGGCCCGGCCCTCGTATCCTTTGCGACGGATTTGGCGAAGGGCCTTGGCCTCAAGGTTGGCGACATGATCACCGTCAACGTTTTGGGACGTGACATTTCGTTGAAGATCGCAAACCTGCGCAACGTCGACTTCTCGAACGCACGCATGAACTTCATCATGATCGTCTCGCCCGGCGTTCTGGAAACCGCACCGCACTCGCACCTGGCGACCGCACGTATCAGCAAGGACCGCGAAGACGACGTGGAGCGTCTAGTCACGAACAAGTTCCCGAACGTATCTGTCGTGCGTGTGCGTGAAGCGTTGGAGACCGCGAACGACCTGATCCAGCAACTGGCGGGCGGCATCAGGGCGGCCAGCTTCGTGACGCTGTTGACCGGCTTGCTGGTGCTCGCCGGTGCACTTGCGGCAGGTCACCGTCACCGACTGTTCGACGCTGTCGTCCTGAAGGTCATGGGTGCGACCAAGGGCCAGGTGATGACGACCTATCTGATCGAATTCGCGGCATTGGGTGCAGGCGCTGGCTTCGTAGCGGCGATCGTAGGCACGACCGCCGCCTGGGCTGTCGCCAAGTTCCTGCTGGAATCAAGTTTTATGCCGTCCTGGCCGACCCTAATTGCCGTGGTTCTCGGTGGCGCCGTCGCCGCGATGGCCCTGGGCATCGCAGCAACGTGGACCGCCCTGTCGACCCCGGCCGCCCGGACGCTCCGTACCGCCTAAGCAACTGATCTGTAACGAAGCTAGCCGTCACGAGGGACGCGCTTGATGCTTGAAAACAAGCTCCGGCATCCCGATATTGCAAAAGCGTTTGCGGCCCGCCTGGGGCCGCCTGAGAGGGTTCATATGGCAGACTACGACAATCCCACCTACCGCGCGCCGTCCGTAACTATCGATCGCGAAATCGATCAGGGCCTGCGGGCCCACATGATCAGTGTCTACCAGTACATGATGCTGGGCGTCGCAATGACGGGCCTGGTGGCTTACTGGGTCTCGTCGACACCGGCTATATTCAATGCGATCTTCGGCAGCGGTCTGTACTGGGTCGCGGTCCTGGCGCCCCTTGGCCTCGTCTTGGCCCTATCGTTCGGCATCAGTCGCATGAGCGCGGGAACGGCGCAGATTATCTTCTGGCTGTACTCGGCGTTGAACGGGGTGGCACTAGCGACGATTTTCGTTCGCTACCCGGTTGCGGACATTGGAACCGTATTCCTAGTCACCGCGACAACGTTTGGCGCCTTAAGCCTCTATGGCTACACGACGCCGCGCAGCTTGAGCGCTTGGGGCTCGTTCCTGTTCATGGGCGTGGTCGGCATCCTGATTGCGATGGTGGTCAACTTCTTCCTGCAATCTGCAGCCATGACGTTCGCAGTGAGCGTGATTGGTGTTTTGGTATTCGCGGGCCTCACCGCCTACGACACGCAAAAGATCAAGGAGTTGTATTTCGAAGGAGACGACGGCGACACCATGGGCAAGAAGGCCATCATGGGCGCCCTTGAGCTCTATCTCGACTTCCTCAACATGTTCTTGTTCCTGCTGCGCCTGTTCGGTTCCAGCCGAAACTGAGACTCTTCGCATCAAATGAAAACCCCCGGAGCGATCCGGGGGTTTTTCTTTTCTATCTACTCGACCAGTTGCACCCGTTTCGGCTCCAGCACCTTGAGCACGTTCGTCAGGTCGTGCCCGCGCTTCAGTACCTGCCCTGCCGCACCGACAACGGCATAAAGCCCCTGCTTGTGCCGAAGCTTCGGCCGTTTCTCGATGCGAAAGAGCGGCATCTCGGATGTCCGTCGGAACACGGCAAAGATCGCGAAGTCCTTCCCCGCACCGATCGCATAGTCGCGCCATTCGCCGGCCGCTACGTTGCGGCCATACACGCTCAAAATCGTGCCGAGTTCGCGCCGGTCGAACATCACGTGTTCGCCGCGATCCCGCGCGTGCGCGGAACTCTCGCCCGTCTCTTGGCTCCGTGGCGCGGGGCGTTCGCCACGGAACAACTCTATGGGTTCGTCAACCATGCGAGGTGAAAGTCTTCACCCGATGGCCCCGTTTGGCAAGCCGATTTCAGCGTTTACGGCACATGAAAATCCCGTCGGCAAACGGCAACATCGCCGTGTCGACGCGGGCGTCTCCCTTGATTTTCGCGTTAAGCGCTTTGAGTGCCATGGTGTCGGGCGACGTGTCGGAAGGATCGATGATCCGGCCGAACCACAACACATTGTCGATCGCAATCAACCCGCCGGGCCGCACGAGTTTCAGCATCATCTCGTAATACGCATCATAGCTCGGTTTATCCGCGTCGATGAACGCGAAGTCGTAGCGACCGGCGCCACCTTCTTTCAACAACCGCTCCATTGTTTGCAGCGCAGGCGCCACATGCCCAGTGATCTTCTGCGCCAGCCCCGCGTCTTTCCAGTATCCGCGTGCGATGGTCATGAACTCGTCGCTGATATCGAGCGCATCGACGTGCCCGTCGTCCGGCATCGCAAGTGCCACCGACAGCGCGCTGTAGCCGGTGAACGTGCCCACCTCGATGTAACGTTTCACATTCATCAGTTTCGCGATCATTCCCATGAACGCACCCTGCTCCGGCGCGATCTGCATTATTGAGCGCGGTCCCATCTTGGCCGCCGTGCCCTCGCGGCACTTGGTTTGGACGGGGTGTTCGCGAACGCCGGTGTCGATCACGTACTCGAGCAGGGCGTCGCTTATCGGAAGGCCTTTGGCCATGGATTAATCCTCATATCTGCATAGGCTAGATGCACCGGCATTGGACCCGCCCGCAACCCCGCGCTATGTGTGGTGTCACTCATGCGCAGCAACGCCCTCACCGCTTATCCGAAGAACCGCCCGTTCGACGCTGCCTGGGGCGCGGCGCGCGATATCGGAAGCTTCGTTGCTGTCGCTGTTCGACCGCCCGCCGCGCCGCCGATCGAGAACGTGCCAAAAGGCGACGGCCACGCCGTCCTCGTCATCCCCGGTTTTCTCACCGGCGACTGGGCGACAAAGGGATTGATCAATTGGCTGAAGGCGGTTGGCTACGACGCGACGGGCTGGGGCTCGGGCTTGAACTTAGGGCCGACGTCATCGGCGATCGAGCGTTGCGAGACGCTGCTTGACGAAGCCTGCGAACGTTCCGGGAAAAAAGTCACGGTGATTGGCCGCAGCCTCGGCGGCCTCTTCGCGCGCGAACTCGCGAAGGACGAGCCCGACAAGATTGTGCGTGTCATCACACTGGGCACGCCGGTCAGATTCCCGATCGCAACGCCGTTGTCGCCGGTTGCCGAAATGCTCGCGGGCAACTTCGATCCGGAGTTCGTGAAGCGCCGCCCGGATCTCCTGCGCAATCCGCCGCAACCCACCACAGCGTTCTATTCCCGCAAAGACGGCATCGTTCCGTGGCGGTCTTGCTTGGTTGAAGAAGGCCCCGCAGCCGAAAACATCGAAGTCGACAGCCCCCACACGATCATGGGCTCGAACCCGGCGGCGATGCGGATTATAGCCGAACGCCTCGCAAGCTGACGAACCGTTCATATGCGCCTCGCCGAGCCGTGACTCGGGGCCATAGTGCGGCCTTATTTCGAACATTGGTGCGCCGCCTTCGGGTCCCATCTTCCTATTCAACGGTTGGCTCGATGGTACGGCGAAGGCCTCGGACCATCAGCCCCCAGCCCCCCTCGCGGCTTTATCCAAACCTCGAGCCAACCGCCTCTAGCTCCCCATACTGACATGTGAAAAACTCCCTCGCTTCAACGCGAGGGCTTCTTTTTATGCGTCTGCAAGGCAAAGCAGCGATCGTCACGGGCGCGGGCTCTGGCATCGGCAGGGCGACTGCGGAACTCTTTGCCAAGGAAGGCGCGAAAGTCCTTACCGTCGACCTGCCCGGCAAAGGCACGGGCCTCGAGATCGATATCGCCGCCGACGGCGCGCCGAAGAAGATCGTCGAAACCGCGGTAAAGCAATTAGGCCGTCTCGACATTGTGATGAACAACGCCGGCGTCGCCTCCAATGCGCTCGCCGAAGAGTTCAAGCGCGAAATGTGGGACCGCACGCTGGCCGTGAATCTGACCGCGCCGTTCCTGATCTGCCAGGCCGCGATCCCGCATCTGCGCGACAGCGGCGCGGGCCGCATCATCAATGTGGCCTCGGTCATGGCCGAAGGCACAGACTACGGCCTCTCGGCCTACTGCGCCTCCAAGGCCGGCGTGGCCGGCTTCACGCGGACGCTCGCCCTCGAACTCGGCAAGTTCAAGATCACGGCGAACTACCTGCTGCCCGGCGCCATCCGCACCGGCATGACGAGCGCGCTTTGGGATGCGCGGCCAGATGTCGCCGACATCTGGGCCAAGAAGGCGGCGCTACGCCGTCTGGGCCAGCCTGAGGACCTCGCGAAGGCGGCCCTGTTCCTCGCTTCCGATGACGGCGCGTTCGTGACGGGTCACGGCCTCAACGTCGATGGCGGCCTAATGTTGCGTGTCTAACAAACAGAACACTTGCGGTTGCAGGGCGTTTCCGCGTATTGGCAAGCCCGCAATTGAGCCATTTTTTCTCCCATGATTGAAATCGAAGGCTTGGTCCGCCGCTTCGGTGAGTTGACCGCGGTTGGTGGCATATCGCTCAGGGTCGCCAAGGGCGAAGTGCTGGGCTTCCTAGGGCCCAACGGCGCCGGCAAATCGACCACGATGAAAATGATCACGGGCTTCATCGCGCCAAGCGAAGGCCGGATCACGGTCTGCGGCCACGATGTGGTTGAGCAACCGTTCGAAGCGCAAAGCGCGATCGGTTATCTGCCCGAAGGCGCACCCGCTTACCCCGATATGACGCCGGTCGAATTCCTGAGCTTTATCGCGCAAGTTCGCGGCCTAAAGGACGATGCCGCGAAGAAAGCAATCGATACCGCCGTCGTTCGAACCGGCCTGCAGTCGGTCTTGGACCAGCGCATCGAAACATTGTCGAAGGGCTTCAAGCGCCGCGTGGGTCTCGCGCAAGCGATCCTGCACAATCCGCCTGTCCTCATCATGGATGAACCGACCGACGGCCTGGATCCGAACCAGAAGCAGGCGGTGCGCAGCCTCATCAAATCGATGAGCGCGGAAAAGGCGATCATCATCTCGACCCACATCTTGGAAGAGGTCGACGCAGTCTGCACGCGCGCGATTATCATCGACAAAGGCAAGATCGTCGCCGACGGCACGCCGGCCGAGCTGCTCGCAAAGTCGCCCACGCGACGCCTCGACGATGTCTTCCGCGCGTTGACCACGCCCGACGCCGAAATCAATGCGGAGGTCCGCGCGTGAGCTTTTGGAACGCAACCTCTGCCGTCTTTCGCCGCGAGTTCTTCGGCTATTTCGCTACCCCACTGGCTTACGTCTTCATCGTGATCTTCTTGCTCGCGATGGGGTCCTTCACGTTCTACTTCGGCCAGTTCTTCAATACCGGCCGCGCCGAACTCGACGTGTTCTTCGGCTTCCATCCGTGGCTCTATCTGTTCCTGATCCCGGCCCTTTCGATGCGCCTTTGGGCAGAAGAGCAGAAATCGGGCACGATTGAACTCCTGCTCACCTTGCCCATTCCGGTCAGCGCCGCCGTCGTCGGCAAGTTTTTGGCTGCCTGGATATTCGCGGGTATCGCGCTTCTCCTAACGTTCCCGATCTGGTTGACGGTCAACTACCTCGGGACGCCTGACAACGGCGTGATCTTCGCAAGCTATCTTGGCAGTTGGTTGATGGCCGGCGGGTATCTGGCGATCGGCTCGTGCATCTCAGCGCTCACGAACAACCAGGTCATTGCGTTCGTGGTGACCGTGGTCGCCTGCTTCCTGATCACGATTTCCGGCCACGACATCGTGCTCGATTTCTTTCAAGGTTGGGCGCCGACCGCGATCGTGAACGCGATCTCGTCGTTCAGCTTCTTGACCCACTTTGCCGCAATCATGGAAGGCGTGATCGACTTCCGCGACCTGGTCTTCTTCGGCGCATTGATCGCGCTGTTCCTGTTTATCAACGTGGTCGTCATCGACCTGAAGCGGGCAGGGTGATGGCAATGCGCTGGACCAGATCGAGCATCGCCGCCGCCGCCATCGCGCTCAGCGTCGTGTTGTTCTTCGCGATCAACATTTTCTCCGACTCGTGGTTTTCCTCTGCTCGCTTAGACCTCACGGAGTCGGGCCTCTACACCGTCAGCGAAGGCACAAAGAACACGCTTCGCTCGGCCCCCGAACCGGTGACCATCCGTTTCTTCTTCTCCGAAAAGCTCTCGGTGAAATACGCGGCCATCCGCGCTTATGGCGCGCGCGTGCGTGATCTTTTGCGCCAGTACCAGAGCATTTCGAACGGCAAGCTGAAGCTTGAAATCATCGACCCGGAACCCTTGACCGAACAGGAAGACCTGGCCGTCGCCCAAGGAGTCACGGGTGCGCCGACTCCAGCCGGCGAAAAAATCTATTTCGGCCTCGTCGGCACCAATCAAGTCAGCGGCCGTGAGGTGATCCCGTTCTTCCTCGAAGATCGCGAAAAATACCTCGAGTTCGACATTACGAACCTGATCTACAAGCTGATCCGCGAGAAAAAGCCGACCATCGGCGTCGTCTCGAACCTGCCGTTCGACACCGGCGCAGGCGGAATGGCGGCTGCCATGCAGGGCCGCTCGCGCTCGTTCATGATCTACGAGCAGATCCGTGAATCGTTTGACGTGCAGTTCCTGGAACAGGACTTCGATCGCATACCCGACAACATCGATGTCGTGATGATCGCCCATCCGAAGCCCTTGAACGACAAGACGCAGTACGCGATCGATCAGTTCATCATGCGCGGCGGCCGGGCGCTCGTTTTCCTCGATCCTTGGTCGGAAATCTCACAGGTGAGCGCAGACCCGACCGGCGCACCGCTCGAAGGCTCGACGGAAAGCTCCGCCCGCAGCATCGACAAACTGATGAACAGTTGGGGCGTCTCGATCGACGCTGCTCACGTCATCGGCGTGCGCGACCGCGCGCAGCGTGTCTCCTTCGGCGGCGACGTCGCCGATTATGTCGCGTGGGGCGCCTTTAATGCGCTCGACATGGACCGCAAAGACCTTGTCACGGGCGAACTCACCGACCTGAACCTCGGCACATTCGGCGCGATCACGCAGTTGAAGAACGCCACGACAACGCTGACGCCGCTTGTGCGGACGACCGATGACACGATGGAGATCGAGTTGTCGAAAGTGAAGGGCAGTCCGAACCCTGACGAATTGCTCCGCGACTTCGCGAAATCTGGCGTTCGCTACACAATCGCTGCTCGCATTCAAGGTTCGATCAAATCTGCGTTTATCGTGCCGCCGCAGCCGACTCAACCGACCGATGGTTCGCTTGCGAAGCCGCTGCCGGCACAACTGAAGGAAACGAAGGGCTCTGCGAACATCATTCTCGTCGCCGATTCCGACATATTCAACGACAGCTTCTGGGTGCAAACGCAGGAATTGGAAGGCCAGCGCGTTGCCGTCCCTGTCGCCGACAATCACGTCTTTGTTCTGAACGCGATTGAAAATCTTACGGGCTCAAGCGACTTGATCTCGCTGCGCTCGCGCGGCACGTCGAACCGCCCGTTCACTGTCGTCAACAACATCCGCCGGCGTGCCGAAGCGCAGTTCTTGCGCGAAGAACAAGCGCTTCAGCAAAAACTGACGGCGACCCAAACGCGCCTCGCCGAACTCGAAGGCCGCCGCGCCGCCGCTGGCAAACCCGGAGGCGCCCGTCCGAACGAAGTGCTGACCCCGGAACAAGAAGCCGAAATCGAAAAGTTCCGCGCCGAACTCGCCGACACGCGCAGCGCGCTTCGCAACGTGCAGCACAAACTGCGCCGCGATATCGACCGGTTGGGCACCTGGCTCGCCGCGATCAACACGTTGCTTGTGCCGTTGATGGTTGCGGGCTCCGCGATCGTGCTCGCGTTCCTGCGGCGTCGAAACAAAGCCAAACCGAGCGGAGCCGCGTCATGACCGACACCGCGACAAAGCCTTTGATTCCCGTTCTAAAGCGCCGCGTGCGGGCGCTGACATATCTTGCCGGGGTTACGGGATTTGCCGTCCTCTTGGCCGCAATCGCGCTGATGCAACGGGGTTCGAGCAGCGAGCCGGCGTTCAAGGCTGTGCGGATGTTCGCGAATCTGGAAAAGCAAACTGATGACGTTGCCGCGATCCAGGTCGAGACCAAGGGATCCTCGTTCAACGTTGTGCGCGACAGCCAGGGCCACTGGAACCTACCGGACCGCGCGAAGTATCCCGCCGACTTCAACACCGTGCGCAAGACGATTTTGGGTCTTGCCGAACTCGACCTCGTCGCAGCAAAGACAAGTCGTGCCGACTGGCAAGAGAAGCTGGGCCTCGGCTTACCGAAGTCCGGCGGCACAGGCACGCTGGTCACGCTGAAAGACAGCAAGGGCGAGGTGCTGGCGACGCTCATCGCCGGCGCCAGCGCTGAAGGCGAGTCCGCAGGCGGCCGCCAGGCGATTTACGTCCGCCGTCCGAACGAGCCGCAAACCTATGTCGCGCGCGGAAATTTCACCGCGACGACGGACGAAACCCAGTGGCTCGACAAGGGCTTCATCGAACTCGCTCGCGACCGCATCAAAACGGTGGCAATGAAGCCGTTTAAGGGCAAACCCTACACAGTCACGCGCGAAAAACCCGAAGACGCGAACTTCCGCATCGTCGAAGCGATTCCGGCAGGCCGCCAGCTGCGCACCGAAACGGAACCGAACGGCATCGGTAACGCGCTCCTGGGAATCTCGTTCGACGACGTCAAGCCGCTTTCGCAGGTCGAGTTCGCGAACCCGGCATTGTTCAGCGCCGCAACGTTTGACGGGCTCAATGTGGCTTTCAAAATCGTCGAGAAAGATCGCGACTTCTGGATCGCTATCGAAGCGACGGCGGCCTCGACGGTTCAAGCGTCGCCGGCGAAACCAGGCGAGACACAGTTGAAACCGGACGTTCCGAAGGAAGCGAAAGAAATAAACGCTCTGGTCGGCGGCTGGGCGTACAAGATCCCACGCTACAAGGGCACGCTGATGACGGCGCCGATGGAAGACTTATTGCGTCCGATCGGCGGCTGATCACTTCGCCGAAAGTTTGAGTTGCGCGGCACCGAGCACAGGCCCAAGACTGCCCGTTTGCACCCACACCGCTACTCCGTCAGTGGCTTCGCCGGGCGTACCATGCGCGGGCAACTCAAGCGTCATCGCCTCACCCGCCCACTTGCCGACGGCCGCGAATTCGCGCACCACGTTTGTATAGGTGACCGTCTTGCCGTTGTTCTCGCCGCTCGCGATGTTCACCGTGCGCGAAGACACCGTATGCGCAAGCCACACCGTCGCCGGAGATTTCACCCCGCCCATAGTGGCGATCCGAACTTGTACCGTGTCGCCGGTCTGCGACAATGCAATGAGCGCACGCTTTGCCGCCACCTCGCCGAGCCGGCGTGCGATCGCTTCGGTCACATCCTGACGCTGGTTGCCCGGCATATCCTGCACGCCGTCGACGACGATTTGCGGCGTATAAACGCGATGTGACGGTAGCACCTTTTCATACGCTTGCTGACGCAACGTGTTCTCGTGCCGGGCCAGCGTGTCGCGCCAGCCGATATAGTCCCAATAGTCCACGCTGAACGACAATGCCACGACGTCGTCGCGCTTTTTAAGGTCGCCCAGAATCTTGTCTGCGGCCGGACACGACGAACAGCCCTGGCTCGTGAACAACTCGACCAAGACAGGCTGCTTCTGCGTTTCGCCAGCCATCGCGCTCTGCCAAAAAAGCAGCACGCCGAGTGCGGCAAGGCACCCGGCGCGAAGGTGTTTCGAGGAAGCTGAAGTCGTCATTGCGTTCGAATCCTAGTCCCCGTCCGCCCTCAATGCCTAGTCACGAACAGGTGTTCTTTAGGGCCATGGTTTATGCCGCTTTCGCGAGCCCACGAAGCACGTAGTGCAGAATTCCGCCGTTCCGGAAGTATTCGATCTCGTCCAGCGTATCGATCCGCAGGACGACCGGCACATCTTCGCCGCGCCCGTCCGTGCGCGTGATGCGAAGGTTCAGCATCTGCCGCGGCTTGAGCCCCTGCTCCAATCCTGGAATGTCGACCATCTCCGCCCCGGTTAGCCCAAGGGTGCGCCACGACTTGCCCTCTTGGAACTGCAAGGGCAGCACGCCCATACCGACGAGGTTGGAACGGTGGATGCGTTCAAAGCTTTCGACGATCACAGCACGCACGCCAAGCAACCGCGTGCCCTTCGCCGCCCAATCGCGTGAAGAGCCGGTGCCGTATTCCTTGCCGCCGAAAATGACGAGGGGAACCCCCTCCCGCTGATAACGCATGGCGGCGTCATAGATCGTCATCTGCTCGCCCGAAGGCTGATGCTTGGTCACACCGCCCTCGACGCCCGGCACCATCTGGTTCTTGATGCGGATATTCGCGAACGTGCCGCGCATCATGACTTGATGGTTGCCGCGTCGCGCACCGTACGAGTTGAAGTCCGTCTGCCGGACCTGGCGTTCCTGCAAGAATTCGCCGGCAGGGCTCGACATCTTGATGTCGCCGGCCGGGCTGATGTGATCGGTCGTAATGGAATCCCCGAAGAGGCCCAGAATGCGCGCACCCTTCACGTCCGTGATCGGAAGGGGCTCTTGCGTGATGCCCTCGAAATACGGCGGTTGCTGCACATAGGTGGAGCCGATGTCCCACGGATACGTCAGCGACTTCTTCACACCGATCTTCTTCCAAGCCGGTCCGCCGTCGAACACGTCGGCATAGCGTTCGCGAAAGAGCTTCGTCGTGACCGCCTTGCGAACCGTCGCCGCCACATCCTTCGCGCTCGGCCAAATGTCTTTCAAGTAGACAGGCTTACCCTTCTTGTCGTGCCCGATCGGATCGGTGGTCACGTTGATCGTCATCGAACCGGCCAACGCATACGCCACGACAAGCGGCGGCGAAGCCAAGTAATTCGCCCGCGTCAGCGGGTTCACGCGACCTTCGAAGTTTCGATTTCCCGACAGCACGGCCGCGGCCACCAGGTCGCCCTTCGTGACCGCCTCCGTCACGTTGTCGGGCAGCGGGCCCGAGTTCCCGATGCAAGTCGTGCAGCCGAAGCCCACGACGTTGAACCCAAGCTTGTCCAAATCCTTCTGCAAACCGGCCTTCGCAAGATACTCGCCCACGACCTGGCTGCCAGGCGCAAGCGACGTCTTCACCCAAGGTTTGACCTTGAGACCTTTCTTCAACGCGTTGCGTGCCACCAAGCCGGCGGCCACCATCACGAACGGGTTCGACGTGTTCGTGCACGACGTGATCGCGGCGATCACCACGGCTCCGTGACCCAGCCTGACGTCGGTCCCCGGCAACTCGACAGTGTCGTTCTCCTTGCCGGCCTTCCCAAACGTCTTCGCAAGCGAATCGGCAAACCCCAGCGCAGCGCTCTTCAGCGGCACGCGATCCTGCGGCCGCGCCGGCCCGGCGAGGCTCGGCTCCACGTCGCCAAGGTCGAGGTGCAGCGTGTCGGTGAATTCCGGATCCGCGTCCTTAGCTCCCCGCCACATGCCCTGCGCCTTGGCGTAAGCAGCGACCAGGTCGACGCGCGCTTTGGCCCGTCCTGTTGCCTTCAAATATCGAACGGTCTCCTCGTCGACGGGGAAGAAGCCGCACGTCGCACCGTATTCCGGCGCCATATTCGCGATCGTAGCGCGGTCCTCGAGCGGCAGCTCGTTCAACCCCGGCCCGTAGAACTCGACGAACTTGTTGACCACGCCCTTCTTGCGCAGCATTTGGGTGACGGTCAGCACCAGATCCGTCGCCGTGACCCCTTCCGGAACTTTCCCGGTCAGCTTGAAGCCCACGACCTCGGGGATGAGCATCGATTGCGGCTGGCCCAGCATAGCGGCTTCCGCTTCGATCCCACCGACGCCCCAACCAAGCACCGCCAGACCGTTGACCATCACGGTATGACTGTCGGTGCCAACCAGCGTATCCGGATAAGCGACCTCGATGGCCTTCTTGCCGTCCCTGGCTTTCGCCGTCCAAACCGTCTGCGCCAAATATTCCAGATTCACCTGGTGGCAAATACCCGTACCCGGCGGCACCACGCGGAAATTGTCGAACGCCGATTGGCCCCAGCGCAGGAATGAATAGCGCTCGCCGTTGCGCTCGAACTCGCGCGTAACGTTTTTCTTGAATGAATCTTTTGTGCCGAAATAATCGACCATCACGGAGTGGTCGATCACAAGGTCGACCGGCGCCAGCGGATTGATCTTCTCAGGGTTGCCGCCCAGCGTCTTCATCGCGTCGCGCATCGCCGCCAAGTCGACGACGGCAGGGACGCCGGTGAAATCTTGCATCAACACGCGCGCTGGCCGGAACGCGATTTCGCGATCGGATGTTTTGGTGTTCAGCCACGTTGCGAACGCCTGAATATCTTCCTTCGTAACGCTTCGCCCGTCCTCATACCGCAGCAGATTTTCAAGTAGCACCTTCATCGAATACGGCAGCTTCGAGATGCCGGTCAGGCCATTCTTCTCGGCTGCCTTCAGGCTATAGTAGGTATAAGTCTTCGCTCCGACTTTGAGCGTCTTTTTGGACTTGAAACTGTCGTGGGTGGTCACGGGCGATGCGCTCCTGAAAAGCTGTCGCGAAGGGTGGGGAAGGTCGATTGGCGCGGAAATTAATAGCTTTTTCTCGAGGCCGCTACCGTGCAAGCTTGAGAAAGTCATATTGATCCGGGCAATGCACCTATGACAGCACCAGCGGTACGCACTGAACACAACGGCGCCGTGACCACGGTGATTTTGTCGCGCCCCGACCGGCGCAACGCCGTCGACCGCCCGACGGCCGACGCGCTGTCGGCGGCCTTTCTAGCGTTCGACCGCGACCCCAACGCCGCCGTGGCGGTTTTCTACGGTGAAGGCGGCGCCTTCTGCGCAGGCGCCGACCTGAAAGCGATTGCCGAGAACAAAGGCAACCGCGTCGAAAACCCCAAGCCAGGGTTGGACATTCTCAAAGACCAAGGCCCGATGGGCCCTAGCCGTTTCCTGCTCTCGAAACCGGTGATCGCGGCCATCGCAGGTCCGGCCGTCGCCGGAGGTCTCGAACTCGCGCTGTGGTGCGACATGCGCGTTGCCGAAGAGGATTCTGTTCTGGGCGTCTTCTGCCGTCGCTGGGGCGTGCCGCTGATCGACGGCGGCACGGTGCGCTTGCCGCGCCTCATCGGCATGGGTCACGCGATGGATATGATATTGACCGGCCGCGCGGTGAATGCGGCGGAGGCACTATCGATGGGCCTCGTCAATCGCGTGGTCGCGAAAGGCACCGCGCGGCAAGCTGCAGAGAAGCTCGCGGCCGACCTCGCAGGGCTGCCGCAAGTGTGCATGCGCCACGACCGGCTGTCCGCCTATCAGCAATGGGACATGGACTACGCCCAAGCGATGGCGAACGAATTCGACCATGGCGTCGCCTCGATGGCGGGCGGCGGCGCCGTCACAGGTGCTGCGCGTTTCGCCTCGGGCAAGGGCCGCAGCGGCTCATTCGCGGACATCTGATGCGCGTCATCGCCGAGAACATTGCGGCCTATCGCGGCGAGCGCATGATCTTCCGTCACGTGAATTTTGAACTCGGGCCTGGTCAAGCGCTGATCCTTCACGGTCCGAACGGAAGCGGTAAGACCACACTCCTGCGCGTGATCGCGGGCCTTCTTGGTTTGATGGCAGGGCGCCTGCGCATGCTAGGTGCAAACGATCAACTGCTGACTGACGAGGCGCGCGACCGTGCCTTCCACTTCGTGAGCCACCTCGGAATTGTTCGCTCGCAAATGCGCGTGCGCGAAACACTGGAGTTTCACGCCGCAATCCTGGGCGCGCCGAAAACCGCGGTCGCGAACGCGTTGGACGAATGGGCATTGCGTCCGCTGGCCGACCACAGCGGCGGCATGCTGTCCGCCGGACAGCGGCATCGATTGGCGCTTGCTCGGCTTTCCCTGCAAAAGCGCGCCCTCTGGTTGCTCGACGAGCCGCTCGTTGCGTTGGACGTTGCGTCGAAGGGCCGCCTCAACGACCTCGCTGAGAGACATCTCGAGGGCGGCGGGATCATCGTCGCCGCAAGTCACGAACCGTTTTTAGGGGATCCGCGCTCGCTTTATCTGGGGCCGCGATCATGAGAACTTTTCGCGCGCTCCTATGGCATGACGTGTTGATGGGATTCCGCTCCAGCGGCGGCGCCGCGTTATCCGCGGCGTTTTTCGCCCTGATCATCATACTGACCCCGCTTGGTTTGGGCCCGGATACAAATAATCTCAAGACAGTCGCACCCGGTCTCTTCTGGATCGCGGCGTTGCTCGCCACATTGCTCGGACTCGAGCGTGTTATTCAGCCCGACACAGAAGACGGTACGCTCGATCTATTGCGCCTTTCACCATTGCCGCTGGAACTGGTCGCGCTGGCGAAAATCTGCGCGCACTGGATCACGTCGGGCCTCATCATCAGTTTGCTTGCACCGATCCTCGCACCAATGCTGAGTTTGAGCGTGGCCGCGACACCGATGCTCGCGTCGTCGCTTCTCATAGGTTCGTTGGGCCTGAGCTCGATCGGCACTGCGGCGGCAGCCTTGGGTGCCAGCGTTCAACGGGGCGGTATCGTGCTTGCTATCCTCGTTCTGCCGCTAAATATCCCGTTCCTGATCTTCGGCGCCGGTGCGGTCGCAAATGCGCAGGCGGGAACGGCAAGCGGCCAGCCTCTGATGTTTCTGACAGCGTGTTCCTTGCTCGCGCTGGTCGTAGGTCCGATTGCTACCGCCGCGGCATTGCGTCTCAACGAGGACTAGGCGTTGGCGGCACCACATTCGCCCAAATAGAGTGGCCGCATGCTAGCTTACGCAAACCCGCAACGCTTCGTTGGTCTCGCCCGCACCCTGACACCGTGGACGTTCGCGGTCGCCATCGCACTTATGGTGACTGGCCTCTATCTCGGCCTCGTTGTTGCGCCACCGGACTACCAGCAAGGCGACGCGCAGCGCATTATGTATGTGCACGTCCCTGCCGCGTGGATGTCGATGTTCGTCTATGCGTCGATGGCGATCGCAAGCGCAGTCGCATTCATCTGGAAACATCCGCTCGCCGACGTCGCGGCGAAGGCCTCGGCACCGATCGGCTGCGTGTTCACGGGGCTCGCCCTCCTAACCGGCATGCTGTGGGGCCAGCCGATGTGGGGCACATGGTGGGTGTGGGACGCGCGGCTAACATCCGTGTTGATCCTCTTCTTCCTCTACCTCGGCTACATCGTTCTCTGGAGCGCGATCGAAGAGCCCACGCGCGCCGCTCGCGCTGCGCGCATTTTGGCGCTCGTCGGCGCTATCAATATCCCGATCATCAAGTTCTCGGTCGATTGGTGGAACACGCTGCATCAAAGCGCGTCGGTCTTTCGCATGAGCGGCCCCACGATGCCCGCTTCGATGCTGACGCCGCTACTCATCATGGGATTGGCCTATACGCTGCTCTATGTTGCCCTTCTGCTCGTTCGAATGCGTACGGAAATAGCGCAGCGTCGCCTGCGCACAATCCGCTTAGGCCTGGAAGCGTTGCCCGCATGAGCACATTCTGGGACATGGGCGGATACGCGGCCTTCGTCTGGCCAGCATACGGCATCAGTTTGACCGCACTCGTGGCGCTATGCATCCTCAGCTGGCGCGCTATGAAGCGAGCTGAACGCCTTGCGGAATTAAGCGCGCGCAACGAACAGTCCTAGGTCGTCAGCGCCGCGTACGCGGCTTCTTCGCGCCGTTCAGCTCTTCGGCTAACTTTTCCGAATGCGCCTCCGCCAGCGCGCTCAAACATTTGATGAAGTCGCCACGCTGCCGCGAGGGTAGCGCTTCCAGCATCGCCGCGTCGGCTTTTTGCATAGCAGGCTGCGCCGCCTTCAGCGCGCGGCGGCCGGTCGTGGTGATTTTGACCGAGTTCGCGCGCTGATCTTCCTCCGTCCGCTTGCGGACGAGCAGTTCGCGCTTTCCCAATCTGTCGATCATGTCCGCTAGCGTCGACCGATCGATTCCGGTTTGCTTCACGAGCTCCGTCTGCGTCACCCCGTCGTTCTGATCGATAGCGTACAAAACGGCGAGTTGACGCGCCGTCAGCGTATCCGCCTCGTCCTCGTCGTCATAGAGATCCGTGACGAATTGTTGCGCGCGGCGAAGCAGATGGCTAGGCGATGTCGCCAGGTCGAAGCTTTTTGCCATTCGCTCTTTCCGATGGAATAATCGCCGGACGGCGTTCGAAATAATTGTCCGTGTCCGTATCATATCCATTCAGGTCACGGAAGTGACCGAACGGGCTCATGCAAAGGTGAATTGGAATCTAACCTGATGCGCGAAAGATTTTCTCCGCCTCCCGCGCCGCGCACGTGTTGCGAGTTTGTCCGCCGCGTGCCCGAAGGCGACAACATGGAACGCGATGTCTGTGCGAATTGCGGCCATGTGCATTATGTGAATCCGAAAATTGTTGTTGGCGCGGTTTGCTCCTGGCACGGACGAATATTGCTCTGCCGCCGTGCGATCGAGCCACGAAGTGGGTTCTGGACGATTCCGGCGGGTTACATGGAAGAACAAGAGACGCCCGCCCAAGGCGCCGCACGCGAAGCTTGGGAGGAGGCGACCACGAAGATCGAGATCAATCGTCTGCTCGCCGTCTATGCCGTTCCGCGTATTTCGCAAGTGCAGCTGATCTTCCGTGCCAGCCTTGCAAGCGGCGAATTTGCTCCGGGTACGGAGAGTCTTGAGACCAAGCTGTTCGCGTGGGAGGAGATTCCCTGGGACGAGCTCGCCTTCCCAAGTGTGCATTGGGCTTTGAAGCACCACCGCGAGACCGAAGGTCGCGATGACTTCATCCCGTTCGAAAACCCACTCAGCTGATCGGCCTCAAAGGCGGCTTACCGGCCGCCTTCGCGCAGTTTGCGACAGCCGTTTCGTCGCCGCCGCCGGGTACAGCTTCAGCATGCGTGACGGCCATCACGCTCGAAGCATTCGCATAGAGATAGACGAGCAGCGTGCAGTTTCCTTGCCCGCCGTACTGCCACATCTCCGCACCCGTCTCGGTGCGCTTCAAGGCAGGCTCGCCCCAAGCGGCGCGCAACGCCTCGCCCGTCATGCCGATGAGGCCGGTGTTTGTCGTCGGTACAGCGTCGGTCGAGGGCGGCGTCGCCACGCGCGCCGGCGCCGGATCTGCCACAGGCTCGCCTGGGCTGCTGCCGCTGAGCCCCATCGTTTGACAACCCGCCAACGCCAGTACCGGCAAAGCGAACACAAGCCTACGCATCACGAACTCCGGACCAATTTGTTGAACTCGTGCGTCATCATCGCCGCCCCGAACACCGGAACGATGAAATTCAGGAACGGGATCATCGCGAGAAACGATATCAACGCCCCGCCCAAAAACAACCTAACCCGATGTTGGCGTCTGAGCGCTCGCGCATCGCGAGGTGCCATATGGCGCAGCGCCGCGAGTTCGAAAAACGTGCGCCCGGTCAGATAGCCGTTTACGAACAACACAACCAGTGTTCCGATACCGATCGCAACGAATTGCAGGGGAATTGCAAGCAGGTTGAGCACAAGACTGACGGAGGCGAAACTCAGCCCCGCGAACAACAACTCCGCCATCGACGCACCAGCCCGCGTCATCGAATCCGGATAATGCTTCGCCTCCACCGCGTCCGCGACCCGGTCGATGAAGATGCTGGCGAACACTTGCGCGACGGGAGCGCCAAGGAACACGAAGCCGACCAGCGCTCCCGCGGTGCTGAGCATCGCAAACGCATCGTTCATCCAACTGAAGCCGAAGTTCGGCAGGAATTGCGTGCCCCACCGCAGCGCCAGCGTCAGCAGCACGAACAGCAGGATCGTGCAACCGATGCCAAGCCACAGGACAGCCTGGAACTTGCGGTCGAACATCTGTCCCAATGCGGCTGCGGCACTTGAGAGCATGCGTCGGGCGAATCCTGCGATTGTCGAACGTGGGCCACTGCCTATACTGCCCCGCCGTTCAGGGTAAAGGGTAAGTTAGATGCGGGACGCGAAGTACGACGTATTGGGCATTGGCCACGCCATTGTCGACGTTTTGGCGCAAACGACAGACGCGTTCTTGACGGAACACGGGATCGCCAAAGGCACGATGACGTTGGTTGACGGCTTCCGCGCCGAAACCCTTGGCCGTGCTATGAAACGCCCGATCGAAGCCTCGGGCGGTTCGGCCGCCAATACGTTGGTGGGCGTCGCCTCGTTCGGCGGGAAGGCTGCCTTCATCGGCAAAGTCAATGACGACCGTTTGGGCCAAGCGTTTGGCGAAGCTATCCACAAGGCTGGCGTTGCGTTCGATACCGCCGCTCTGAAGGGCAGCGTTGCAACCGCGTCTTGCCACATCCTGATCACGCCTGACGGCCAGCGCAGCATGAACACGTATTTGGGCTGCGCGCCCGCGCTGTCCGATGCCGACATGGCCGCTGACAAAGTCGCCGACGCGAAGGTTCTCTACGTCGAAGGCTACCTCTGGGACACAGCCGGCGCGAAGGCTGCCATTCGTACCGCGATCGCGCACGCGAAGAGCGCGAAGCGAAAGGTCGCGTTCACGCTCTCCGATCCGTTCTGCGTTGGCCGCTGGCGTGATGAGTTCAAAGCGCTACTCGCAAGCGACATTGATATTCTGTTCGCCAATGAAGCCGAAGCGATGGCGCTCTATGAAACCGAACGTTTCGACGATGCGTTTCAAGCGATCCGCAAATGGGGCAAGACCGCTGCGATCACACGCTCGGCCCACGGCTCAGTCGTGCTGCACGATGGTCGCGTGCACATTCTCGACGCCGAACCGGTGACCCACGTTGCCGACACGACCGGGGCTGGCGATCAATACGCTGCAGGCTTCTTGTACGGGCACGCACGTGGCCTGCCGCTTGATGTTTGCGGCAGATTGGGTGGCATCGCTGCAGCTGAAGTGATCTCGCACATCGGCCCGCGCCCGAACGCGTCGCTGAAGTCGCTCGCGGCAGCAGCCGGGTTGGTCTAGCGCATGATCCCTTTTCGGGCGGCCTTATCGTCAAGGCCGGAACGGCCTTCGCGCGCGGTCAGCTCCGCGAACACGGCATTCGGATCGATCCCCGCCGCGACCCACAGCACGCACAGGTGATAGAGCAGGTCGGCGGATTCCGCGACCCGCTCCTGAGGGGTGCCCGCGAGCGCGGCGATCCCGACCTCGACGCCCTCTTCGCCAACCTTCTTGGCACACTTCGCGACGCCTTCTTTCAAAAGCTTCGCCGTGTAGGAAACAGAGGGGTCTGCGCCCTTACGCGCCAAGACCTGCGAATAAAGGCGGTCCACCGGATGCTCACTCATCGACACTCACTTGAGGCTGGAATCAGCCAAGTACAAAGTTATCAGCGAGTGACCACCTGTGGCAAAGGGCCCGTCCGACATTGACACTTGCGCGCCAATCCCGATCAACATCGCGCCACATGACAGACCTCCTGGCACAAGGCGTCCTCCTCCGTTTCGCACTCGCAGCCTGCGTGATCGCACTGCTGTGGCTCGGCGTGCTGTGGGCGATCGCGTGATGCGCGGGCCTTCGATCTCTCTGACCGATGTGATTGTGACCTACCGGCGTGTGCCGGCTGTCCACCACGTAAGCGGCAAATTCGAGGCCGGATCGCTCACCGCGGTTGCGGGTCCGAATGGCGCCGGCAAGAGCACGCTGCTTAAGGCAATCATGGGTCTCCTGAGTGTCAGCGACGGCCGCATCGACCTAGGGGGCCTCAACGCCCGCCAGATCGCTTATTTGCCGCAATTGCCGGAGATCGACCGCAGCTTTCCGATCTCGGTCGAACAAACCGTGCTACTCGGGGCTTGGCCCCGCGCGGGCGCCTTCGGCGCGCTCGACCGGACCGAGCGAACACGCGCAGCTGCGGCCATCGCCAGGGTTGGCCTTTCCGGCTACGCGCACGCCCCGATCGCCAGCCTTTCTGTCGGCCAGTGGCACCGCGCTTTGTTCGCGCGCCTGATCATGCAAGATGCTCCGGTCATTTTGCTCGACGAACCGTTCGCCGCCGTCGACGAGCGCACGACCGAAGATTTGATGGCGCTTGTTCGCAACTGGCACGACGAAGGCCGCACCGTGATCGCGGTCCTTCACGACATGAGCTTCGTCCGCCGCCACTTCCCGCGCCTGCTGCTTCTCGCACGCGAAGTAGTCGCCTGGGGTCCGACGGAAGAAGCCCTCTCGCCCGAGAACGCCGAGCGTGCGCGCGCCATGACGGATCGTTGGGCAAGCGACCCGTGCTCGCATCCTCACAACCACGCGGGTGCTTGAGATGTACGATCTCATCGCCGCCCCCTTCGTCGATTTCGAGTTCATGCGCCGTGCGCTTGTCGCCTGTCTAGCGCTCGCCATCGGCGCGGGCCCGCTGGGTGTGTTTCTGGTCTTGCGCCGCATGAGCCTGATGGGCGATGCGATCGGCCATGCGGTGCTGCCCGGCGTCGCCGTCGGCTTCATGATCTCGGGCCTCTCGCTCGGAGCGATGACGATTGGCGGCGTTGCTGCGGGCTTGGCGGTCGCGCTCCTTGCAGGGCTGACGGCGCGCGCCACCGGCATGAAAGAAGACGCAAGCCTTGCGGGCTTCTACCTCACCAGCCTCGCGCTTGGCGTGATGCTCGTTTCGCTGCGCGGCTCGCCGATCGACCTCTTGCACATCCTGTTCGGCTCGATCCTCGCGGTCGACGATCAGGGCCTGCTCTTCGTCGCGGGCGTTGCAAGCGCAAGCACTCTGATCATGAGCTTGATCTACCGCTCGCTCGTCGTCGAATGTTTCGACCCCGTCTTCGCGCGCACCGTCGGCGCACGTGGTAGCTGGGCCCACGCGGTCTTCTTAGGTCTCGTGGTCCTGAACCTCGTCGCCGCGTTTCAAGCCCTCGGAACGCTGATGGCCGTCGGCCTTATGATGCTGCCGGCTCTTGCCGCCCGCTTCTGGTCCGAAGACGTCTCGCACATAGCAATCGTTGCGACGGGCCTTGCTGTGCTGTCGAGCTTCGTGGGCCTCTTGATCTCCTACCACTTCGAAATCGCTTCGGGTCCGGCGATCGTGCTCACTGCTGCTGCGCTCTATTTCGCATCGATCGTCGCGGGATCGCGCTCCGGCCTCCTCGCCCGATGGCTACGCCGCCCGCATTTCCACGAACCGCACGAGGCCAAGCGGTGAACCTGCGCGCAGGCATGTGCGCCGTAGCGCTCTTTTGCGCTGCATTTCCCGCCGCGGCGGAGAAAATGAAAGTCGTCGCAACGTTCTCGATCCTCGGCGACATTGCCGGTCGCATCGGCGGCGACGCCATCGACGTGAGGACGCTCGTCGGCCACGACGGCGACGCGCACGTCTACCAGGCAACAGCAGCCGATGCGCGCGCGGTTGCTGAGGCCCGCATCGTGATCGCCAACGGTTTCGCGTTCGATGACTGGGCATTCAGGCTCGTAAAAGCCTCTGGATCGAAAGCCAGCATCGTCATCGCGTGCGTGGGCGTCACGCCGCTTGCTGGAGGACACGAGCACACCGACCCGCACGCATGGCAGAATGTGGGCAACGCAATTGTTTATGTCGCCAACATCGAACGCACGCTCGCCGCCGCCGATCCGTCCCACGCAGCAACCTACAAAACGAACGCCGAGGCCTACCGCGCCGAACTGCAAGTCCTCGATGCCGAAATTCGCTCGTCGCTTGCTGCCATCCCACCCGAACGACGCAATGCGGTTACCACACACGGCTCCTTCGCCTACTTCGCGAACGCGTATGGTGTGACCTTCACTTCGCCGCTCGGCACGTCGACAGACGAACAAGCCTCCGCCAAATCTCTGGCCGCACTCATCACCACGATCCGCCGCGGCGGCATCAAAGCCCTGTTCCTCGAAAACGCGGCCGACCCGCGCCTAATGCGCCAAGTGGCCCGCGAAACCGGGGTTGCACTCGGCGGCACGCTTTACGCCGACGCTCTCTCGACAAAAGACGGTCCCGCCCCAACTTACGTCGGCCTGATGCGTCATAACCTAAAGCTCTTGACTGGGGCGATGGCGCACGGTTCTTGAGCGCCTTCGTTTGGAGCCCTTCATGTCCCAAGTCCCCGTCACCGTTCTGACCGGCTATCTCGGCGCGGGCAAGACCACGTTGTTGAACCGCATTCTCACCGAAAATCACGGCAAGAAATACGCCGTCATCGTCAACGAGTTCGGCGAGATCGGCATCGACAACGACCTTGTCGTCGATACGGACGAAGAAGTGTTCGAGATGAACAACGGCTGCATCTGTTGCACCGTACGCGGCGACTTGATCCGCATCTTGGGCGGTTTGATGAAACGCAAGGACAAGTTCGACGCGATCTTGGTCGAAACCACCGGCCTGGCTGATCCTTCGCCGGTGGTGCAGACGTTTTTCGTCGACGACGACGTGAAGGAACGCACGAAGCTCGATTCGATCACAACCGTGGTTGACGCCAAACACGTTCTGGACCGTCTGAAGGACACACACGAAGCCGCCGAACAAATCGCCTTCGCCGATCAGATCATCTTGAACAAGACCGACTTGGTGTCAGAAGAAGATCTGAAGCGCGTGGAACGGCGCATCCGCGAATTGAACCCCCTCGCGCCCGTCCATCGCACCGAACGCTGCGCCATCGCGCTCGACAAAGTCTTGGGACAGGGCGCATTCGACCTCCAGCGTCTGCTCGACCTCGAGCCCGAATTGCTCAACCCGGAGCATGACGATCACGAACACTCGAGCGATATCGCCAGCGTCTCGCTGACCGCGAAGGCGCCGCTGGACGGTGACAAAGTCACGAACTGGCTGCGCACGCTGCTGGCCGACCGCGGCCAAGACATTCTGCGCGCAAAGGGCATCCTCGACGTTAAAGGCAAGGACGAGCGCCTCGTTTTCCAAGCCGTCCACATGGTGATGGACGGCGATTTCGGTAAGCAATGGAAAGACGATGAGAAACGCTTCAGCCGCATCGTCTTCATCGGCCGCAATCTCGACGAAGCCGAACTGGACCGCGGCTTCAAGGCATGCATCGCGTAATGCCGACACCCAAGATCACCGCTGGCCGCCAATGGCGCTTCGAGGCGCCGATCATCGCATGCGTGTTCGACGCGGATGGCCAGGGTGCCTTCGCGCTCGGCGACGGGACGCTGCGCACGTTCACGGCGAACGCCGCTGACCCGCAAACGATTGAAGCGCATCAGGGCACGACGCTTGCGCTGACCACCCACCCCGAAGGCGGCTTCCTCTCAGGTGGTGACGACGGCCGCTTGGTCCACAGCATTCCGGGCGCAACGCCGCGCGAACTTCTCAAGATCAAAAGCCGCTGGATCGAAAACGTCGCTGCAGCGCCTGAAACGGGGCTCATCGCCTGCACGGCCGGGAAGGACGTGCACTTGCTGCACGACAATCAGGTCTCAGTCTTCACGCACGCCTCGACCGCGGCAGGGGTGGCGTTCGACCCCAAGGGCCGGCGCCTTGCGGTCGCGCACTACAACGGCGCCTCCCTCTGGTGGACGAAGTCGGCCGACCAGCAGCCGAAGCTGCTCGAATGGAAGGGCTCACACATTGCGGTCACGTGGAGCCCTGACGGCCGGTTCCTGCTGACCTCGATGCAGGAAAGCGCGTTGCACGGCTGGCGCATCGAAGACGCGGCTGATATGCGGATGTCCGGGTACCCGTCGAAGATCAAGTCGATGGCGTGGGATCGCCGAGGCCGCACGCTTTTCACAGCAGGCGCCGACCGCATCGTCGGCTGGCCGTTCACCGGTAGGGGTGGCCCGATGGGCCGCGACCCGGTTCAGATCGGCCCCGAACGCGACGCCATGATCCAAGCGGTCGCCGCCCACCCGGATGCCGATATCGTCGCCGCCGGCACCAGCGATGGCGCTGTTTGGTTTGAAGAAATCGGCGATCCTGGAACGAATTTCGTGATGCTGAATGGCGCGAAGATCACGGCCCTGGCGTTCTCGCCCGAAGGCACGCATCTCGCGATTGGGGATGAAGAAGGCAACGCGGCCGTTGTCCCGCTCGCCTAATCCTTCTGGTCGCCGAAGAACTCTTTGACCTTGGCAAAGAAGTTCGTGGTCTTGGGCGAGTTCTGCGCGCTGCCCGCCTTATCGAACTCGCGCAGAAACTCTTGCTGTTTCTTGGTCAAGTTCACCGGCGTTTCCACCAGCACCTCGACAATCAGATCGCCGTGCGGGCCTTGGCCGCGCAAGCCGGGCATGCCCTTGCCGCGAACACGAAATTCTTTGCCCGACTGCGTGCCTTCCGGGATGGCGACACGCACGCGCCCGCCACCCAGCGTCGGCACCTCGACGTTGCCGCCGAGTGCCACCGTCGAGAAGCTCACCGGTACGCTGCAATGCAGATCGGCGTTGTCGCGCTTGAAGAGCGGATGCGTCGCGATCGAAAGGAAGATGTAAAGGTCGCCTTTCGGCCCGCCGCGCAAACCCGCCTCGCCCTCGCCGGCGAGACGTATGCGTGTCCCGTCTTCGACGCCTTGCGGGATGTTGACGTTGAGCGTGCGCTCGCGTTGCACGCGTCCGCTGCCGGAGCACGATCGGCACGGGTTCTTGACCACGCGGCCAAGCCCCTGACAGGTCGGACACGTCCGCTCGATCGTGAAGAAGCCTTGCTGGGCGCGCACCTTGCCGACGCCAGAGCATGTCGGACAGGCCTGCGGCTTGGACCCGGCCTCCGCGCCGGACCCGCTGCACGACTCACAGGCGACGGAACCCGGAATGCGGATCGTTGCCGTCTTGCCCGCATACGCATCGTCGAGCGAGATTTCCATGTTGTAGCGCAGGTCCGAGCCGCGCGAGGCGCGTTGCGCGCCACCGCCGCGACGCGTGCCCATGAACTCGCCGAACAGATCGTCGAACACGTCCGTGAACGAGGTCGAGAAATCGAATCCACCGCCGGGTCCGCCGCCGCGCGCGCCACCGGGACCTTCGAACGCTTGATGACCGTATTGATCGTAAGCTGCGCGCTTCTGATCGTCTTTTAGAATATCGTAGGCTTCGTTGAGCTCTTTGAACTTTTGGTCGGCACCATTGTCGTTCGGGTTGCGGTCGGGGTGAAGCTCCTTCGCTTTCTTGCGATAGGCAGCCTTCAGTTCATCGGCAGTCGCCCGCCGCTGAACGCCCAGAATCTCATAGAAGTCACGCTTGGACATTCGTCCCGCCCGGCACTCTCAAAGAAGGCTGCTCGATCGCAAAGCTGCGCGCGCCGTTAGCGCGCGCCGCCCTTCTTTTTCTTTTCTTCGTCGACTTCTTCGTAATCGGCATCGACCACGTTGCCGTCGCCGCCTGCCGTGGCACCGCCGCCTGCGTCACCCGTGGAGCTGCCACCAGGGGCGCCGCCTTCGGGGCTCATGCCCTTGTACATAGCCTCGCCGAGCTTCAGCGACGCTTGGTGGAGCGCGTCGGTCTTCGAGCGGATCAACTCGGCATCTTCGCCTTTGACGGCATCCTTGACGGCCGTCGCAGCATCTTCGATCGCCGAGCGTTCGCTCTGCCCGACTTTGTCGCCGTGCTCTTTCAACGCTTTCTCGATCTGATGGACGGCCGCATCCGCATGGTTGCGCGCCTCTACGAGCTCACGACGCTTCTTGTCTTCTCCCGCATGCTCCTGCGCCTCGTTCATCATCTTCTGGATGTCGGCTTCGCTGAGGCCGCCAGACGCCTGAATGCGGATCGCCTGTTCCTTGTTCGTGGCCTTGTCCTTCGCCGCCACGTTCACGATGCCGTTCGCATCGATGTCGAACGTGACCTCGACTTGCGGCATGCCGCGCGGGGCAGGGGGAATGCCGACGAGGTCGAACTGGCCCAGGAACTTGTTGTCCGCAGCCATCTCGCGCTCGCCCTGGAAGACGCGGATCGTCACCGCCGTCTGTCCGTCCTCAGCCGTCGAGAACACTTGGCTCTTCTTCGTTGGGATCGTGGTGTTGCGATCGATCAGGCGCGTAAACACGCCGCCCAACGTTTCGATGCCCAGCGACAGCGGCGTTACGTCAAGCAACAGAACGTCTTTGACTTCGCCCTTCAACACGCCCGCCTGAATCGCGGCGCCGATCGCCACGACTTCGTCCGGGTTCACACCCTTGTGCGGTTCCTTGCCGAAGAATTCTTTGACGATTTGCTGCACCTTCGGCATGCGCGTCATGCCGCCCACGAGCACGACTTCGTCGATGTCGGCAGGCGTCACGCCTGCATCCTTCATGCAAGCCTTCAATGGCGCCAGCGTACGCTGCACCAGATCGTCGACCAGCGATTCGAGCTTCGCCCGCGTCAGCTTCGTGGTCAGATGCTTCGGACCGGATGCGTCCGCTGTAATGAACGGCAAGTTGACTTCCGTCTGCAGCTGCGACGAAAGCTCGATCTTCGCCTTCTCCGCCGCTTCCTTCAGACGCTGAAGGGCCAAACGGTCTTTGCGCAGATCGATACCCTGATCCTTCTTGAACTCGTCCGCCAAAAAGTCGACGAGACGCATGTCGAAGTCTTCGCCGCCCAAGAACGTATCGCCGTTCGTCGCCTTCACCTCGAAGACGCCGTCGCCGATCTCCAAGATCGAAATGTCGAACGTGCCGCCGCCAAGGTCGTAGACCGCGATCGTGCCCGCTTGCTTCTTGTCGAGACCGTAGGCGAGCGCCGCCGCCGTTGGCTCGTTGATGATGCGCAGAACCTCAAGACCGGCGATGCGGCCCGAGTCCTTGGTCGCCTGGCGTTGCGCGTCGTTGAAATATGCCGGCACCGTGATGACGGCCTGCGTCACCTTCTCGCCGAGATAGGCTTCCGCCGTTTCCTTCATCTTCTGCAGCGTGTAGGCGGACACTTGGCTCGGAGAGAGCTTCTCGTTGTCGCGGCCCAGCACCCACGCGTCGGCATTGTCGGCTTTGATGATCTTGTATGGCACCATGCCGATGTCCTTTTGGGTCATCGGATCTTCGAACTTGCGTCCGATCAGGCGCTTGATCGCGAAGTAGGTGAATTCGGGGTTGGTGACGGCCTGGCGCTTGGCGGCCTGTCCGACCAGCCGTTCGCCGTCTTTCGTGAAGGCGACGATCGAGGGGGTCGTACGTGCGCCTTCGGCGTTCTCGATCACCTTCGGCTGCGAGCCTTCCATGATGGCCACGCACGAGTTCGTGGTGCCAAGGTCGATCCCAATAACTTTAGCCATGCTGTCAAAACCTCTCTTCTTCGGCGGATGATCCGGGGCCCTCGAAACTTGAGGCGCCCACCGCCATCCCCACCCAAATCAGTTGGAACGCTTGTCGATTATCCCGCAATTTTCTGCGGGTTCGAGGGCAGATATAGGGGGCGTCCCCCCAGCCCGCAACTGCCGGTGCGCGCCAAAATTTGTGATTTTCTAGCCGTTTGCGTCAGGCGTATGCTCTGCGCGTCAAAATGACGAGGAGGCCGACCATGTTACGTACAGTGGGTTGGGCCGCGTTCTTGGCCTCAGTAACATCGCTATTGACACTTACCGGCGCGCAAGCGGATGCCGCTCGTCCGACTTACGCGTGCTTCTCGCCTCAAAACGCGGACGTGATTGGTCGCTTGGGGGCAAATGACCCCAGCGTGCGCTACGGCTTTGAGACAGGCGAATGCTTGGCGCTCGCACCGGGAACACGCATCGGAGAGGTCGAACACGTCGGCGCTCTCTGGCGTTTTCGCGCATTGGGTGCCCAGCCCTACCTCTATGCCGCCGACTGGGCTGCTGGGTTTGCGCCTGTCGCTGTGCAAGGTCCGCCCGGGTTTGAGCGTTATCTGCCCGTGACGGGTCGCCTGCTGGCGATGGGCAGATCATTTTCCGAGTGCTACGCGGCGGTTGAGCGTTTGGACAAGCGGGGTGAGGATCTAAGTCGCCGGTGGAACGCGTATTGGGCCAAAAGCCGAACCGACATCAACGGTCCGAGCCCCGTCGTGATGATTTACGTCGCCGACGAAGGCCCGCGCCTGTTTGCCGAAGTCGACCAGTACAAACGCGAAGAGGCCGGGCTGCGCAATCGCTGCAGGGCGGTGACCTCGCTGGAGGCAGACCAAGACTTCGTCGCCTTCACCCGTTCGGCCCAATACGGTTGAATTCAGCCATTGGCGCCGGCTTCAAAGGCCGGCGCCAAATATTTCACAGCGATCACCTCTTGTCCCCGGCCACACATTCGCCATTGAGCCACCCCACATTATGGGCGCATGGCAACGCAAGTTTTGGGGTTCAGGCGATGACGCCCAGTTTTGTCGTTCACAGGTTGAGTGTCGCGGCCGCTTCCGTCGCTGCCACCGCGGGGCCAAGTGCCGCCAACATTATCGCGCGCACACCCACGATCTCCGGCAACGGCTGGGTCGCGCTCGGCATCTTGGGTGTGTTTATTGGCACGGTCTACATGTTGATCGCCGGCGCCCTGCATGTCGAACGCCGCGACGCGCGCTTAGGGCGTCGTGAAGGCGATGCGCGTTGGTTCGGCGTCTTCTCGCAAGACGGCGATGGTGGTGGCGATGACGACGGCCACCACGGAGGCTGAACTGCTATTTCGGCGGAGCGTTGCCGTCGCCTGAAGGCGCACCGTTGTTGTCTTCGCCCGATGAAGCGGGCGGCATTGTCGACACGGCAACGATCGCCTCGCGCAACAAGCGTCCGCCGATCATGTAACCTTGTTGCGCGACAGCAAGAACTGTCCCCGGTGGATGCTCACGGCTCGGAACTTCGGCCACGGCCTGGTGCAGGTTCGGGTTGAAGCGTTGTCCTTGCGCTTCGATCCGCTTGATCCCGTGTCGCTCAAGGATCGTAAAAAGCTCGCGCTGCGTTGCCTCGATACCGGTCACGACGGAGGCAACCTCCTTCGGCATCGACGCACGCACATCCGGCTTCAACGCTTCGAACGCCCGCGAGAAGTTGTCCACGACGTTCAAGAGATCGCGGGCGAACTTCCCAAACGCGAATTGCGCGGCATCCACTTTCTCGCGTTCGGCACGCTTGCGTACATTTTCCACTTCAGCCACGGCGCGCAAGTAACGATCTTTGAGTTCACCGACCTCTTGCTGAAGCGCCGCAATTTGCGCGGCCTCGCGCGCGATATCGGCGCTCGTCAGGTCCAGCGTTTCGTCGTTCGCCGGATCGACGTTTGGGCCAGGGTTCGACTGTGCGGGGTCGTTTCCGTTTCGCGGCTTGTTCATTGTCTCAAAGACTTCCGTTCACTTCTGCTGACTGATCAATCGGCTGATCACGCGCGCAGTGTAGTCGACCATTGGCACGATCCGCGCGTAGTTCACGCGGGTGGGCCCGATCACGCCGATCACGCCGACGATGCGATGCGATTCATCCGAATAGGGTGCTGCGATCACCGAAGACCCCGACAACGAGTAAAGATTGTTTTCGGCGCCGATAAAGATGCGCACGCCGTCACCTTGTTTCGCAAGCTCAAGCAATTGGATCAAGTCGTTCTTGCGGTCGATGTCGTCGAACAACTGTCGGATGCGCTCAAGTTCGCCGGTTGCACCGACATCTTCCAGCAACCGCGCCTGGCCACGCACGATGAGCGAGGGTGTTATGCTCTGCAACCCACCCCATTCTGCAAGCCCGGCTGCAACCAGTTTCGCTGCAAGGCCGTCGAGCTCGGCTTTTTGCGTCGTGAGTTCGCTCAGGATTTCGCTGCGCGCTTCTTCCAGCGTTCGCCCGCGCATCCGCGCGCTCAAATAGTTTCCGGCCTCGATGAAGTTCGAAGGCGTGAGGCCCAGCGGTGTCTCCAGGATCCGGTTCTCGACCGAACCATCTTCGCCGACCATGATGACGAGTGTGCGCTGCGGCGCCAGCGACAAGAATTCGACGTGCTTGAGCGTGGGATCGCGCTTCGGCGTGACGACCAACCCTGCGCACTGGCTCAAACCCGAAAGCATCGCCGACGCCTGCATCAACACGTCGTCAAGCTTGCGGCCGCTGGCTGCAAGCTGGCCTTCGATTCCCTTACGCTCCTCCGGCGCCAGGTTGCCGACTTCCAGCAGCCCGTCGACGAACATGCGAAGCCCAAGCTGCGTCGGAACGCGCCCGGCGCTCGTGTGCGGTGCCTCAAGCAGACCAGCGTTTTCCAAGTCCGACATCACGTTGCGGATCGACGCCGGCGACAGGGTCAGGCTGCCCCGCTGTGCTAAGGTGCGCGATCCGATCGGCTCGCCCGTCTCGAGATAAGATTCGACGATCGTGCGAAAGATGTCGCGCGAGCGTTCAGACAATTCGCCCACTTGCGAAAGCGATGGTACCTTGGAGGTGGGCCGTTCGTTCATACTGCTCGTTTCAGCCAGGAATTCTGCGGCCGTTGCAGGGCCGCAAGCGCCAGGCTACGTAAAGGCTAAGCCCCCAAACTTCAAGGCAAGGAACCTACCATGCGACCCTCCGGCCGCCGCGCGGACCAGTTGCGCGAAGTCACCCTCGAACCTGGCGTTTCAGCCCATGCGGAAGGCTCGTGCATGGTAAAGTTCGGCCGCACGCACGTTCTATGCACAGCCTCGCTTGAAAACAGCGTGCCGCCCTTCCTGAAGGGCACCGGCAAAGGATGGGTCACCGCGGAGTACGGCATGCTTCCTCGCGCGACGGGCGAGCGGATGCGTCGCGAGGCGGCACAAGGCAAACAATCCGGCCGCACGCTCGAAATCCAACGACTGATCGGCCGCGCTCTGCGCGCGATCACCGACCAAAAGGGATTCGGCGAACGCCAAATCGTCATCGACTGCGATGTCATTCAAGCCGATGGTGGCACACGCACCGCGTCCATCACGGGTGCGTTCGTAGCGCTCCACAAATGCTTCCAGATGATGAAGCGCGACGGCCTCATAAAAACGATACCGCTGAAGGATCATGTCGCGGCCATCTCGTGCGGCATCCATAACAACGCCTGCGTTCTCGATCTCGACTACGACGAAGACTCGAGCGCCGGGACGGACGCGAACTTCGTGATGACCGGCGCTGGCGCTCTCGTCGAGGTACAAGGGACCGCAGAGGGCGAACCCTTCAGCGAAGCCTCGTTTCTCGAACTCATGGCGCTTGCCCGCAAAGGCATCGGCGAACTTGTTGACCTGCAACGCAGCGCCATCGAACGCTGACCATGTCACGCCGTCTCGCAGAAAAGCGACTCGTCGTCGCAAGTCACAATCCGGGCAAGGTGCGCGAGATCGCCGACCTGATCGCCCCGTTCGCGATCGAAGCGATCTCGGCAGCCGATTTGGCGCTGAGCGAGCCTGAGGAAACAGAGCCGACGTTCGTCGGCAACGCGCTTATCAAGGCGCATGCCGCTGCGCTCGCGTCGAAACTTCCGGCGTTGTCCGACGACAGCGGCCTTTGCGTCGACGCACTCGGTGGCGACCCGGGGGTCCTCTCGGCGCGCTGGGCGGGCCCGCGAAAGGACTTTCGCGACGCGATGCAAAAGGTCCACGACCGCCTGCGCGACAGCGGCGCAAAGGATCGCACGGCGCATTTTGTCTGCGCGCTTGCCATCGCGTGGCCCGACGGCCATGCCGAAACGTTCGAAGGCCGCGTGACGGGAGCGATTGTTTGGCCCCCGCGCGGGACGCTCGGTTTCGGTTACGATCCAATGTTCGTGCCGGAGGGCTACAGCGTCACGTTCGGCGAAATGCGTCCATCGCAAAAACACGCCATGTCGCATCGGGCTCGCGCTTTCGCGAAGTTCGTGGAGGCCTGCCTTGGTTGAGTTCGGTCTCTACGTCCATTGGCCGTTCTGTTTGTCCAAATGTCCGTACTGCGACTTCAACAGCCATGTGCGGGCCAAAATCGACGATGCGTCGTGGGCGGATGCACTGACGCGCGAACTTGAAACGATCGCCGCCCGCCTAGACATGCGCCGGCCGCTCGCCTCGATTTTCTTCGGCGGCGGCACGCCATCGCTGATGCCCGGCGCGACTGTCGGCAAGGTCCTGCAAACCGCCGAGCGGCTGTTCGGTTTTGCCCCAAACATCGAAATCACGTTGGAAGCGAACCCCACCAGCGTCGACGCGACGAGATTTCGCGATTACCGCGCCGCCGGCGTCAATCGTGTCTCGCTTGGCGTCCAGGCGCTGAACGACGAAGACTTGCGCGCACTCGGCCGGTTGCACACCGTCGACGAGGCGTTGCGCGCCGTCGCGCTCGCGCAGGCAACGTTTCCGCGCGCGTCTTTCGACCTAATCTACGCGCGTCCCCGCCAAACGCCTGAGGCTTGGGACGAAGAACTCACCCGCGCGCTCGCTCAAGGTTGCACACACTATTCGCTCTACCAGTTGACGTTTGAAGAAGGCACGCCGTTCCACGCCGCGCTCACGCGCGGCACGATGAAGGAACTCGATACCGACACTGCGGCCGCTCTCTACGAGCGCACGCAAGCGCGCATGAATGCCGCGGGACTTCCCGCATATGAAGTCTCGAACCATGCGAGGCCGGGCGAAGAGTCGCGCCATAATCTGATCTATTGGCGTTACGGCGATTATGTGGGTGTGGGTCCCGGCGCACACGGGCGGTTGACCGTTGGTGGCGAGAAATTCGCAACCGCGACCGAGCGCCAACCCGAAGCCTGGCTTGCGAACGTAACCGAGCACGGTCACGGCCTCGACCGTTGGGAACGCGTCGCCGCGCACGAGCAGGGTACCGAAGCCTTGTTGATGGGCCTGCGTTTGACCGAAGGCGTAGACCCAGTGCGGATCGAGAGCCTACGTGGCCAAGCAATTTCTGAGGCGCGCGTTGCGGCGTTGGAATCTCAGGGCTTTGTCACACGAAGCTCAAACCGCCTGCGCACCACGCCGAAAGGCCGCCTGGTGCTCAACGCAATCCTAAAGCAACTCGTTGCTTAGAAGCCTTGGCTCTGGAATGTGCTGGACGCAGGGCTGATGACCGTTTGCCCGGAATCCGTAACTTCCATTACCGCAAGTCCGCGCTCCGTCATCCCGTCGGTACGGAAGCGGAAGATTCCGTCGATGCCGGCAAACCCGTTCGGATCCGCAATCGTCGCGCGCGTATAGCGCCGGCCGGGGGCTCCGCTTGCCAGTGTCGCCGACAAGGCGATGGCATCGTAAGCCAACGAGGCGATACGTGGTGGCTTCGAACCGTAGAGCTGCTGATAGCGGGTGATGAAATTCGTGCGTTGCTCTCTCGGCGGCACAGCAAACCAGCCGCCCTGCAGCGAAGGTTCGCTCGACACCGCCGGATCGTCCCACAAGCCCGTTCCGATGAATTTCACCTTGCGCGACTCGACCTTGTTGACCGCCAAGATCGGGCCAAGGCTTCTCAGCATCGTGCCGCCCTCGGGTAGAAAGATTGTGTCGAAGCCCATCTTCGCGACCGCCTTGACCGCCGGTTCCAGCGCTTGCGGATTGGGCTGATAGGTCTGCACAGCGACGACTTCGCGCCCGCTTTGCGCGACCGTCATGCGGAACGCTTCTTCCACGCGCTTGCCGTAGGGCGTCTCGGGCACCAATGCCACAAATTTTCCGTGACCTTTCGATACGGCATACGAAATCACACGGCTCACTTCCTGCTCGGGCAAGAATGAGAGCAGGAACACGCCGTCACCGGCGACAGTTCGGTCGGTCGAAAAGGCAACGACGGGAATATTCTTCGCGCGCGCGATCGGCGCGACCGCGCGCACGTCATTCGCCAGCAGTGGCCCCAAGATAATTTCCGCACCCTTGGCGATCGCGTCGGCCGCCGCAGCCGCAGCGGTCTCGGGCGTCGGCCCGGTGTCACGAGGCATCAGCATCATCGAGCGCGCGCCCATGTCGAACATCGCCATCTGCGCGGCGTCCTGCATGGCCTGCGCGACAGCCCGGGTTTCTTTGGAGGGATGCTTCAGCGGCAGCAGCAGCGCGATCCTAACTTGTCCGGCCACGGGAACCGGCGGCGGAGTCGCCGGCTGCGGCATCACCGCGGTCGGTCGCGGTACGTCGGTCGTAACCGTCCGGGGCTTGTCGTCCCCGAACATGCTCATGCCTTCGCACGCGCTGAGGCTGACCCCCATCGTCATGAGCACGGCTATCGTCCACAATGCGCGCATCAGGCGGGCCGGGTAGGACTCAAACAAACGCGATGTCACGGGATGGGCATCCTTCGAAACGGCGGAAAATATGGGTAGCAAGATTAACGGCGGAGGCAAGCGAAGGCAATCGGACGAGGCCTTATCCCCAGGCCTCTACCTGGTCGCGACCCCTATCGGCCATGCAAGCGATATCACATTACGCGCGCTTCACGTCCTGAAGCACGCCGACGCGATTTTCGCCGAAGACACGCGCGTCACGGCGAAGCTGCTCGCGTTGCACGGGCTCTCCCGCCCGATGCACTCCTACCGCGAGCACAATGCCGACCGCGCAGAAGCTGAAATCATTCGTGAGCTGGAAGACGGCCATGCCGTGGCCCTGGTGAGCGACGCTGGCACCCCTCTCGTTTCCGACCCCGGTCAACGCCTTGTCGAGTCAGTTACAGCCAAAGGGCATGCGGTCTTCCCGATCCCAGGCCCCTCCGCCACGCTTGCCGCGCTCACCGCGTCGGGCCTGGCCAGCGACAAGTTCTTGTTCGCAGGCTTCCTGCCTTCGCACGGTCCCGAACGGCGCCGCGCGATCCGAGAAGTCGAAACGGTTCCCGCCGCCTTGATCTTCTTCGAAGCGCCAAGCCGCCTTGCCGCCTCGCTTGCGGATCTCGCGTCGCTGTTGGGCGACCGTCCCGCCGCCGTCGCGCGCGAACTCACGAAGATGCACGAAGAAATTCGTCGCGCACCGCTCGCCAGCCTCGCAGCCCACTATGAAGAGCACCCGGACGTGAAGGGCGAAATCGTGATCGTGGTCGCGCCACCAAGCGCCGCTGCGCAATCCATCGGCGTCGAAAAGCTGGACGCGCAGCTCGCCGAAGCGCTCAAACGCCACCCGGTCAAGGACGCCGCTGCGATCGTCGCCGCAGCGCTCGGGCTTCCGCGTCGCGAGGTCTACGCCCGCGCGCTCGAATTGAAGAAACAGGACGCGTGAGCGTCGAGCGCCAAAAGGCTCGCGCCCGCGGCACGGCTGCCGAATGGGTAGCGACCGCCTATCTCGCCGCCAAGGGTTACAGAATTTTGAGCCGCCAGTTCCTCGCCCGCGGTGGCGAACTCGATGTTGTGGCGCTCTCCCCTTTCTGGACGCAGCGTACGCTCGTCTTTATCGAAGTTCGCGCCAGAAACACTGTTGAAGCCGCCGCCGAGTCCGTCGGCGCAACCAAACGCCAGCGCGTCGAAGCCGCCGCCGCTCAATTTCGCGCTCGAAAGCCAAAATTAAACAAACTACCGCATCGATTCGACCTGGTGTTGCTGGCGCCAGGCCGCTGGCCGCACCACATCGTCGACGCCTGGCGCGTTTGAAGTTTGTGAGGTGCATCCATGACTATGACTCGAATTCTGATTGCGATCGTCTTGAGCGCAAGCCTGACCGGCTGCGTCGGCGTATCGCTGACGACGGAAGAGCGCTCTTTCTCGAACGCGGTCGGCGACTTCAACGCGCGAACGGATTTGAACGCGCGCCTTCTGGCCCAAGGCCCCGAACTGTTCACAAACGTCGCGACCTCCGTCATAGAAGGCCGCGTGCACCTCTCGGGCACGGTGCCCACGAACGAAGATCGCCTAACCGCGACGCGCCTCGCCTGGGGAACGCCCAACATCAAGGAAGTCGTCAACGACATCGAGGTGACGAATGAGGGCGACTTGCTCGACACGGTCCGCGACCGCTGGATCAACACCCAAGTCCGCGCCCGGATTTTGAGCGACGCTGCGATCAAGGACATCAACTACACGATCAACACCCAGAACCGCACGATCTACATCCTGGGGATCGCGCAGGATCAGGCCGAACTCGACCGCGTACTCGTTCACGCGCGCTCTGTTCCCGAGGCGCGCCGTGTGGTGAACTACGCGCTCCTGAAAGACGATCCACGCCGCTTCGCGTGGCCCGGCGGCAACGCCGAGGTCGCCGCAGTGTCGCCGGAATTGCAACCGGGCGAATAGGGAATGACTGACGAGAGGACGCAGCAGATCTTGCGCGAACTCCATGACGTGGGGCAGCGCGAAGACGCTGAAATCCCCCTCGCCGAAACCGCGCTTAATCTAGCAGCGCTTGATCATCTGGGCCTCGATCTAAAACCCTACCGCGATCACATGCGCCAGTTGGCAGACGACGCCCGCGAAAGCTACGCCGCCGTCCGCCGCGGTATGGCGGAGGTGCCGGCGGCAGCCCGTGCACTGGCTGAGACGATTGGCGTGCGCCACGGTTATCAGGGCGACAATGCCACGTTCGACGATCCGCAAAACGCCGACCTGGTGCGCGTGATCGACCGCCGGCGCGGTTTGCCCGTGTCGCTGGGCATCCTCTACATCGACCTCGCGCATCGCATGGAGATTTCCGCACACGGTCTGAACACGCCCGGTCACTTCCTGATGACGTTGGGCGACGGCGAGCACGCGCGTGTGATCGACCCGTTCAACGGCGGTGTGGTCTTGGACGTGGAAGAACTCCGCCCCTGGCCGCAACTGCCCGACGACGACCCCGGCAGATACGGTCCCGTCGGCCGCAGGGACGTCCTTCTCCGTCTGTTGAACAACATTCATTCCCGCGCGCTCGCCGGCAAAGATACTGTCCGCGCTCTCACGATTGCCGAGCGCATGGTCCTGATCGCGCCGCGCCGGGCCGACCTCTGGCTCGAGCTCTCGAAGGCCAGCGAGTCGATCGGCAAAATGAACGCAGCCATGCATGCCGCCAAAAACTGTCTAAACCTCGCAGGCGCCGATGCGCCGCTCGGCCGTCAGGCCGCCTTTGCGCTGCAAGCGCTGAAGCTGCGCGTGAACTGAAGTCCGATGAGGGCGCTCACATCCGGCACAATACTGGGCGTCGTCCTTGCCTTGATGGCCGTCGTTCTGATCGCCGTCGCGGCATCGCGTTGCTCGTCGAACGAGTACCCGACCGTCGAAAGCATCGAGCGCGCCCGCACTTATCAAGCCGCGGACCTGCTCGCGCGCGCCTGGGCGCTGCCAGTCGCGGACGCATACCGCAAAGGTGGCTTCGACTATCAGCGCAATCAGAGCTTTTGCGGCCCAGCGAGCGTCGTAAACGTCCAGCGCTCGCTCCGCCGCGCGCAAACGCAGGACGACGTGCTCGAAGACACCGGCATCTCGACGATCTTCGGCCACACCTATTACGGTCTGACGCTCGACGAAGAAGCCGATCTCCTGCGCAAGAAAACCGGCATGCCCGTCCGCGTGCTCCGCAACATTGGCCTCGCCGCGTTTCGGGCCGAGATCGCGCACGCCAATGACCCGTCACGCCGCTACGTGATCAACTTCCACCGCGGCCCGCTGTTCGGCCGCGGCCACGGCCACCATTCGCCGATATTGGGTTACCTGAGCGACGAGGACCTGGTCTTCGTCGGCGACGTCAACCGCGACTTCCGCCCGTGGCTCGTAAAAACAGAACGCCTCTACGAAGCCATGGACACGACCGACGATACCAGCGGCAAGAAGCGGGGGTTGAGTGTGATCGAGGTGTCGACCAAACCGGAGTGATGCGCGCCGGGCCTGACTGGTGCTACAGAGCGCCATGCCAAACCGCCGCCTCTTTCACAAACCCCTCATCACCGTCGAAGCGCTCATCGATGGCGCCGGTCCGCTCGTCGTGATGATCCCCTCGCTTGGCCGCCCGGCGGAGGACTTCGACGATCTCGCTCGACGCGTCGCGGCCGCCGGCTTCACGGCAGCCCGCGTGCAACCCCGCGGCATCGGACGAAGCACGGGACCGATGCAGGACCAAACGCTGTTCGATCTCGCTGGCGATGCGGCGCTCGTGATCGAAACCTTGGGCGCGCCCGCCGTCGTGATCGGCCACGCCTTTGGTCAACGCGAAGCCCGCGCGCTCGCCGTGTCGCGGTCGGACCTTGTGCGCGCGGTCGTACTGCTCGCCGCCGGCGGCAAAGTGCCGATCCCGGAGAAGGCGCGCCAAGCGCTTTTCGGATGCTTCGACGCCGCGCTCACGCCGGCGCAACATTTGGCGAACGTGAGCCACGCGTTCTTCGCGCCGGGCAACGATGCCGCCGTCTGGCGCGAAGGCTGGCACGCTGAAACCGCGCGCCTGCAAAGCGCGGCAACGCAAGCGACACCGCTGGCCAAATGGTGGGGAGCGGGTAGCGCACCGCTGCTCGTCGTCCAAGGGGTACAAGACGCGATCGCCCTCCCCGAGAACGGCCGCGCCCTCAAAGCGGAATTCGGCCCTCGTATCACGCTCGTCGACATCGAAAACGCCGGGCACGCCTTGCTCCCGGAGCAGCCAGAGCTAATCGCGCAAGCGGTAGTCCCGTTCCTCAAACGTATGGCCATGAGTTCCTAGTTTGTTCTTGAATCTGGCTTAGATATCTGCTCACGATCCTCCCCACACACGCCAAGGACGCGCACATGCCGCTTACCGTCGCCATCCAGATGGACCCGATCGATCGCATCGACATCGGCGGCGATTCCACCTTCGCGCTGGCGCTGGAAGCGCAAAGCCGCGGCCACAAGCTTTGGTACTACCTGCCCAAGCACCTGGCGCAGCAGGGAGCCAAGATAACGGCTAACCGTGCCCACACGCTTACCGTACGCAACGAGCGCGGCAACCATCACACGATCGGCGCGCCCGAACTGCTCGACCTCTCTACCGTCGACGTCGTGCTGCTCCGACAGGACCCGCCATTCGATATGGGCTACATCACCACGACCCACATGCTGGAGCGTTTGCCCAAGCGCGTACTCGTCGTGAACGATCCCTACTGGGTCAGGAATTCGCCGGAGAAAGTCTTTGTCACTGAATTCCCGGACCTGATGCCGCCGACGTTGATCACAAGCGATCCGGACGCGATCCGCACCTTCCGCGCCGAACACGGCGAGATCGTGATCAAGCCGCTCTACGGCAACGGCGGCGCCGGCGTCTTCCGCGTGCGCAAGGACGACGAAAATCTGAACGCGATGATGGAGTTCTTCAACGCATTCGTCCGCGAACCGATGATGGTGCAGCGGTACGAGGCCAAGGTGCGCCAAGGCGACAAGCGCATCATCCTGGTCGACGGCGAG
>JBGAPZ010000083.1:0-7362 GCA_044220975.1 Micropepsaceae bacterium | reverse complement strand
GTCGTATCCTACGGGAAGGACGACATGGTGCCCTATGCGCCGGTAACGGAAAAGAACCTCGCAAAGGGCGGCATGACAATTCGCGACCTCGTAGAGGCTGCGCAAAAGACGAGCGACAATGTCGCGGCCAATCTTCTTTTGAAGCAGATCGGCGGTCCGCAGGGGTTCACGCAGTTTTTCCGGGACATCGGCGACGAGGTCACGCGGCTCGACCGCTATGAACCCGACATGAACGGCGGTGGCGTTGCGGGCGACGAACGCGATACGACGACGCCGGCTGCGATGGCCGAGACCGTTCGTAAAGTTTTGACCACGAACGCGCTGTCCGAGGGGGCACGAGCGACCTTGGTGCAGTGGATGGCGGACACGAAGACGGGCCTAAAGCGACTTCGCTCTGGCCTGCCGCAAGACTGGAACAGCGGCGACAAGACCGGGACCGCAATGGACGGCAAGCTCGGCAAATACAACGATGTCGCCGCGGCGTGGCCAAAGGATCGTGCGCCGGTAATCGTCGCCGCGTACTTCAACGTACCGCAGACAAGCGACGCGATTGAGGATCAGTATCAAGCGGTACTTGCCGAGGTGGGGCGGATCGCGGCCGCCTGGGCGGGCTAGACGCGAGCCCCCCCTCCACCTAACCTCCGGCAAAACACAAATAGCCGGAGGAACGTTCATGTCGGCTGCCTTTCAGACGACCAGCAGCAAGGCTTGGTCTGTGCCGCTCTCGCAAATCGACGTCAGCAAGGCGGAACTCTTCGAGCGCGGCGAGCATTGGGAGTATTTCGCCAGGCTTCGCAAGGAAGACCCCATCCATTTCTGCGCGGAGAGCGAGTTCGGGCCCTACTGGTCGATCACGAAGTTCAAGGACATCGTGCAAGTCGAGACCAGCCACAACATCTTCTCGTCCTACCCCGATATCGTGATCGGCGACGCCGCGGCGGAGTTCCGTCCGCCGATGTTCATCGCGATGGATCCGCCGATTCACGACGACCACCGCAAGGTCGTGACGCCGGCGGTCAATCCGCAACGCCTCTCCGAACTTGAACCCATCATCCGCGAACGCGCGGGGAAGATCCTCGACACGCTTCCCATGAACGAGACGTTCAACTGGGTGGACCGCGTGTCGATCGAACTCACCACGCAGATGCTGGCGACGCTGTTCGATTTCCCCTGGGAGGACCGGCATTTGCTGCCCTACTGGTCGGACGTGACGACGGCGACAGAGACCGTGGGCGTCAACACTCTGCCGCCCGAGAAGCGGCAGGAAATTCTCATGGAGTGCCTCGCCTATTTCACGCGGCTTTGGAACGAACGCGTGAACACGGACAAACCCGGGTTCGACTTCATCTCGTTGCTCGCGCGCAGTCCATCGACGAAGGATATGTACAAGGACCCGATGCTCTACATCGGCACGTTGATGCTGCTGATCGTCGGCGGCAACGACACAACGCGCAATTCGATTTCGGGCGGCGTGGTGGCGCTCAACCGGAATCCGAAGGAATACGACAAGCTCCGCGCGAACCCGGAACTCGTGACCTCGATGGTGTCGGAAATCGTCCGCTATCAGACGCCGCTTGCACATATGCGGCGGACGGCTGTCGCCGATGCCGTGGTCGGAGGCAAGACGATCCGCAAGGGCGACAAGGTCGTGCTTTGGTACATCTCGGGCAACCGCGACGAGACGGAAATCGAGCGACCGGACGAATTCATCATCGACCGCCCCAATCCGCGGCATCACATCTCGTTCGGCTTCGGTATCCATCGATGCATGGGGAATCGCGTGGCCGAAATGCAGCTCAAGATCATCTGGGAAGAAATCTTGAAACGCTTCAAACGGATTGAGCTTGTGGGCGAACCCGTGCGCACAAAATCGAATTTTGTGCATGGCTTTACCGAGGTACCGGTGCGGATCACGGCGTGACGGTGGTTATTGCCGCCCTGCTCTTTGTCAACGCGCTGGTCACCGTACTGTGTTTCTTGGCCCTGTGGTTGGTGGCGCTGAGACTGAGGGACGTCAGTTTCATCGACAGTTGGTGGGCACTCGGCCTCGTGGTGACCGCGTGGATCAGCTTCATGAACGCGCCGGGGTCGGCGCATGCGACTGCGCTGGTTGCCTTGTGCACCATGTGGGGTTTGCGACTGGGACTTTATCTACTTCGGCGATGGCGGAGCCATGGTGTCGACCGGCGCTACGCCGCGATTCTGGGCCGCGTGCAAGCCCGGCGCGGGTGGAGCTTTGCTTGGGCGTCGCTCGTGATGGTGTTTGCGCTGCAGGCACCGTTGCAGTGGATCGTGAGTTTGCCGGTGCAACTCGGTCAGATGGGCCCGCCCGCGGCGCTCGGCGCGCTTGCATGGGTCGGCGTCGCTCTGAGCGTCGTCGGCATAATGTTCGAGTCGGTCGGCGATTGGCAACTCGCCAAGTTTCGTGCCGACGCGACGAACGCAGGCAAGGTGCTCGATACGGGGCTTTGGCGCTATACGCGGCATCCGAACTATTTCGGCGACGCTTGCGTTTGGTGGGGGCTCTATCTGATCGCGGCAGACGCGGGGTTTGGGATGTGGTCGCTGCCCGGGCCGGTGTTGATGACGTACTTGCTGACCAGCTTGTCGGGCGTGCCGACGGTTGAGGGACATCTCAACCGCTCAAAGCCCGGTTATGAATCGTATGTCCGGCGGACGTCCGGGTTCATTCCGCTGCCGCCGCGACAGGGCTGATCGTCAACGTCGCGCGAACGCCGCCTCCATCCCGGTTCGTGAGCGTCAAGTCGCCATTGTGTGCGCGGGCAACAGCGCGGGCAAGCGTAAGACCAAGGCCCAAGCCGCCCTTCCCTTGGTCAGGCTTGCCGCGCACGAACGGTTCGAACAAGCGCTCGGTCGCGCCTTGAGGAAGGCCGGGACCTTCGTCATCGACTTGGATCGCGACGCCGTCGCCCGTGCGCGCAACCGAGACTTTGGCGCGGAAGCCGTATTTGACTGCGTTCTCGATCACGTTCCTGGCCGCGCGTTTGAGAGCATTCGGGCGACAGCGCGCTCCGGCTGAATCGGCATGCGCGAATACGACGTCGCCGCCGATGTCGCGGAGGTCGGCACACACGCTCTCGACGAGCGCTGCGACGTCAATATCGCGCTCTGGTTCCTCGCCGAGGCCTGTGCGGGCAGCGTCGAGGGCAGCCTCGGTCATCGCTTGCAGCTCATCGAGACTTGCTTGCATCCCTTCTCTCACTGCCGGATCGTCGATGAATTCCGTCTTTAGCTTGAGAGATGTTATGGGCGTGCGCAGATCGTGCGCGATGGAGCCAAGAAGTGTTCGTTGATTGTCCAGCATCGCCATTAGGCGGCGCGACATCGCGTTGAACGATTGTGCCGCCGTCTTGAGTACGACGGGACCGCTCTCGGGTATCGGGGCGATGGCTTGACCTTGCGCCATGCGGGCCGATGCTTCCGACAGGCGCTGCAGCGGGCGCGAAAAGCGGAATGCCAGCCAGATTGCGACGAGTACGAGTGCGATCGACGCGACGGCGGCGGACAGCAACAGGCCTGGCAGCAGGTTTGCGCCCTCGGGCCAGAAGAATTCCGCGTTCAACCAGCGGCCGGGTGCGAGGCCTACGGCAACGCTCAGGCGCTCGATGCCTGCGCGCTTTTTCGGCATGAAGGGAAAGACGACTGGCGAGCCTCGTTTGGCGATGCGCACATCAGCGGACGCTAGCATCCCCATTGCGGTCTTGAGCTTGCCCTCTGCCGCGGCATCGCGCTCGGCATCGGCAGCGACACGGGGAATGCTGCCGATCGACACGCGCTCGCGACGAACTGAGGCGACTTTGAACAGGGCCTCGTGTTGGCTTTCGGGCAGCGTGGCCAAAAGACTTATGAGCGCGGTCATGCGGCTTTCCAGCGTGCTTTGGCGTTCTGCCCTTACTTCAAGAGCGCGCTCGTATTCGGCAATGGCAAACGTCACCGCGTTCGAAACGATCAACGCCAGCAGGACGGCTGCCGAAAGCTCCAGCCACAGCGGAGTGCGCCGAGGGTTCATGCGGCGACGGGCTCGGCCGCGAAGACGTAGCCGCCACCGTAGACGGTCCGGATGATCTTGGGCGCGCTGGGGTCTTGTTCGATTTTGCGGCGAAGGCGTACGATCGCGTTGTCGACGGCGCGGTCGAACGCGGCGGCGTCGCGGCCGCGGGTCAGATCCAGCAGCTGGTCGCGGGTCAGCGTCAGGTTCGGGCGCTCGATCAAGGCGCACAGCAGGCGGTATTCGCCATTGGACAACGCAACGCCGACACCGGTTTCGTCGCTCAGTTCGTGGCGCACGAGGTCCAGCGTCCAGCGGTCGAATTTGATACGGCCGGATGACGGTTCGCGCTTCGGCGGCGGGGCATTCACGCGCTTTAAGATGGCCGCGATGCGGGCGATCAGTTCGCGCGGGTTAAACGGCTTGACCATGTAGTCGTCCGCGCCGAACTCAAGCCCAAGAATGCGGTCAACCTCTTCCCCGCGGGCGGTCAGAAGCAGAACTGGGATCGCGTTCGTTTCGCGCAGGCTGCGGCAGAAACTTAAGCCATCTTCGCCCGGCATCATGATGTCGAGCACAATGAGCTCGAACGCATGGGCGCGCAGGTGCTTACGGGCCACGGCGGCGCTCTCGGCCCCGCAGGCGCGGTAGCCGTTTTTCTGCAAATATTTCACCAACGGCTCGCGAATCTCGCGTGCGTCGTCGACGACCAGAATGTGTGGACCTGCTTCGCTCATGACGTCATCTTGCCGAAGCGCGTTTGCGGACGGCGGAAACATTGTCGCAAACTGTGTCAGAAGAACGGCGGCGCGACAGGTCGCGACCGTTGTTTGCGTGCGCCGCCCCCAGTCGGCAGGCAGCATCTCCCCGTCAGCCCGCACTTCGTGGGCTCGTTTCGAAGGGAGATCTCAAATGATGATCAACAAGACCTGGGCATTGGTGGCGGCGGGAACACTGGTCCTGGCGGTCGGGGCTGTCGCCGTTGCGCTGGCCGCGGACTGGGGCGCGCCCAAGAGTTCGCGGGCGAGCGCCAGCGCGGGCACGGCCAGCGCGATGCGGTTCATGTCGTACGACACGGACAAGGACGGCCGGGTCACCAGGGTCGAGGTCGATGCGGGTATCACCGCCCAATTCGCGGCCGCCGACTCGAACACGGACGGCAAGTTGGATGCGGCCGAGATCATCCGCTTCAACGACAAGCGCAAGGCTGACCGGCGCGCGCGTTACGAGGCTTGGAAGGCGAAAGCCGCAACGTTGGGCGTCGATCCCGGCAAGCCGCCCTCCGACCGCGACACGGTGGACACGCTGCGCGCTGCGGACTGGAATTTGGACGGCGTCATCACGCCGGACGAATTTGGCGGCAAGCTTCGCGGCCTGGCCATGCGCGCGGACCGCAACGGCGACGGCATCATCAGCACCGACGAGATGAAGCGCAAAAGCACAGGGCGCAAGAACGCAGCCGGCGGCGCCAAGGCGATCACTTCAACGGCGCCTACGGAATAGTGCTGGCCACGCGATGCGAACCGCCCCCGAAGAGGGGGCGGTACTACGTGTTGAATAGCGTCAGTATCCGCCGTGTGATGGCTGGCTGGCGCCTTCAGGTTTGGCGGTTGCCGGTGCCGACGGGCGGGCGCCGGTGACATTCGGCGAACGGCCGAGTTCGGAATATGAGATCTTGCTGTTGCCGTTGCGATCGCAGAGATCGAACATCGTGCGCCAGCCGGCGGCGAATTCCTTCATGTCGATCGCGCCGTCGCCGTTCCAATCGGTAACCGGTGAAGCACCTACGTTTTCGGCGCGCAGCGCGTCATTCAATGGCTCAGCCTCGCTATGGGACAGCGTACCGTTTCCGTCCTTGTCCCATTTGCCCAGTTCAGTTTTCAGGCCGACTTCAAATTCCTCGCGCGACAACTCCTTCGTGCCGGGTAGGAACAACGGCTGGAGGCGTGCGCATTCGCTCGACAAATGGCCCGGCGGAAGCGCCGAGACGTCGACGTCGTCGGTTTCGCCGGCGAAATAGGTGCAGCCGGCGAGGGCCGGCAAGGCACAAAGGACGAGAATTCCAAGTTTTTTGTACATCTGTCGCGCGTTCGGTTGTGGGTGCGATGCCTATCATTGCGAGCGCCACAAGCAAAGCTCAAGAGGGGTCATGCCGCGGCTCCTGCCGGGAGGGACCGCGTCATCCGGCGGCTACGTCGCCAGTCGCCCAAAAACAATAGAATGGGGGCGGCGATGAAGACGGACGAACTGGCTGCGACGATGATCCCGAAGACCATAGGGACGGCAAAGCTAGCGACCGCACTACCGCCCCAGATCGCCATCGGAAGCATGGCGACCAGAGCCGTCACCGAGGTGTAGAGGCTGCGGCCCAGGGTTTCGTTGATGCTGCGGTCAATGATCACTCGCAGGGGCATGCTTTTGAACAAACGCATATTTTCGCGCATGCGGTCGTACACGACGACCTTGTCGTTCACAGAATAGCCGATAAGCGTCAGCAGTGCTGCAATGGCCGTCAGATTGAATTCGAGGCCGGTCAGCGCGAAAAAGCCCACCGTCTTCGTGACGTCCAGGATCAAGGTCGCAATCGCGCCGACCGCGAACGGCCATTCGAAGCGGGCCCAAATGTAGGCCAGCATCGCGAGGCTCGCGAAGATGACGGCCAGGACACCCGTCGTAGCCAGTTCGCCACTCACACGCGGACCGACGGCGTCGCCGTGGATCTTGGCGTCAGGGGCAAGCTTACTGATCTCGGCTCGGATCTGGCGCACCGCGCCGTCGGTGTCGCCTTGCTGCTCGACACGGATGATCAGCTCCGTGCCGTCGCCGCTTTGTTGCAGTTTGATTTCGCCAAGTTTGAGTGCGTCCAGCTTGTCGCGCACTGCGGCTACGTCGAGCGGCGCTTGGGTCGCGACATCAAGTTGGATGCCGCCTTTGAAATCCACGCCGTAGTTCAAGCCCGGCGACACGAAGAGTGCGATCGACGCGAGGGACAGAAAGGCCGAGAAAGCGAGGCCCATGAAACGTGCCCGCATGAACGGGATCGCGGTGCCGTCGGGGACAAGCTTCAGGCGGAACAGCGGTTCGATCTCCAATTTCTTGAGTTTTCGCCGGCGCACGATTTCGCCCATGACGACGCGCACAACGGTCACCGCGGTGAACATCGAGATTGCGATGCCAAGACCCATGGTGACGGCAAATCCCCTGACCGGGCCGGTGCCGAACATGAAAAGCAGAGCGGTGGCGATGAGGGCGGTCAGGTTCGAGTCCACGATGGTCGAGAACGCGCGCTTGAAGCCGGCGTCGAGTGCCGCAATGGCGCTCATGCCTTTGCGGGTTTCCTCGCGAATGCGCTC
>JBGAPZ010000082.1:0-7323 GCA_044220975.1 Micropepsaceae bacterium | reverse complement strand
CCTTCGGCGTTTTCTGCAATATTCGGCGTTGCTCATCCCTATGTTAAAGACGTGCGTCCGCTGGGCTCCCTTTAGGGTTCGCCGTGCGCGCGTTGCGTGCGAAAGGCTCCCGATGCCCCAACCCACCACGCGCTCGGCCGCGGCCGACGCCGTCTTTCTAACCGCCCTCGAAAACGCTCATTCCGTTCGTATTGCCTGCGGTATGGCGGTCTATGCGCGGCGCAGCGTCTATCGCTGGCGCGGCGAGGATGCCGAATTCGCCGCTCGCTGGGCGACCGCGGTGCAAATGGCGGGCGACCTCATGGAGGAAGAGGCCGACCGGCGCGGGCGCGACGGCTATGACGTGCCAGTGTTCCATGGCGGCGAGGTCTGCGGCGCGAAACGCAAATTTGCCGACACCCTGTTGCTCGCACGGCTGAAAGCGATCCGGCCGGAGCAATATCGCGAGGGTAGGGCGGTCACCGCCGCGTCATCGCCGCGACCGATCACGGTCAACCTGCGCGACTTTGCCCTGGAAGATCTGGTCCGGCGCCTGCTGCGCGGTGAGACGATCGACCGGACAACAATTCCACTAAGAATTCAAAAGCTTATCGGCATACCGGACAGCGAAGCCGGACACTGAAGGACAGGCCGACCCCTGTGCCACGTGTGCCGCTTCATGCGGCGTGCTTCGGGGCCGCGGCCGCACGCTCGTGAAACGAGCCGACGATCTGGCTGAGTGCATCCCAATCGGTGAGCTCGAGTTCGTCGACGCCGCTGGTTCTCATGCCGCGTTCCCAGGCGATGACTTTCATCATCCAGCGCTTGAAGAAGTCGTATTCCGTAAAGCGGAAGGCGCCGGCCACATGATGAACTTCGTTGGGGTTCCAGCCGGAGTCTTTTTGGAAGCGAAGGGCACAAGCCACTGTGCCCTTCAAATCGTCTGGGTCCTTGCCGGCCGCCGACAACGACACCGAAAGAAACGCGGTCGGCATCGTGTTGAGCGCCTCGTGGTGCTTGCGCGCGAAATGAACCAGCGGCCCCTGATAGTCGCCCGCGTGCAGCGATGCCGCCAGGATCGCCGCATCGTAGTCTTGCGGCTGCAAATCGGGCGGAACGTCGGCGGCATCGATCATGGCGACGACGTCGCCTCTGTCCTTCAACTTCGTCGTGACGAAGTCGGCGATCTTGCGCGTTTGCCCCTCGGTCGTTCCGTAGAGCACGAGAAATCTCATGAACGTCGGTCCCGGGCGAGCCTCGGCGCTAGCGCGTCTCGTCGAGGCTCGGCTGCCGCTGCGCGGCCTCCTCATTCGTGTCGCTCGCCGCATCGCTCATCAGTTCGCTGCAGCGCTGCCACTCCTCGAGATAGGCGCGGGTCATGCCCGCGAACCATTTTTGCTGTGCGGCAAACAGATCGGGCAAACTCTTGCAAGCACCGAACGCCTCGGCGGCCTTCACGTTCTCCTCGAGGCGTTGGTTGAAGAAGCGCACACCTTCGTTCTGCAGGGTCGCAAAGCTGCGGCCGAACACCGACGCGCCTTTGCCGAACGCCTCAGTCATCGGTATCGCAAAGGGTGCTGCGAAAGGTGTGTTGTCCTGAAATTGGCTGGGCTTGTGGTGTTTCATGTGGGGTCTCCTGCGGGCTGGGGACCAGACTTATCACACGCGACGCAGTGAGGCGACTTGCGTTATGTCAAAAATGGGCGCCCGCGACGCGGCGATTGACCTGCGTCAAGGCCCGTCTCGTGGCGTGCGCCTACAAGCGCACTTGGACACTGCGATCCGGCGTTTTGGTTCGTGCAGGCCACGCCCGACAACCCGGGAATGGAGGCGACGATGCAAGTGCCTGTTCAGGTCGTGCTGAAGGACGTGGCCCAGGCGGCCGCGGTGCGCGAAGAAGTCGTGAAGGCTGCGGGTGCGCTGCAGCGGTTCCATGGCCGGATGACGGCGTGCCGCGTCTCGGTGACGAATCCCGACTTACGTCACCGCACGGGGAGCCTGTTCGACGTGCACGTCGTGTTGAGCGTGCCCGGTCACGCGGACATCGTGATCAGGCGACGCGCGCAGGACCAGAAAGAGCGCGAGCACATCTCTGTCTCGCTCCGCAAGGCGTTCGCCCAGGCGCGCCGCCGGCTGCAAGACACGGCGCGCGAGATGCGCGGCGACGTGAAAACGTCGCGTGCCAGAAGCCGCGCACCGCGCGCGGTGGAGGCCGACTAACCCGGATTGCGACGGCTCACCGCGGCCAATGCGGTTTGACGTGCATCAAGGACGCCGCATAGTCCGCGTGCTTGGCTACATGCGTTGCTTGGCCGAGGCACGCTTGGCAAAGTCGACGGCGAACCGTCCCCCTAAGACGCGAATCCGAATCGGCGACAAGCCAGACTGCCGAAGAAGCGAAGCAGGCGGACCCGCGGCTGCCGCGCCTGAGCGGCCCCATGAGGAAACTCATGGAAGGCGCGGCATCGCGGGTCCCATTTTTTTGGAGCGAACGCGCATGTCCCGGTTATCGAAGAACCCTGACGTCTTTGCGACGCGTGCCGACATCGTCCGCTTGCTCGGCGACGATGGCGTTGTTGCGGTGCTGGAGTTGACGCCCACCCTCCCGGAGGTCGAACAAGCGGCGGCTTGGCTTGACGCACGAGAGCCGTCGATGCCGCGTCAGGCACATCCGCAAACATCGCGTGTCGCGCAAATCGTCGAAATTGCCGACGTCGACGATGAAGAGCCAAGATACCTACGCTAGGAGCAGGTCATGCGTTTTCGGACGGCCGGATTCGTCTTCCTTGCTCTACTCGCGTTGAGCGCGACGACGGCCGTACGCGCGGCGGAGGATGCCGAGATCTGGGCCAAGCGGACCATCGACCAAGGCTTTGCGATTTTGCGCGACGACAGCGGAGGCAGTGCGGGACGGCGTGCACGGTTTCGCGCCTTCATCACCGTGCATGTGGAGGCACGTACGTCTGCGATGTACGCTCTGGGCGTCTACCGGCGCGGTGCCGACCCGGCGGCGATCGAGGAATACGCCGCCGTATTTGCGGACTACGCGATCGAGATCTACGAGTCGCGCCTTCAGAACTACAAGGACGCGACATTGACGGTGACCGGCTCGATCGAAAACAAGCCGGGCGACGTCACGGTGGACACGCGCGGCCAATCCCCGACGCTGCGCGAGCCGGTGCGGATCGCGTTCCGGCTTCGCGGTAGCGGCGAAACGTTCAAGATCACCGACATTCAGGTCGAAGGCATTTGGTTGTCGATCGAGTTGCGCGACGAATTCGCCGCGTTGTTGAACACCAATCACGGCGACATTCGCGGGCTCACGCGCACGCTGACGACGCGCACGAACAATCTGCGTGACGGAAATTCGGAGAATTGACCGGCATCAACGCACGGGAAAGACAGCAAGGCACAGGATCGACTCATGAGTTACGTCGCCCGGACACTCGGCCCGCACGAGCGCATACTCTTCAAGACGGGCTATCACTGGCTTGTCTGGTTCGGCGCCACCATGCTCGTGGTGCCTGCGGTCGGCGTGGCGTTGGACAGATTTCCCTTTGACGTGCTCGACTATGGCTACCTGAGCCTCGGCCTTATTCCGCTGCCCTTCGGCGTCTACTACCTCGCGCGCGCGATGTTGGTTGAGATCGCCGTGACGAACGAGCGCTTCGTGTACAAAACGGGATTGATCGCGTTTCGAACCGAGGAAATCGGGCTCGACAACATCGAAACGATCGGGATCGAACAGTCGATCCTGGGCCGTTTGCTCGGATATGGAACGATTACGGTCCGCGGCACCGGGAGCGAGCACGTGAGGATCGGCATGGTGAGCGATCCGGTCGGTCTCCGCCGGCATATTCCGATGGCGCAGGAGGATGTCGGCGAGCCCGCGCAGATCGCCGCTTAAGCCTAGCGGCGCGCGCCGGTCAGGAGCCGCTCGATCTCGTGCACGGGGTGCTTCGTCAGGTCCTTGTTGACCTCCGCCACGATCTTGCGTTTGAGCGTGTCTGAGAAGGCGTCGCGTAGCTCGGCCAGCGTCTTGGGCGGCGCGACGACGACAAGAGCCCCGATGTCGTTCTCGCGGGCGCAAAGCGTGGCGGCAACGTGATGGGCGAACCGCTGCTCGGCGATTTCATGCCAATCGGTTTGCTCCACCCCGCTGCGGCGTCCGGTCTGATGTTCCACCGCGCGGCCAGGGCGATCCGTACCCTGCGCTGCGGTTGCGGGGTTCGGGTTGTCCTCGAAGATGGAGATCGCCTTCAGGTTCGGATATTGTTCGTCGCCTTCGTTTTGCAAGACGAGCGCTTTGCGCCCGTCCCCAACGAGGACCCATACCTTGTGAGGAAGCTTAACACTGTTCATCGCCGATCTCCGTGCGTTGGCGAAACGTGTAGGTACCTGCATAAAACTCGCATTGATCGGGGTCAACGTCCGCCGGGCCAAGGAATGGCTGACCGAAGGCGCCACGTCTTGTGCCGCTTCGCGGCGTGCCAGCCGCTCACGTCGCCACAGTTGGCCGTCGGACCTTTACTGCACCAACGGCGACGTCGCACGCTTTATGTCGATGCCTTGAACGTCGCTGCTCGCCGCAAGCAGCGACAGGTACTGCCGGACCGCTTGCGCCCAAACGGCCGCGTGCAGGCTGCGGGCGATTGAGGCTTCGACGTCTTCGAAAGCAAACTGCACGCCCGCCATCCGCCGATGAAGCTTCAGCACATGCACGCCATAGTCCGTTTCAATCGGCACGGGACAGAGTTGGTCGTCCTCCAAATTGGTGAGAAACGTTTCCAATTCCGGCGCCGTCTCGCCGGGCGCGATCTGTCCCAGGTGCCCACCACCGCCCGACGACGAGCAGCGCGACTCCGCCTTGGCGATTTCGGCGAAGCGCTCCGGCTCGACCTTCAGGACGGCAAGCGATCGCTCGGCCGATGCTTTCGCGCGCGCACGGGCCTCCGCGTCGTCGCGCGGTGCCAGATAGAGGATGTGCGAGGCCTCGAAGAGATCGGCGCTGCGGAACTTCGCCTTGTTGCTGTCGTAGTAACGACGATAGGCGGCGGGATCAGGCTCCGGCAGCTTCATCTCGCGGCGAAGCACCTCATCGATCGCGTTCTCTTCGCTCGCCGGCTCACCGGCCGTCCATGTTAAACCCAGGGCCGCCGCGCGCTGCAACAGAAGTTCGCGCACGACCAGCGCTTCGGCTGCTTCCGCCATAGCCTCATCGCGCGAGGTCGACGGGTGGTATTGCATCTCGGCGAGGATTTCGGTTTCGCCGATCGTGGTTCCGTTGACGCTGATCATGGCACGGGCTTCCTGACGCCGGAGGTGGGCCGCCGGGTGCGCACGATCTGATAGCCGCGCCGGCCGAGGTACCAGATCGGCGCGCTCCAGATGTGAACGAGACGGCTGAACGGGAACACCATGAAGACGATGAGCCCCATGATGATGTGAGCCTTGTAGAAGAAGCCGACGTCGGCGACGAGTTCCGACGCGCCACTGCGGAAAGTCACGATGCGCTGCGCCCACTCCGAGAGCACCAGCATGACCGAGCCGTCCGGGTGCTGCAGCGAGAACGGAATCGTCACGAGGCCCAGGCTCAGCTGCGCCCAAAGCAGGCACAGAATGAAGATGTCCATGCCCGAACTCGTGCCGCGAATGCGCGGATCGAACAGCCGCCGGTGCAAGAGGATCGTCAGACCGGCAAAGCAGGTGATGCCGAAGATTGCACCCGCGGTGATGGCAAGCATTTGTTTAGCGGGAACGCTGACGCCCAAGCCTTCATAGACCCAATGCGGCGTCAACAGGCCGACGAAGTGTCCCACGAACAGCAGCAGAATGCCGATGTGAAACAGGATGCTGCCGATCATGAGTTGCCGCTTGCGTAACAGTTGGCTCGAGCCGGAGCGCCATGAGTATTGCTCGCGGTCGAAACGGATGAGGCTGCCGACGGCGAACACGGTCAGCGCGACATACGGGAAGATGCCGAACGTGAAATGATGCAGAAAGTCCCACATGGTCGATCCTCAGACTGGCGGTTTGGCGGCATGGGTTGCTGGGGCGGCATTCGGATGGCAAGCCGTCTTGGCGGCGTCCCCCGGGCCGAAGGTCACGGGTTCTTCCTCCCAAGCCCGGTCCAGCGCCTCAAAGCTGTCATCGTCGGCGAGCGCGCCTTTGGTGATTTGTTCGAGCGCCGCGCGATCAACCGTCTTCGACGATAGCGAAACCAATGCCGCTGCCACGCCTGCATACGGGGAGCCCCGCTTGGCCAAACGTTCGCGCAGAACCTCGATCACGGGCGCCGCATCGGACAGGATCGCGCGCGCGGCTCTTTCTGGAACCAAAGACAGGAATTCGCAGAACAACGGCAGGTAGTCAGGTAGTTCAGCCGCTGTGTGCGAGAAGCCATGCAGTTTGTAAACCGTCTGGAGGCGGACCATCGCCTGGCCGCGCTCACCCGCATCGCCCCACACGTGCTCGTAGAGATGCAGCGACAACGACTTGGTGCGGTCGAACAGGTCGACGTAGACCTCCTGCGCATCCATGAGTTCGCGCGACGACAGCGTGTCGATGAGTTCGTCGACCGCACTTAGCAACGGCGGGGTTAACATCTTCTCATCGAACAGCGCGGCACGGATGTCCGGCAGCGCTGCAATCAGGTTCTCTGTCGGGTAGGCGCTCAGCGCGCCGAGGGCCTTGAAGGTCAGCATCACATGACCTCCGTTGGGGTGTTCCCGCGGAACTTCTTCTGCCCGAAGAGCGAGAATTCGCTCGCGCCGTCGGAGCAGCCATTGCCGAAGCTGAAGCCGCATGAACCACGCAGGTCGTAGGCGTTCTCGGCGTATTCGCGGTGCGAAGACGGGATAACGAAGCGGTCCTCGTAGGCCGCGAGCGCCATGGTTTTGTACATGTGCTCCATTTGCGGGCGCGTCATGCCGACTTCGGCGAGAACGGCATCGTTGTCTTTGCGCTCGACGTGGCGCGAGCGCATGAAGATGCGCATGGCGAACATCCGTTTTAGCGCCGCTTCGACCGGCTTGGTGTCGCCGGCCGTCAGAAGATTGGCAAGGTATTTGAGCGGAATGCGTAACTTGCCGATGTCGGGCAGCGTGCCGTCGAAGCCGATGTGCTTGGCCTGCACGGCCGATTGGATCGGCGAGAGCGGCGGCACGTACCACACCATCGGCATTGTGCGGTATTCCGGGTGAAGGGGGAACGCGACCTTCCACTCGACCGCCATTTTGTAGACCGGCGAGCGGCGCGCGCTCTCGAGCCAAGCGTCGGGGATGCCTTCGGCCTTCGCCGCCGCGATCACCTTGGGGTCGTTCGGATCGAGGAAGATGTCGAGCT
>JBGAPZ010000081.1:0-7580 GCA_044220975.1 Micropepsaceae bacterium | reverse complement strand
CTCGTGGCTCAGACCCAGTTTCTCGGCCAGTACGAACGCTTCGCATGTGCCGATCATCGAGATAGCAAGCAGCATGTTGTTGCAGATCTTGGCAGCCTGCCCCGTCCCTGCACCACCAGCGTGAAAGATGTTCTTCCCCATTTTCTCCAGGATCGGCTTTGCGCGTCCGAACGCCGTCTCATCGCCACCGACCATGAACGTCAAAGTTCCGGCGGTAGCCCCGCCGACACCGCCCGAAACCGGCGCATCCAAAAACTCGGCCCCCGAACCCTTGGCCGCCGCATGCACGTCACGCGCAGTCGCAACGTCGATCGTCGACGAATCGATCAACAACGTCCCGGCCTTCGCATGTTTCAAAATACCGCTTTCGCCAAGATAGACCTGCCGCACATGCTGTCCGGCCGGCAACATCGTGACGACCGCATCTTGCTCGCGCGCCGCATCGCTGGCTGACCCGCGCGACTTCGCACCCGCTGAGACAGCCTTTTCGATCGCGGCCGAAGACATGTCGAACACCGCGACATCGTGCCCTGCCTTCACCAGATTGGCGGCCATCGGCCCGCCCATGTTCCCAAGCCCAATGAATCCGATACGCATGCGCGTTCTCCTGACGTTTGTCTCAGGCGCAGTTTATAGGCTTGATTTCGTACGGCGTTAACACCGATCCGTTATCATTGCAGAAGAATGAGCAAAACACTTACGTCCGAACAGGTCTTCGCCCAACTTGGTGCCGTCTGGGAGAAAGCGCGCGGCACTCGTGCAATGCCGGCGCGCACTGAGATCAACCCGACACTTGCGGGCGCGGCACTCCACTATGCCGCGCTGATCGATGTTGTACCGGGCACCCCGATCGATTTCCGCTATCGCCTGCTCGGCCAGCACACGATTGATTTTTACGGCTTCAACTTCACTGGTGAATCGCACAGGAGCTATTTTGGTAACGCTCCGGGACGTCCGGCCTTCGAAGCCCTGGTGAAATGCGTCGAAACCCGCGCACCACAGGAAGCTCTCGGGCAGTTCCAAAATTCGAATGGAACGCCCTGCCGCGCGCGCATCCGCGCTTGGCCGTTGTCGGACGACGGCGTGAACGCGACGGGCTTGCTGGCGGCCTGCATCTTCGTTGACGCCGAAGTCGCCTAACCGACCGCCAAATCGCCGCGCGGTAACGCCGCAAAGTAGGCCAGCACGTCCTCCGACTTGATATCGGCAAGCGTCGCGGGCTTCCACTTCGGCGCGTTGTCCTTCTCGACGATCACGGCACGCACGCCCTCATAAAAGTCATGCCCACGCATAAACCGGTTCGTGAGTCGGAACTCCAGTTGCATGCACTCTTCGAACCCGCGATGCCGCCCCTCGCGCAGCTGACGAAAAGTCACCTTGAGACTCGTCGGCGACTTTGTGTTCAGCGCTTTCAACGTTTCGACCGCGAATAGCGAAGCATCGCTCTCCAACGACGCTACGATGGCTTCCACCGTACCGTGCGCGAAATGCCGGTCGATCAGCGGCTGCAGCCCGGCAATCTTCGACACGTTCGCCGGCGCCACCGCAAAACGCGACAACGTTCGCTCATACGCTTCGCTTTCGTCCGCAAGCGCAGCGATCAACGCCTCATGCTGCGCAACGGGCACGATATGCGTGGCAATGCCGGCAAACTTCGCGTCGATAACGTCAAGGCGCATGCCCGTAAGGCCCAGATACATCCCGAGCTCACCCGGCAGCCGCGGTAAGAAATGCGTTCCGCCGACATCCGGAAAGAGGCCGATCCCCGTCTCCGGCATCGCGAACACAGTACCCTCGCCACACACGCGTTGCCGCCCATGGACGGACACGCCGACACCACCGCCCATGACGATGCCGTTGATCAACGCGATGTAAGGCTTCGGGTATCGCTTGATATACGTGTTGAGCTTGTACTCGCGCTCATAGAAATCGATGACGTAAGGCGTGCCCGCCTTGCCGGAATCGTACAGCGCCCGGATGTCGCCGCCGGCGCAGAATGCGCGCTCGCCAGCCCCGCGTACGAGGACGATCTCTACGGCCTCGTCGCCGCGCCAAGCCGCCAACTGCGCCTGCATCGCATCGACCATCGCAAGCGTAAGCGCATTCAGCGCCTTCGGCCGGTTCAAGGTTATGAGGCCGGCCCGCCCGCGCTTCTCGAACAAAACCTCGTCCATGAGTGATCCTCTAAGCCGGAACGCGCGGCATGCGGCGAGGCCATACGCCACTCACAAGCCCGACGCCGTACGCCCACGCGAGCCATGCCGCGAACAAGCGTTCCTGGCCGCCGGTCATGTCCGGAAAAACCCGATCGATAAAGAGCGTCGTGAACGCATCGGCCACAAGGCCGACGGCGCAAATCAATATGGCAGCGGCGGCGCGCTCATATGGCAGTGTTTGAAACGCATAGAAGAAAAACCAACCGACAGCGAACACCAGCCACGCCGTCAGAAGAAATAGTCCGACACCCCACTCTGTGCTCTCCGGCACGAAGATCAAATCGCCGGCCCACCGGATAATGATCGTCGCCTCGAACCAAATCAAAAGCCCGTAGCCCATCGCCCACAGCGCAACGCGTTGCGAAATCATTGGCGCGACATCTCGCGGGAAATGATCACGCGCATAATCTCATTGGTTCCTTCGAGAATTTGGTGCACGCGAAGATCACGCACGTGCCGCTCCAACGGAAAATCCTTGAGATACCCATACCCGCCATGCAGCTGCAGCGCATCATTGGCAATCTTCGACGCGTTGTCGCTCGCAAACCGTTTCGCCATTGCGCACAACATCGTAGCGCGCGGATCGCGCCGGTCGAGCGCTGCGGCAGCGTTCCAGATCATGAGCCGCGACGCCTCAAGATCGGTCGCCATGTCGGCGAGCTTGAACTGCGTGTTCTGAAACGCAGACAGCGCCTGCCCAAACTGCTTGCGCTCGCTCGCATAGCGTTGCGCTTGCTCCAACGCCGCCCGCGCGGTTCCAAGCGAACAAGCGCCGATGTTGATACGACCACCGTCGAGCCCCATCATCGCAATGCGAAAGCCCTCGCCCTCGGCTCCAATACGGTTCGCGACCGGCACACGGCAATCCTCGAAGATGACCTGCGCCGTCGGCTGACTCCGCCAACCCATCTTCCGCTCGTTTTTGCCGAACGAAAGGCCCTTCGCGCCCTTCTCGACGACAATGCAGGAAATTCCCTTCGGCCCGTCGACGCCCGTGCGTACCATGCAGACATAAACATCAGACACGCCAGCGCCTGAGATAAACGCCTTCGCGCCGTTCAGCACATAGTGGTCGCCGTCGCGCACCGCCTTCGTCTTCAGGCTTGCCGCATCCGACCCTGCACCCGGCTCCGTCAGGCAATAGCTCGCGATCGTATCCATCCGCGTCAACTTCGGCAGCCACTTGCGGCGCTGCTCGTCGTTGCCGAACCGGTCGATCATCCACGACGCCATGTTGTGGATCGAGATATAGGCCGCCGTCGCTGTGCAACCTGCCGACAGCTCCTCGAAGATCAGCGCCGCGTCGAACCGCGTGAGCTCCGACCCACCGACATCCCCCTTCACATAGATCCCCGCAAACCCTAACGCGGCAGCCTCGCGCATGGTGGACACGGGAAAAATCTCTTCCTCGTCCCACTTCGCCGCAAAGGGCGCGAGCTGCGCGGTCGAAAAGTCGCGCGCCGTCTTTTGAATGAGACGTTGGTCTTCACTGAGTTCGAAGGGCATGCAGCCTTCCCCTTAACCTTGCGGGGGTGATACGAAGGGGCCAACAGACTGTCAACGAACGGCCAGACCATGACCTCCGACGCCCCGCGCTTTCCAGCCATCCGCATGCGCCGTTTGCGGCGTACGGAGTGGTCGCGCCGCCTGGTCGCGGAACAAACGCTGTCGCCCGCCGACCTTATCTGGCCGATCTTCATTGCCGACGGTACGAACAAGCGCGAGCCTATCGCCTCTATGCCCGGCGTCGATCGCTTGTCCGTAGACCTCGTTCCGGCAGCTGCGGAAGAAGCTCAAAAGCTCGGCATCCCCGTGATTGCCCTGTTCCCCAACACCGACCCCACGAAGAAAACCGAGGACGGCCGCGAGGCGCTGAACCCTGACAATCTCGTCTGCCGCGCATCGCGCGCGATCAAGACAGCACAAATCGACATCGGCGTGCTCTGCGATGTGGCTCTCGACCCGTACACGAGTCATGGCCATGACGGCTTGCTGAAGGATGGCGTCATCTTGAACGACGAGACCGTCGAGGTACTCGTCGCCCAAACGCTAAACCAAGTGCGCGCGGGCTGCGATATCATCGCACCGTCCGACATGATGGACGGCCGCATCGGCGCCATTCGCAACGCGCTGGAGCGAGATGGTCACAAAGACACGCTCATCATGGCCTACGCGGCGAAATACGCGTCCGCCTTCTACGGCCCGTTTCGCGACGCCGTCGGGTCGTCGAAGGCGCTCAAGGGCGACAAGCGCACCTACCAAATGAACCCGGCAAACGGCGACGAAGCCATCCGAGAAGTGGCCCTCGACATCGCCGAAGGTGCGGACATGGTCATGGTGAAGCCGGGCCTGCCCTACCTCGACATCGTACGGCGCGTGAAGGAAACGTTCGGCGTGCCCACGTTCGCCTACCAAGTCTCCGGCGAATACGCGATGATCATGGCAGCCGGCGAACGCGGCTGGATCGACGCCGACCGCGCAATCCTCGAAAGCCTCACTGCCTTCAAACGCGCCGGCGCCGACGGCGTGCTCAGCTACTTCGCCCCCCGCGCTGCGCGCCTCATGGCGACGCGATAGGACGGCGCGGCGCAATACGCACGCCGCGCCTACGCACCGTTGCTAACCCGGCAGCAAAAGCGTCAGGGTCGCCACGACACCGCCTTCGCAGAGATTTGCGCCGCCAAAACATTCCGGCCTGCTCAAATCCGTGTCCACCCAACGCACATCGAGCGTCACGTTCTCAACCTTGGCCGACAACCCGACGTCGTAGAACACGTAGTCGGGCGTGCCGAACGTCGCGTTCTCGTCGATCCACTGGTAACCGACGCGGCCCGACGCTGACACACCGCCATCGAAGAACCAGAACTTGTCGGTGATCGGCACCGACAAGCCGGCGGCCAATTCAACCGACGAACCGGACTCGAGGAAATAGTCGGGGCTCCATGCCACTTCGAGCGTGCCGGAGAAACCGCCGAAGTCGTGCGCCAAACTTCCGATCAATTCGAAGTAATCGTTCTTGTTCGCGAACGGCGGATAGTCTGCGGTCGGATACCAATAATAGATGGCCTTGATCGTGCCGGTGGTCGTATCGCTCAAAGCAGCGGTGAAACCCGCGTAGAGATCGACTTCGAGATACGTCTCCGCCGCATCGTTGAAGTCGACGTTCGACGCCCAAACACCGGCGAAGAACCCCGAACCGCCAGTGTAGTCCACGCCGCCCGAAACAGCCGGCTCACCTTGGCTTTGCGATTGGCCGCGGAAACGATAGTCGCTCGTCAACGCGATGTTCGCGGTGAATGGCCCCCACGCCGGCTCGTCGTCGGCGCGAGAGACTGCCGGTAACGTCACCGAAACGGCGAGCAAGAGACTGCTGAACGCTAAGAACTTGGACTTCATGACTTGCAAACCCCTTTTTTGTAATTCGAACCGTCAGTGAACTTTCTCGCCGTGTTGCGAGAGATCGAGACCTTCCATTTCTTCTTCGTGCGATACGCGCAAACCCAGCGTCGCGCTGATCACCATCAAAATGACGAACGTGACCACGGCGCAGTAGGCGCCCGCGTACCCAAGGCCCAACAGCTGCGTCATCACTTGGTCCGGATTGCCGTCGATCAGCCCCTTGCCCAGGCTGTTGACGCTCGATAGTGCGAACACGCCGGTCAAGACCGCACCCACCGCTCCGCCGATGCCGTGAATGCCGAACGCGTCCAGCGAGTCGTCGTAGCCCAAGATCCGCTTGAGCCAGACCGAACCGATGTAGCAAATGACACCGGCTGCCAGACCGATGATCAGCGCGCCCTCCGGCGCCACAAAGCCCGCAGCCGGCGTGATCGCGACAAGCCCCGCAACGGCGCCCGACAGCAACCCAAGAACGCTGGGCTTCTTCACGACCAACCACTCGAAAAACATCCACGACACGGTGGCGGCAGCGGCTGCGATCTGCGTATTCGCCATCGCAACGCCGGCAAGTTCGTTGGCAGCGACCGCCGACCCCGCATTGAAACCGAACCAACCGACCCAGAGCAGCGATGCGCCGGTCAGCGCGTAAAGCAAATTGTGCGGCGCCATCTCTTCCGAGCCGTACCCCGTGCGCCGGCCCAGCACGATCGTGCAAACGAGACCCGCGATGCCGGCGTTGAAATGAACGACGGTGCCGCCCGCGAAATCGAGCACGCCCATGGTCCCTAAGAACCCGCCGCCCCAAACCCAATGCGCGATCGGCGAATAAACGGCCAGCAGCCAAAGGGTCATGAACGCAATCAGCGCGGAAAACTTCATGCGGTCCGCGAACGCCCCGCAAATCAACGCCGGCGTGATGATCGCGAAGGTCATCTGAAATGTCATGAACACGGATTCTGGGATCGTGGCCGCGAGCGAATGCGCTATGCCCGCCCCCATCCCGTGCAACATGAACCGGTCCAACCCGCCGATGACGCTTTGGTTGGGCCCGCCATTCGTGAACGCCAGCGAATAGCCGATGATCGCCCATACAATGGTGATGACCGCCGTGATGGCGAAGCTTTGTGCCGCCGTCGCCAAGATGTTCTTCTTGCGCACCATGCCCGCGTAGAAAAGCGCAAGCCCCGGAATGGTCATCAGCAGCACCAATCCCGTCGACATCAGCATCCACGCCGTATCGCCGCTGTTCAATTGAAGTGCAGCCGCATGTGCCGCCAAGACCACCGCTGGCGCCGCAGGAGCGGCAGCCGCTTCAACGGGCGCCGCAGCAGCCGGCGAGTCTGCCGAAGCAGCAGCTGGGGCTTCCGTGGGGGCCGCAGCAGGCGCGTCCGTACCTTGCGCGAATGCAGCCACTGTCGTGAGGGCGATGGCGCAGAGCATCACGCTCAATCGCCTCACCATCAACTCAACCCCAAGTCCTGATCGTACGCTCGTACTCATGTGTCGTAGTCCCCTCAATGTCCCCAAATTCAATTCGTCAAACGCGGCGCACCCGCCAAAACGCAGGCGCAGCCCCTCGCGGCAGTCCCCGTCCGCGCGGAACTTTGTCCGCAGCAGTCTTCGCGGGCCTGTTCGTCAGCATCCGCATTTGAATGCGGCTCGCCGTGTCCAAAACGCGCAGCTTGCCCAACGCCGCGACGCGCGCCGGATCGACAGCCGCCAACATCTGCGCCAGATCCAAACGCGATTGGGTATCCGCCGATGCGCGCGTCTTCCTCGGCGGTACAGCAGCACCCTTGCGCGATGACGTCAGCGCAACCGCGGTCGCCGCCCCGAAAGTCGCAGCCAGAACCGTCGTGGTGTGGTCTTCCGGCATGCGCGAGACCATCCGGAAGTAGACCGCCTTCGCCGTCGGCGCCATGAAGTCGCCGTAGATCATCGAGGCGGCGACGAACAGCACGGCGC
>JBGAPZ010000022.1:0-64072 GCA_044220975.1 Micropepsaceae bacterium | reverse complement strand
GCCTGCCGTCCGTTTTGGAGCCCTATATCATCCCGCTACCGTACGGCATCTGCAGCGCAGACGGCTGGCTCGTCAGCGCCGCGATCTCCGACGGCACCGAAACGAAAACCTTCGGCGTGATCAACAGCATGTGCGGTCCCCACGCGCCGCCCCCTCCAGCGCCCGCACCGCTGAGCGTCCTGCCACCCCCGATCGTGGCAGCCTGCGGTGAAGGGGATGCCCCTGTTCGACATCCGTCCCTGCACGATCGTGCTGGGGCCGAAGGGGGTGCGCAAGCTCGAACTCGCCTCCACCAGCGGCCCGGATGTCGTTCAAGGTCCCGAACGGCAAACAGTATCGTCCGACCCATGCGGTCTTCCGCGCCTTCATCCCTGCCGCGCGCGATGCGCGCCAGCATCCTCATCGCAAGCAAACGGAACGAACGGTGCGCGTTCGCCTACCGAACCGGCTGCCATCGGTCATCGACCCCTATGTCATCACCTTGCCGCGCGAGATCTGCAGCGCCGACGGCTGGCTGGTGAGCGTGGCCTGTCTCGGACGGAACCGAAACAAAACCCTTCGGCGTCATCAACAGCATGTGCGGCCCGAATGCGCCAAAGAAGCCGCCAAGGCGGACACCGCTGGACAAACCCATCCCGCGCGCCGGCGTGTCCGGCACAAAAAAAAAAGAGCGGCCGAACTTGTCGTTCGACCGCCCCTTCAATTCACTTCAAGTCTTTACGCAGCGCTGAGGTTGACAGCCTTGGCGCCACGCGCGTCTGCTTCAGTGTTGAAGTGGACGCGCTGACCTTCGGTCAATGTGCGCATACCGGCCGCTTCGACCGCGGTCGCATGGACGAAAACGTCCTTGCCGCCGCCGTCCGGCGCGCGATAAAGCCAAAGCCCTTGGTCGCATTGAAGAACTTCACAGTTCCCGTATTCCGGCCATTCTCTTTCATTCCTTGTAACAAAGCAGTTTGCGCCCGGGCGACATGCCAAGACGCGATGAAAAGCATGAACAACGCTTGAAGAAGGTTTTTGAACCGATTGCGGTGGGCGCTTGTCAGACGCTTCGCCGGAAATCTTGAGGCCCTACACTTCACAACCGTGCAGCCGTCACTGGGGGTGCATATAGGCGTTTTCACCCGAAAATGCAAGAAACGGCCGCCCGCAGCCAAGCGCTCTGCTCCGCGGGAAATGGGATAGTCGGCACCCCTGTGCCAGAGTTCCCCTATGGGCCAATTGCTCGCGGAAAGCCTGGGCTCGTTACGCCGCCGCCAAGAATCCGTTCTCTGCAAGGCTTGCCCGATAGGCCGCGAACAACGACTGCATTTGCGCGGCGTCGCTCGGGCTTGGGGGTGCCGTTTGTTGACGCAGTTGCGTTTCGAGCCGCGCGGCCATCGCCGCGAGCGCCATCGCGCCGGCCATAGCGCTAGAACTTTTGAGCGAGTGTGCGATGAGCGCGACCGGTGCGCCGGACTCTCCGGCCGTCAGAAGTGCCTGCAGCTTATCCAGTTGGACGGCGGCGGTTTCAAGATAACCGTCGACAAGCAGGCGCAACATCTCTTCGCCGTTGTCGGCCCGGAAGGTTTCAAGCACGCGGATATCGATGGCTTGCGCGCTCGCGACGGCGTTTGCCGCCTGACGAACGGGCACCGAACGGTCGTCGCCTTTCAAGGCGTGGCCGATGGCAACGATTAATTCGTCGCGACGGAAGGGCTTTCCGAGGTGTCCGTTCATGCCGGCGGCGTGGCAGGCGATGATGTCGCTCTCGAACGCATTGGCCGTCAGCGCGACGATCGGCACCGCCTTCGCTCGACCCGGCATTTGGCGAATGATCCGCGTCGCGGCAATGCCGTCGAGTTCCGGCATCTGCATGTCCATCAGCACGATGTCGTAGTCCTTACGGCGCACCGCCTCGATTGCCTCATGACCGTTGCCGGCAAGGTCCGGCACGATGTCGTATTTTGCCAGCGCGGCCTTGGCGACCAACTGGTTCGTTGCGTTGTCTTCGGCAAGCAGCAAACGTAAAGGCCGCCCCAGGTCTTTGATCGTGTTGAGCGCCTCCTCGGCCTGTTCGTCCGACACCGCCGCCTTGCCGTCGACGTCGGCGGCGCCCGCCGGAACGACGGGCAGCTCGAACCAGAAGGTCGAGCCTTTCCCCACCTGGCTCGCGACGCCGATCGTGCCCCCCATCCGCTCGATCAGCTTCTTGCAAATGGCAAGGCCAAGACCGGTGCCGCCAAAGCGGCGCGAGATGGACACGTCTGCTTGCGTGAAACTTTGGAACAACTGGCCAAGGCGATCGGGCGGAATACCGATGCCGGTGTCGCAGACCTCGACGCGCAGCACGACGCGCTCGTCGCTTCGCGCCGCGCAAGAGGTGCGCAATGCCACGCGGCCCGTCTGCGTGAACTTGACCGCGTTGGTCAGCAGGTTCAGCGTGACCTGACGCAAGCGCCCGGCATCCGCCTTGACGAATTGAGGGAGACTGGGGTCGATCTCGACCTCGAGCGCAAGTCCCTTTTCCTTCGCGCGCGGTTCGCAAATCTCGGCGGCGTAGCGCAGCACGAAGCCCAAGTCGAAGGCCGCATTCTCGATTTCCATCTTGCCGGCATCCAGCTTCGAGAAGTCGAGCACATCGTTGATGATGCGCAGGAGGTTCTCGCCGGAGTCACGGATGACGGACGCATAGTGCTGCTGCTCGGGCTTCAGCTCAGTCTCAAGCAGGGCCGCCGTCATGCCCAAAACGCCGTTCAGCGGCGTGCGGACCTCGTGGCTGATCATCGCCAGGAATTCGGACTTCGCGGCATTGGCACGCTGCGCCCGCGCTTCGCTGGCGCCGATCTGGGCGATGATCCGGGACCATACGACCGCAAGCCCAAAGAAAAGCAGCAGCATCGCCACGCCCATGGCGATGACGTACGGCGTCACGGTCGTGGAATAGGCCTGGCCCGCGTTCGACGGCGTCCACACGAACGAGAACGGCGACGCACCGCCCCATGGCGTTCGAAGCGAAACGCCGTTCGCCGCGTTCCGCGCCGTGTGAGCGCCAGAAAGACCGTAGTCGTGCTCCAACTGGGCCATCATCGCGGCGTCCAGCGCCCGCATCTGGATCATGCTGAACTTCGCGCGATCGCGCTCAACGCGTTCTTGCTCGGAGACGTGAATCGTCGACGCCGCGGCAATGTAGGGGGCGCCGTCGTACTCGACGATGCCGGAAACGGCGAAACCCTTGCCCAGTGTTTCCTTGGCGAAAGCGAGTGTCGTCAGCCTTGCCAGCATCTGCGCGTCGGCAGGCTTCAACGTGTTTCGCGAACCGGTCGCGCGCGAGTAGTGGTTGACGACGCGGCCTTCTTTCGAAACCACGATGAAGTGGTCGCTGCCGTGCGCGTCGAGAACGTATGGGCCAAGATTCTCCTTCTCCCACTCCGCGCTCGGCGGACCGTTGAAGTAGTCGTACATTTCGTTCCAATTCGAGTAGTCGGCAACGAACTTGGCCAAGCTCTTTTCGTTCGATTGGATAACGTTGCGCGCGAGGCGGGCCTCGCCTTCGCGCTGCGTTGCGTCCAAGCGATCGGCAGATGCGGAAAGAAGCCAAACGACAAGGCCGACGCCCAGGCCGACGATGATTATCGTCGGCACGGCTAGGACGGCGACGAGAAACGCCGTCGAGTTGCGCGAAGGGAATTGCATGTCGAAGCTCTCACAGTCTGAGCCTCGAACTTAGGTCCGAATGGTTATTTTGCTGTTTCGGCGGCTCGCCGCACGGGTATCGACGGACGGGACTTTGCACGCTTGTTCCCGCGCGTATCCGCTAAATTAATGGACTGCTAACAAAAAAAATCGCGGCGCTCACCGCGCGGCGGGCGGGGCTGCCCCGTACCGGCGAAGCATGTTCGTCTATCCGCTTGCCGTCGCTTCGCCCTCCGGCAATTCGCAAGCGCACGCTAGTCTGGTTGCGTCCGGCGTTGCCACGCGCTCGGTATTCCCGCGCAGTCGACCGCCATGCGGGCGTAGTGGAATAACCCAGGCCGGGCACGATCGCGTACTTCCCCGTCTTTGGGAGACGCGAGCCCTGGGAAGTCGAATGCCAGGCGGGCGGACAGCCCGATTCCGGACAGCAATCCCTGTCCGGAATGTCCGCTGAAAATCGACGCTTTCCCCACCCCGGCCACGATGGCGCGTTGACTTGGCAGAGGGGCCTCGCCACGATCAAACCGACGCTCGAGACCCGCCGTGAAGGCGCGATTCGAGCGGCTATGCAATCGACCCCTTGCGGGAGAGAGCGGGCAAGTGTCCGCCGCCGAAGGAGCAACCGCCCTGGAAACTCTCAGGCACCCGGGACCGCAAAGGCGATGACAGTCTGGAAAGCGATCGCTGGTGACGGCGCTCCACCGACGGGGTAGGCGAGGGCGTAACAACCCACGCGAAATCTCTCAGGTCCTCATGACAGACAGGGTAGCTGTGCCCTGCGTAGCCTTTAGGCGAAGCAGGGTCCTGCGAGCACCTGTGACCACGTGAGACTTGGGATATCACCATGGCCGATCCGGCCCCAACTGATTTGAAACGTACGCCGCTCTTCGCGCTGAACGCGGAGCTTGGCGGCAAGATGGTGCCGTTCGCCGGCTACGAAATGCCCGTGCAATTTCCCGCCGGCATTTTGAAGGAGCACCTGCACACGCGGGCAGCTGCGGGACTCTTCGACGTCTCTCATATGGGCCAAGCGTGGCTCCACCTTGAAGGCAAGGGCGGCCACGACGAAATCGCCGCTGCGCTCGAAACGCTGGTGCCGGGTGAGATCAAGGCGCTGAAGCCGGGTCAGATCCGCTACACGTTGTTGCTGAACAACGAAGGCGGCATCCGCGACGACTTCATGGTGAGCCGTCCGGCCGCAGCAGACAAGGCGGGGACGCTGTTTCTCGTCGTCAACGCCGCGACGAAGGACGCCGACTTCGCACACATCGCCGCGAGCCTTAAAGGCAAAGCGAAGCTCGAACGGCTGGAAACGCGCGCGCTCATCGCACTGCAGGGCCCGAAAGCAGCCGAGGCACTGGAGCACATCGTCCCCGGCGTCGCCGCGATGAGCTTCATGACGATCGCGACGTTTGCGTGGGAACGTGCTGAACTTTTTGTCTCCCGCTCCGGCTACACGGGCGAAGACGGCTACGAGATCTCCGTACCCGGCGCGATGGCCACTGCCTTCGCCCGCGTTTTGCTCGCTGATCCGGCCGTCGCGCCGATCGGTCTTGGGGCGCGCGATAGCTTGCGCTTGGAAGCGGGGCTATGCCTGTACGGCCACGACATCGACGAACAAACGACGCCGGTCGAGGCCGGCCTCACCTGGGCGATCGGTAAGCGCCGCAAATTGGAAAAAGGCTTCCCCGGCGCCGACAAGATCCTCGATCAGCTTTTCAACGGCGCCAAACGCGTGCGCGTCGGCATCAAACCCGAAGGCCGCGCGCCCGCTCGCGAAGGCGCCGAAATCGTCGACGCTTCGGGCGCTCCCGCGGGCCGTGTCACCTCCGGCGGCTTCGGTCCCACCGTCAACGGACCCATCGCGATGGGCTACGTCCGGGCGGATCTCGCCGATGACGGCATCGAATTGGGTTTGATCGTGCGCGGCCAGAAATTGCCCGCCCGCGTCGCGCCCATGCCCTTCGTTCAAAAACGCTTCCACAAACCCTGAGATCGATCATGACCACGAAATACACCAAAGACCACGAATGGGTTCGCGTCGACGGCGCCGTTGCGACCGTCGGTATCACCGCGTACGCGGCCGAACAGCTGGGCGACGTCGTCTTCGTCGAACTTCCCGCAGTTGGAAAGGCGGTCGAGAAGGGCGGAGAAGCCGCCGTCGTCGAAAGCGTGAAAGCTGCCTCCGAAGTCTACGCGCCGATCTCGGGCGAAGTGGTCGAGGTCAACAGCAAGCTCGAAGCCGAACCGGCGACGGTCAATGCCGACGCCACGGGCGCAGGCTGGTTCATGAAGCTCAAAGTCAAAAACGCAAGCGAACTCGGCGCGTTGATGAGCGAGGCCGAATACAACGATTACGTGAAGGGGCTCTAATGCGCTATCTGCCGCTCACCGATACCGATCGCAAAGCGATGCTTGGCGTCATCGGCGCGAAGTCGGTCGACGACCTCTACCGCGACGTGCCGCGCGAGGCGTACCTGACGACGCTTGTCGACCTGCCGATGCACGCTGGTGAAATCGAAGTCGAACGCCAAATGGCAAAGCTCGCTGCGCGCAACATCGCCGCGGGCAGCGTGCCGTTCTTCTGCGGTGCCGGCGCCTATCGCCATCACGTCCCCGCGACCGTGGATCATCTGATCCAGCGCTCCGAGTTCCTGACCAGCTACACGCCCTATCAGCCCGAAATCGCCCAAGGCACGCTGCAATATCTGTTCGAGTTCCAAACCCAGGTCGCAATGCTGACCGGCATGGATGTCGCGAACGCCAGCATGTACGACGGTTCGACCGCCACGGCGGAAGCCGTGCTGATGGCAGCGCGCGTGACGAACAGGAAGCGCATTGTCCTCTCGCCGAACCTGCACCCGCACTACACCGAAACCGTGCGCACGACCGCCGAGGCCTCCGGTCTCGAAATCGTTGAGGGCAACGAAGCTGTGCTCGACGACAAGACGGCGGCCTTCGTCGTTCAGAACCCGGACTTCACCGGCGCGATCCGCGATATCACCCCGCTCTCCGATGCGGCACATGCCAAGGGCGCGCTGCTCGTCGCCGTCGTGACGGAGATCGTCTCGCTGGGCGCCATTACGCCACCTGGCGAGATGGGCGCGGATATTGTCGCGGCGGAGGGCCAGTCGATCGGCAACCCGCTGAACTTCGGTGGCCCCTATGTCGGGTTGTTCGCCACGCGCCAGAAATTCGTACGCCAAATGCCGGGACGCCTTTGCGGTGAAACGGTCGATGCCGAAGGCAAGCGCGGCTACGTGCTGACGCTCTCGACCCGCGAACAACACATCCGCCGCGAAAAGGCGACGTCGAACATCTGCACGAACTCCGGCCTTTGCTGTCTCGCGTTCACGATTCACCTCGCGCTCTTGGGCGAAGACGGCTTCCGCAAGCTGGCAGCGCTGAACCACGACCGCGCAGTCCAAGCCGCAGACAAACTTGCGAAGGTCAAAGGTGTCGAACTGGTGACGCCGACGTTCTTCAATGAGTTCACGCTGAAGCTCCCGAAGCCCGCCGCGCCGATTGTCGACAGGCTTGCTGAAGACGAAATCATCGCCGGCGTCCCCGTCGCGCGCTTAAGGCCGCACGACCGCAACGCGACGAACCTGCTTCTCGTCGCCGTCACCGAAACGACCACACCCTCCGACATCGACGCGCTCGTCGCCGGCCTGACCAAGGTGCTCTCATGATGAACAAACAAGGCCGCCCGACGACAGGCGCGGCGGGCGACACGCGCGAGCTCGCCACGATCTCCGGCCACCGCGGTCTCGACCGCGAAGTGCCGTTGATCTTCACGACCGGCCGTCCCGGCAAATGCGGCGTCGACCTGCCCGAACCGGAACTGAAGCACGATCGCCTCGGTGGCTTGCGGCGCCGCGCGCCGATCGGTCTGCCGGGTCTGTCCGAACCTGAAGTCGTGCGCCACTTCGTACGCCTCAGCCGCAAGAACTACGCGATCGACTACGGTCTCTATCCCTTGGGCTCGTGCACGATGAAGCACAACCCCCGCCTGAACGAGAAGATGGCGCGGCTCGCGGGCTTTGCCGACATCCATCCGCTGCAGCCGGTATCGACGATCCAAGGCGCGCTCGGCCTGATCGATCATCTGGCGCACTGGCTGAAGCTGCTGACGAACATGCCGGCCGTCGCGATGAGCCCGAAAGCCGGCGCTCACGGCGAACTCTGCGGCCTGATGGCGATCAAAGCGGCGCACGAAGCGCACGGCCAAGCCAACCGCACGGTGGTGCTGGTGCCCGAATCCGCGCACGGCACGAACCCCGCGACGGCTGCACTCGTCGGTTACACGGTCGAAGAAGTGCCCGCGAACGAACGCGGCCGCGTGGACGTGGCGGCACTGAAGGCCAAGCTCGGCCCCAACGTCGCGGCGATCATGCTAACGAACCCGAACACCTGCGGTCTGTTCGAGAACGACATGATTGAGATTGCCGCAGCGGTGCATAAGGCGGGCGCCTATTTCTATTGCGACGGCGCAAACTTCAACGCGATCGTCGGACGCGTGCGCCCCGGCGACCTGGGCATCGACGCAATGCACATCAACCTGCACAAAACATTCTCGACCCCGCACGGCGGCGGCGGTCCGGGCGCCGGCCCAGTCGTGCTCTCGGCTGCACTCGCGCCTTACGCGCCGGTGCCCTTGATCGTGCACGGCGAGCGCGGCTTCGAACTGATCGAGGACGATGCTGCCGCAAAGGCGCACGACGCAAAGCCGTTCGGCCGCATGTGCGCCTTCCACGGCCAGATGGGCATGTTCACGCGCGCGATGGCGTACATGCTCAGCCACGGTGCCGACGGTCTCGCGCAAGTCGCGGGCGACGCGGTGTTGAACGCGAATTACATTCTGGCCTCGCTGAAGGGCACGATCTCCGCTCCGTTCGCAGCAAGCGGCCCGTGCATGCACGAAGCTCTGTTCGACGACAGCTTCCTTAAGGACACCGGCGTCACCACGCTCGACATCTCGAAGGCGCTGATCGACGAGGGCTACCATCCGATGACGATGTATTTCCCGCTCGTCGTCCACGGCGCAATGCTGATCGAACCCACGGAAACGGAATCGAAACACGCGCTGGACGAGTTCATCCATGTGCTGGGCACGCTCGCCAAAGAAGCGGCAGGCAACGACAAGCGTCGCTTTGAAGGCGCCCCGCACTTCGCTCCGCGCCGCCGCCTCGACGAAACCGCCGCCGCCCGCAAGCCGGTTCTCCGCTGGACCCCGCCGCCGAAAGCGCAAGCGGCGGAGTAGCGCCCTTATTGCAGCGGTGCACCGCGCAGCTGCGTATAGATCGTGTCGAACACGGCGAGCGCGCCGGGACGATCCGGCGTGCCGGCGCTTGGCTTGTCGGAGAGCACCAGCAACGGCCCCGTTGGTCCGGCGAACGTCGGCCACGCCGGTAGCCCGGCGCCGTTCGGATTGCCGGTTTTGATGAAGTTGACCCAATAGGCGCTCATCACCTCCGCGGTCCGCCGATCTTCCGCACTCCATTGCCATGGTGCCTGATCGAGATGATCGAACATGTACCAGAGCTCAGCGAAGTGCGCAGGTCCCCACCCGGCATAAGGTGAGTTCGATGGGAACGGCGGGCGTTGCGCGAACCGGTAGGAGAAAACCGGCGCCCCGCCGGCGGCGTGCAGCCGCGCCCACGTCCACATGTCCCATCCGAAGCGCAAGTCGGTTTCGAACGCGACACGCGCGGTCCGCGCGTCGTCGTCGCTCTGAAACGGATAGGCTTGGATCAACGGCGGCGGCAACTGGCCGAATGTCTTCGTAATATCCGCCGCGAACGTCGCCGCCTTGACCTTCGATATATCGCTGAGCGAACGCGCCTCTTCCGCGTTGACGCCGGCAAGCAACGGGATCGATGCCTGATGCTGTTGCGAAAACACGTCAAATGGCGATTGCGGCAGAACAATGCGGTCGATCACCGGATGCGAAATGCGCCCCGCATTGGCTTTCAACAGTGTCTCTGGCGCCAAGCGCCGAAGCGCCGCGATCGACGGCGCACCCAATAATGTCGCGAAGGAGACGCCGTCCTTCTCGGCGTTCGAGAGCAGATATCGCGGCGCGATCTGCACCGGCTCGAAAAAACCGCCGCTCTGGCCAATTGCGCGATGGAACAGTCCTTTCGCAAGCGGCGAGGCCATCAGAATATTGACCGACATTGCGCCCGCCGACTGCCCGGCAATCGTGACGCGGCCTGGGTCACCGCCGAACGCTCCGATGTTGCGTTGCACCCACTGCAACGCGGCGATCTGATCCAGAAAGGCGTAGTTGCCCGAACTCTTTTGCAAATTCTCGGCGCTCAACTCGGGATGCGCCAGAAATCCGAACGCGCCGAGTCGATAGGCAACGGTCACGACCACGATCCCGCGCCGCGCCAGTCTGTCGCCCCAATAGAGCGGCATCGACGCCGACCCGTTCGTGTACCCGCCGCCGTAAATCCAAACGAGGACAGGCAGTTTCGCGGCCGGGTTCGCCGCGGGCGTCCATACGTTCAAATAAAGGCAGTCCTCGCTGGTGCGCGGTAGTTCTTCACCCGGCATCGACACGCCGTTCTGCAGGCAAGCCGGGGCAAACGTGGTCGCCGGTCTGACGTCGGCCCACGGATGCACCGGCTGCGGCGCGCGCCAGCGTAGATAGCCGACAGGTGGCGCTGCGAAGGGGATGCCTTTGTAGACGGCGACGTCGCCGTCGCGAGTCCCCGCGACCAACCCGCCGTCCACTCTGACCGGATCCGCCACGGCGCTGCCGAGCGAAAGCAAGAAAAACATGCATGCGATGCGATATGTCGAAACCATGATCAACCTCGTTGCAGACCGATCATGTGCCCACTGCCCGCGGAAAAAAGCAGCCTTCGACGCCCCGGTTCGTCCCCGACCGGGCGCGTTTCGTCACAAATCCGTGCATCCGGCGCGACTGGACACGCGAGCAGCGCTCATCCCACTATCTCTGAATGACAAAGACAGTGTTCTTCGACAGCAGCCGTGAAATAGCGCTCGGCACCGCCTATTGGTTGGTGTTTCTCATGGCGCTCCAGCCCGAGAATCTCTTCCGCAGCGCGGACTGGAATCTCGAAGCCGCACGAATGATTGGGGCAAGCCTCCTGGCCGGCCTCGCGACCCCGCTCGTTATGCGGCTCGTCCGGCGCTATCCGGTCGAAGCCGACCGCTTGTGGCGCCGCATCTTGCTCCATTCGACGAGCGCGATGGGAATTGCGTTTGTCCTCATCGCCCTTTCCTGCGTCCTCGCGCCGATCGCCGGCGTTGGCGACACGCGGCCGTTTCTTGTCGCGCTGCCCGACCAGATAGCCGCGAATTGGCTGCTGCTCGGATTCAGCCTCATGGCCTTGACCGGGATCGCACATGCCCTCCGGTATCAGTCCCAACTGCAGACGCGGCCGGAGCCCAGGGTAGCGACAGCGCTCTATCTCAGCGACGTCACGGTCGGCTCGCGGGGGCGGGTTGTCTCGGTCGACCTGGCGTCGGTCGACTGGATCGAAACCCAAGGCAACTACCTCGCACTGCATGAAGGAGCAAAGACGCACCTGCTGCGTGAGACGCTTGCCGCCCTGGAGCCAAAGCTCGACCCGCAGCAATTTGTGCGCATCCATCGCCGCATTCTGGTCGCCGCGGATCGTGTGCGCGAGATTGCGCCGCTCGCGAACGGTGACGGCCTCGTCCGCCTGACCGACGGTACGGAATTGCGCCTCAGCAGGAATCACCGCAAACGCCTACACGAAGCCGTCCGCGTTCCGTGACGTCGAACGAAGCGGAATTTCGCAGGATCATCGAAGCCGACCCAGCCATCGCCGCAGTGGTAGCCGCCATGCGGACGTTCGAGGCGCCGGATCTTTGGCTCGTCAGCGGCGTATTGTTCCAGACCGTCTGGAACGTGCTTGAGGGCAAGGTGCGCGGTCACGGTATCCGCGATTACGACCTGTTCTACTTCGACCCGGACACGTCGGAGGAAGCAGAGGATCGTTGGATCAAACGCGCCGCCGGTCATTTCGCGTTCGCCGACCGCGAGGTGCAACTTCGCAACCAAGCGCGCGTACATCTTTGGTATCCGAAAAAATTCGGTGTGGCGTATCCGCGGCTCCAATGCGCTTGCGACGGCGTACGCCAATTCCTGATCACGGCTTGCATGGTCGCCGTTCGGCCACAATCGAACGGTGAGTTGGAGGTGTTCGCGCCAGTCGGTCTGAGCGACATCTTTGACCGCGTCATTCGCCCGAATCCGCTGTGGCAGGGTCCGCACCGGCCGGAGTACCTGGCGAAGGCGAAGCGCTACATGCAAGATTGGCCGTCGCTCACGATGGCACGAGAGGAAGCCGCATGATCGCCCGCACCGTTGCAGCCCTTGTTCTTGGCGTCGCGTTCGCCTTCTCGGCGAACGCAGCCGACAAAGTGCTGCGGCTGAACCCGATGGACGAAGGTCCGCGCGACGCCTCGTTCCTGAAATTTCGTGGTGAGTTCAAGACGATTATTGCACGCAAAGACGCCCCGGCGTTGATGAAGATCGTGATGCCAAACATCCAGAACTCGTTCGGCGGCGACAACGGCGCGGCGAACTTCAAGAAGATGTGGAAGCCCCAAGAAGCAAAAAGTGACGTCTGGCCGGTACTGAAACTCGTGCTCGACATGGGCGGCAACTTCGATAGCAAGACTGAGTTCTCCGCCCCCTACGTCTTCAGTGCGTTCCCGAATGACGTCGACAGCTTCGAAAGCGTGGTCGTGACATCGCCGGATGCGGTGATGCGCGACAAGCCCAAGGCGGACGCCACCATCGTCCGCAAGCTCGACCACGATATTCTGGCGCTCGTTACAGGCGCGAAGAAGTTGCAGCACGAAGCGGGCTCGGACGACTGGCTGGAGGTGAAGGACGCGGCCGGCAAGCATGGTTTCGTCTTGCAACGCGACGTGCGCAGCCCGATCGACTTCCGCGCCGGCTTCAAGAAAATCAAAGGCCGTTGGCGCATGGTCGACCTGGTCGTGGGCGACTAAGCGGGGTGCCGGACCTCAAACTCAGCCTCGTGCACAATCAGCCTTACGATTGGCACGCGCTGCTGCGCTTCTTTGCAGCCCGTGCCATCCCCGGCGTCGATGAGGTTGATGGCAACATCTATCGCCGCACGTTCGTGACCGGCCGCGCGCAAGGCCGCGTCGTCATCTGTTGCGGGCACACCCGAACGCCTGCGAAAGGCGCTCTCATTGCCGAGATTTCGGCAACCGGCAAATTGGACGAGAAGCACCTGACCGAGCGGCTTCGCCGTCTGTTCGATCTCGGCGCGTCGGGCAGACGTATCACCACACATCTCAAGCGCGACGAACGGCTCGGAACGTCTTTGAGAAAGCGCCCAGGCCTGCGCGTGCCCGGCGTGTGGGATCCGTTCGAACTCGGCGTGCGCGCGATCCTGGGCCAACAAGTCAGCGTCGCCGGCGCCTCCACGCTGGCCGGCCGCATAGCGACACGATTCGGGAAGACCACGACCAAGAGCCACGGCACACTGACCCGCCTGTTTCCAACACCCGATGAATTGGCGGACGCAAACTTGGACGGCATCGGCCTCACAACACGCCGTGCGGCGACGATCGTGAACTTCGCGCGCGTGGTCAGAGACGATGCGACACTGCTCGCGGACCAACCGCTCGACCAATTCGTTGAGCGCATCGCCGATCTGCCAGGCCTAGGTCCGTGGACGGCGCACTATATGGCGATGCGCCTTGGCCATGCCGACGCATTCCCGGCCTCGGACCTCGGCGTGCGCAAGGCCTTGAACACGACGAGCGACAAAGAAGTGTTGAAGCTGGCCGAGCGCTGGCGCCCGTACCGCGCGTACGCCACGATGCACCTGTGGGCATCTCTGAGCGACTGACATGCAGCTCTTCGTCGAACGCATTAAGACGCCGATCGGCCCACTGCTGATCACGCATGACGGTAAAGCGCTGGCAAACATCGCGTTCGCGGACCGCGAAGAACGTCGCGCCAAGGAACTCGCCCGCGACTTTGCGGACGCCGAAGTGAAGCGCGTCACGAAGCCAACCAATTTCGCCGCCGCGCTCACGGACTATTTCGACGGCGACGTCCGCGCGATCGATAAGCTCCCCGTGATGGCGTTCGGCACGGCCTTCCAACGGCAATGCTGGAGAGCGCTGCGCCGCGTAAAGCCCGGCACGACGCGCGCTCCTACGGCGACCACGCCCGTGCAATCGGCCGACCGGACACCGCGCGCGCAGTCGGTGCCGCAAACGGCTTCAACCCGATCTCGATCGTCGTCCCATGCCATCGCCTCGTCGGCGCGAGCGGCTCACTGATTCACTACGGTGGCGGGCTTGAGCGAAAACGCTGGCTGATCGATCATGAAGCCCGCCACGCCGGACAACGCGCATGACCGAACCCGTCAAAATCCTGAAGCCCGCCATCGGTGCGCTGCCCGCTTACGTCGATGCGCTCGAACGCGGGTGGAACCCGGACAACGTGCGCGGCCGCGCCGGCGCCGCCGATCACCTGCGGCGGATCAGTGAAAACGCGGCGGCCTTCCTCGCAAGCCTCGACGACGAAGACGCAAAGGGCGCGGATATCACGCTTCCCGACGGCACCAGGGTGAAGCGGTTGCCGGGCTTCGTGCGCTGGATTTGGGACGGCACGTTCTGCGGCATGATCGGCTTCCGCTGGCAGAAGGGCACCTCCGAACTGCCACTGCACGTGCTCGGCCACATCGGATACACGGTCGTGGAGTGGAAGCAGGGCAGGGGCTACGCGACGGAGGCGCTACGGCTACTTCTGATCGAGGCGCGAGCGCGTGGCCTGACTTACGTCGAACTGACCACCGACCCCGACAACATCCCTTCGCAAAAGGTGGTCACGTCGAATGGTGGTACGTTGCTTCGCCGCGAGCAAAAACCCGCAGCCTATGGTGGCGGCGAGTCGCTGCGTTGGCGGATCGATTTGTAGGCGCTAGTGCAGCTTGGTGCGCAGGTCGCGGATCGCACCGTCGATCAGCGCGTCGCCTTTGCTCTCGGTCATCTGCTTGCCGATAACCGTTCCTGCGGCAGCCGTTGCCACGGCCGTCGCGACCGCACGCACCTCGGCAATCGCCTCGGCTTCGGCTTGCGCAATCTTTTGTTCGGCAACTTTCGCACGGCGTTCGATCTGCACGGCGAGTTGCGCGCGCGTCCGCCGCCATGCGCTCTGCGCTGACCTTCGCCGCATCGACGATCGCCTGCGCCTCTTGCGCTGCGTTCGCCGTCTTCGCACGATACTCGTTCAGCAGAACTTCCGCCTCGGCGCGCAAGCGCTTCGCTTCGTCCAGTTCTGTTTTGATCGCAGCTGCCCGGTCGTCGAGCATCTTGGCGACCATCTGTGGCACGCGCTGCCAGATGACGACCGCGATGAAGAGAGCCGTGCCGACGGCAACCCAAAAGGTAGGATCCTCAAGCATCGGCCTTCTCCTTTGCCGCGAGCGCAGTCGAAACCGCTGCATCGATCGCGGCCTGGTTCGCGGCCTCGCCCGATAGCTTCTGTACGATGTCGCTCGCCGTTTCGCGCGCGACGTCGCCGACCCGCGCCATTGCGGCTTTGCGCATCTCGCCGATGCGCGCTTCCGCCTTCGACGTGTCCGCCGCAAGCTGCTTCGATGCCGCGTCGTTCTTCGCGTTGATCTCGGCCTGAACGGCGTTGCGCATCTCGTCGCTGGACTTGATTGCCTTGGCCCGTGCATCGGCCAGAGCTTTGTCGTATCCCGCCATCGCGGCTTCGCTATCGCGCTTCGCCCGTGCTGCCGAATCCAGATCGCTCTTGATGCGGTTGGCACGGTCGGCGATCACGCCGCCGATCTTCGGCGCCGCGATCCGCGAGATCACGAAGTAAAGGACCGCGAACGAAATGAGCAGCCAGAACAACTGGCTCGCAAACGTCGACGTGTCGAGCTGCGGCAGGCCGGGTTTCGCGCCATGCGCGTCGCCAGCATGCTCAGTCGACGTGGTGAGGTCTTCCGTCACGACCGGCTCGGCAGTCGGGTCCCCATGCTCGGCCCCGGCGCCACATCGGCCACTTGGAAAGCGTTTGCGCCTTCGCCGCCATCGCTCGAGAGTCGTAAAGCTAAGGCTGATTAGAAGCCGAACATCAAAATGAACGCGACGACGAGACCGAAGAGGCCCGTCGCTTCGCAAAGCGCGAAGCCCAACAGCAGGTTCGTCTGCTGACCGGCCGCAGCCGACGGATTGCGAAGCGCCCTGCAGATAGCTGCCGAACACGTTGCCTACGCCGATACCGGCGCCGATGAGAGCCATGGCCGCGAGACCCGCGCCGATGAGCTTTGCTGCTGCGACTTCCATTGTAGAAACTCCTCGTTGAAGACGTTGAAACGGAAAACTCGGTGATCGTGCAGGTGCACGGCCTCGTTCAGATAGATGCAGGTCAAGAGCGCGAACACCCAGGCCTGAATGGCCGCCACCAAAACCTCAAGCGCCGTGACGGCCACGCCCGCAAGCAGCGGCGCGACCGAAGCACGGAGAGCACGCCACCCGCGCCAGCATCGTGACGACGAAGCCCGCGAACACCTTCAGCATCGTGTGACCCGCAAGCATGTTCGCGGCAAGACGAACCGAGAGGCTGATCGGACGCGACAGGAACGAGATGATCTCGATCGGCACGATCAGCGGCAGGATCCACGCCGGTGCGCCTGAGGGCACGAACAGGCTGAAGAAGTGCAACCCGTGCGTCCAGAACCCCACTGCCAGAACCGTCGCGAACACCATCAATGCCATCGCGAACGTCACGATGATGTGGCTCGTCACGGTGAACGAGTAGGGGATCAGCCCCAAGAAATTCGTGAAGAAGATGAAGATGAAGAGCGTGAAGATGAAGGGGAAGAACTTCTTGCCCGATTCGCCCATCACGTTGCCGACCGTCTGGCGCTCGATGAAGTCGTACATCAGTTCCACGATCGACTGCGTGCGTCCGGGAACGATGCCGTCGCGCTTGACGCCAAGCGTCAGCAAAGCGCTACCCGCTGCGATCGCAAGCAACATCCACAAGCTCGCGTTCGTGAACGAAAGGTCGAGGCCGCCGATCTCGATCGGGATCAGCTTGTGAATCTCGAACTGCTCCATCGGGCTGTGGCCGGCGGCCATGCGCTAATCCTTTTTTTGCTTGTCCCGCTCGGCATTGAGTTGCCGTGCGGCGCGCGAATTACACGTGTAGAAAGCCGCCGCAATGCCCAGGATCGAGAACAACAAGATCCCGACAGGCTTCCAACCGGTTACCGCATCAAACCCCCAGCCGAGCGCCAAGCCCACGAAGACGGCGGCGACGAATTCGGTGGAAAGCCGGTAGACGACGTTGAGGCGTCCGGACGGTTGGGCAGGCTTGGCTTCCGGATGCTGCTCGCGTACGGCCTCGATCCGCCGGCCCAGGTCGTCGAGACGCTTCTGGCCGGGATCGTCGTCTGGACCTGATTGGGTGGTTGCCAAAGGCCCTTGGGGCCGCACAAAACCCCCTCCGAAATCCGCGCGGAAGATATGGGCCCGCCTCACGGGGTCAAGCCGATTGCTGCATCGCAAACTGGTGAAAAAGTCAGGAATTCCGCGCCACTCCGGTCGATGATCGCCCCTATCCACAGGCGTAAAGTCGCAGCCGTAACAGGGGCTAAAACCTGACGGCAATCGGGTCGCCGCTTGCCCCAGGTCAAGGCCACGCGGTGCATCGCTTGAGAAGCTTCCAACATGACGCATGGCATCACTGAAACAGCAAAAATGCCATCGGGCACCCCGGCAGCCTTCAGGGCGCGTGGGCTGACGAAAATTTACGGCGTGGGCGAAGGCGCCGTGCATGCGTTGCGCGGCGTCGATATCGATTTGCACGAAGGCGACTTGCTCGTGCTGCTAGGCCCATCGGGCAGCGGCAAGTCGACGCTTTTGAACATTCTGGGCGGACTCGACCGCCCGACCTCCGGCACGCTCTCGTATCACGACACCGACCTGACGGCCAGCAGTGACCGCGAGCTCACCGCGTTTCGCCGCCGCCATGTCGGCTTCATCTTCCAATTCTACAATCTGATCCCGAGCCTGACCGCACGTGAGAACGTCGCTCTGGTAACCGAACTCGTCGACAAGCCGATGGTGCCCGACGACGCGCTTCGCCTCGTCGGTCTCGGCGAACGTATGGACCATTTTCCGGCGCAAATGTCCGGTGGCGAGCAGCAACGTGTCGCGGTTGCCCGTGCCGTCGCGAAGCGGCCTCACGTGTTGCTCTGCGACGAACCTACAGGCGCACTCGACAGCGCAACCGGCGTGCGCGTGCTCGAAGCTCTGGCCGAGGTCAACCAGGCGTTGGGCACCACGACCGTTGTCATCACCCACAACGCGACGATTGCCGGCATGGCCGATCACGTCGTGCGTTTCGCTGACGGCCGCGTCGTTTCGATCGAAACGAACGCAATGAAGCGCAAACCGTCGGAACTCAGCTGGTGAGCCCGCTTGCCGCCATCGACCTAAAACTCGCGCGCGACATGTGGCATCGCCGCGGCCAAGTACTTGCGATTGCGCTCGTTATCGCCTCCGCGGTTGCGACGCTGGTGATGGCATTGAGCGCACTGCGCTCGCTCTCCGACGCCCGCGAAGCCTACTACGACCGACAGCGATTCGCTCACGTCTTCGTCAATTTGAAGCGCGCTCCGGAGTCGATTGCAGCGCGTCTGCGCGAAATCCCGGGCGTCGCACAAGTCGAGACCCGCGTCGCGCGATTCGTCACGATCGAAGTCGAAGGCGTGACCGAGCCTTTGCGTGGGCTTGCGCTCTCATTGCCCGAACGCAACGAAACCGCCTTGAACGCGCTCATCCTTCGCAGCGGCCGCTTCCCCGACCCCGACCGTCCTTCGGAGGTCCTTCTGCATGAGGCTTTCGCAACCGCGAACGGCTTTGGCCCGGGCTCGACGTTCCAGGCGATCATGAACGGCCACAAGCAACGCCTTGTCGTGGCCGGTGTCGCACTTTCGCCGGAGTACATATACGTCATAGGTCCCGGCGACCTTGTGCCGGACAATCGTCGCTACGGCGTCTTTTGGATGCGCAGAAAGCAGCTTGCGGCCATCCTGAACTACGAGGGCGCGTTCAATGATGCCTCGCTGCGCCTGCTCCGCGGCGCGAACGCGGAGAATGTGGTTGCTGCAGTCGACCACGTTTTAGCGCAGTACGGCGCCGCCGGCGCATTCGACCGCAAGGAGCAGTCGTCGCACGCTTTTCTTGAGAGTGAGTTCGGTCAACTCTCATCGATGGCGGGCGTAATTCCGCCGATCTTCCTGATAGTGTCGGCGTTTCTCCTCTACTCCGTAATCTCTCGCCAAATCGAAACGCAGCGCCATGAAATCGGGCTCTTGAAAGCATTCGGCTATTCCGATGTTACGGTCGTCTGGCATTTCGTGAAGTTCGCGCTGACGGTCAGTTTCATCGGCCTCATCGTCGGGTGGCTGGCTGGCGCTTGGTTGGGCTATCAAATCACCGAGCTATACCGAGAGTATTTTCGCTTTCCGGCGCTGACGTTCGCGATCGCGCCCGACATTTTGCTCACTTCCGCGGCAGTAGCGCTCACGGCGTCTTGCGGCGGCGCGCTGATTGCGACGCGCCAGGCGATGCAACTAACTCCGGCCGTCGCCATGTCGCCGCCGCGCCCTGCGACCTATAGGCCGAGTCTCCTCGAGCGCATCGACGTTCTGCGCGACTTGAGCTCCACGGGCTATATGATCGTGCGCCATGTGACGCGCTTTCCCATGCGCTCCGGCATGACCGTGACCGGCATCGCACTGTCGCTCGGCCTCCTCGCGCCACGGTTCAGTTCATCGACTCGATCACGCTGATGATCGATTCGTTCTTCTTTCGCGCTCAGCGCCAGGACGTCACGTTGCGTTTCGTCGAGCCGCGGGCCGATCCCGTTCGGGGTGAGATCGAGCGCTTGCCCGGCGTCTTGCGCACGGAGCTGCGCCGCGCCGTTGGCGTCAAACTCACGCATGGGCCGCGCAACAAACGCGTCGCGATCCTGGGCATCGATCCGGATTCGGAACTGTCGCAGCAAGTCGGTGCCGACGGTCGCACCGTCGCTTTGCCGCCGTCAGGCCTCCTTTTGACGCGGCGCTTGGCGGAATACTTGAAGGCGAACCCCGGCGACGAGATTGAGGTCGCAGTCCTCGAAGGCCGGCGCGCGCACAGAATGGCGCAGGTAGCTCGCGTGATCGACGAATATGTCGGCCTTGCCGTCTACATGCGGCGCGCGGCCTTGAATCGTTTAACCGGCGATGGCGAGGTCGCTGACAGTGCCTGGCTCAAGATCGATCCGTCGAAGGAGGAGGCGTTGTTCGCCGAGGTCAAGCAAACACCGGGTCTATTCACGATCCAGTTGCAGGGCCGTGCCTATCGCTTATTCCGTGAACTGCTTAATCAGAACATGATGACGATGATTTGGTTTTATGTCGGCTTTGCCTCGGTGATCGCCTTCGGCGTTGCCTACAATGCAAGCCGGATCACGCTTTCGGAGCGCGCGCACGAACTCGCGACCTTGCGGGTGCTTGGCTATCACAAGCGGGAGGTTGCGCTAATCCTCGTTGGTGAACTCGCGCTGTTGACGCTAATCGCGTTGCCGATCGGTTGCGTGCTCGGTTACGCGATGGCGGCGCTGATGATGGAACTGTTCGAGACGGATCTCTATCAGATACCGATGGGCCTCGCGCCGGCAACTTACGCCTGGTCGGTGATTGTCATCATCGCCGCAGCGGCGTTCAGTTCCGCTGTCGTCGTCCGTCGCATTGTCACCCTCGACTTGGTACGCGTCTTGAAGGCACAGGATTAAGCCATGAACGCACTCAAACCCTGGGCGTGGCCCATCGGCCTTGGTCTACTGATACTCGCAGGACTGGCATTCGCGTTGTGGCCGCGCGCAGTGGCCGTGGACATTGCGACGCTCAGTGAAGGCCCGATGGCGGTCACAATCGAGGACGACGGGGTCACGCGCGTGCGCGAGGTCTATGCGGTGTCGGCTCCCATCGCTGGACGGATGCTTCGCATCGAGGTCCACGCGGGCGATGCGATCGAGGCGCAAAAGACGGTCATTGCAACCATCGAACCTGCCGACCCCGCTTTTCGCGATGCACGCGCCCAACGCGAATTGGAGTTCACGGTGTCGGCCGCGCGAGCTGCGCAAGACCTGGCAGCGGCGAACGTCAGGGGGCGCGAGGCCGATTTGAGGCTGGCCCGCCAGGAACGCGAACGCGCGCGGCAACTCTTCACAAAGGGCATCGTTGCCAAAGCGCGCCTCGACAACGCAGAGGCCGCAGTATTGTCCCTGGATGCTGCCTTGGAGACCGCTCAGGCGGCGCTTCGCCAACGCGCTTTCGAAGTAAAGACGGCCGAAGCATCGTTGGTCGTGCCCTCGGACGGGACACGAGTTAAGGGCGCCAAGCATTGCTGCTTCACGATTCGCGCTCCCATCGACGGGCGGATATTGCGCGTATTGCAGGAGAACGAAGCGGTCGTTCAAATGGGCACGCCGCTCGTCGAAGTCGGCGATCCCGCCAATCTCGAAATCGTTGTCGACCTCCTCTCGACCGACGCCGTAAAGGTCTCCGAAGGTGACGCTGTGCTTATCACACGCTGGGGTGGGGAAGGCGCGTTGAACGCGAAAGTCCGCCGCGTCGAACCATTTGGCTTCTTGAAGGTCTCGTCCCTCGGCATCGAGGAGCAACGCGTCAACGTCATCATCGATTTGACCGACCCGCCCGACCGTTGGCGCCGCCTCGGGCATGGCTACCAGATCGACGCGGCGATCCTGCGCTGGCGAAGCGACAAAGTGCTGCAAGTCCCGATCGGAGCGCTATTTCGCCAAGGCGAGGACTGGGCAGTCTTTCGCAACGACGGCGGCCGCGCCCGTCTCACCACGGTGAAGATCGGTCAGATGAACGACCGCGCGGCGCAAGTTCTCCAAGGGCTCAAAGCCGGCGATCAAGTGGTCTCGCATCCTGGCGAGCGAGTCACCGACGGCGCAGCGGTCGCAGCAAGGTAACGATCAACCTTTTCGCTACTCCGCAGCGGCCGCCGAAAGCACCCGCTCGGCGCCTGCGAGATCCACCGCCACAAGCTGACTGACGCCCCGTTCCTGCATCGTCACGCCGACCAGCCGGTCCATGCGCGACATGGTCAGCGCGTGGTGCGTGATCACCAGGAAGCGCGTCTCCGTCATCCGCGTCATCTCGTCGAGCAGGTTGCAAAAGCGCTCCACGTTCGCGTCGTCCAGCGGCGCGTCGACTTCGTCCAGCACGCAGACGGGCGCCGGATTACAAAGGAACACGGCGAAGATCATCGCCATCGCTGTTAGAGCTTGCTCGCCACCGGAAAGCAGCGACATCGTTTGCAATTTCTTGCCCGGCGGGCGCGCCAGAATCTCGAGCCCGGCTTCCAGCGGATCGTCGGATTCGGTCAAGGTCAGCCGCGCCTCGCCGCCGCCGAACAGCGACGTGAACAGTTTCTGGAAATTCGCGTTGACCCGGTCGAACGCTTCCAGCAACCGCTCGCGGCCCTCTTTGTTCAACGACCCGATGCCCTGGCGCAGCCGATTAATCGCCTCCTCAAGGTCGTTCTTCTCGGTCGTGAGCGTCGTCAGTCGCGTCTCGCACTCGTCGGCCTCTTCTTCTGCGCGCAAATTCACGCCGCCCAGTTGCTCTCGCTCGCGCTTCAGCTTCTCGACGCGCTGTTCCGCAGCATCGAGCGCGGGCATGGCATCGCCGGGCGCATGCTCGGCCTTTGCGGCCAATTCTTCCGGCGCGCAGTCGAGCGTATCGCGCGCACGCGTGACGGACTCCGTCAACCGCTCTTGCTGCGCCGACAGTATCGCCTCACAACGTGCACGCTCCTCGCGCGCGTGCGCCAGCCCGTGATCGGCCATGCGCGAAGCCGATTGCGCAGCCTTCAACGCGCTCTCCGCTTGCGACATCGCATCCGTCGCAGTGCTGCGTGCGCTCTCCGCTTCCGCCAGTAGTTCGAACAGCTTTGTGCGCTTCTCGGCGATCTGTGCCGGGATGTGCTCAAGTTCCGTGAGTTCGTTCCTCGCTTCCGTCTCGCGCGCGGTCAGCGCCTCGATTTGCCCGCTCGCTGCTGCAATCCGCTGCTCCCAGGCATCAAGATCGGCGGTGATCGCCTGCAACCGTTGCTGGCGCGCCCGCATCTCGCGCTCGACGCCGTCATGCCGCGCCTTTGCGATCGAAAATGCGCCGCGCGTTTCATTGAGGCCTTCGCGCACCGCGCCAAGACGGGCTTCGAAATCCATCAGCGGCGCAAGCCCCAAGAGTTCGGCGGCAATCTGCTCGGCCGTCTCAATCGCCTCGCGCTCGTCGCCAGTGAGGCTCTGATGCCGCTCGTTCAGCGACTGCGTCCGCGCCGCCGTCTGGGCGTGCTGCTTCTCGGCATCGGCCAACGTCGCTCGCGCGGCCGCTGCTTCTGTTTCCGCTTGGCGCCAGCCGTTTCGAACCGTGCGCTCGGCAAGGTCGGCCGCCTCACGCGCCTGGCGCGCTTCTTCGAACACGGCACGAAGTTCGCGCACATGTTCGACCGAGGAAGCAATTGTGCCTTCGATATCCGCCAACCGATTGCGCTGCCGCAATCTGACGGCCGCCGGCGTTGGTGCTTCCGCCGTCGCGGTGAAACCGTCCCAGCGCCAGAGATCGCCTTCGCGGCTGACCAAACATTGTCCAGGGATCAATTGCGCCTGCAGCGCCGCGCCCTGATCACGCTCGACCACGCCGATCTGCGACAGACGCCGTGCCAAGGCTTCGGGCGCCTGCACCAAATGAGCCAGTGCCTGCACGCCAGCGGGAAGTGAGGGCATCGTTCGCGGCGCGCCGAGCGAACGCCAATGGATCGGCGCCTTCTGATCGAGCGGCACATTGAGATCGTCGCCAAGCGCAGCGCCCAGCGCACCCTCGAACCCCGGGGTCGAGATCGCGTTCCGCAGTCTCCACTTCCTGCTTCTTTGCGCTTTCCGCGTCGCGCGCTGCGCGCAAGGTGTCTTCCGAATGCGCATGCGTGGACTTCGACGATTCCGCGGCCGTTACCGCAGCCGCGACACGCAGGGCCGCTTCTTCGACCAACGGCGCCGTTGCCGTTTCGCGACCCAGACGCTCGATTTCGGCGGTGATGCTCTCAAGTTCGCTGCGCAGCCTGGCAGCCGAACGCTTTCCATCTTCCGACCGGCGCTCCAGTGCCGCCCGCTTCGCTTTCGCATCGGCAAGCTCGGCCGTTGCCTTGTCGCTCGCACGCTCAGCCTCGCGCATCGCTTCTTCGGCAAGACGCAATGCCTCCGCGGCTTGCGCCGTCGCCTCGCCTTCGCCCGATGCAGCTGCATCCAATGCGGTGCGTTCCTCGGCGAGCTTGCTTGTCATCGCCCGCGCGTCGTCGACGCGCGCAGCTTCGCGCTCCTGGTCGGTGCCGATCTGTGCAATGCGCGCGGCCAACCGCTCGGCCGCTTCCTTCGCGCGCACTTCCTCGCCATCGAGCGCTAGGCGCTCGGCAGTGAGTCGTTGCAACGCCGCGCCGCGTTCGGCGGCAGTCGCTCGCAACGGTGGCAGCTTCTCATCCGCTTCCAAAACCGCGTTCGACGCTTGCGCGGCCTTGAGCGTCATCTCCTCGACTTGGGAACGAACGCGGCCGAGTTCTTCCTCAGCTGCGGCCGTTGCGGTCGATGCCATCTGCCAGCGAACATAAAGCGCCAACGCTTCCGCGCGCTGAATGTGCCCCGACAAATTTCGATAGCGCGAAGCCTGCCGCGCCTGGCGCTTCAAGTTCGCAAGCTGCGTCTCGATCTCTTGAATGACGTCGGCGACGCGCGAAAGATTCGTCTGCGCTGCGTTCAGCTTCAACTCCGCCTCATGCCGGCGCGCGTGCAGGCCGGAGATGCCGGCGGCTTCTTCCAAGATGGCTCGCCGCGCGATTGGCTTGGCGTTGATTAGCTGTCCGATCTGGCCTTGCTTCACCAGCGCCGGCGAATGTGCGCCAGACGACACGTCCGCGAAGAAGATCTGCACGTCGCGCGCACGCACGTCGCGTCCGTTGATCTTGTAGATCGAACCCATTTCGCGCTCGATCCGGCGGCTGATTTCGATCGCCTCGCCGTCGTTGTAAGAGACCGGCGCCGAACGCGTCGTGTTGTCGATGACAAGCGACACTTCCGCAGTGTTACGGCTGGGCCGGTTGTTCGTGCCCGCGAAGATGACGTCGTCCATGCCCGAGCCGCGCATCGACTTGGCGGAGTTTTCGCCCATCACCCAGCGCAAGGCTTCCAGCAGGTTCGACTTGCCGCAGCCGTTGGGACCAACGACGCCGGTCAAGCCCTGCTCGATCGGCAACTCGGTAGTCTCGACGAACGATTTGAATCCGGAGAGACGAAGTCTTGAGAACTTCACGGGGGTATTCCTAACAGTAAATGGGCCGGGGGAAGCCGCGAACGTCGCTACTGCGCTGGGGGCGCTGTTGCGGGTTCGGCCGGCGTCGCCGCGCCGTCAGTAGGCGTTGAAGCCGCACCATCGGCAGGAGCTGCCGTACCCTCAGCCGGTGCTGTTGCCGCACCTTCGGCCGGCGCTGGGGCGTCGACCGCCGCAGCAGGAATCGTGACGCCTTTTGCTTTCGCAGCTTCGCGGAGCTTCGCGTCAAAATCGCCCCACGGCATCTCGCCGCTACCGATCACCTTGCCGTTCACGAGAAACGTGGGCGTGCCGCCGACGCAATAATCTTTGATCGCCTTTTCCTGAACGGCCAAAACGCGCCTTGCGTCGTCTTCTTTGGACAGACACGCCTCGAACTCGTCGCCCGACATGCCCGCGCGCCGCGCCATTTCCTTGATAGCCGCGCGCGGATCTTGCGCGCGGCCCCAAGTCATCAGCTCGCTGTACATCAGTTCGACATAGGGGATGTAAGCGTCTTTCGGCAGGCAGCGCCCGACGACCGATGCGGTCAACGCGACACGGTCCAGCGGGTACTCACGGAACACGTAACGGACATAACCTTTGTCAACGTAGTTTGCTTTCAGCTGAGGCAGAATTTCGTTGCTGAATTGCGCGCAATGCGGACAGGTCATCGACGCATATTCGATGAACGTGATCGGTGCGTCCGCCTTGCCGAGCGTGTAATCGGCGGCGGTTACCTCGAAGGTCTCGATGGCTTTGCATTCGCCGTTCGCGACCCGAGTAGGCGTGCTCGCACCATCCTTGCCGAGGAACCAATAGCCAGCTCCGCCCACCAAAATGAGCGCGGCGACCCCCACGGCAATCAGCGTGTTCCGGTCGAGAGATTTGAACTGTTCCAGCAACTTGTCGAAATTCACGCGAACCCCCGCGAAGCACCAAGCGTTAGCTTGGACTATAGGTCGGACGGAGCCGCCATCTCAACGCTTGTAAACAAGTGGTTTACGGCTTTCGGATAGGGCGTGGCGTCCGAGTCGCGCCAGTGCGGCCCGTAATTCCGGGTCTTCCACGGTGGCGAGCCGTCCGCTGAGCACTGTTTCCTCCTCCACCGAGAGGGGGCGTTTTGCCGCGCGCTTCGGAACCGGCCTTGGAATGTCCCCGGCTACGACCTTGATTTTGCTGACCGCAGCCTTGCCGAAATATGTATTGATCTTGTCGATCAGTTTGGGCGCTTGGTGCTGCAATTCCAACGCCGCGCGGTCGTCGGCGACCAGCGTCAGTATCGACCCGTTGGCACCGCCCTGCGACAAGCGGTAGGGAAAACAATGTTCGGAGAGTGTCTGTCCTGCAATTTCGGCCCAGCGCGTCACGATCTCGACCTGCGCAAAACCGCGCGTGCTCAGATGATGTTTGAGCAAACCAGCAGCATCGTCGGCGAACCGCTTTGGTCCACGCCGTCCGGAACGCTTGGTCGATTCGCCGTTGTCGCTGGCTGACATGCCCGTCTCGAAATCCACCAAACACCATAGCGCCCGAGAACTCACACCGCAAAAGCGATCCGCGCTCGTGGAGCGATTGCTTGCCTGGTACGATCGCCACCGCCGCCGTCTGCCGTGGCGGGCGTTGCCCCGTGAAGCGGCCGATCCGTACCGGGTGTGGCTCTCCGAGATCATGCTGCAACAAACGACGGTCGCGGCTGTTGGGCCCTATTTCCACAAGTTCCTGAAGAAGTGGCCGACGATGAAGGCGCTGGCCGCGGCACCGGTCGAAGAGGTGATGTCCGCCTGGGCGGGCCTTGGCTACTACAGCCGCGCGCGCAACTTGCACGCCTGCGCAAGAGAAGTGGCCGAGCACCACGCCGGCAAACTGCCTGACACCGAAGAAGCGCTGCGCAAGCTGCCCGGCATCGGTCCGTACACGGCCGCAGCAATCGCGGCGATCGCGTTCGATCGGCAAGCCGCTCCCGTCGACGGCAACATCGAGCGCGTGCTCGCGCGCGTGTTTGCCATCAAAACGCCGTTGCCCGCAGCAAAGCCGGAATTACGCGTGATCGCCGAAACGCTTGCGCCGGCCAAGCGCTCCGGCGACTTCGCCCAAGCGATGATGGACCTCGGTGCCACGATCTGCACACCGAAGGCGCCGGCCTGCAAAAACTGCCCGTGGTCGGACGACTGTCTCGCGAACGCGATGGATATCGCCGGCACACTCCCCACCCGACAAGCCAAGCCCGATCGTCCGCTGAGGCGCGGCGCCGCCTTTGTCCTGATCTCCAAGCACGACGAAATTCTTCTTCGTCGTCGCTCGCCGAAAGGATTGCTGGGCGGCATGCACGAACCGCCGATGAGCCCGTGGGACAAGGACTTCCCCACGCCGCCGCTTGCTCACGCGCCCTTGAAGGCGAAGTTCCGCAAGCTGCCGGGTTTGGTGCGGCACGGCTTCACGCATTTCGAACTGGAACTTCAGGTTTTCCGTGTCGACAACATCGATCGCACGAAAACAAAGGGGGCAGGGGAGTGGGCGCCGATCACCGACCTCGCCCGCTTCGCCCTGCCCAGTGTCATGCGCAAAGTGATCGACCACGCCCTGGCAGATCGCGATGCGGGGCCTTTGTTCAACGCGTCATCAGAAACGCCCCCAACTCGCGCGCGAACGCCTCGGGCTGGTCGATCTGGATGAAGTGAAAAGACCCGTCGATGCGCACGAGCGTTTTCGTGGGCATCGCCGCATAGGCCGACTGATAGAGCCCATCGACCGCCGGTTGCGGAATACCCATCGTCGCATCGAACGCATAAAGCACCAACGTTGGCGTCTTGATCGAGGCAAGCCGCGGCCGCATGTCGGTGGTGAAGTCCTCATACATGGCTTGCGCGACGACGGCGCGATCCGAGGTTTGCGACGCCTTCGTCGCAGCATCGGTGGCGGGCCCCTTGGATTTTACGAGCATCGCCATCGTTTTCATTTGGCCGGCCGCAAAGTCGGCCTCTGCCTGCGCCTTCACCTTGTCGCGCATTTGTGTGGCGGTGGGCGTGACGCTCTCAACCGTAGCCGTCGGACCCATCATCATCCCGAAAAACGGCAAAGCATCGACGACGACTAGTTTTCCAACCGCGTCCGGGGATGAATCGGCCAGCATCAGGCCAAGCAATCCACCAAGCGAATGACCGACGATGGCGGGATGGTCGAGCTTGTTGGCGCGAATGTATGCGACGACCTCGTCGCGCAGCGGCGCCAGCACCGGACCCGTTGCGTTCGCGCGCGGCGGCGTCCCTGCAAACCCCGCTACCTGGATCAGGTGCACGCGATAATGCGCTTTCAGTCTGTCCGCCGCCGGTCGCCACACGTCTGCCGACGATGCGAGGCCCGGGATCATGATCACGTCGGGGCCTTGGCCTTCGACGGTCACCGTAAAGCGTGTCGGTGCCGTCGCATTTTCGCTGTGCGCGCGCTCCCACACCTGCACAAACAGCGGAATGGAAATCAGAATGGCGGCGATACGAATGATCCATATCGGAATTTTGATGCTCATCGGATTTGTCCCTTAGTCCTCGGAAAAAACTTGCTCAATCGGCAGGTCGAACACGCGCGCGATCTTGAAGGCGAGCGGCAGCGACGGGTCGTACTTGCCGGTCTCGATTGCGTTGATGCTTTGGTGGGATACGGCGAGGCGCAGGGCGAGATCCGCCTGGCTCCACTCGCGCTCGGCGCGGAGAACGCGCAGTCGGTTCTTCACCGGTACCACCATGAAGTGATCGCGTTGCCGAGCCCCATGGCACCGAAGAAAATCCAAACCACGTTGAAGATCGCAACCTTCGGCACGTCGGCATATATTTCGAGGAAGCCCCATGCGGCGCAAAACGCGAGCGTCAAACCGATCGCGATGAGCAATCCGATCACCTGGCGCATACGCACGAACTCGTCGCTCTCTTGCGCAAGGTAACGTCCGATGATGGCGATGACCCCCAACACCGGCACCGCCGGGAGGATCGCAAAGAGATAAGAAAGCGGCGCCGCCGGAGGATGGGTGTTGAAGAGCCAAGTCACTCCAAGCACCGCGGCCACATAGGCCAGCATCGTGGGAATGAACCAGGTGATGTATCGCTTCTTCGCCTCATTCATGACAAGCGTCCTTGCTGTTATGACAAGGATAGTTGACATCAAAACGATAGAAGTCAAGCGACCTTGACAAAAATCGATATGATGATTTTTTGATGATTAGATGATTGAACTCTCCGGGATGCGCGCTTACATGCGTTTGCATCAACCGATGGAGGCTCACAGCATGAGCAAACTGAATATCGGCGTTGGCGAAGACTTCCCTCTCGACGACGCGCAGAAAAATGAAGCTGGCGAACATCCATGCGCAGCGCGTTGGCGCGCGCACCACATGCATCGAGGACGGCATTTTCGTCGTCATGGGCCGGGTCCGGTCGCAGCCCTCTTCGTGCTTCCCGCCGCGGCCGCATCGGTAACGGCAGCGATCCTCTATCCGCTCGCGACGCTGGGTGTGATCGGCGGCTTAGGCGCTGCAGGCGCAATCTATCGCCGCAATCGCCGTGTCGGCGATAACGCCACCGACAAGCCGGAGCAAAAATAATGCGGCCCCATCATCACGGATTTCATCATCGCCGCGGCGCGGCCGCCGAGAACGGCGACCGAACGACGACGCGCGTGCAACTCGAACTTCCGCCACAAGCGATGGAACGCTTGCAGCGCTTGAAGGAAAAAACCGAGGCAGCGTCCTATGCGGAAGTCATCCGCAACGCGCTGCGCCTTCTCGAAGCGCTCGTCGACGAACACGAAAAAGGCGCCGAGTTCACACTCCGGCGCCCCGATGGCGAAACAATCGCCTATAAGATCTTCGTCTAAGCAGTGAGGACTTCGCGGCCCTCAATGCATCTCCGCCCGCACCTGTTGGCGCAGCACGTCAATCGGCTTCAACACGCCCTGCGCGTCGAAGTGCCAATAAGTCCAACCGTTGCAAGCCGGCAGGTTCTGAACCCGCGCCGCGATTTGGTGAATCGAGCCCGTCGAATCGCGGCAGGAGAGCGACCCATCCGCGCGCACTTTCGCGGAGTACTTCCGGCCGGGGTCATAGAGCTTCGTGCCAGGTTCCAACAATCCACGTTCGACGATCATTCCAAACGGCACGCGCGGCTCCTCTTTCTTTGAACGTGTGATTTCAAGATCTTCCGGCGAACTGACCGACACGAGCGTCAGGCGCTTCTTGGCGGCGGCGATATAGGCGGGGTCACGCTCGATGCCGATAAAGCGCCGGCCCAGCTTCTTCGCGACCGCACCAGTCGTGCCTGTACCGAAGAAGGGGTCGAGCACGACATCGCCGGGCTTCGACGACGCCAGCAACACACGGTGCAGCAGCGCTTCCGGCTTCTGCGTCGGATGGACCTTCTGACCTTTATCGTCCTTCAGGCGCTCGCCGCCGGTGCAGAGCGGAATGAACCAATCGGAGCGCATTTGCAGGTCGTCGTTCAGCGCCTTCATGGCTTCATAGTTGAACGTATAGTTCTTTTGCTCGCGCGATTTGGAGCACCACAGCATCGTTTCGTGCGCGTTCGTAAAGCGCCGCCCGCGGAAGTTGGGCATCGGGTTCGCCTTGCGCCAGACGATGTCGTTCAAGAACCAGAAGCCTAGGTCCTGCATCACCGTGCCGACGCGGAAGATGTTGTGATACGAGCCGATCACCCAGATCGAGCCGCTGTCCTTCAGCACGCGCCGTGCGGCGCCGAGCCATTCGCGCGAAAACTTGTCGTAGGCCGCAAAGCTGTCGAATTGGTCCCACTGATCGTCGCACGCATCGACCTTGCTTTGGTCGGGGCGGTGCAGTTCGCCCTCGAGTTGGAGATTGTACGGCGGGTCCGCGAAGATGACGTCCACGCTCTTTGCCGGCAGTTCGTTCATGCGGGCAATGGTGTCGCCCTGCAGAATTTGATCGTGATAGTGCGTGATCGTGCGCGTGACGACGCCCATGAAGGCCCCCAACATTTACCGTCCCGTTGCGTCACGTAGGCGAGCGTGAATGGCTGCCGGCGTGCCGTCAGAACGTGGTTTGACTCGTGGAATCCGCGCCGGCCCCGAAATGTGCCCTAACAAAACCGCCGCAAGACTTCGTGACGTTGAATCACGTCTGAGTCCGCGTCAATAAGTGTTTTGAATCAGATCGTTAATGCGGGAATCGATCTTGAATCCTCAAGACTCGAACCCACTACATGTAGTTCGCGCTTAACGATGATGTTGTGAATAACTTCCTTGGCTCAGCGAAACGCCAGCGCGTACATCAGCAACGTGTTGATCGCGAGCATCATGAGCGCCGTCGGTATTTGCGCGAGGATCACACCGTTCCGATTTTTAAGTTCAAGCAATGCCGCCGGCACAATGTTGAAGTTGGCCGCCAGCGGCGTCATCAGCGTCCCGCAAAATCCGGCGAGCATTCCGATCGCCGCGATCGCCGCGGGCTCGCCGTGAAAGTTCTGAATGAGAAACGGAATGCCGACGCCGGCCGTTAACACCGGAAACGCGGCGAACGCATTGCCCATGATCATCGTGAACGCAGCCATTCCCACGCAATAGACCGCGACTGCAATGAAAAGGTTGTCCGCGGGCACCCATTGCGCCGCGATATCGCCGACGACCTTGCCGACACCGGCGACGGCGAACACAGTGAAATCAATGTCGCCTGTTTCGTCTCGAAATAAGGCGCGATCAAAGCCCAGGGTCCAAGCGCCAGACCAGGCAACTCGATCCCCTTGATCAAGATCGTCCCCACGACCGTCACCAACGGAATTATGAGCGCCGGCAGGAATAGCGCGTTGCCGCGCAGCGCCGCACCGGCCTTTCGCTCCTCGCCGGTTGTCGTCGCAACCTTGCCGGTCGCCAAGCCGCCAAAGCCCGCGATGAGTGCCATGGTAAGCACCAGCACGCCGTTCCCGAAATCGCCTAAGAAATCGCCGGCGAGAAAGCTCGTCGCAAACAACCCCCAGAACACGCCGGTGGTCCACCGCCTAGGATTGGCCGCATCGCGCACGCTCAGGTAAGCGAACACGACGAAGAGCACGCCGACCAGCAGATAGACCGCTTGGATCGTAATCATTTCGCGCCCGCCTTTTTCGCGGTCGCATCGCGAAGCAATAGCCGCGCGCCGTGCACCAGAAACGCTGCAACGGCGGTCGGTATCGCCCACATCGAAAGCTCGAACGGCTGCACCGCGATCCCGCTCTGCTCCATGAACCCGACCATCAGGAGGATCGATCCAATGGCGAGGAACACGTCTTCCCCGAAGAACAGCGCGACGTTGTCTGTGGCGGCCGCGAGCGCACGTACCTTCTCGCGTTCTTCAATACTGATGTTGGGATCGTTGAGTTCCGCCGCCGCCTCCGCCATCGGCGCGACGAGCGGCTTCACAGTCTGCGCGTGCCCTGCAATCGAGATCAGCCCGATACCGGCCGTCAGTTGTCGCAGCAACATGTAAACGAGAAGCAGCCGCCCAACGGTCACTGCGCGAATGCCCGCGATCAGTGTCCGCGCCCGTTCCTGCAGTCCCGCACGCTCCAGCACGCCGATTGCCGGCAACACGAGCCACGCCACGCTTACATAACGGTTTTCATTGAACGCCTTTCCGAAGGCGGCCAGCACTTCCTCCGGACGCATGCCCGCCGCGAGCCCCGTGACGAGCGCTGAAACGACGACGACGAGCAGCGGATTGAACCGCGCAGCAAAGCCGACAATGACGACCGCAACGCCGAGCAGCGTCAGCATCTTGGAACTCCTTGCATGAGCGGCGCAGGATAGGGGCTTACGTACCGAACGACAGTTTCAGTTGCGCCACAGGCGCGAAACTCTTGCGGTGCTGTATGCTGGGACCGAGCCTATCGAGCGCCGCGAGATGGTCCGGCGTCCCATACCCCTTGTTGCTCGACCAGTTGTAGCCGGGATGCTCTTGATCGAGTGCGCGCATCACGCGGTCCCGCGTGACCTTGGCAATGATCGACGCCGCCGCGATCGACATCGACTTCGCGTCACCATCGACGATCGTCGTCACCGGGCAGGCAAGGACAGGTGCACGGTTTCCGTCTACCAGCGCCGCGACCGGCGCCAGCAGAAGCTGCTCGGTCGCCCGCCGCATCGCAAGCATCGTCGCCTGCAGGATATTGATCGCATCGATCTCGTCGACATCGGCGACGCCCACCCCGACCGCGAGCGCACGCTCCATGATCTTCACGAACGCCTTCTCGCGCGCCTCCGGCGTCATCGCTTTGGAATCGTCTAGGCCCCGCGGCAACCGCGCCGGGTCTAGGATCACCGCAGCCGCGTAAACCGGTCCCGCCAACGGCCCGCGCCCGGCCTCATCGATCCCCGCGACCGGCCCTTCAATTTTCCGTTCGCGGATGAAACTCGGCAAGTGAGACGCTCCATCAGAGGAGCCGCAGCTGATCTCCCGTCGCCGGTGTCGGCTTGAACAAATCAGTCGCGAGCGGCGTCCACCATTGATTGAGTCCGAGCCGATCGCAAGCGAGCTTGAAGCGCTTGGCGATCAGGTCCGCGTAAACGCCGGACCCTTTCATGCGTTTTCCCCATTCCGCATCATAGTCCTTGCCGCCCCGCATCGAGCGGATCAGCGACATGACGTGTCCGGCGCGCCCCGGTTGGTTCGCCTCCAGCCATTCGCGGAACAGATCTTTGATCTCAAGCGGAAGCCTGAGCACGACATATCCGGCATGCCGTGCGCCTGCCTCATGCCCGCGCTCCAAGATCGCTTCCATCTCGTGATCGTTGAGCGCCGGGATCATCGGCGCCGTCATCACCGTCGCGGGCACACCGGCCGCGGTCAGTTCGCGGATCGCCTCCAGCCGCCGCTCTGGCGTCGGCGCCCGCGGTTCCATGGTGCGCGCGAGTTCGCGGTCGAGTGTCGTCACGGAAATCGCGACCCGCGCGAGGTTGTCCTTCGCCATGTCGGCCAAGATGTCGATGTCTCGTAGCACGCGGTTCGATTTCGTCACGATCCCGACCGGATGCCGGAAGTCGCGCAGCACCTTCAAGATTTCGCGCGTGATCTGGTACTTCTCGTCGATCGGTTGATAGGGATCGGTGTTGGTACCGAGCGCCATGGTACGCACCTGATATCCGGGCTTGCGCAACTCCTGCACCAACAGTTGCGCGGCTTTCGGCTTCGCAAACAATCGGCTCTCGAAATCCTGCCCCGGCGACAGGCCAAGATACGCGTGCGTAGGGCGCGCGAAACAGTAGACGCAGCCATGCTCGCATCCGCGGTAGGGATTGATCGATCGATCGAATGGAATGTCGGGTGACGTATTGCGCGCGATGATCGTGCGCGTCGCATCGATTGCGACGGTGGTTTTCAGCTTCGGCGCATCGTCCTCAAGCGTCCCCCAACCGTCATCCATCAACACACGGTGCTGGCTCTCGAACCGCCCGGAGACATTCGAGAATGTTCCGCGCCCCTTCACACCCGAAGGATGCGCAGCGAATTCGTCCTCCCCGGCCGGCCTCGGCCCGTATCCCACGATGTTTTTGGACATCGCGGCAGCTTAGCAGAGGAATAGAACAAAACAAGAACTATTCTCCGAGCGCACGATGACGATAGTGATAGCGATAGAGCTCACGGTCGAACCCAAGCTGTTCGTAGAGCCGGATCGCTGGCGCGTTCGCGGAAACGACCTGCAGGCATGCGCCCGTCGCACCTGCCTCGCGCTGCGCCCAATCCAAAACGGCCATCAGGCAATCGCGCGAAAGCCCGCGCCTGCGATGGGCAGCCTCCGTCGCCACCAGATTGAGGCACACGATCCCGCCGTGCACGGCCCCCTTCGCAATCGATCGAATGACGCCATTGCCGTCGCGCACCGCAGCAAACACCGCAGGCAGAGCCAGATGCTGCAAAATCTTCTCGACCTTGCGCGTTTCGCCCTGCGTCTGCCCGGAGATCCGGGCTCGCGCGGCCAACCACTCTGCCGTCGGCGCGCCTGCAATCAGTTCAACGTTGGCGCCGGCGACGTCGGCTGGGTGCCGTGCGAAGTCCATGAACAACGTGCTTGTCTCGTCTTGCGCGTCGTACCCACGCGCTTCGAGCAGCGTGTCCATCGCACGCGAACCCGTCGACAAAATGCGAAAGTGCGACGCTAATCCGTGGCAGCGATAGACGCGCTCGCAATAGTCGATCTTCTCATCGACAGGCAGCGCGCCGTCACGCAAGATGTTGACCGAGTTCGAGCGTCGCGTCTGACCATCGGCAAGGCGGATCAGCCACCCGTCATAGTGAAGCTCCTGCGGCGCGGGCCACGCGTTGAGGCACGTCTCCTCGACCCGCGCAGCAAGCGCGCTCAGTTCCCCATTCGGCGGTTTCCAGTTCATGGGCACTAACTCATAAAGGTGCCGGTGAACCGAGGGGAACGATGACAACAAAAAACCCCGCGCGGAACACCGGCGGGGTTGAACACTCACAACGTCACAATGAACGTGCTGCTACCCGCCCTCGAAAGAGAGAGTGCGGCGTCGGTTCGAAGCGCGTTGAGCCATCGTCATGGGCGCGCCTCATATCAAACTCAGCTTTAGGACGCCAGTGCCTCGCTTTGGAGAGGCCCCGCGGCCACAAGCCCGAACACGAACCCGCCCGTTGCCCCCGCCACGGCCGACGCGGCAATAGCGCCACCGATCCAGCCTGCTGTTGCAAGCAGAACCCCCGGCGTTTCGGGCGAAGTGTGTCCAAGCGTCAGCACCTGGATCGCTTCGCGGACGATCACGGCCACGAAGACGATGATGAACATGCCCATCGCCAGCAATCCGCACCAGGCGCCGGTCCGCGCACCGGCGGTTACATATGGCCAGACATGAGGCGACGACGGGGTGAGGAGGGCGGGAAGCAAAGCGAAAAAGCCGACCACAGGCGCCGCGTTCAGCACCATTCTGATGCCTTCATCGAAGGGGAACTGCGACAGGACCCAAACCGGTGCCGTCAGCACCGAGGTCGCCACAACAACGCTTAGAGGGTATGCGAAAAGCCAAACGAGGCAGCCGCGCAAGAATTCGCGCATCTTGTTCTCCACCAGAAGGGAGCGCCGCCGAACCCTGAATATCGGGACCCATGAAAATTTCGGTGAGGTGGCGCCTTGCCGCTGGGCAAACATGCCGCGCCCGTGGAAGATGGCGCTAATGGCTATTGAAATCCGCAAAGCTGCGGCGGGCGACGTCGCCGAGGTGGCTGAAGTTTTCATCGCGTCGCAGACCGACGCGCTGCCATTTCTTGCGGCTCTGCACACGCCGCAAGAGACCCGCGGCTTCATCGCGAACCAGGTGTTCCCGTTGAGCGAGATGTGGGTGGCGCTCGATGCTAGCCGCATCGTTGGAATGATGGCGCTCGTGGCTCAGCACATCGACCACCTTTACCTAATGCCCGGCCACTACCGCCGCGGCATCGGAACGATGCTCCTGAACAAAGCCAAAGAACTGAGCCCGAAAAAAATTACGCTCTATGCATTCGCAGTGAACGCGCGAGCCCGCGCGTTCTACGAACACCACGGCTTCAAACCCATCGAATTCGGCGACGGCTCCGCCAACGAAGCCGGCGAACCGGACGTGCTCTACGAGTGGCGGTCGGCGTAGCGACCCTCGCCGCCTCTTCCTGCGCCGCGCCAAATGCGTCGCGACGTACAACGCGGACAAGCGCGACTACCGACCAAGCGCCGAAGCAAGAAATCAAAATTGCGAAGGCGGTCTCGATCAGTTGGCGTTCGCTGTCCGCTCGGTACAGAGACTCGATGATCACGAAAAGTAAGAACGCACAGATGGCGGCAATCATGAGCCGCCCGAGGATGAATAAGAAGCCGCCGACTGCGAGCGTCCATTGTGGCCCGCCGTGCCGATGCCAAACGAGAATCGTGCTGCCGAGAATGGAGGCTATTAGTGCGAGTGGCAAAGGACCGAGTTCGAACTCAGGCATTCTCTCTCACCTACTTCTTGCGCGTGTCCGCAGCCAAATGCTCCTCGAACCGCGGCATCAGGTCGACGAAGTTGCAGGGTTTGTGGCGCGCGTCGAGTTGCCCCTTCAAGATACCGTCCCATCCATCCTTCACCGCGCCGGTGGAACCGGGCAGCGCGAAGATGAGCGTGCCGCGCGCAAGCCCAGCGCAAGCGCGGCTCTGGATCGTGGACGTGCCGACCTTCTCGTACGACAACTGATGGAAGAGTGCGGAGAACCCATCGATCTCCTTTTCGAACAATGGCCGTATCGCCTCGACAGTGACATCGCGCCCGGTCAGGCCCGTGCCGCCGGTGGTGATGATGACGTCCACCTCGCCCGAGACAATCCACTTCGTTACCTGATTGCGGATCGCCACCGCATCGTCCCGCAGTAGCGCGCGCTCGGCGAGCACATGGCCTGCGCCGGTAAGCCGTTCGACCAGCGTGTCGCCGGAGGTGTCGTTCTCACGCGTGCGCGTATCCGAAACGGTAAGCACGGCGATGCGCACCGGAAGGAACGCCTTTGTCTCGTCGATGCGGCTCCCAGACATCAGTAGCTCAACGATGCGACGTGCAGGCGGTCGAACGGCGTCATCACCGGCCACTCGCCGCGCGCGACTTGGTCAAGCGTCGTTTTGGGTTCGCCAAGCCGGTCTTGATAGATCCAATAGTTCGCAACCACCCGTTCCACATAGCCGCGCGTCTCGCGCGACGGAATGCTCTCGATAAAGAGCAACGGATCACCCCGGTACTCGACCTCTTTCAACCACTTCTGCAAATTGCCCGGCCCGCCGTTATAGGCGACAACGAGATGAAACAGGTTGCCGTCCGGTTGTCCGAACTCCACCATCTTCTTCACGTAGCGCTGGCCGATGCTCAAATTGAATGCCGGGTCGAACAATTTCGCCTTCGCGCCCGGATTGTCGAGCGTCGTGTCCTTCATAGTGCCCGCCGCCGTTGACGGCATCAGCTGCATCAGCCCGCGCGCGTCCGACGAACTCGTCACCCGCATCTCGAACTTGCTTTCCTGGCGTACGATCGCGTGCACGATCGCGGGATCAACTTGCCACCCATCGCTGGGCTTGACCCGCATCAATGGATAAGCAGCAGATTTCAGGTCGGCCGAGCGTGCCGCGCCAGCCGCGAGTAGCTGCACGTGCGCAAAGCCCATTTCATGGGCGAGTGCGATGAAGGGCCGATCAAGTTCCGGATTGAGCCGCCCGTGGCTGCGCGCCATCGATCCCTCGGACGCTTCCATCTCGCCGCACTGATAAAGCGCGACACTGCGTGCGATGCCGGTGACGCGCATCATCCGCTCGAACCCGGCCTTCTCAAGCTTCGGTTCGTTCCACGTAAACGGCGCCTCGCGACCGAGCAGGCGCAACGCTATCAACCCGTAAAATGTCCGCGGCTTGTCGGCTGCGATTTCGAGCATGTGCGAAACGCGCTCCGGCTGCTTCGCAATCAGGAACGACCGCGCCGCCCAAACCCCGGCCGCCGACTTCATCCAGGAAGACGATTTCTCGTTTTCCGCCAGCGCCGCAAAGTGCCGCGCCGCCACGTCATATTTCTGCAGCCGGAATGCCGCGATACCCGCGACCCAATCGGCATCCGGCACCTCCGAACGCACCTGCTCGGAAACCTTGTCCGCCAGAGCCAGTGCCGTCGTCGAATCGCCGAGATAGTACTGTCCCGCCGCAACTTGATGCGTGAGCCGGCCCAGGTCAGCGCGCGAGAGACTGCCGCGCAACTCGGCGCTCTCGATGTAGGCAGTCGCCGCGGCCACCTTGCCGCCAGCAATCATGCTTTTGAGTTTCTTCGCCGCCGCTTCCGCTGCTGGGCTCGTGTATTCGGTCGGCGTATCGGATTCGTCGAGGTTACCGCGAATGATCCTGCGATCCGGATCTTCCAACTCGCCCGCCCGCTTCGCGTCCTTGCGCACGGCGAGCGCATAGATGCGCGACGCTTCAGGATAGTCGTCGTACTTCTTGAGCCAGGCTTTTAGATCGTCGAAAGGCGCGACCGTCTGCGGGCTCAAGTAATTCTTCGCCGCGACGTGGCCCATCAGCGACTTGTTCTTTATTTGCGCCGAAAGCGCCGCGATCTGCGCCCGGTCGCCCGCTTCAGCCGCCTTGAAGAGCTGCTTGTACGTAGCGACGTCGTCGTCGCCCAGCACGCGCACGAACGAACTCGGCGCTGCAAAGCTTGCATCCGACGACAACGCAATCGCGCATGAGGTGGCAATGACAAAGACGCGCAATACGCGAGCGATCATGCCGAACTCCGGTACCGATGAAAGTAATAGTCGACTCTTACGGGCGAGCCGCGTTTCAAACAAGCTCGCGCAGCTTCCGCTTCAAGCTCAGCAAATCTTGCCACGCCTGCCGCTTTGCACCCGGCTGACGCAACAAATAAGCCGGGTGAAACGTCGGAAGTGCAGGGATTTCAACGCCGTTCACAACAACGCTTCCCCACCGTCCCCGAATTTTCGTAATGCCTTCCTCGACGTTCAGTACGTGTTTCACCGGCGTGCCGCCGAGCAACAACAAAACCTTGGGTTGTTTCAGTTCAATGTGACGTAGCAAAAAGGGTGCGCAGATCGCAGCCTCTTCGGGAGTGGGCGGACGGTTACCAGGTGGCCGCCAGAAGAGGACATTGGTGATGTACGCGCTCGATGATCGATCGAGTCCGATCGAATTCAGCATGCGATCGAGCAACTGTCCGCTGCGCCCGACGAAGGGCACGCCTTGCAAGTCTTCGTCGCGCCCCGGCGCTTCGCCGATCAGCATGACGGAAGCATCGGGATGACCGTCCGCAAACACAGTGGTCTTCGCCGTAACCCTGAGGGCGCAGCCTTCAAACGATTCGACGGCGGCCTTCAACTCGTCGAGCGTCTTGCACCGCGCGGCAATCTCGCGCGCGCCGCCGGCCGCAGCCGGTGTCACCGCAAATGACGCTGGTGCACGCTGCGGCAACGGTTCCGGTGTGCGCTGCGGCAGGGGCTCATTCGTTCGCACACGCTGTGCAGCGGCGACGCCTTGCGACCGAACAGGTTCCGGTACCGCCGTAACGGCAAAGCGGTCGATGGGCGCTTCCGCCAACGCCTCGTCTGCCCCGGCGTCAACCAGCCACTTGAGCAGCGCACGCGCTTCCGTCGGATCTACCGTCTGATTCAATGTGCTACCTGCGTTGACCGTGGCCCATGCGGGCCCCTAACTTGCCCCCTGATACTGCATTTGAGGGACAAGAGCGACATCATGAGTTCGGCGCCGCGCGAAGCCATGGAATACGACGTTGTAATTGTCGGCGCGGGACCCGCTGGTCTCTCCGCTGCGATCCGCCTGAAACAGCGCGCTGCCGAGGCAGGCAAAGAAATTTCGGTCTGCGTTCTCGAAAAAGGTTCAGAGGTCGGTGCGCACATTCTCTCGGGTGCAGTCATCGATCCGATTGCGATCAACGAACTTATCCCCGACTGGAAAGAAAAGGGTGCGCCGCTCGACACGCCCGTCACCGACGATCGGTTCCTTTACCTAGGCCCATCGGGTTCGATACGCGTCCCGAATTTTCTGATGCCGCCTTTGATGTGGAACCACGGAAACTACATCGCGAGCCTCGGCAACATCTGCCGCTGGCTCGGCAAGCAAGCCGAAGACTTGGGCGTCGAAATCTACCCGGGCTTCGCGGCCGCCGAAGTGCTCTACGACGAAAAAGGCGCCGTGAAAGGTGTCGCCACGGGAGACATGGGTGTCGGTCGCGACGGCAAGGAGAAGCCGAGCTTCACCCGCGGAATGGAACTGCACGGCAAATACACGCTGATTGCTGAAGGCGTCCGTGGCTCGCTTGCGAAGCAACTGCTATCTCGCTTCAAGCTGGAAGAGGGCAGGGAGCCGCAAAAATTCGGCATCGGCATCAAAGAATTGTGGCAACTGCCCAAAGACAAACACAGGCGCGGCCTCGTCGTACACACGATGGGCTGGCCGTTGTCGAACAGCACCGGCGGCGGCTCGTTCATGTATCACTGGGGCGAAGATTTGGTGTCGGTCGGCTTCGTCGTCCACTTGAACTACAAGAACCCCTACCTCTCGCCGTTCGACGAGTTCCAACGCTTCAAGACGCACCCCGCGATCCGCCCTTACTTCGAAGGCGGCAAGCGCATCGGCTACGGCGCCCGTGCCATCACCGAAGGCGGTTTCCAATCGGTGCCGAAGCTGACGTTCCCGGGCGGCGCCTTGGTCGGCTGTTCGGCGGGCTTTGTGAACGTGCCCCGCATCAAGGGCAGCCATAACGCGATGAAGTCCGGCATGATGGCCGCCGAAGCCGCTTTCGAAGCGCTTACCGCAGGCCGTGCGCACGACGAACTCACCGCCTACACCGACTCTTACGAACATAGTCACGTCCACAAAGATCTGAAACGCGTCCGCAACGTAAAGCCGCTCTGGAGCCGCTTCGGCACCATACTTGGCGTCGGGTTCGGCGGCATCGACATGTGGTTGAATCAAATCTTCGGCACGAGCCCCTTCACGCTGAAGCACGGCAAGACCGATGCGGCCTCGCTCGAACCTGCGCGCAACCACAAGCCGATCGCCTATCCCAAACCCGATGGCGTCGTGAGCTTCGACAAGCTCTCGTCGGTGTTCTTGTCGAACACGAACCACGAAGAAGACCAACCGGTTCATCTGCAGCTGAAAGACCCGTCGATTCCCATCGCCAGGAATCTCCCCGAATACGACGAACCCGCCCAGCGCTACTGTCCAGCGGGTGTGTATGAGGTGGTAAGGGACACTTCTGGCGGAAATCCGCGCTTTGTCATCAACGCGCAGAACTGCGTGCACTGCAAAACTTGCGATATCAAAGACCCCGCCCAGAACATAAACTGGGTTACACCGGAAGGTGGGGGCGGCCCGAACTATCCGAATATGTAAGTGGGACACGTTGTGCGTATGACATCGCTTATCAAAGGCGGCTCGATCGCGGCGGCATTGGCGGCCGGGCTTGTCGTTGGGCTGACGCAGTGTTCCTCGATTGATCAACGCGAGGCGGCACCAGCCCCCGACAACCGCTATGGCAGCTACCTCGCCGGCCGCTACGCCGCGAGCGAGCGCGACGCAGGCGCCGCAGCCCACTATTTCGACAAAGCGCTAAAGTTCGACCCAGACAACGCCGAACTGCTTGAGCGCGCCGTGATGAGCGATGTCGCGCAGGGTAACCTCGACGCAGCCGCCGACCACGCCGAAGAACTCATCAAAGGCACACCCTCGGCACGCATCGCCCGCCTCGTGATTGGCGTCCGCGCCATGCGCGACGGCGGCTACGCCAAGGCGCGCGAGGAATTCGAAAAGGTCTCGGGCAACGCAGCGGCGGAAATCGCGGCGCGCCTCGGCCTTGCTTACTCCCTCTTCTCGGAAGGCAAATCCTCGGAAGCGGTCGCGGTCATCGGCAAGCTCGTGGAGTTGGGCAGCGTGCGCGCGTTCGCGCTCTACCATCAGGCCGTCATCGAAGACCTGTCCGGCAACGCCAAAGACGCGCTCGCTCATTTCGAGGAAGCGAACCGCCTATCCGACGGCGAATCCCTACGCATCCTGCAAGCCTACACCGTCCACCTCGCACGCAACGGTCAGATGGAAAAGGCAAAGGGCATCTATCGCGAGTTCCTGAAAAAGGCGCCGACCAATCCCGTCATCAAGCGCGCGCTGGCGAAGCTCGATGCGGGCCAGGTGCCCGACCGTGTGATCACCGGCGCGAAGTTGGGGTTGGCTGAAACGCTCTACGGGCTCGCCGCGAGCTTGAGCGATGAGCATGCCGTCGAGATCCCCGTCTTCTACCTGCAGCTCGGACTGGCGCTCGAGCCGCACCACGATCTGTCGCTGTCGCTGCTTGCTGACCGGTTGGAGACTGCCGATCGCTACGACGACGCAATCGAAGTCTATGGCCGCGTCGAACCGACGTCACCGCTGTACATCAACGCGCGCGAGCAGATTGCGCAAAACCTGCAGCGTCAAAAGCGTCCGGAAGAAGCGTTGAAGATATTGACGGCAACGCTGACCGGAGGACCCGAAGATGCGGAGATCCACGGCTCCATCGGCGACGTGCTGCGCGGTCAGGAAAAATATGCCGAAGCCGCTGAAGCCTATTCGAGGGCGATCGCGCTCATCGGCACACCGCAAGAACGCAACTGGGCGCTGTTTTACACGCGTGGCATTTCTTACGAGCGGTCCGAGCGCTGGGCCGACGCCGAGCGGGATTTGAAACAAGCGCTGAAGCTGAAGCCCGAACAGCCGCTGGTGATGAATTACCTGGCGTACAGCTGGGTCGAGCAGGGCGTAAACAAAACCGAAGCATTGGCGATGTTGAAACGCGCGGTCGACCTTCGGCCCGAAGACGGCTTTGTCATCGACAGTCTGGGTTGGGCGCACTATCGGCTTGGCGATTACAAAACGGCGATCAAATATCTGGAACAAGCGATCTTGCTTGAGCCCGGCGAACCGACCGTCAACGATCACCTGGGCGACGCTTACTGGCGCGTCGGCCGCAAGCTTGAAGCGCGCTTCCAGTGGCAGCACGCCTTGACGCTTAAGCCGGAAAAAGCCGAACAACCCAAGATCCAGCGCAAGATCGAAGTTGGCCTCGAAGACCTGCCGAAAGTCCCGGCGCAAGCGGGCACGCCGCAATCGTCGGGCCAGTGACGAGCCGCCTCGCACCGGCGAAGGTCAATCTGTTCCTACACGTCGGCGACAAGCGCGCCGACGGCTACCACAATCTCTTGAGCTTGGTTGCCTTCGCCGATATCGGTGATCGCCTTGCGCTCGCACCCGCCGAACGCTTGTCGCTGAAGGTCACGGGTCCGTTCCCCGACACTGGGCCCACCGACGACAACCTCGTCATGAAGGCGACCCGCGCGTTGCAGTCTTGGGCCGACAAGCACGGCCATAAGACCAAACCCGTCGCGTTGACGCTCGAAAAGAACTTGCCCGTCGCATCCGGCATCGGCGGCGGCTCCAGCGACGCCGCCGCCGTGTTGCTGATGCTCGCCGCCCATTGGGGACTACCGATCGCCATCGACGATCTCGATGCCTTGGGGCTCCAATTGGGCGCCGACATACCAGTCTGCCTGCGCGCGGCACCGACACTTGTCGCGGGCGTCGGCGAGGTGCTCGAAGCCGTCGACAACTTGCCGCCGTTCGCACTCGTGCTCGTGAATCCGCGCGTCGAGGTGCCCACAGCGCAGGTGTTCAAAGCACTGACCGTGCGCTCCGGCGCCCAAGCGCCGCCGCGTCGGACCCTGAAGACCGCGCGCGATCTCGCAATGTATCTCGACGGCACAACGAACGACCTCGCCGCCCCCGCGAAAACAATCGCGCCTATTGTGATGAATGTTGAAAACGCGCTGACCGCGACGCAAGACTGCCTCACCGCGCGCATGTCGGGAAGCGGCGCCACTTGCTTCGGCCTTTACGAAACAACCACTGCTGCCGAGGCCGCCGCCAAAACGATTGCCGCAGCGCACCCCCAATGGTGGGTAAGACCAGCGGCAAGCTTCACGGCGAAGTAATCAATACGCCCGGCTGATACAGAACTCGGCGAGGTCGGTCAGCGCACGCCGCATCGGACCATCCGGAAACACGTTCAGAGCACGGCAAGCTTCGTCTGTGAACGAGCGTGCTTTCGCAACGGTCGCAGCAATCGCCTGGTGCTTCTCAATCAAATGAATCGCGTGCGTTAGGTCCGTATCTGTCTGCTGGCGCTGCGCCATCGTGCGGCGCCAGAACTCGGCCTCTTCGTTGTTCGCGTGGCCGAGTGCGATAATCACCGGCAAGGTCAGCTTTCCTTCGCGGAAATCGTCGCCGACAGCTTTGCCCATCATCGCCTCGCGACCCGAATAGTCGAGAGCGTCGTCAACGAGCTGGAACGCGATACCGAGGTTGTGCCCGTAGGACTTTAACGCCGCCTCGCGCAAGCCGTCTGTCTGCGCGATCACGGCGCCCGACTCCGCCGCCGCCGCAAACAGCGCCGCCGTCTTCGCCGCAATTATTTTCAGATAGGTTTCATCCGCGACGCCGATGTTGCCTTGCGTGCTGAGCTGCATCACCTCGCCCTCGGCGATCACCGCCGAAGCGTTCGAGAGAATGCTCAGCACACGCAGCGAGCCCGTCTCGACCATCAACTGGAACGAGCGCGAAAAAAGGAAATCGCCGACCAGCACGCTGGGTGCATTGCCCCAGATGACGTGTGCGGCAGCCTTGCCCCGCCGAAGTTCGCTCTCGTCCACGACGTCGTCGTGCAGCAGCGTGGCGGTGTGAATGAACTCGACCGCGGTTGCGAGCCGGATGTGTCCAAGGCCCTGATAGCCGCACAGTTGTGCTGCAGCGAGGGTCAACATCGGTCGCAGACGCTTCCCGCCGGAATTGACAAGGTGTCCCGCAAGTTCCGGAATCAGCGGCACGTCTGAGCGCATCCGCTCGAGGATGAGAGCGTTAACATGGCTCAGATCGGCTTCGACCAGGCGGTAGAGCCGGTCCACCGCACCGGCCTGTTCGCCGGCATCCTTCGCCAACCGCTGAAAAACTCTCACGTCGATGCCCCGGATATGGTTGTGTGCGGCAGTGTCTAAGGCTGAAAACTGGAACTGGGCCGAGGCCAGGTCAAGGGTACAGGGTGCCACTCCACGAAGGCGTGTTCCATGATTGAATTGCTGCGATCGAACGACATGGTCCTGCTCAGCTTTGTTCGCGCTTTGTTAGAGGCGGAAAGGATCGAAGTCTTCGACCTCGACCAGCATGCAAGCGTTATGGACGGCAGTGTCGCGATGGTGCAACGCCGCCTCATGGTTCACGACAAAGATGAACGCGCCGCCCGGCAGCTGTTGAAGGATGCTGACCTTGGCCACGCCCTTAAGCGCTGATCAGCGTCCAAAGGCCGCACAAGCTATGGAGCTCACCGACGATGCGTTCTTAGGCGGTCGCGTTGAGGCCTGGCAACCGGCGCGTGGGTTTCGGGCCGGACTTGATTCGGTGACACTGGCGGCGGCGGTTCCTGCCGTCGCGAAAGGACACGTCTGCGAACTCGGCGCCGGCGTCGGCGTCGCGGCGCTCTGCCTCGCCGCCCGCGTGCGCGACCTGCACATCACCGCAGTCGAGATCGACGAAGACCTGGCGGCGCTCACGCAAGCGAATGCAAAGCGCAACGGCGCGCCCATCGATGTGGTCGTCGCCGACGTGCTAAAGCGCCCGCGGTCGCTTGCGCGCCAAGGGTTCCATCACGTGATGACGAACCCGCCGTTCCACGATATCGGGCGCGGCACGCGCGCCCTGGATGCCGTGAAGGCGCGCGCCACCTCTGTCGATGCGCGCGACCTTGTGGTCTGGCTCCGCTTCGCCCGCGCGCTCACCCGTCCGAAGGGAACCGTCACCGCGATTGTGCCGCCCGACCAAATTCCGCTCGCGCTCGAAGCGCTTAGCCCGGTGGGGCAGGGGGTGGAAATCATCCCGCTCTGGCCGAAACCCGGCGCACCCGCCAAACGCGTCATCATCCGTACACGGATGAATTCGAACGCCCCGCTGCAACTTCGCGCGGGGTTGCTGCTCGCCACACCCGGCGGAAAGCCGACGCCTGAGGCAGAAGCCGTCTTGCGGCACGCCGAGCCTCTGATTACATAGCGCGCATGTTCGAATGGGTAAAAACGTTATGGCGTCGGATCGGTGGATCAACACCGCCGGTCGTCAAGGTGCTGCGCCTCAATGGCGCGATCGGCATGAGCACCGGTTTGCGCAAGGGCCTTACCTTGGCGACGGTCGCACTCCCAATCGCGAAGCTCTTCGGCGACAAATCGGTGGTGGCGGCTGCGGTGGTTATCAACTCCCCCGGCGGGTCCCCAGTGCAAGCGGCGCTGATTCACGACCGTATCCGCGCGCTCGCGAAGGAACGCGGCATCAAAGTTATGACCTTCGCGGAAGATGTCGCGGCGTCTGGCGGTTACATGCTGGCGCTTGCGGGCGACGAGATCTACGCCCACCCGAATTCGATCGTAGGTTCGATCGGCGTCGTCTCGGCGGGTTTCGGGTTCGACAAGCTGATCGAAAAGATCGGTGTTGAACGCCGCGTTCATCACGCGGGCGAGCGCAAGGCGATGCTCGATCCGTTCAAGCCCGAAGACCCAAAGGATGCGGCGCATCTGGAATCGCTCCAACGCGAAGTGCACGAGACGTTCAAGCAGATGGTGCGCGACCGTCGCCCCGGCAAGCTGACGGGTGACGAAGCCGAACTGTTTTCCGGCGCCTTCTGGACGGGTGCGAAGGCGAAGGATCTGGGCCTGATCGACGGCCTCGGAGACTTGCGCACGATCTGCCGCCTCAAATTCGGCGACAAGGTGGAATTCCAAGTCATCACGCCGCGCCGCCCATGGTTCAGCCTCGACGCATTCACCAGCCGAAGCGATTTTGAACCACGCGCGGATTGGGCAACGGGCTTGATCTCGGCCATTGAAGAACGTGCGCTCTGGTCCCGCTTTGGGCTATAAGTGCGTATGGGCCTGTTCTCGCTTTTGCTCCTCGCCGGCGTTGGCGCGCTGATCTATTTCGGCGTCAAAGGCCGCATGATCCGTCTGCGCGAAGAATTTGCAGAAACGATGCGCCGCGCGCGCCAAGGCAACGCGAAGAAGCCAATCGCCACCGAAGAAATGGTGAAGTGCCCCACATGCGGCACCTACGCCGTCCCGACCCAGCAGAAGAACTGCGGCAAGGCGGGCTGTCCGTACAAATGATCGCCTGAGTCGCGAACTTGACCCCCATGGTCGCGCTCTTTAGCTTCCGCCGCTCACTTTGCGACCCCCACCGATGACCGCTCCCGATCGTTCGTTCCAAGGCCTGATTCTGACGCTGCAGCACTATTGGGCCGAGCAGGGCTGCGTGCTGTTGCAGCCGTTCGACATGGAGATGGGTGCGGGCACGTTCCATCCCGCGACCACGCTGCGCGCGCTGGGGCCCAATCCATGGAAATGCGCTTACGTCCAGCCTTCGCGCCGTCCGAAGGACGGCCGTTACGGCGACAACCCGAACCGCTTTCAGCGCTACTACCAGTTCCAGGTGATCCTGAAGCCATCGCCCGACAACGTGCTCGACCTCTATCTGGGCTCGCTGAAGGCTCTGGGCATCTCGCCTGACGAACACGACATCCGCTTCGTTGAAGACGATTGGGAAAGCCCGACGCTGGGCGCCTGGGGTTTGGGCTGGGAAGTCTGGTGCGACGGCATGGAGGTGACGCAGTTCACCTATTTCCAGCAAGTCGGCGGTATCGATTGCCGTCCCGTCTCGGCCGAAATCACCTACGGGCTCGAGCGCTTGGCGATGTACGTCCAAGGCGTCGATAACGGCTTCGACCTCGCTTACAACACCATGAACCGCCAATCGCCGGACTTCATGCGCTGGGGCGACGTCTATCATCAGAACGAAGTCGAACAGTCCGGCTTCAACTTCGAACACGCGAACACCGACGCGCTGTTCCAGCACTTCAAAGATGCAGAGGAACAGTGCAAGCGCTTGCTCGCCCGCAAGGTCGGCCGCAGCGCCGCGCATCCCGAATGGCGTCACGTGCTGCCCGCGTATGAGCAGTGCATCAAGGCAAGCCATGCGTTCAACTTGCTCGACGCGCGCGGCGTTATCAGCGTGACCGAACGCCAAGCCTATATCGGCCGCGTCCGCGCACTCGCAAAGGAATGCGCACAAGCCTGGGTCGAAAGCCCACAAGGCATGACGGTCGGCGCCGGTATGAGTGGGATGCGCTGACGTGGCCCAGCTTCTCCTCGAACTCTTCTCCGAAGAAATCCCCGCGCGCATGCAAGCCGCAGCTGCGCGCGATCTCGAGCGTCTCGTCGTAGGTGGCCTGACCGACCGCGGCTTCCTGAACGAAGGAGCGCGCTCGTTCGCGACGCCGCGCCGCCTCGCGCTGGTGATCGAAGGCCTGCCCAGTGAGCAGGCCGACGTGAAAGAAGAACGCAAAGGCCCAAAGGTCGACGCGCCCGACGCCGCGATCCAAGGCTTCCTGCGCTCGACGGGCCTCAGCAAAGAGCAACTGAAGATTCAGAAAGATCCGAAAGGCGACTTCTACCTCGCGATCACCGAACGCAAGGGCAGGCCAACACCGGCCGTCCTCGCTGAACTGATCCCCGAAGTTATCAAGTCCTTCCCCTGGCCGAAGTCGCAACGTTGGGGCGCGGGCGAACTCACCTGGGTGCGCCCGCTGCACGCGATCGTCTGCACGTTCGACGGGGAAGTCGTATCCTTCGAGATCGGCAGCGTGAAGAGCGGCAACAAAACCCGCGGCCACCGCTTCCTCGGCAACGACCAAATCGAAGTCCGCCGCTTCGACGACTACGTCGACAAGCTAAAACGCGCCCACGTCATCCTGGCGGCCGCCGACCGCAAAGCGCAAATCCTGCACGACGCAAAGCAACTCGCGCACGCGCAGAACCTGGAACTGATCGAAGACGACGCCTTGGCCGACGAAGTGGCAGGGCTGGTCGAATGGCCGGTGCCATTGATCGGCCAGTTCGACAAAGGCTTCCTCGACGTGCCGCAGGAGATTTTGATCTCCACCATGCGCGCAAACCAAAAATACTTCGCGCTGAAAGACCCCAAGACCGGCAAACTCGCGAACAAGTTCGTCGTCATCGCGAACATGATCACGAAGGACGGCGGCAAAAACGTCGTCGCTGGTAACGAACGCGTACTGCGCGCCAGACTCTCCGACGCGAAATTCTTCTGGGACCAAGACCGCAAAACCAAACTCGCCGATCGCGTCCCCGCACTCAAAGACATCGTCTTCCACGCCAAACTCGGCACGCAGCTCGAGCGCGTTCAGCGCATCGAAGCCCTCGCCGGCGAAATCGCCAAACTCATCGGCGCCGACGAAGCAAAATCCAAACGCGCCGCCCACCTCTGCAAAGCCGACCTCGTCTCCGGCACCGTGGGTGAGTTCCCCGAAGTCCAAGGCGTTATGGGCCGCTACTTCGCTTTGAACGATAAGGAAGACAAAGACGTCGCCGATGCAGTCCGCGATCACTATCGCCCGCAAGGTCAAAGCGACGACGTTCCCGCAGCACCGGTCAGCATCGCCGTCGCATTGGCCGACAAGATCGACACGCTCGTCGGCTTCTTCGCGATCGACGAAAAACCGACGGGCTCGAAAGACCCATTTGCGCTGCGCCGCGCCGCGCTTGGTGTCATTCGCATCATCCTGACGTCGGAGGCGCGCTTGAACCTCATGCAGGTTTTCGGCGCCAGCGTCGCTTCGGCATTCCGGCAAGAGTCCGCGGACCCTCGCGGGATCGCGAGCGCGTTCTTCGGTGCGCTGGCCAAGGCCGGCATCAAAGGCGACAAGCGCGGCGAACTGGGCCTCTACGCGGATCTTGTTCGTGCAGGTGTCGACAAGGGCTGGGCGGAGGTGCTCGCGTCCGGCGATCAGGAGAGCGAATTCTTCGATGGCCAACGCTTGATGGAACTCGGCTATTTCTTCGATCCGCTATCGAAGGACTTGCTGGGCTTCTTCGGCGATCGCCTGAAAGCCGCAATGCGCGAAAAAGGCATTCGCCACGATCTCATCGACGCCGTGTTTGCCCTTCGTGGACAAGACGACCTCGTCTTGATCGTGCGTCGCGTGGAGGCGCTTCAAAACTTTCTCAAAACCGACGACGGCAAAAACCTGCTCGCTGGCTACAAGCGTGCCCTCAACATTCTGAAGATCGAAGAGGGCAAGGAAAAGAAGAAGGACGCGAAGTTCCAGGGCTTCTCCGGCAAACCCGACGTGGCGTTGCTCGAAGCGCCCCAAGAAATCGAACTCTTCAAAACGCTCGCGATCGCGAACGACCTGATCGCCGCCGAGGTCCAACAGGAACGCTTCGAAGAAGCGATGCGTGCGATGTCCCGCCTACGCGGCCCCGTCGACGCCTTCTTCGACAAGGTGACGGTCAACGCCGACAACCCGAAGCTCCGCGAAAACCGCCTGAAGCTCCTCAGCGAAATCCGCGACGCCATGCACACCGTCGCCGACTTCTCGAAGATCGAAGGATAGTGAGATGGCCGAACGCCTAAACTACGTCGAACTCGCAGTCACCGACATCGCGAAAGCGAAGGCGTTCTACGAGAAAGCGTTCGGTTGGTCGCTGACCTCGTTCGGCCCTACCTACGCTGGCACGACCACCGGCGACGTCGACATCGGTCTGCAGGCCGACAAGGCCGAAGCGCCGAAAGCCCCGCTCGCCATCGTCGCAACGAAAGATTTGGAAGCCGCGCTGAAGTCTGTCACCGCGGCCGGCGGCAAGATCACGAAGCCGATCTTCGCGTTTCCCGGCGGCCGCCGATTCCATTTCTCGGACCCAAGCGGCAACGAACTCGCGGTCTGGCAGCAGGCTTAAGCTCGAAGCCGTTCGTCACTCCCCGCACTTGAACGGGATCGTCTTTCTCACGGTCGTGCTCGACACGCCCTTGCCGATCAGCCGTGCGGAGATTTCCAGCTCCTCGCACCCCGTGTCTTTCAACAGCAGCGGCGCAAAGAACTTCGTCTTCTGATCGTAGATCGACACCTCGCTGACGCTCTTGCCCCGCACCGCGCGCTTCTCGCCGCGCGCGACGATTTCAACGCGCACCTTACCTTGCGGCACGTTCTTGCCCTGAACCTCGACCGTCACGAACGTGAAGTTCGACGCGTTGTCGCCGATAATCGTGTTCCACATGCCCGGCGCATCCGGCGCCAAAATGTCGTCCGAAAACTTGCCCGATCCTTCATGAAAGAGTTGCGCGTGGATCGCCGCGATCTTGGGCGCCACCACGTCCTCCGCACGCACGCCCGTGGCGAACACCAAGGCAAGGGCCGCAAGCGCGCAGATCGTCCGAACGTTCATCATCTTCTCCTCGAGTGCTGATAATCGGCGGCGATCCTAGCATCCCCGCAAAGCGCGGCGGTGCCACAGCCGTGGCAATTTGTCGGGCGCCACCCCTTGACCCTCCAGTCGCGTGAGGCCGCATTCTGCCCCCATGACGAAGAAGCAAACATTCACGGTGAAGGAAGCGGCCGAGCTGACCGGCGTATCGGTCCGCACCCTGCACTACTACGACGAGATCGGGCTCTTGGCGCCCGACCGGTCGGGTGCGGGCTATCGCCTCTACACCGACACCGATCTCCTACGCCTGCAGCAAATCCTCATCGGCCGCTCGCTGGGCCTCGCGCTCGAAGACATTCGCCGCTCGCTCGACGATCCGAAATTCGACGCCGCAGAGGCGCTGCGCCGGCAGCGCGTGCTTCTGGCCGAACGTCTTTCTGAAACGCACCGCATGATCGCCTCGATCGACGCCACCCTCACGCATCTGAAGAAGGAACAGCCCATGGCCAGCAAAGACATGTTCGACGGCTTCGAACCCGAAAAATACGAAGCCGAAGTGAAAGAGCGTTGGGGCGAAACCAACGCCTACAAAGAAAGCTCCCGCCGCACCCGCAAATACGGCGAGAAGGAATGGGCCGCAATCAAAGCGGAATCGAATGCGATCTTCGCCGATGCCGGCGCCGCCATGAAAGCCGGCAAGAAAAGCGACAGCGCGGAAGGCAAGGCCCTCGCAGAACGCCACCGCCAACACGTCGACCGCTGGTTCTACCCACTAAGCCGCGAGATGCACGTCAACCTCGCCGACATGTGGGAAGCCGACGAGCGCTTCAAGAACAACATCGACAAAAACGGCGAAGGCCTGACTGTGTGGCTCGCCACAGCCGTGCGTGCCGCCGCAACGTAATCACCCCTCTCCCGCAAGCGGGCGGGGGGGAGTCGCACCGCGCACACGCAAGTGCTATTCCCAAACAATGCCGCTCGAACTCTATTTCGCTTTCGTCATGGCCTCCGTCGCGCTCGTGTTGATGCCGGGCCCTAACGTCGCCGTCATCGTCACGAACGCCGTCACTTACGGCCCGCGTTATGGCCTGCTCACAGTCGCAGGCACGTCGAGCGCGCTGGTCCCGCAATTGACGGTCGTAACGCTAGGTCTCTCCGCCGTGTTGGCCCTGATGGCGGAGTGGTTCGAACTCCTGCGATGGCTCGGCGTCGCTTATCTCGTTTATCTAGGTATCGAAGCATTCCGCGCGCCGGTGCCAGAACTCGGCGCGACGCCCGCGCAGCCGAAATCGCGTCAGGCAATCTTTTGGCGCGGCGTGATCGTCTCGCTGACGAACCCGAAGACGCTGCTGTTCTTCGGCGCGTTCCTGCCGCAGTTCGTCGACCCGAAGGGCGAAGCAGTCCCTCAGCTGGCGCTTCTCTCAGCCACCTACTTCGTCATCGCCGTAGTGATCGACACGGGTTGGGCGCTCCTCGCAAGCCGCGCGCGCGGGCTTTTCGTGCGCTTCGGCCGCTGGACGAACCGCATCACCGGCGGCGTGTTGATCGGCGCAGGCCTAGGCCTCGCCTTGGCGCGCAAACCGTGAGCGCATCCGCGCTGCCCTGAAATTGCCGCAACCGCGCGCTACGGCGTCGCTCCTGGGAACGAATGGGAGCGGCAAAGTGCGGCGCACTGCATCGATCATCGTCTTGAGCCTCCTCGCAACCGCCATCGCGGCGGCAGCTTCGCTGGATGCCGTCGAAGGGTCCAAATCGTTCACTGCGCGCCCGACGTTCGGTGAGGCCGTGTTCGAGCTTCCCTCGGCCGTTCACTGGCGATCGACACCGATGCCCGACGGCCGTTACCGCATGGAAATCACCGCCGATGTGAACGCCTCCGCGGTCCTCGCGAACGTGCCGCAACTCTCGGCGCGCGCGCTCAATCGCGACATCGCTTGCGACCATGCCGTCAAAGTGAAGTCCGCAGCCGCAAAGCTCACCGGCCCGCGCGCACTCACCTATGACGTGCGCCTGAACTACACGAAGCGCCTCTGCCTCGGCTTGCCGATGGAGTATCCGGCCGACGTCGCCTGCACCGCCAAGATTGCGGTCGCTGCACAGCGTTCGGTCATCACGGTCGACGTGCAAGGCGCAACCACGCCGCCGTGCCGCATCGCGGGTCTCTCACCCGCACTCAGCGAGTCGGTCTATGCCCTCGTCGGCGGCAACGTCTTCAAGCGCCACGCGATCGACGTCGCCAAGCTTCTGCCGAGGGAGTTCCAAGGCGTCACCGTTGATATCCGCACGTTAGCGATCGATCCCAAGACCGCCGTCCTGCACGTCGGCGGCGAAGGCATCATGACGGCACCGCAACTCGCGGCCCTGATGACCCGCATAGAAGCCGCGCGTTTCGTCCGCTACTAGGCCGCGCTTGCGTTGCTGCACCGCACATGAGAAGTAGCCCCGACCACTCTGGGGCAGGCGTGCGCGATGACGAAATGGGTCTACGGCTTCGGCGGCGGTAAGGCTGAAGGTGCCGCCAAGATGAAGGATCTCTTAGGCGGCAAGGGTGCGAACCTGGCCGAGATGGCAAACCTCGGTCTACCGGTGCCACCCGGTTTCACGATCACGACCGAAGTCTGCACCTATTATTACGCGAACGAGCGCACCTATCCGGCGTCTTTGCAGGCAGAAGTCGAAGCGGCACTCGCCGCCGTTGGCAAAACCGTCGGCCGCACATTCGGCGACCCGAAGACCCCGCTGCTCGTTTCTGTGCGCTCCGGCGGCAGAGCGTCGATGCCGGGCATGATGGACACCGTGCTCAACCTCGGCCTTAACGACGACACCGCCAAGGCAATCGCCCGCGAAACCGGCAACGAACGCTTCGCCTACGATAGCTACCGCCGCTTTATCTCCATGTACGGCGATGTCGTGCTCGGCGTCGATCACGACCATTTTGAGGAAATCCTCGGCCACTACAAGGAAGAGAACGACTTCGCGCTCGACACCGACATCGACGCCGAGGGCTGGAAGCTGCTGGTCGAGCGCTACAAGGAAAAGGTCGAGGAAGAACTTGGCCAACCGTTCCCGCAAGACCCGCATGTGCAGCTTTGGGGCGCGATCGGCGCGGTCTTCGGTTCCTGGCAAAACGCCCGCGCGAACACCTACCGCCGCCTGCACAACATCCCCGACAGCTGGGGCACCGCCGTCAACATCCAGGCCATGGTGTTTGGCAACATGGGCGATGACAGCGCCACCGGCGTCGCCTTCACGCGCAATCCGTCCACAGGCGAAGCAGCGCTCTACGGCGAATTTCTGGTCAACGCGCAAGGCGAAGACGTGGTCGCGGGCATCCGCACGCCGCAGCAGCTGACGGCGCGCGAACGCAAAGCCGCCGGCGCAGGCGACCTCTCGCTCGAAGAGCGCATGCCTAAGGTGTTCGAGGAATTCTTAGGCTACGTGCGCAACCTCGAAGCCCATTACCGCGACATGCAGGACATCGAGTTCACGGTCGAAAGGGGCCGCCTGTGGATGCTCCAGACGCGCAACGGCAAGCGCACCGCCAAGGCCGCGTTGAAAATCGCGGTCGACCTCGCGAGCGAAGGCAAGCTCACCAAGGAAGAGGCGATCAAGCGCATCGACCCCGCCTCGCTCGACCAGCTCCTTCATCCGACGCTCGACCCGAAGGCCGAACGCTTCGTTCTTGGCACCGGTCTGCCAGCATCGCCCGGTGCGGCGACTGGCGAAGTCGTGTTCGAGGCAGGAGAGGCCGAACGCTTGGCGGGCGAGGGACACGAGGTCATCCTGGTGCGCGTCGAGACCAGCCCGGAAGACATCCACGGCATGCACGCCGCTCGCGGCATCCTGACCGCCCGTGGCGGCATGACGAGCCATGCGGCGGTCGTCGCCCGCGGCATGGGCCGCCCTTGCGTCTCCGGCGCCGGCGGCTTGCGCATCGATTATGCGAAGCAGCTGTTCACGGCGTCCGGCCAGACGATCAAGAAGGGCGAAGTCGTCACGATCGACGGCTCGACCGGCCAGGTCATGAAAGGCCGCGTGAAGATGATCCAGCCTGAACTCTCCGGCGACTTCGCGACGCTGATGGGCTGGGCCGATGCGGTCCGCCGCATGAAGGTCCGCGCGAACGCCGAAACCCCGGCCGACGCAAAGCATGCGCGCGAATTCGGCGCCGAAGGCATCGGCCTCTGCCGCACCGAGCACATGTTCTTCGACCAGGAGCGCATCGCCGTCGTCCGCCAGATGATCCTGGCCGACACCAAAGGCGGTCGCGAGGCGGCGCTGGCGAAGCTCCTTCCGTTCCAGCGCGCCGACTTTGTGGAGCTGTTCCGCATCATGGCGGGCCTACCCGTCACGATCCGCTTGCTCGACCCGCCGCTACACGAGTTCCTGCCCAAGGAGCACGAGGTGGAGGAGGCGGCCAAGATCCTCGGCATCGAGCCGCGCAAACTCAGCGAGCGGCTTGAGGACCTCGAGGAAGCGAACCCCATGCTCGGCCACCGCGGCTGCCGGCTCGGCATCTCGTTCCCCGAGATTTACGAGATGCAGGCCCGCGCCATCTTCGAGGCGGCCGTCATCGCCGAGCGCGAGGCGGGCAAGGCTGTGCAGCTCGAGGTGATGATCCCCTTGGTCGCCATGAAGGGCGAACTGGACTTCCTGAAAGCCCGTATCGATGCCGTTGCAAAGGCGGTCGAGAAGGAGAAGGGCGCGAAGCTTGCCTATATCGTGGGCACGATGATCGAACTGCCGCGCGCTGCCCTAAAAGCGGGCGAGATCGCCGAGACGGCGGAGTTCTTCTCGTTCGGCACAAACGACCTGACCCAGACGACGTTCGGCCTCAGCCGCGACGACGCCACGAAGTTCCTGCCGGACTACCTCAGCCGGGCGCTGCTCCCGAACGACCCGTTCGTGACACTCGACACCGAGGGGGTGGGCGAACTCATCCGCATCGCCGCCGAACGCGGCCGCAAGACACGTCCGACCGTGAAGCTCGGCATCTGTGGCGAACACGGCGGCGACCCCGCATCGATCCGTTTTTGCGAAAGGGTCGGCTTGGACTACGTCTCCTGCTCGCCGTTCAGGGTGCCGATCGCCAGATTGGCGGCGGCGCAAGCCGCTCTCGATTAAGTGGCGACCGAAACGACCACGCCACCTCTCTTACGGCCGCTATCAACGTAGCGATGAGCCTCGACGATTTGGTCCAATGAATAACGCCGGTCGATGACTGGTCGGATGATCCCCACTTCGATCAACTGCCGGATCGCCGTCATATCCGTCGTTGAATCGCCGCTGGAGAAGCCGCAGATCACGCGCTTGCCTTTCCGCAGCGAGGTCCAGAACGCCTGCAAGATCTGAGGCCAATCCTGGACCAAGAAGACGTGCCGTCCGTCTTGAGCCAGCACATGCTTGCTCCGAGGGAACGAAGTACCGCCTACCGTGTCGAGAATGACGTCATAGACGCCCGGCATCGAGGCGAAGTCGTCAATGGTGTAGTCGATGACCGCGTCGGCGCCGAGACCTTTGACCAACGCGACATTCGCCGTGCTGCAGACGCCAGTGACATGCGCGCCAAGGTGCTTGGCGATTTGAACGGCAAACACACCGACGGCGCCGCTGGCACCATGCACGAGAACTCTTTCCCCGGCTTTCAGCTTCGCGAAGTCGCGGAGAAACGCCAAGGCCGATAGGGCACCGAACGGTGTGACCCCAGCCTCCTCGAAACTTAAGGATTTTGGTTTTAGCGCAATCGCGGCCGCTTCGCGCACGGCGACATACTCGGCATTGGCGCTGCCGATTTTCATACCGAATACGGCATCCCCGACGCGAAAGGCCGTTACGTCTTTACCGATCGCAACAACGCGGCCGGCAAATTCCATGCCCGGGATCGGATTGCGCGGGCGCACGATGCCGAACATGAGCCGCAACGGCAGCCAGAACATCCCCGCGCCTTTAAACTCTCGCAGGCGCGTATCGCCGGATGTCACAGACGTCGCATGCACCTCGACCAACACTTCGTCTGCCTTTGGCTCCGGCCGCTCGACGCGTTCAATGTTGAGAACCTCGGGTGGCCCATACGACCTGCGCGTGGCGGCTCTCATATAGTCGCCTGACCTCTGGCGACCTCGACCGTGGTGACGATCCGTGCTCGCACCTGGCGAACAAACATCCGCATTCGTTGACGGTGCGCGGCGGGCAGGTCGTCGGGAATCGTCAAAGGCTTTCCAGCGAGCACCAACAAGATATTCCATGAGAACCTCCTTCTGAGTATCGCCCGCACCTTCATGAGATGGGCGGCCCGGGGCTCGTGGCCCCGGGGCCGGTTTCAGCGTGCACAATTGCAGTTGTCGGCGCAGCGGCGGTCGCTGTTGCAGCTGCAGTTCTCGCCACAGCGGCACGCGGCACCACAGCCGCAGCCGCTTTCGTTGTGGCTGGTCAAAACGGTTCGCATCTCGGTCATTGTTCGTCTCCGTTGGTTAGGTTGGCTGTCCGGTTGGACATGCACCTACCTAATTCCCGGGAGGCTTGGCCGCTTGAACGAAACGGCTACAACATGTCGAGCGCGTTGGCTGGCAAGCCGAACATGCGCTTGAAAGTGCGGCTCAAGTGCGCGGAATCGGCGAAACCTGCCGCCTGAGCCGCCTCGGTGAGGTTGACGCCCCCGGCATGCGCATCCACCGCCCGCACCAGCCGCAGCCACAGCACGAACGTGCGGAACGGCAAGCCTGTCTCCTCGACAAAAAGATGGCTCGCGCGGCTCGGCGAAAGGCCCACACCGTCTGCGGCCTCGTTGATCGCGACCGTGCGGTCGAGATTCTCCTTCGCCCATTTGATGATCTGGCGCACACGGCGGTCTGGGTCGACCGTTCGAGTGTGACCGGCGATACGATTGGCGATTTCTTCACCGGCCTCGCGTAGCGCAGATCTGGGGTCGATTGAATGGTCGAACGCGCGCCTGATGATCTCCGGCGCGTCACGTACCTGCTCGACGCCGATCTCTACCGCTGGCTGGCCATTTATCAGCTGCATGAGGGATCGGCCGGCCCTGCTTTCCGGCTCGATGAACAAGTGCGCGACCAGGCCGCGCGCTTCAAACGCGTGCGGCGCATCCGGTGCGACGATGGCAAACGGCCCCGACACCACCCGATCCTCGAGATGCAGCTTAAACGCGCCGCCGAGCGAGAAGGTCAGCTGAAACGCGTGGTGTGAGTGTGTCTCGTTGCGGCTCGGCGCCTCGGAGGACACATAAAGCACCCAAAGGCTGCCACCTTCCCAGAACGCAATGTGGCCCGCAGCGATTGGTTTCATGCGCCACCGTACAGGGGCTAGCGCGGGGACAGAAAGCCTGACCCTGCGAGCGGGTACGCCATACCGGCCACGGCTTCAGCTAGCGGGTGGTTTCAAGAAAACGGATCGTCTCGTTACATATGTTGCCTTCCGCTCCAACCGCGGATCACGGTGCCTCCGGCCCCCCAACCTGCTCTCGCCTGAATCGGAACAAACCGCAGAAAATAGCCATTTCGCCTCAAAGGGGTGGCCGGTCTCCGCGGCTGGCTCCCTACGTGCGCGCGATTTTCCGCCATTCCCCAGATTAAATCTCCGTCATGACTAGGGATAAATGACGCACCACCACTAGATATAGGTGGGCACGTATTCAGAACAGTTTCAGGGAAACATTTTGCAACATCAGAATAACCTGCATTGAATACTAGACAAATACTGAAAAGACGAAATAGAGCGGACAGTTAACGCCAAGAACAACCTGTCGCAGGGCGGCATGGCCTATTTCGTCGCCCCCGGGGTGACACGTTAGTACTTGATCCCTATACAACCCCGAGTTTGTTGCACCGCAGCGGCACAGTTCGTACCCGTGCAATCCCACCGTGCGAGGGGGTCACCCGCACAAGTTGTCTACGCAACCGGTTCAGGTTTACCGCGTTTCGGCCGGATCTGAGCCTTCAAGACAGTTACTGGCCCGATGGCTGCACCGTCGGACCACAGAAACGATGAGAGACCCCACCAAGGGGTCCGGCCCTAAAGGGGTGTTGAGACGCCACTAACCATGGAGCTCCCATTGGCGAAGACGTTTGGACTTGTTCGACTGCTCAGCCGCAACGACCGCATTCTGCGCGTCGGCTTTGGCGGAGCCCTGCTTTATGCGCTGACGATCGCACTCGTCAGCCCTGTGGTCTCGACTGCAGCGACGGCCCCGACCGCCCAATTGGGCGACGGCAAAGCCGTGGTGCTGCGCCTTTCCAGCCTGCGGCCCACGCTTTCGACGCTCGAAGCGCCGGGCTCTGAGCCGCTGCCCATGACGATGGTCCGGGACGAGGTTGTGAACCGCCCGGCCTACCAAGCTTACCTGCGCGAGAAAGACTGCCTCGCGACCGCGATCTACTTCGAAGCCCGCGGCGAGACCGCGAAGGGCCAGAAGGCCGTCGCCGAAGTCGTCCTGGCGCGCACCCGCGTTCCCGGCCGTCCAAAGACGGTCTGCGGCGTCGTCTATGAAGGCTCTAAGCGCCGGACCGGCTGCCAGTTCTCATTCACCTGCGACGGTATCTCCGACCGCGTTGCGAATCGAGACGCCTGGCGCCAGGCGAACCGCATCGCGGCCAACGTCATGCGCACAGGCGGTCGCGTCAACGCCGTCGCCGGCGGCGCCACGTTCTACCACGCCGACTATGTGAACCCGCGTTGGGCCTCGCGTATGGTCAAGGTGGCCGAAATCGGCACGCATATTTTCTACCGCCCGCAACGCGGCCGGAACCTCTAGAAGCTCACGCTTCGAGAACCTTTAAGGGCCGGAGAGCGATCTCCGGCCTTTCTACTTTTCGGGGGCAGCCCCGGCACTCGCCGCCAGCGCGGGAAACAGCTTCATGATCCGCGACCGCATGTAGGACGGCGCGATACCCTTGATTCGGTCGATCCAGGCGATTTCTTCCGGCACGTAGTAATGCAGCTTCGCTTTCGGCGCGTGATAGGCCGCCCACACGCACTTCGCGACGCTATCGGCGGGCATCAGCCGGAACATCCCCTTCTTCGGCGCCCGTGCGTAGAATTGCTCCTCAGTAGGCTTCGGCGCGTCGCCCGAGCGGTTCGGCGTCTGGCGCAAGATGGCGGTATCGATCAATCCCGGCAGCACGTCGGCAACGCGCACGCCATGGCGCGCCCACTCGACACTGAGCGCCTCCGTCATCCCCTTCACCGCATGCTTTGTCGCCGCATAGACGGCGATCCGGGGCATGCCGTACGTCGCCGAAGACGACGACGTCGAAAACAGCATCGCGTTGGGCGTCTTCTTCAAATAGGGCAGGGCCGCATAGGCCCCGTTCAAGGCGCCCACGAAGTTGATCTGCACCACCCGCATGGCCGCGTCGTAGGGCACGTCTTCGAACCACCCCGACTCGCCGATTCCCGCGTTGTTGAACAGAAGGTCCAGCCGCCCCGCCTTCGCATCGAAGTCGGCAAGCGCCGTGTCGAACGCAGGCTTCGAGGTGACGTCGAGCTTTCGGATCCAACAGTTCTCGGACCCCAACTCTTGCTCGAGCGTCTGCAACCCGGCTTCGTTCACGTCGGTTGCGCCGACGAGCCACCCCTTTGAGGCGAACAGCTTCGCCGTCTCTCGCCCCATGCCAGAAGCGGCGCCGGTGATGAAGATTGATTGCCTGGAGTTCATGAATTTCGTCCCTTTTGCGTATGCGATGTCTGATGTGTCAGCTTCCTAGCACATCCCACTTGCAAGTCTTGGGGGCGGCGGGGCAGGTTCGCGCCCCTAGAAAGCGCTTCGACCCTCTTGGGAGTTCGTACATGTCGTTCGGCCGTATCGCCGCAGTTTCTGTTCTTGCCCTCGTCAGCGTCGGTTTGACCGGCTGCGTGTTCTCGCTCGGTGGCGGCGACGATGACAAGAAGCCGAAGGTCCGCGTGGCCGATGCGTGCCCCGAACGCGACAAGGCGAACTGGGCCAAGATGACGGCCTACCTTGAGGGCAACAAGCAGCTTGAGAATGTAAAGGTCACTGAAAGCGGTCTGCAGTACCGGGTCATCAGCCAAGGCAAGGGCACACGCAAGCCGACCTGGGCCTCGACCGTTCAAGTTCGCTACAAAGGTCAACTGATCGACGGCACGACGTTCGACGAAACGAAGCCGTCCGATCCGCCCGCCGAGTTCGAAGCCGGCGGCGTCATCAAGGGTTGGCAGGAAGCGCTGACCATGATGAACGAAGGCGACAAGTGGAACGTCGTCATCCCCTCCGACCTCGCCTACGGCTGCAAGGGCAAGGGCGAGCGGGTCAAACCCGACCAAGTCCTGGTCTTCGACATCGAACTTTTGAAGATCAAATAGGCTTGGCGGCGCGGTTCGCTAAAACCGCTCTCCCACCATCTCCTCGCTCTTGGTCCAAAGCGCCTTCGCGCGTTCGCCGTCGATCGCGTAGGGGCGCACGCCTTCGCGTACGTTCGGGTCGCGGTTGAGCTCGGCGACGTGGCAGTCTTCGCAGTAACGGCCGCCCACGGCATTCGCGTCGGCGACAAAGCCCGCCCACACAGTGGTCGCGGCACCTTGCGGGATCGTCTTGAACTCGAACGCCGGCGCACCCGCAGGCCGCGCCTGGTTGATCGAGGTCATCATCTGCTGGATCAGCTCTGGTGTCATGTGCCGGCCGAGTTCGGTCTGGATGCCCCCGGGGTGCACCGCAGCCGCGCGAACCCCACGCGCTTTGTGACGCCGGTCGAACTCCACCGCGAACAGCACGTTCGCCGTCTTCGAGCGGCCGTAGGCGCCGAACTCCGTATAAGGTGTGCGTTCGAAATTCGGGTCGTCGAGGTCGACGTCTGAATAGCGGTGTCCCGCCGACGACAGGTTCACCAGCCGCCCGCCCGGTTTGATCAGCGAGGCAATGCGGTTCACGAACACGAAATGGCCGAGGTGGTTCGTGCCGAACTGCGTCTCGAACCCGTCGGCGGTTGTGCCCTTCGGACACGCCATCACGCCCGCATTCGCGATGACGACGTCGAACTGTTTGCCGTCTTTCACGACGCGGTCGGCGGCAGCACGCACGCTCTTCAGGGAGGCGAGGTCGAGTTCGATCAGGTCCAGCGTCGCGCCGTTCTTCGCCGCAGCGCGCACAGCGGCCGTCGCGTCGCGCGCCTTGCCCAGATCGCGCGCCGCGCCAACGACGCTAGCCCCGTGCGCGACAAGCGCCCGCGCCGTCTCCACGCCAAGACCCGCCGACGCACCGGTCACAAGCACGCGCTTGCCGGAAAGATCGACGCCGCTGAGAACGTCGTCGGTGGTCGATTTCGCGCCGAAGGGATGGGTCATGTGCGGAGGCTCCTCATAGTGGGGTCGGACCCATCATGCGGTGAATAACGAGGCGAGTCGACCGGTGATCCAGGCCGCAGACTCGACCCGGCGTTGGCGTTACAATGCGCCGACCCCAACCTCGGAGCTCAAGTCCATGCCCCGCTCCCTCGCCGACATCCCGCAACTCCCGCTGCCGATGCCGGCGGACACCGATCCTTACGTGGCATTCGCGGAGTACCGTGCGAAGGCGCCGCTCGTGCGCGCGGAGATGGGGCTCGTGCTCGCGTTGCGCGCGCGCCATCTCGACACCGTGATGACCGACGTCACGCGCCAGCTCGAAACCGAAACGAAGATGATGCAGGGCATCACGTCCGGCCCGCTGTTCGAGTTCACCAAGGCCGCGATGCTGTTTGCGAACGGCGAAGCGCACCGCCGCCGCCGCGCGCCGGTGCAACGCACGTTCGCGTTCAAGCTGATGGACGCGATGCGGCCGAAGGCGGCAGCCCTCGCTGCCGAACTGATCGCGCCGCGCTTGAACGCCGGCCCGATCGATTTCGTGAACGAGATCGCGGCGCAAATCCCGGCCCGCATCATCGCCGACATCTTGGGAATACCGCGTTCCGACCTGCCCGTGTTCCTGCAATGGATCGCCGACTCGGCTGAGGCGTTGGGCTTCATCGACCTCGCGCGCCGCCCGCAAATCGAAGCAAGCCTGACCGCCTTCGACAAATACGTGAGCGACCTGCTCGCCGACCGCCGCCGCAACCCGCGCACAGACTTCCTCACCGACTAC
>JBGAPZ010000080.1:0-8369 GCA_044220975.1 Micropepsaceae bacterium | reverse complement strand
GTTCTAGATCCGCAGCGTCGCGCCGATCACGCGCGGCTCGCCCACAAATGCATCGAACGTGCACGAACCGCTCGAACCCGGCGGGCATGAGACATTGCCGGAGAGCGCATTCGAACACATCGCCGTGCCCTGCAAGGGTGAGTCGATCGCTGTGTTGATGTAGTTTTCGTCCAGCAGGTTGCGGGCAAAGAGCTCAAGCCCGAACCACTCGTCCTCCGAATAGAAGCCGATCTTCGCGCCGAACACCGCATACGCGTCCTGGACCTTGCGCGGATCCAGGTTCGAACCCGTGTTCATCTCGCTCTGCCAGCGTCCGTCCAAATGGAGCCGCGCGGTCAGCGTGTCGATGAACGGGAAGCCGTAGTCGACGCCACCCGTAACGGTCCACTCCGGCGCGTGCGTCAGCCGTTCGCCCGGCAATGCGAAGAGAGACGGGTTTTGGGTGACAAACGCGCCGAGGTCGTCGCCGTAGCGTGCATCGGTGTAGGCGACGCCCAGGTTCGTGGAGAAGTCGCGGAACGGCGACCAGAACGTCTCAACCTCGACACCCTGGCTGATCACTTCCGGCACGGACGTCACGATGAACGAAACGCCGGTGAACGTGTTCAGCTGGAAGTTTTCGAAGTCTTGATAGAACCCAGCGACGTTCATTTGGAACGTGTTGTCGTCGGTCGCCATCTTCAGGCCGAGTTCGTAGGCGTCCACCAACTCCGCCGCAAAGCTCGTGTCCGGCGCGCGCACGGTCTGCACGGGCACCGGTCCAGCCGGGAAGGTCGCGGGCGAAACGATCGAGCCCAGCGCATCGTTGAAGGCGCGATCGAGGTTGAACCCGCCCGCTTTGTGCCCACGCGAATAGGACGCGTAGGTATTCAGGTTCGAGTTGAATTGATAGGCGAGCGTCGCAATGCCCGAGAACTCATCCTCCGTCCGCTCCTGAAGATGCGGTGCGGCCGCGGTGAAGACGTCAAGCGCGTTGCGCGAGTACGGCAAACAGGCGATCGCTATGCCCTGCTGATTGAGAACCGGCATCCCCAGGGCCGCAGCCTCGCGGCTGGGGTCGAGGCCGAGCGAACCCTCAAGCGCGGTGCAGCCGTTCTGCGGATCGGTCAAATACGTTGCGCGGAACTGCTTCGTCTCCGTCGTCCACCGCAGGCCCGCGATGAAATCCAAATCGTCGGTCAAGTGAAAGACGTTGTGCGTGAACGCCGCAAAGGATTCCGAATTCTGCGTGTAGTGATCCGTATCGCCCGTATTCGGGGTAAACGCAGGCGTTCCCGCCCCGAGCCCCAACGCGACGCGCAGCGCCAACGGAGAGTCGCCCACGCGGTGCAGGCTCAAGAAGCTCTCCGCCTCGGTACCGAACGTAACGCGCTGCTGACGGTCGATGTCTTCGTTCGCGTAGTACACGCCGAACAGCCAGTTCACCCATCCGGTCTCGCCATTGAGCCGTGTTTCGTGCGTGAACGTCTCGAACTTGTTGAAGTTCGTTCCATCGCCCGGGAAATAGAGGATGTCGGCGCCTGAGAAGTCGATGTCCTGGCCGTATTCGTTGTCGTACTCGCGATACGACGTGATCGACGTCAACTTGACGCCACTGAAGCGCCAATTGAGCTCGCCCGATACGCCCTTGTCCTTCGTGTTGGCATCCGTCGAGCGATTGCCGAACGCGACCAGATTATCGAGTTGATTGGTCGTCGCCTTGCCGGTCAACGGACTCTCGATCGAATTGATGATCCCGGGCCCCGACGTGTCGGGGAACGGCACCGTCGGTGCGCGTCCGAAGCTGCCCTTGAACAACGTCACAGCCGAGCAGCACTGATCTTTGCGCTCCGCATAGTCGCCGATGATGCGAAGGCTCACATCCTGCGTCGGCTGCCACAGCAGTTGGCCTTTGCCGCCGAAGAAGCTCGTCGCGTTGCCGTCGTAGGCGTCGGGACGGCCGGGGTTCACGTCGATGTAACCCTCACGCTCCTGACGAACACCATAGAACCGCGCAGCCAGAACGTCGGGTGCAAGGACCGCATTGAAGCCACCGCGCGCCGCCATCAGGTCGTACGACCCGCCGGTGACTTCGCCCCACATCTCGTTGACCCAGGTCGGCTTCTTCGTGAGCACGTTGATGATACCGGCCGATGTGTTGCGGCCGAACAGCGTACCTTGCGGACCGCGCAGAACTTCCACGCGCTCCATCTCGCCCAGATCGCTCATCGCGACGCCCGGGCGGTTGCGATAGACGCCGTCGATGAAGGTGCCGACTGCGGCCTCGAGGCCCGGATTGTCGCCCTGCGTACCGATGCCGCGAATGCGGGTCGTATAGGCGAACGGATGCCCGTTATTCGTAATGACCAACGACGGCACCAAGGCCACCAAGTCTTCGATATTTTCGACTTCCGCCGCCTCAAGCGTCTTGCCGCTGACCGCCGTGACAGCGACGGGGGTCTTCACGAGTTGGGTTTCGCGCCGCGTGGCCGTCACAACCACCTTTTCCACAGCCATAGGGGGCGCGCCGATCTCCTCAGCCGGCACCGGTTCATCGGCAGGCGGCGGCGGGTCGTCAGCGACCGCGACCGACGCAAATACTGTCGTCGACAACGCAAAAACGGCAGCCGACGTCAGCAATGCGCCACGCCAATCGGTTTCACAAACGCGTGTGGAAATTTTACCGGACATGAGACCCCATTTGAAACGATCTGCTTGGTTACGAATCGCAGATTCTTGAGGGGTCAAAATATGTGAGCAGCATCACCTTGTCTGCTTAGCGGAACGTGCAATTCGCAACTGAAGGGAAAAACTTCAGGGCGAGTTTCGGCTGCCTCGCGTGTATCGCGATGCATGCTGCAACCTAAAGATTGGACTCCGCGGTCCTTAGGAAGTTTATCCTGTCACCAGCGCCGGGATCGCGCGCGTCAAGCAGAGCAGTTCGTTAATGCATTCGTAAATAGCGCGGGCTACGACTGAAGGCATGTGGGGAGCTCGTTCCGATGCCGAAACGCCTAGTTCATCTGTTTACAGTCGCAGCGCTGAGTACGCCGCTCGCCGTTGCGGCTCCACAACATTCCGATCACGCGAAACCGCAAACCCCGCCACCGGCCGCGAGCGAAGACCATAAGCCGGAAGAAGCGGCAAAGACCAAGCACGGCGCGCATGGCAAACACGGAGCTCATGCCGCTCATGGAATGCACGACGCACATGGTGGCATGACGGCCATGACCGGAGTTCTCGGTCCCAGCCCGATGACGCGCGAGGCGTCCGGCACCAGCTGGCAGCCCGACGCGACGCCTCATCATATGGGCCATGACATGTCGGGCGACTGGATGATCTCCGCCCACGCAATGCTGAACCTCGTTTACGATTGGCAGGACGGCCCGCGCGGCGACGAGAAGACGTTCGTTGCCGGCATGGCGATGGTGAGCGCGCGCCGCTCGTTCGGCGAGGACGTGTTGAACCTGCGAGCGATGCTCAGCCCCGATGCCTTCATGGGAAAGCGCGGCTACCCTCTCCTGTTGGCCGCGGGCGAAACGGCCGACGGTGTGACCCACCTCGTCGATCGCCAGCACCCGCACGATCTGTTCATGGAGCTATCCGCCTCCTACAGCTTCGCGATCGACAAGGACGAAGCCCTATTTCTCTACGCAGGCCTGCCCGGCGAACCCGCCTTCGGCCCACCGGCGTTCATGCACCGCTTATCGGCGATGAACTCGCCGGAAGCCCCCATCTCGCACCATTGGCTGGACTCGACCCACATCGCGTTCGGGGTGATCACGGCGGGTTGGATCAAAGATGCGTGGAAACTAGAAGTCTCGGCCTTCAAAGGGCGCGAACCCGACGAAGACCGTTTCGACATCGAAGCCCCGAAACTCGATAGCGTCGCCGTACGCGCCAGCTGGAACCCGACCGAGAACTGGTCACTGCAGTTCTCGTGGGCCGACCAACAGAGCCCTGAGCAGCTCGAACCCACCGTCGATGTCGCGAAGCTGTCCGCCAGCGCCATCTACACGGTCCCCCTCGCCGGTGAAGGTTGGTGGTCGACGACTATCGCTTGGGGTTGGAAAGACCCCACCGAAGGCGACACGACGAACGCCCTGGCGCTTGAAACCGCCTATGCGCCGGATCGGGATTGGACCTTCTTCGCGCGCGGCGAGATCGTGGAGGCTAACGAACTTGGGCCGACGACCGAAACGGTTGGCAAAATCTCGTTCGGCGGTATCCGCGATGTCCAAGTGGCCGAAAACACGAAGCTGGGTCTCGGCGCTCTCTACGCCTTGAACTTCGTACCGTCAGCGCTCGAGGCGAGTTATGGAGGCGATCCCGACGGCGCCATGGTCTTCGTGCGCCTCACCACGTCAAACTGAATCGAAAAGGGCGCCCACGTGGGGCGCCCCTCCGAAACTCAAGCTACTGCAGACCTTAGAACCGGCCGAGCAGGCGCAGCCCGTAGGTCATGCTTGCGTCGCCTTCGGTGGTAAACGTGGCGGCCGTGCCGGCGACGTAATCCGGTGCGACATAGACCGGAACCATGTCGTCATACGTATAGTTCGCCGTAAGGCCAATCGAAGTCGAATGCGCGATCGCGAAGTTCAGGCTGGCATCCAAGCGGCCGATAAAGCCGTCCAAATCCTGATCGACGCTGAGGCTCGAAGTAGTGAAAGCACCATCGACGTAGGACTGAGAGGCATTCATGTCGGTGTTGCGCAAGCCCCAGCCTGCCGAGCCGCCGAGACCGAACGAAAAATCGTTGGACAGCGGGACTGTCGCCGACAAGCGCGCAGCGATTTCAACCGTGTTCTCGGTGAAAGTCGTTCTGGTCGTGTACGTTTCGGTGAAATTCAGTTCGTCGACGCGATTGCGATATTCGGTATCGCGCGCGCCGTAGGACACCACCAAGTCGGCGTGGATCATGTCGCCAAGCCCATGTCCGACCGAAACGCCGACGGCATAATCGGTAACGTCGACATCGAGTTTTTGCACGGCAGAACCCAAGCCGCCCCAGTTGCCCGACACGACGCTACCGCCAGTGATCGAACCACGACGAAACGGCGTCGCGTTAGGTATTGCAAATGCGCTCGACGCCGAACCGTCGCCGTCGAAGAAGCGAGCGCCGGCGGCGACACGCCACCCACTCGACAAATCTTTGCCAAAGGCAAACGCGTAGCTCATGCCGTCCACATCGGCCTGCTCGACCAACGGAGCAATCCCGCCGCCGAAATTGAGCTGAAACGCGCCCTCGGCGTGCTCCGGCATTTCCATCGTCGTCCAGCCAGCGCTGAGCGCGATGAAATGCGGGCTCGGCGCCATGTCTTCGCCGTCAGCGAGCGCCACACCGGAAACGAGCAGCGAAGACGCCGCAAGCAAAGCAATTTTACGCATTATTTCCCCCTTGGGCAGAGGCCCCCAGCCCCTGCATTTACCCGCCCCCATCTCGCGCTGTGGGTCCTTGAACTGTCAACGAAATCCAGACCGTTGCGCTCATTTAACAACTAAGGCGTGCCATAGAAATCACACTCAACCGATCACTCTTAGCCCGGATTTCGGCGCAAAAGTGCGGGGGAAACCGTCTATGGCGTATCCCTACGGTTGTCGCCGTAGTGGTGAACCGGCAAGGTGACCAAAAGGAACGCCGCACGGAGGATCCCGTCTCAGATGTCGAATAATGTTCGTTTGGCCATTCTTGTGGCCGCCCTTGGCTACTTCGTCGACGTCTACGACTTGATCCTGTTCACGGTGCTGCGGACCGACAGCTTGAAAGAGCTTGGTATTGCGCCGGCTGACCTGCTGCCCGTCGGCGCCTACATTTTGAACTGGCAGATGGCGGGCTTCCTGATCGGCGGCGTGCTGTGGGGTGTGATCGGCGACAAGGTTGGCCGCATACAGCTGTTGTTCGGCTCGATCCTGCTCTACTCGGTCGGCAACATCTTGAATGGCTTCGTGGGCCAATTCGGGCCAGGCGTAGACGCCATTCTCTCGCCCGTCGATCAATACGCGCTGCTGCGCTTCATCACCGGCGTGGGCCTTGCCGGCGAAATAGGAGGCGGCATCACATTGGTGTCCGAACTCCTGCCGCAACGCACCCGCGGCTACGGCACAACGATCGTGGTCGCAACCGGCGTCGCGGGCGCAGTCGCTGCGGCTTGGGTGTACCAATACTTCACCTGGCGCGGCGCCTACATCGTCGGTGGCGTGTTAGGCCTTGGCCTGTTGGCGCTGCGTTTATCTGTCGCCGAGTCCGGTATCTTCAAAGAACTCGCCGAGAAAGAGCACATCGCGCGCGGCAATTTCCTGATGCTGTTCACGTCTTGGGATCGCTTCAACCGCTATATCAACTGCATCCTGGTTGGCCTGCCCATTTGGTATTGCTTGGGCACGTTGGTTACGTTTTCGCCCGAAATCGCGCCAGCTCTCGGCATTCCCGAAAAAATAATCCCAGCCCACACGGTCTTCTGGTTCTACTCCGGCATCACGCTCGGCAGCCTGGCCAACGGCCTCGTCAGCCAATTCTTCGGCAGCCGCAAACTCGCAGTCGGCGTCTTCTTGCTCGCCTTGTTCGCAAGCCTCGGCGTGTTCTTCCACGTGCCGCTCAAATCGTCGGCGGAATTCTTTGCGGTGATCTTTGCTGTCGGATTCGCTACCGCCTATTGGGCAATGATGGTGACGATTGCAGCCGAGCAATTCGGAACGAACCTGCGCGCAACCGTCGCGACATCGGTGCCAAACTTCGTCCGGGGCTTCACGGTACCCATCACGATGGCGTTCACAGCGCTCAAGCCCACGACCGGTGTTGTCGGCGCGGCCGAAATCGTTGCAATCGTCGTGTCGGCGTTCGCGATCTATGCGTTCTTCTCACTCCGCGAGACGTTCCATATCGACCTCAACTACGTCGAAGGCGAAACAAAACAAGCAAGGCAAAGCGCTTGAGCCCGGTGCAGCCTCTGCCGCAGTCCCCACCGCCCGATTGGCGGCGCTATATGCTGTTGGCGGTGATCTGGGTCTCGTTCATCGCGGCCCTCGGCTACGCCGCGAGCAACGGCAGCCTCGGCTTCCTCGAAAACGCGGTGACCGCGACGGCGGAACCAAACCGCGATCGCGTGCCTTTGAAAAGCGGCGAACCGGCTGTCATCCAAGTCAAAGTCAATCTACGAAACAACACGCGCAATCAGGTGACGCTGACTGCGCCCACCGCGTGCAAGGTGTTCCGCTGGCAGATATTCGATCGCGCTGGGGACATGGTGCAAAGCGTCGTGCCGAAAGACACATGTCCGCAATCGCCCGTTACCGCCTACCTGCCTTCAGGCGAAGCGTCGGAAGAATTCTATGCGATCGTCCTCGAAAGCCAGCGCTACCGCGCAGGCGATGACTACCTCGTGCACTACTGGTATTGGGGCTACGAAGGCGAATTTCAGTTCAAGGCAGAGTAGCTTAACCCGCGTCGCGCAGGTTCTTTGTTCCCAACGGATCGGGATCGAGCGCACGGCCGTCGAGCGCCGACAGCCAGTCGAGACCCGCACGTAGCCGCACAGCGTCGCCGACAACGATCAACGCGGGTGCTTCGATCCCACTTGCAGCGACGTCAGCGACCGCATTGCCAAGTCTCGTCTCCAACACCCGCTGGCGCGGCGTCGTCGCCTGGCTGATGACAGCGACGGGCTCCGCGCTCGCTCGTCCCGCCGCGAGCAACTCGCTCGCAATCCGCGGCAAGTGCTTCAATCCCATGTAAATGACAATAACCGGCGAACCTTCGCCCAGCGCACGCCAATTGATGGTGTCCGGCACATCGCCGCCGGCCATATGGCCGGTCACGAACGTCACCGCATGGTTCACATCGCGATGGGTCGCCGGAATTCCGGCGTAGGCGAGACCGCCAATCCCCGACGTCACGCCAGGAACGATCCGGAACGGGATCTTCGCAGCGACAAGCGCAAGCGCTTCCTCGCCGCCGCGGCCGAACAAAAACGGGTCGCCGCCCTTGAGGCGCAAGACGCGCTTCCCGGCTCGTGCAAACTCGACCAGGCGCAGGGAAATATCGCGTTGCTTCGGACTGGGTTTGCCACCGCGCTTGCCCGAATAGATCACCTCCGCACCCGGACGCACGAGGCCCAAGATGCCCTCATCGACCAGCGCGTCGTAGACGACAACATCCGCCTGCTGCAGCGCGTTCAGTGCATGCAGGGTCAGCAGGCCGGCGTCGCCCGGTCCAGCCCCGACGAGCCAAACCCAACCGGGCTCGAAGCTCGGCAAGGCGATCTCGCGGCGAACAGTGTTCCAAGCGAACGGGAGGCTACCAGCACTCATCTGTCTTATTTACGGACAAACACGTTATTAGTCAATAATAACATAGTGCAATGTATAATTCGCGATCCATTCATGTCTCACCG
>JBGAPZ010000079.1:0-8487 GCA_044220975.1 Micropepsaceae bacterium | reverse complement strand
CGAATCCATGTGCTGAACCATCTGGCGAAGCGCTTGGGCGCCGGCGGCGTCCGCTTTGCCCCGCAAGCCGACGGCAGCGGTCTCTATTGCGCGGCAGGTGGCGAGCGCCTCGCCGGCGACATCGGCGCGCGCTGCGCGGCACGGCCGGTTGTTACGGAGCCGGCGCCGGAACTCGCATCGAGAATCGCTGCGGCCTGCGCGAAAAAGGTGGTTCGAATCGTCGAGAACGAGGACGGCGAGGAGGAACCTGAGTTCGCGAATGCGGGCTACGAGCTTCCCGTGCCGACCATTCCGATGCCGTTCTAGGGCGCGCTCAACTGGCGGCCTTGAGCCACTAGCCCCCGAAATTCTTGGCCGCGAACTCCCAGTTCAGCGCCTTGTCGACGATCGCGCCCACGTGATCCGCCCGCCGATTTTGGTAGTCGAGATAATATGCGTGTTCCCACACGTCCACGGTGATGAGCGGTATCAGGCCGTGCAGGAACGGCACGTCAGCGTTCGACGTGCTGACCGCCTTAAGCTTGCCGTGGTCGAAGACGAGCCAGCCCCAACCGCTGCCGAATTGTCCGACCGCCACGTCGGTCAGCGCCTTCTTGCAAGCCTCGAGCGAACCGAAGTCGCGCGCGATCGCGTCCGCCAGTTTGCCGGAAGGCGCTTGCGGTTTGGGCGACAGGCTCTGCCAGTAGAAATTGTGATTCCAAACCTGTGCGGCCATGTTGAAGAGCGTGCTCTTTGCGGGCGAGCGCGATGCGGTCGAGACCAGGTCTTCGAGTGCAGCCGATTCCTGCGGCGTTCCCTTAATCGCCGCGATTACTTTGTCCGTATAGATCTTGTGATGCTTGCCATAGTGCAAGCCAATCGTCTGTGCGGAGATCAACGGCGCCAGCGCGTCATCTGCGAATGGCAGTGCTACTTGCGCGACAGGCGTCTTCGCCATCTTCGGCAGCGGTACCGCCTTCATTTTGGCGTCGGCCCGGACGCCGCCGGCGAACGCAGCGGTCGCTGCAAGAGTTCCCGCGCCGGCGATGAGGGATCGGCGGCTATGCATTGAGCTGTTCATCTGATGGCTCCTTACCGAGGGGTTTGTCATGAATGACTGCGATGAGACCTGGCACGCCCGCCCCAGCGTTGACGCGCGAGATGCTGACCGTGCGCGGGGCGAACGGTCCGCTTTCAGCGGCGGCGCCCAGCGATGCCGCGTCAAACAAACGATGCGTCTCAGCACTCGCGAACTTCCATCTCCGCATGATAGATGCATCCGTCGCGTAAATCGCGATGCGGCCGTTCGGCCGGAGCACGCGGCGCAACTCGGTTAGAATTGCGGGCCAGTCCTGCCAAAAATAGACGACGTTGACAGCCAATATCTTATCGACCGATGCGTCGCCCAGAGGAATTCGCTCGAAGCTGCCGCGATGCAAGACGACGCGCCCCGTCCGAACGGCAGTCGCATTATGCGCAAGTGCTTGGGCCAGCATCGTCTCTGAAAAATCGAGCCCATGGGCGACGCCGCGCCAAGCCCGCTCGCTTGCCTCCACAAGCGCTAGTCCAGGGCCGCAGCCGAGCTCGAGCACTACGTCGTCCGGTGCGATTGCGAGCGCGTCGAGAGCGAACCGGTTCGGCCGACGGTTGATGACACCCATGACGGCGCCGATCAGCCGGCCGCCTATCCCTTGCGGGTGGCGAAACTGCCGACCGATCTGGTGCCACACCGTCGCGGTCATCGCGACGCGAGCTTGGCGTTGGCTTTCGCCAATAGCGCTTTGATCTCCGCGCGGCGCCCTGCATCCCACACCGGGCGCTCGGCGTTCGCGGAAGCAAGCAGCCCGTGCGCGAGCACGTCCCGCGCCTTTGCGTATTCGCCCTGCTCCAGCAAAAAGTCACCGTAGAAATAGTTCGAGTCGAGCCCGTCGGGATTGAGAGCCATGCCTTTCTCTAGATAGGCACGCGCCTTCTTGTTGTCGCCGAACGCGACCGGGAAGCCCGGTACGCGGTAATAGAGCGTGCCGAGACTCATCTGCGCCGCGCCGTCCAGGGCCTTCGGATCGATCTGCTCCGCCCTCTCGAATAGCGCGCGGGCATCTTGCGCATAGCCAAGCGCGGTGAAGACGCTGGCGATTGCCGCTTCTTCGCTCGTGATGATGCCGTCCCAAATCAGCGGTTCGGTCCGACCCGGATAACGCTGCACCACGGCCGCAGCTTCCTTGTTCAACGCGTCGATCTGCGTCAACTGATCGCTCGAATCTTTGACTTCATAGACGATGTGCGCCCATTGATGCTCGAGGCGCTTGATGTCGCCGTCCATCGTCGAGGGTTCGTCCGCGCGCGCCGGAAGTGCGGCGAAAATGCCGGCGGTCGCGAGCGCCAGCACGAGAGATCTTTGGTATTTCGTCATGAGTTGGAGCTCCTTCAAATCAAGAGGTGAAGAGGGTTTTGGCTTTGCGGTCGTTCTTAACAAGCGCCGCGTCCACCATCCGGGGCATGACCGCGTTCAGCCGCACAAACAGGCTTTCCGGAAATCCGATGTAGACATCCTTCTTGCGCCAGCGGATCGCCTTCACGATCTGACGTGCGACGTAGTCGGGCTTGTCCATCGTCATGGACGTGAGCTTCGCGTAATCTGCGACCGCGCTCTGCTGGCTCAAGCCGGTCTTGACCGCGCGCGGCGCGATGTAAGTGACGTCGATCGGCGTGTCTTCGAGTTCGCGCCTGAGGCCTTCGCTGAAGGCGCGCAGGCCGGCCTTCGCGCTGGAATAGGTTACGAAATGCGCGAAGCTGATGGAGCCAAACACCGAGCCGATATTGACGATATGCCCGCCGCTGCGCCGCTTCATACCGGGCAACACCGCCTTCGTCAGCATGACCGGCGCGACCAGATTGATGAGATAATTCAGCTCGACATTCTCGGCCGTCTGTTCCTCGAATAAGCCGAAATATTGAATGCCGGCGAGATTTATCAGAATGTCCGGTTCCTCCGCCGCGGCTGCCGCGGCCGCCGCCGCGATACCGTCGATCGTCGAGAGGTCGCCCTTCAGCGGCTTGGCGTCGAACGCGACGCCGTCGCCTCGGTCCAACACGCTGAGTTTCGCGCCGGCCTTGAGCAACGCTTTCGCGACCAGTTGTCCGATGCCGCCGCTGGCACCGGTCATCAGCACCGACTGCCCTTTAAGCCGCGGCATGTTGCACCTCGGGCTCGTGCGGGATCGCACGAAACACGTTGGCGAACAGTACGAACATGCGCTTGGCCATGTGGACGATGTCGGCCTGATCGCGCGGATCGTCGATCTTGTCCATCAGCGTGCGGAAGAACTGCATGTGCGAAATGTCGAGCGTGCCGTGCGACGTCAGATAACGAAAGCAATTCTCAGGCAGCTTCAGCGACTGCATCAGTGCGCCGGCGCCCGCGGTCGCGAGCTGCGTGCTGGTCCCTTCGAGCACGAACACCATCCCGAAAAAGCCTGCAGGGTTGCGCCGATTCACGAAGTCGTAGGCGTAGGCGACCATCATTTCCGTGGCTTCGCGCGGTTCACCCCACCTGACGGCATCGGCATCGCCGCCGGCGTTGCGGATGTCGTCAAGAACCCACTCTTCGTGGCCGCTTTCCTCCGCGATGTACTCGTCCGCCGCTTTGCTCAGCCATGCCTTTTCCGGCGGCAGCAGGTCACGCACGCGTTCGAGTAGTGGCACCGTGTGCCTTACGTGGTAGTACGCCTCGGCGAGATACTCTCTGTAACTGCGGAGCGAGATCTTCCCCAGTAGGCCATCGCGGATTTGAGGTGTTTGCATCAAGTATCCGCGCTCGGCTTCGGTTTCGGCGACCAGCCGCTCGAAGAAACTGAGATATTGGCCTTGGGTTTCGAACGTGTGCGCTATCTGCTTGGCGTATGCGGCGTTTATCGCGCTGCGTTTCAACCGTCCATTTGTGGTGGCTTGTCCGTTTGCGGGGGTGAACGGAAACACTTTGCTCCAGTGGTTGATCTGCGCGTAGGCAGGCAGCGTCTTGTTCGCGTTCGCCACCGCGCGCTCCAAGTCGGCGTCGCGGATCTGCAACGAAGACGGCACAAGCAATGCGCCGAGCGACGGCATCGCCTCGCCGCACACGAATGCCTGCCCGATCTCCGGCTGGGCCAGAAGTTCGCTCTCGACCCATTCCGGCGAAACATTGCGCCCAAACGACGTAATCAGAACGTTCGATGCGCGCCCATCAATATAGACGAAGCCGTCGGCGTCGATCCGCCCAAGGTCGCCCGTCCGATAAGCGGACGGCGCGGCGCCTTCGCCCGCATAGCCCAAGAACCCGGGCTCTTGAAGCAAGATCTCGCCAGTCGCATCGATCGAAAGGTTCACGTGGCCGAGTATCCGCCCGACACTTCCCACGCGGCTCTTTCTCGGGGTGTTCAGCGTGACGACGGACCCTGCCTCGCTGAGCCCGTATCCTTGGTAGACTGGAAGTCCGGCTAACGCGGCAGCCTCCAGCAACGCGGGCGCGACTTTCGCCCCGCCTACGGCCACCAATCGTATCTGCGGCAAAGCCAGCTTCAGCGCCTTGAGGGCTTGAATCAGGCCGCGTAGAATCTCCGGAACGAGAATAACGCTACGCGCCTGTGTCTGCGCCAAGACCATCGCCAACTGGGCGAAGTCGGGTAGGAACGGCTTCGCGAAGCCAATCTCAGCGAGCCGCAGCACGTGATACCGTCCGCCCGCGAGCAGCGTCGTGTAGAGCCCCGCCACGTTCTCAAGCAACACACCGAGCGGCAGCACCGCCAGGTGTGTGCCGGCGAATTCCGCACCGATCGCTTCCACCAGCGACGCGCTGACGCGCTCAAGCGCATCTTGCGAGAGGCAAGCGCCCTTCGGGGTGCCGGTCGTCCCGGACGTGTATGTCACCTTTGCGGTCCCGGCTGGCAATACCACCGGCGCGGCGGCGAGTTCGCGCGCGAGATATGCATTTTCGAGAAGATCGAACGCGCGCGGCTGACCGTCGCTTTTGCAGGTGACGAGAAAGCCCGCACCGGTTTGCTTGATGATATGCTCGATTTGTTGTTCGGTGAAGAAGGGGGGCAGCGGAACCAATGTCCTCCCAAGCCGCACACACGCGAGATCGAACACCACCCATGTAGGCGCGTTGTCGCCGCACAGTGCGATCGGTGCAGAGCCCTGACAGACTTGCCGGATCCAGATCGCGGTCTCGTCAATCGCACGCCAGAGCGCGCTATAGGTCATCTGCGATTGTGCATCGCTAAGCGCAATGTCGTTCGGATGCGAGAGTGCGCGCGCCTTCAATGCTTCGATTAGCAAGCTCATGCCGTGGCGCCCTCCGACGGTGCGTCGCTATAAGAGAAGACTAGGTCCAGGGTCGCGTTGTGCTGGACGGGCAGATAGCGTTCCAGCCGAGCGCAGCCCGGCACGATGGCGCCCGCCACGACTCGTGGATTGCTGGCGTAGTAACTCCCCCACGACGCACCGCCATCCGGCAACACGGCCTGATCGGCGCCACCGAGCGCTATCAGCTCGAAGCCGAACAGCGTGAAGGTTTTTTGCAGAACTTCGGTCGCCGTCGCGACGGCGAAGAGGAAGCCGTTGCGTTGGAGAAATGCGGCCAGTGCAACAAACAAGTAGAGCGACGCCCCGCGTCCGCTGGAGGCAAGGCTTCCTATTTCGACGATTTGTTCGCGGGCGACGGCGACGCCTGCCGCCTCCTCGATCGCGCTTTCGACCGGGAACTGCAGATACTGCTCTAGGAACAACGTGCTCGACTTCGCAGCCCGGAAACCCACAGCCGCAAGCACAGCGCCTGCCCCATCACTGAGGCTCATCAAATTGGGATAGTGCGAGGCAATTTTCGATCCATAGGACCGGGCATAGGCTCGTTCGATCAGATCTTCGGCATCGCGCCGGCCGCTGTCGTGAGCACCGGAAACGCTGATTGTCGAGGGAACCACATGCGTGAATCCGCGCATGCGTTCGGCATTGATCCGAAGTTTCCCCTGCTCCTTCGAATGCGCACAAAACGAAACTTCGAGCACGAACGCCTCGCAAACAAACTCACATGATGCGGAAGTCCGCCCCGCAGGTTTGGTGTAGCCGCGCGGGCCTTGAAGCGAGCTTGAGCGAATGTTGAATCTTTGTGAGCTCCGCCTGGCGAGAGCGACAGTCAGTCGGCGGCAACGGCGGCCGGCGCAAACGACTTTTCGGCAGATCGCGGGAGCCGCAGGCGAACACGCAGGCCCGGCGCGTTGTCCTCGAGTGTAAGATTAATGTCATGAAGTTCGGCGATGGCGGCGACAATGCTTAGCCCAAGTCCGCTCCCCGGCGACGTCCGGCTGTTTTCCAGACGGTGAAAGCGCGCAAGAACACGCGCACGCTCGCTTTCGGGAATTCCAGGACCGTTGTCCGAGACGACGAGTTCCGGAATGGGAGCCGCAATAAGGTCCAAGCTAATCGTCGAACCCGGCGGAGTGTGACGGATGGCGTTTTCGACCAGATTGACCAGCAACTGCGTCAGCAATTCATGGTCGCCGGCAATCGCAACTCCGGGCGCGGCCTGGGCTTTGAGGTGCCGCCCACTATCCTCTGCAATGAGCTGATAGGTCTGGACCACACTTTCGACGACTCCGGCCATGTCGAGTTGACGAAAGCCGGCACGGCGCGAGCCAGACTCGATCTGGGCGATGCGAAGCAAAGCCGAGAAGGTCTCAAGTACCAAGTCCGTATCCGATATCGCCGTCGTGACTGCGAGTTTGTAGTCGTCCACGTTGCGTGCCTTCTCGCGCGCCTCGTCAAGCGTATGCCGCAACCGGCCGAGCGGGGTCCTTAGATCGTGCGCGATGTTGCTCGAAACCTGCCGTAGCGCATCCATCAGGTTGGCGATGCGGTCAAGCATACGGTTCAACGTCACCGAAAGCCGGTCGAGTTCGTCACCAGTCTTATCCAAGGGAATGCGGCTGTTGATGTCGCCGCCGATGATAGCCTCAGCGGTCGTGTTGATCGCCTGAATGCGGCTGAGCACGCCCATGCTGAGCGCCGCCCCGCCTGCAACGGCAAGCAAAAGCGTCAACCCCAGCATCCAACCAAACGACTGCAGAATAATTCGACCGAACTCCTCGAACTTGCCCGCATCGTCCGCGACGGACAGCCATTCGTTCGGCGACAAGCGAATAGTATAGATGGCAAGTCGTTCCAATTGACCGGGCTGTTCGTCCCCGTCCGGCGGACCGAGATCGTCGGTCCAACCCTCCTTTGCTGCGACATGCGCGAGATTTCCGAATACGCGTTCCCCGGCGGACGTAAAGACCGTGTACTCCAATCCGCCCAAGGCGGGACTTCGCAGGCGGTCGTGAATCGACGCAAGCACTTCGGAGAGGCCGTTCACGTCATAAATCTTGTGAAGGGTCTGAGCTTCGGAGAAGATGCGCACGCGCGCTTGACGCTGATACTCCGCTGTCGTCCTGGCATAGACAACGAACGCCAAGACGCCGACCGAAAAAGTGAACAACAGCACATAGGCCGCAGTCAGCTTGAAACTGGCTGTTCTAAACAGTGCGACCAGGCGCATGAAGCGTGTACCCCGAGCCGCGGACAGTATGAATAAGTTCGACGTCCTGGTCCTTGTTCAGTTTTGGCCGCAGCCTGCTGATGTGCGTTTCGACGACATTGGTTTTGGGATCGAAGTGATAATTCCAAACGCCCTCGAGTAACATCGTCCGCGTGACCACTTGATCGGCGTGACGCAGAAAAAACTCCACGAGCTGTAGTTCCTTCGGGAGCAGATCGATCTTCCTTCCGTCGCGCCGGACAGCACGTTTCAACAAGTCCATTTCGAGATCACCGGATCTCAGAACGGTTTCTTCGGTCGCCAGCGGCGGCCGGCGCGCCAATGCGTTTACGCGTGCGATCAGTTCAGCGAACGAGAACGGCTTTGTAAGATAGTCGTCGCCCCCGGCGTTCAGCCCCTCGACACGATCGTCGATGCCGCCCATCGTGGTCAAAAACAGAATCGGCGTCTTGATGCTCGCCGCACGCAAACTGCGAACCAAAGAAAGACCGTCCATCCCCGGCAACATGCGGTCGACGACGAGCACGTCGTACCGCTCGCCAGTCGCAAGAAAGAGCCCGTCGCGTCCCGTCGCCGCGACATCCACGACGTGACCAAGCTCTCTCGCGCCCCTGACGATATAATCCGCAGTCCGACTGTCGTCTTCGACGAGAAGAAATTTCATCTTCCTAGCAATACAGCCGTTGAGTGTGTGCGATCATTGTATTTTCGCGGGCATGCTAAACACCCAACCTTGAACAACAAAGTTACCTGTGTGTAACGCGGCGCCAAGCCAACAGCGGGAAGCCACGCTAGCGTGTATCGGTGTCCGCTGCGTTCTCAATCCGGCGGCGCCCTCAAATCGGGTGCGCACGATTATGCCGGGCGTGGCTCGCGTCTTGCGCAAGTTCGGGCCTGCAGTCTTAATCGGGGTGCTTTGGCAATCGCGGGTGTGA